>NZ_LT546011.1 GCF_900078305.2 Corynebacterium bouchesdurhonense
CTCCCCCTCCCCCGCGACACCGTCGTACTGCCACCCCACCACGGCGTTGCGCACGGACTGGGCGAGGAGGTTGGCGGGCTGGATGCAGCTGATGGTCAGCAGGCGGCCGGGGGTGGGGCCGGCGCCCCAGACGGAGGCGTCGGTAGGCAATGCCCCCTTCTCCGGATCGTGCAGGTCCGTGGCGCGGTAGCGCAACCACCGCTCGCCGCTTTCCGCGGTGCGCACGTAGAGGGCGTCGCCGACGGTCACGGTGTGGGTGTCGGCGGAGCCGTCGTACAGCTTGTCAAACACGGCGCGCACCCCGGCGCCGGTGTGGCCGGCCACCACCACAATGTCTGGCGCATCGGAACCGGGCAGCTCGTAGGGCCGCTCGGGCGAGACGTACACGCACGCCTCCGTCATGGTGTTCGGCGCAATGGCGTCGCCCTTCACGGCGCAGGCCTCGGGCTGGAACGTGGCTTGGATACCCACGGCGGGGATGCGCATCTCCAGCGGCCACGCCTGCGGCACACCCTCCCCCGCATCCTGCACCGCCTCCTCCACGGTGGGCGGGGCGGCGCTCACCCGCGGCGCCTCCGGCGCAGGCTCAACCAAAGGCTCCCCCGCGCACGCGGCGAGCGGCAGCAGCGTCACAAGGGCCAGGCGCGCGCGGTGTCGGGGCAGCGGGGAAATCACGCGCCCCACGCTAACACCCGTACACTCGGGCCCCATGAAAAACGTGCAAGTAACCGAGGTCCCGCAGGGGGCTCAGCTTATCGACGTCCGCGAGCCAACCGAGTTCTCCACCGTGCACGCCGCCGGCGCCGTGAACGTCCCCCTAAGCGAGTTCATCGCCCGCGCGGGCGAGATCGACCCGGACCGGGACATCTACCTCATCTGCCACCTCGGCGGGCGCTCCGCGCAGGCGGCGGAGTACCTCGAGCAGTCGCGCGGCTGGGACAACGTGGTGAACGTGCTCGGCGGCACCGACGCCTGGCTCGAGGCGGGCCTGCCCACCGAGTAGCGCCGGGGTAGCTCACGAGTAGCGCCGGGGTAGCTCACGGCGCGGAAACAATGGGGGCCGCAAATGGTTTCCGTTGCCCGCGTTCTGCGCCTACGCTTACACAGCATGGGCCAATCCATGGACTTGCCTAGCGCGCTCAAGCAGTCGCCGTCCTTCCAAATCGAGCGCGTGCGCCGCCACACCAAGGACGAGGTGGAGCGCACCCTCGCCGGCCACGATTCGAGCATGCGCGAGTTCTGGATCCTAAGCTGCGTGATCGAGGAGCCGCTCTCCCAGCGCCAGCTCTCCGAGGTCCTGGCCATTGATGCCTCGGACATGGTCCGCCTCATCGACTCGCTGGAGAAGCACGAGTGGGTTAAGCGCGACCGCGATCCTGATGACCGCCGTCGCCAGATCATCACCGCCACCAAAAAGGGCGCGAAGGTGCACTCGTCGCTGGCCAAGGACGTCGCGGACGCCGAGGACCGCGCGCTGGACATGTCCACCACCAAGCAGCTCAAGAGCCTGAAGAAGCTGGCCAAAGCGGTGCTCGAAGAAGAGAGCTAGTGCTTATCGACGACACCCCAGCGCCCGCCTCATCAGCGAGCACTGGGGTGCCTGTCTTTATGTAGGTTTCCGGGCCTCGGGGAGGGTCAGTCGGAGCCGCCAGGATGTCGCAACCCTCCGCGCCCGCCGGCGCTAGACCAGCTGGCGGCGGCCGAACGCGAAGGCCGCGGCGCCCAGCACGGACGCGAGGAGCAGGGCGATGATGCCCTTGCCGAAGGTGTTGTTGCCGGTCTCGGCGGTGATGCCGCGGTCCAGGGTGATGGAGCTGTCCGCCACCGGCTGGGTCTGTGCCTGGGCCTGGGCATCAGCCTGGGCCTTGGCCTGCGCCTCAACCTCGGCGCGGTTGCTGGAGAGCATGTTGGCCGAGGCCTCGCGCTCGCCCGCAGTGGGGGTGGAGCTGGTGCGGGAGGAGTCGGTGACGTAGGTCTGGCCGTCCGCGTTGAGGTACCAGGTCACGCCGCCGATGAGCAGCAGGGCCGGCAGGACGATCGCCGCGGCCTTGGCCAGGTCGGAGGCGGAGGAGCCGCCCTCCACACCGCCGTCGAGGCCGAAGGTGAGGTTGGCCGGCTGCAGCTTGCCCAGCTGCTTCGCAAACTCCTGCACGG
The DNA here is from genome assembly GCF_900078305.2 of Corynebacterium bouchesdurhonense. GTDB lineage: Bacteria > Actinomycetota > Actinomycetes > Mycobacteriales > Mycobacteriaceae > Corynebacterium > Corynebacterium bouchesdurhonense. Next base: position 2,155 of record NZ_LT546011.1, read on the forward strand.
TGAGCACGTTATCGGCGCCCGCGGTCAGCGCGACGCCCTTGATCAGGTCCGGGCGGCTCACCACGAAGTTCGGGTTGGAGGCGAACCACCAGGTCTCGCCGTTGAGCTCGCCGGCCTTCTTGCCCTCCTCGTACCACGGCAGGGAGCTGCCGGTGCCGTCGAGGGAGGAGCCAGCGTTAGCGTCCGCGGAGCCGTTCGCGCCCGCGGAGCCGTTGGCACCTGCGGAGCCGTTCGCGCCTGCAGAGGCCGAGGCGCCGGCGTCGGCCGCGCCCTGGGTGGACCAGCCCTCAACGGAGGCCGAGGCGGAGGAGCCGAGGGGGCCGAGCGGGCCGACCTCGACGGAGGACTGCGCCGCCGCGTTCGGGGCGAGGGGGAGGACGATAAGCCCGGCAAGAGCCAGGGCGGTGATGGACGTGCCGTTTCGCTTCATTGTGTTCTCCAGGGTGGGGTTCGAGACGATCTCTAAAGTCTCAATACAGGCTTTAGACTTGCACCCACCCTAGTCACTGTTTTCACATTCGTCACACACGACACTTTTATGCGGTCGCGTCTGGGGTGCGGTTTACCCCCGTAAGGGGGGCGTCGAGAAGCGAAAGCCCTAGTCATGGGGCTCGGCAGACACTCCCGCGAAGCGCCAGCCGATCACGGCGTTGCGCACCGAATCCTCGAACGGGTTGGTGGGCTGCACGCAGGAAATGGTGACGAGGCGACCCGGCGTGGGGTCATTGCCCCAGATCTCGGGGGCGTTGGCCAGGGCGTCCTTCATCGGGTCATGCAAGTCCGTGACCTCGTACTTCAGCCACCACTCGCCGGAGGCGGCGGTGCGCAGGTACATGGTGTCGCCCATCTTCAGGGTGTGGGCGTTCTCGGCGGGGTTGTACAGCTTGTCAAACACGGCCGGCACGCCCGCCGCCGCGTGGCCCGCGATCACCACAATGTCGCCCGCGTCCGTGCCCGGCAGCTGGTACGGCTTATCCGGCGCCGTGTACGCGCACGCTTTGTTCAGCCCGTCCGGGTCCACGTTGCCCTTGACCACGCGGCAGTCCCCATCCTCGAACTTGGCCTTCATGCCGATGGCCGGCACCACCATCTCCTGCGGGCGCGACGCCTCGATGCGAGCAGGCGGGGCCTGCGTGGTGGTCGCGGCCGGGGTGGAGGAGGTTGTTTCCACGGCAGCGGTGGTTGTGGTGGCGGGTTCCGGCTGCGACTCCGGATCCGCGGGGCCGCCGCAGGCGCGCACGATGGCGAAGAGGAGCAGCGCAAGGATGAGCAGCGCGCCCGCCCGGCGCGCCATGTACACCCACTGGGGTTTGCGGGGTGGGCGCGGCGGGCGCTGGGGCGCGGTGCGGCCGGAGGATCGCGGCAGCTCGGGGGGCCTGCGCGGAACGTACGTGTCTCCAGCCATGCGGGCAATGCTACCGGGCCGAGGCGCTGTGACCGTGCTAGGACGTGCAAGGACGTGCTAGGACTAGGCGCAGGCGCGCGCCCCGCCCGGCTCGACCACACCGGAATTAGTTGGTATCCTCCAACCTTTGCCAATTCCAACGATTTTGTTGTCACCATGAACATGAACACAAACACCCCCAACACCCAGCTGCGCCGCGGCGCCCTCGCCGCCGAGCCGCGCACCCTGGTGGACATCGTCCTGGCCACGGCCGAGGCGCACCCGGACGCGGCGGCGATTGATGACGGCGCGATTCTCACCTACGCCGAGCTACTCGACGCCGTTGAGGAGCAGGCGGCCGAGCTCCACGCGGCAGGCGTGGGGCGCGGGTCGCGCGTGGGCGTGCGCATGCAGTCGGGCACGCGCGAGCTGTACATCGCCATCCTGGCCACCCTCTTCGCCGGCGCGGCCTACGTCCCCGTGGACGCGGACGACCCGGACGAGCGCGCGGACCTCGTCTTCGGCGAGGCCAAGATCGACGCGCTGTTCGACGACACGGGCCTGCAGGTGATTGGCGGCGGGCAAGGGGGCGTCGATAAGCAAAAACCCCACTTGGACGATGACTGCTGGATCATCTTCACCTCCGGCTCCACCGGTACGCCCAAGGGCGTGGCCGTGACGCACCGCTCGGCGGCCGCGTTCGTGGACGCCGAGGCGCGCCTGTTCTGCCAGGCGGAACCGCTGGGGCCGGAGGACCGCGTGCTGGCGGGGCTCTCCGTGGCCTTCGACGCCAGCTGCGAGGAGATGTGGCTCGCGTGGCGCCACGGCGCATGCCTGGTGCCCGCGCCGCGCTCGCTGGTGCGCTCCGGCCAGGACCTGGGCCCGTGGCTGATCCGCCGCGACATCACCGTGGTGTCCACCGTGCCCACGCTCGCGGGCCTGTGGCCGGCGGAGGCGCTGGACAACGTGCGCCTGCTCATCGTGGGCGGAGAGGCCTGCTCGCAGGAGTTGGCGGACCGGCTCTCGGCCGGCCGGGAGATGTGGAATACGTATGGGCCGACGGAGGCGACGGTGGTGGCGTCGGCAAGCAAGCTCGAACCCGGCACACCCGTGACCATCGGCTGGGCCCTGGACGGCTGGGACCTGGCGGTGGCCGAGGACGGCGAGCTGATCATCGGCGGCGTGGGCCTCGCGCGCTACCTGGACCCGGCCAAGGACGCGGAGAAGTACGCCCGCTGGGGCGAGTGGGAGCGGGCGTACCGCACCGGCGACCACGTGCGCGTGACCGACGCGGGCCTGGCGTTCATCGGCCGCGCGGATGACCAGGTGAAGATCGGCGGCAGGCGCATCGAGCTCGGCGAGGTGGAGGCCAACGTGGCGGCGCTGCCAGGCGTGTACAACTCCGCCGTGGCCGTGCAGACCCTGCCCAGCAGCGACAAGGTGCTGGTGGGCTACGTCTCCCCGCAGGCGGGCGTGGCACTGGACGTGGCCGAGATGCGCTCGGAGCTGGCCGAGGTGATGCCCGCGGCGCTGGTGCCGCGGCTGCACGTGATGGAGGAGCTGCCCGTGCGCACCTCCGGCAAGGTGGACAAAATGGCCCTGCCGTGGCCGCTGCCGGCGTCGGTGGACGCGGTTGGGTTGAGCGCCACCGAGCAGTGGGTGGCCGAGTTGTGGGTGGAGGTCCTCGGCGTGGACGTGCCCGGCGCGGACGCGGATTTCTTCTCCCTCGGCGGCACCTCGCTCGCGGCCGCGACGCTGGTCACGCGTCTGCGCGAGCGCGTGCCCACCTTCGCCGTGCGCGATTTGTATGATCACCCGCGCCTCGGGGCTTTGGCATCGCTTATCGACGCCTCCCTCACCACCTCCTCCCCCACCACCCGCGACCGGACCGTTTCGCCCGTGGGCCCCGGCACGCGCGCGGCCCAGACGCTCCTGCTCCTGCCCGTGATGACGCTGCGCGCCGCCACCGCCATCACCTGGGTGCTGCTGGCGCTGTGCCTGGCCGGCCAGGTGGCGCCGTGGTGGGCCGTGGTGGCCGCCTGGCTGGTCCTGTGTACCCCGCTCGGGCGCGTGCCCATCGGCGGGGGGGGGGGGCGACTCATACGCGGGCGGGGGACGCCCGGCGTGTACCCGCGCGGCGGCGCGGTGCACCTGCGCATGTGGGCCGCGGAGAAGTGGCTGGCCGCCTCCGGCGCGCTGAACATCTCCGCCACGCCGTTTGTGAAGGTGCTGGCGCGCATGCTGGGCAACCGCGTGGGCAAGGACGTGGACTTTCAGACCATCCCGCCCATAAGCGGCCTGCTCACCGTGGGCCCCGGCGCCGCCGTGGAGCCCGGCGTGGACCTCTCCGGCACCTGGCTGGACGGCGACGAGTTCCACGTCGGGGCGGTTGTGCTTGGCGACGACGCCCGCATCGGCGCCCGCTCCACCCTCATGGGCGGCACCGAGGTGCGCGCCGGCGCGCACGTGGAGGCCGGCTCCACCGTAACCGGCGCCAAGCCCGTGAAGAAGGGCGCGCGCTGGGCCGGCTCCCCCGCCCGCAAGGTGGGCAAATCCGGCAAGACGGCCGCCGCGTTCCCCGACGCCCGCCCGCCCCGCGGCCGGGGGTGGGGGGCGCTCTACG
>NZ_LT546012.1 GCF_900078305.2 Corynebacterium bouchesdurhonense
CTATATTGAAGGGGCGAAAGCCACCGGGTGGAAACAAGCCATCAACCAACTAGCCGTGGCATACCCCGACCGATTCGCGGACTACTTGTAAACTAAGCCCCCGCACACAAACAATCGGACACTCTCGCCCTGGGAAATACAGGGGCGGCCACCGCCAGTAACCTTTCGACTCAACTACCACATCTCACCGAAAGACACATGACGATGACCGTTGCACCGCATTCTATCGACCCGACAACCTATCTGCTCGCTCAAGCCTCCCCGGATCTGATGCGCCAGATGCTGCAGGGTTTATCGACCAGATTCTCTCCGCCCAGGCCGACACTGTCTGCGGCGCCGAATACGGGGTTGCTTCCACCGAGCGGGTCAACCACCGCAACGGGTATCGCCACCGCGACCTCGACACCCGTGTCGGCACCATCGATGTGGCAGTGCCGAAGCTGCGCCACGGCGCGTTCTTTCCAGACTGGCTGCTAGAGCGCCGCTCACGAGCCGAACGGGCACTATCGACCGTGATTGCGACGTGCTATCTCAAAGGGGTCTCCACCCGCAGGATGAACGATCTGGTGGCAACCCTTGGGATTTCTCACCTGTCGAAATCGAAAGTCTCGCGGATGTCGGAAGAACTCGACGAGATGGTCGCAGACTTTAGAAACCGCCCACTGGACCCAGGCGGGTACGCCTACCTGTCGTGCGACGCGTTGACAATCAAAGTGCGCGAAGGCGGCCGGGTGGTCAAATGCTCCGTGCTGCTTGCCACCGGTGTCAACGCCGACGGGTACCGCGAAATGCTCGGCATGCACGTTGCCACTGCGGAATCCAACGCATCGTGGAAAGGCTTCTTCCAGGACCTAAAAGCCCGCGGGCTTCGCGGTGTCTTCCTGATCACCAGTGACGCTCACGAGGGCATCCAGCACGCGATTTCCGAAGTGCTGCCTGACGCGTCGTGGCAGCGGTGCCGCACCCACTTCGCGAAAAACCTCTACGAGAAAGTCCCGAAGACACAGTGGCCGATGGTCTCTGCGATGTTCCAGACGATCTTCCAGCAACCTGATGCCCAATCCACTTGGGCTCAAGCCCGCGGAGTCGTCGACTTGCTGGAACCGAAATTCCCCCAGGTAGCGGCGTACTTGGAGGAATCACTCGATGAGGTGTTGGCGTTTACCGCGGCCCCGAAACCGGTCTGGACGAAGGTGTGGTCCAACAACCCCACCGAGCGGCTAAACCGGGAAATCCGCCGGCGCACCGACGTCGTGGGCATCTTCCTGAACCGCAAATCCATCATCCTGCTTGTCGGGGCGGTCCTTGCCGAGAAGCACGACGATTGGATCCAGCAAGAACGCTACATGTCACTGTCCGCACTCGAACAGACCAAACAACTCATGCACCGGACAGGAGACGATCCCCGCGACCACCACGAGCTAACCGCCTGACCAAACCCCGAACTTCATACCGAGCCGAAAGCACGAACGGCTACACCACTACACGGGACTTGACCGGAGGCGATGCACTCATTGCAGAAAGGGCAAGGCACGATGTTTGCCTACGGGCAACCGAACCCGGACGCGGTGATCGTCAACCGGGTCTTCGAGACGGCCTGACAACGCCCATCCGCAGCGGCCATCAGGGAATGAGAAACTGAGTTTTTGCGGCTCCCCCCAACTTTGCAACAGCACCGGTTGATGTTGCAGGTGGGGATGTGGCCGAGGTTGTTCAGCGGCGCGATCTTTTCGACCAGCAGCACCACAGTGGCCATCAACCCGATCATGCCGCCGCTAGCAGCAGAACTCCGAAGCCTCCAGCCGGCAACAGGGGCGGTCAGAGTGGCCTGGCCGCCGTTCTCGACGGGGCGTGGTGGTCGGGTCCCGGCCTGTCACCGGGCGAAACGGGCGATAGCGTCGGTGACTTCCTGGAACTTCGCGTCGGCCTCCTCTCGTCCTAACTGGGCGGCGTCACGGACGCAGTGTTTCATGTGGTCATCGAGTAGTCCCAGGGCAACGCTGCGTAGGGCAGCATTGACCGCGGAGATCTGGGTAAGGATGTCGATGCAGTACTGTTCCTCGTCGACCATGCTTTGCAGGCCCCGGGCCTGGCCCTCGATGCGCTTGAGGCGTGCGAGATAGCGATCCTTGTCGTTGATGTAGCCATGGGTGGTGCGACAGGTGTCGGCCCCACCCGAGGAGGAAACGGCCTGATCAGGGGTGCGAGTATCCACAATGGTCTCCTTGCTGAAAAAACGGGGCAGGTATGTCCTGAGTCAGTTGCGGGTCGATCAGGATGGAAAGCCCGAGGGTATGGAATGAGGCGTGAGGACCTCATGGTCCCCACGCCCTGTGGCGTTATTCGGATAGGCGGTGACCGGCTGCCGCACGGAGGGGCGAGCGGGCTGCGGTGAGGAACTGGTGTTGTCGTGGGAGGGCTTGAATCTACGCAGCGTGAGGGAGTTGGAGACCACGAACACCGAGGAGAAGCCCATCGCAATGCCCGCCAACCCCGGGTTGAGGAAACCGATCGCGGCGACCGGGATCAGCACGACGTTGTAGGCGAACGCCCAGAACAGGTTGCCCTTGATAGTGCCCAGCGTGCGACGTGACAGACGGATGGCATCGCCCGCGGAGCGCAGGTCGTTGTTCATTAAGGTGATATCGGAGGCCTCGATGGCCACATCCGTGCCCGCCCCCATGGCCAGACCCAGATCGGCCTGGGCCAGGGCGGCCGCGTCATTGACGCCGTCGCCGACCATGGCGACCTTCTTGCCCTCATGTTGCAGCTTCTCGATGACCGCGACCTTGTCCTGCGGCAGGACCTCGGCACTCACGTTGGCCGCATCGATGCCCACCTCTTGGGCGACGGCGGCCGCGGCCTTCGCGTTATCGCCGGTGAGCAGGTACGGACTCAACCCCAGCCTGCGGAACTGGGCGACCGCTTCCGCTGAGGAGTCTTTGATGACATCGCGCACCACGACCACACCGGCGGGCTGGTCATCGACGTAGACGGCAACCGGGGTCGCGCCCAGCAACTGTGCGTGGTCGAAGGCGGTGGTGAGGTCACGGGGCAGCTGGCCGGCGGGACGGCCGACGGTGACGACGTGACCCTTGACGGTGGCCGTGACACCCCGGCCGGCGGTGCTGTCGAAGTCGGTGGCCTCCTGGATGTTCCCGGAGCGCTCGGCCTCGGCGACAATCGCCTTGGCGATGGGGTGCTCGGAGCCTGCTTCGACGGCCGCCGACAAGGCGAGGACCTCGTTGTTGGTGTAGCCGTCGGCGGCGTGGACGCCGGTGACCGACATGACCCCGGAGGTGACGGTGCCGGTCTTGTCCATGACGATGGTGTCGACCTGGCGGGTGGATTCGAGGACCTCCGGGCCCTTGATCAACAAGCCCAGCTGCGCGCCCCGGGAGGTGCCCACCAGCAGGGCGGTCGGGGTGGCCAGTCCCAGGGCGCATGGGCAAGCGATGATCAGCACCGCGACTGCGGCGGAAAAAGCCCAGTTCACCCCGCTGCCGAGGGCGAGGTGGACGATCAGGGTGATGATGGAGACGGCAATGACCGTCGGGACGAAGACCGAGGAAATCTTATCCACCAGGCGCTGGACCGGGGCTTTTTTCGCCTGGGCGTCAGTGACCAGCTTGGCCATCTGGGACAGCGTGGTCTCCGAACCTGTGCGGGTGACTTCGACCAGCAGTCGACCGGAGGTGTTGATCGTCGCGCCCGTGACCGGGGTGCCGGGGGCGGCCTCGACAGGAACGGACTCGCCTGTCAGCATCGACTCGTCGATGGCCGAAGTGCCCTCGATGACACGACCGTCGGTGGCGATCTTCTCACCCGGGCGGACGACGAAGACGTCGCCGACTGTCAGCTGGGAGACCGGGACGCGGACTTCCTCACCGTCGCGGATCACCGCGGCGTCTTTCGCACCCATGTCCAGCAGGGACTTCAGCGCCGCGGAGGACTGGTCCTTGGCGCGGACCTCAAACCACCGGCCGAGCAACAGGAAGGTGATGACTACGGCGATGGTCTCGAGGTAGATGTGGTCCATGCCGTCATCGCGGGGCAGCAGGCTCACCTCCATGACCATGCCGGGGTGCCCGGCGTTGCCGAAAAACAAGGCCCACAGCGACCACAGATACGCAGCGGTAGTGCCCAGAGACACGAGCGTGTCCATCGTGGTCGAGCGGTGACGCAGGTTGGTTAAGGTCGCCCGGTGGAACGGGGCGCCACCGTAGAAGTAGATCAGGGTGGACATGACGAGCAGGGCCCACTGCCAATTCATGAACTGCAGGGACGGGATCATCGAGATCGCGACCACCGGAACGGAGAGGATCGTCGACCCGATCAGACGCGACTTCAGGTCTGTGGCCTCGGCCTCGTGGGCCTGTTCGTGGCGGTCACCGACCACCTCGGTGTCGTCCTCCGGGCCGCTGTCCACGGCGGGGGCATGTTGATCCCTCATGGTGAACGCGTCGTACCCGGCACCCCGCACGGTTTCGATCAGCCGATCGGCGTCGACTTTGGTGGGGTCGTAACTGACGGAGGCGGATTCGGTGGCGAAGTTGACGGTAGCCTCCACGCCATCGAGCTTGTTGAGCTTGCGCTCCACCCGCCCTGAGCACGACGTACAGGTCATGCCGGTGACGCCCAGATCGACCTGGAGTAGGTCAACCGACGGTTGAGTCTGAATCATCAGTGATCAGTCCTTCAGCAAACAGCGGTGAGGTGCATCTCCGAGGTCCCAAAGGCCCGCCCGCAGATGCACCGTCGGGGATATCGAACCTGCATGGCTGGGCCTGATGGGCATATCCAGCAGGGTTGGCCCGGCCGTGTCTACCCGAGGTGGGGACCGAGCCCAGAGATTAGGGCTTGACGGTGTAGCCGGCTGTCGTGACAGCGGCGGCAACATCGTCGTCGGTGAAGTTTTCACCCGTGACGGTCACCTGTCCGGTATCCACGGTGGCCTCCACCATGGTCACACCGGCGACCTCGCCGATCTCCTCCTCCACGGAGGATTTGCAGTGTCCGCAGGTCATGCCTTCGATGACGTACTTCTTTGTTACGGCGCTCATCAGATGTTCCTTTCCTTGATGTCCTGAAGGGCAGGAGTGGAGATGCCCAACAACCTTCAACCTATACCCATGGGGGGTATCAGTCAAGGAGGTGTCTGCCCCTAAGCGTCCCGTTCGGCGGGCAGGATTTCCGGAACGGCCGCGATCGTTGCTGCACTTCTTGTACAAAATGTACGTTAAAGGGTATGGGCATCACGGTCACCCTCGGTCAGTTCCGCAGCGAACAAAGCCACTATCTTGATGCCGCCCAACGTGAACCGGTCACCATCCTCAGTCGCGGGCCCCGCCACTGGGCGGTGGTGGTCTCCCCGGACTTCTACGACCGGGCGGTTCAGGCGCTGGAGGATGGCGAAAATATCCGTGCCGCAGCGGCTACCCGTCAGGAGGCGGGCGGTGTCTCCCACGAGGAGTTCACGTCCGACCTCAAACTGGACTGACCTGCCTGTCCATACCTGTGCCGCGGTATTTGATCATCGATAAGCTTTCAACTGCGACAGCCCTTCGCACGCTGGCCCGGCAATGGCAGCAGTGATTGCCACCGCCATCGACGCCCTGGCCCACGTTCCGCCGTCTCGGCGGAGTGGAAAAGTTGCGGGGCGGCGACGGAGAGTGCTGTAGCTGGGTAGTCCACGGCCGTCAATGACGGTGAGCTGATCAGCGTCTCGGTTCCAAGGAAGACAGGCACTCATACTCGCATCGTTGAGTGGGATGAGGCTGGTCCCTGGCGTTCCTGCGCATGACGCATGACTGCCGAACCTGAACAAATAAGGAATGGACAGCTGAGGCACGCTGCATCAGGCTGCTAGCGGGGCCTTTTTCGTTGCCCGTATCGGGTCAGACCCCGCGGCTTGTGCAGAGAGTGTCAGGAAGTTTGTGTGTGAGGCTCTGATCTGAAAGGAGTTTCACCGATAATGACTACGGTGTCACCGAAGAATGGCTATGACCCGTCGAGGGTCAACGCGATCAGCGAGAAGCTGATGGATAACCCCGAGCTCGCAAAGCTCATCGGGGAGCTCTCCACCTCCACCGATGACGCCAGCGAGCTGGTGAAGGGGCTTTTGC
>NZ_LT546013.1 GCF_900078305.2 Corynebacterium bouchesdurhonense
GTTGCCACACCGAGGATTTCGCCGACCCCAGCTCGGTATACGCCCTGGAAGCGTATACTTTCGCTGAAGAACGAGGTCAGGTCCCGGAAATCACCGATTCCGGACACACATTCTGACCCTTAACCCGGCGCCGTGGCCCGGCAACTGAGAAAATGGTGTGTGCGCTGGCGATTTGTGGCTTCCGCGGGGGTCTGTGTAAGGTATCAACTCGTGCAAGCGACAGTGCGAAGGCGCTGGAAGCGGGCACAGAATAAGAAAATATGGCCCTGTGGCGCAGTTGGTTAGCGCGCCGCCCTGTCACGGCGGAGGTCGCGGGTTCAAGTCCCGTCAGGGTCGCAGAACAGCTTGTAGCAAGCCGTTCTGGCTAGATAGCTCAGTCGGTAGAGCACACGCCTGAAAAGTGTGGGGTCGCCAGTTCGATCCTGGCTCTAGCCACACACCGAAGCCCCTCCACATCGAGTGGAGGGGCTTCGACGCGTAGGATGGCCGCATGACTTCGCAGGATCAGCAGTACACCCTCCGCAAGAACGAGCAGGCGCACCAGTACGAGCTGCTTATCGACGCAACCGTGGCCGGCCACGCCTCCTACAAGCGCGTGGGGGAGACCCTCGTGCTGCCGCACACCGTAGTGGAGCCCGAGTTCCGGGGCCGCGGCCTGTCCAGGCCCCTCATCCAGTACGCGCTGGACGACGCCCGCGCTCAGGGCCTCGCGGTGGAGCCCCTGTGCTCGGCGGTGCGCGACTTCATCGACCGCAACCCGGAGTACCAGGACCTGACGGCTTAGATGACGGCCTAAATAATGTACGTGCCCGGGTCGACGTAGCGGTCCGGGTCCACCAGGCGGACCTCCTCGTTGCGGCGGCGAGGGCGCGCCTTTGCGGGGATGCCCACGGCAATCGAGTTCTCGGGCACGTCCTTTGTCACCACCGCGTTGGCGCCGATGGCGGAGTTTGCGCCGATGGTGACGGGGCCGAGCACCTTGGCGCCCGCGCCGATGGTCACGTTGTCCCCGATGGTGGGGTGGCGCTTGGTCTGGGTGAGCACCTGCCCGCCCAGGGTCACGCCGTGGTAGAGCATCACGCCGTCGCCGATCTCCGCGGTCTCGCCAATCACGATGCCCATGCCGTGGTCGATGAAGAAGCGCCGGCCGATGGTGGCGCCGGGGTGGATCTCGATGCCGGTGAAGAAGCGGTTGCACTGCGCGAGGATGCGTGCTGGGCCCTTCCAGCCGCGCCGCCACATGGCGTGGCAGACGCGGTGCACCCAGATGGCGTGGAGCCCGGAGTAGACGATGGCGTTCTCCACGTCGCCGCGGGCCGCGGGGTCGTGCTCGCGGGCATTTGCCAGGTCTTCGCGGATGGTTGTGACGACCTTCAACAACATACGGCGCAGCTTACATGCGAAAACCCGCCATCCTGTGAGTTCGATTCACGGGAGGGCGGGGGCAAGGGGGCGTCGAAAAGCAGCTGCTCCCTAGTCGCGGATGTCCTCGTAGAGGACGGTGGAGACGTAGCGCTCGCCGAAGTCGCAGACGATGGCCACGATGGTCTTGCCCTCGTTCTCCGGGCGCTCGGCCAGCTCGAGCGCGGCCTTGATGTTGGCGCCGGTGGAGATGCCGCCGAGGATTGCGTCCTTCACCGCGAGCTCGCGCGACGTTGCCACCGCGTCCTCGTTGGACACGGTGATGATCTCGTCCACGATGGAGCGGTCGAGGGTGCCCGGCACGAAGTTGGCGCCCAGGCCCTGGATCTTGTGCGGGCCGGCCTCACCCTTGGACAGCAGCGGGGAGGCGGCGGGCTCCACGGCCACGGCCTTCAGGTCCGGGTTCTGCTCCTTGAGGTACTTGCCGGCGCCAGAGATGGTGCCGCCGGTGCCCACGCCGGCCACCAGGATGTCCACCTGGCCGTCGGTGTCGTTCCAGATCTCCGGGCCGGTGGTCTTGTAGTGGATGCGCGGGTTGGCCTCGTTCTCGAACTGGCGGGCCAAGATCGCGCCCTCGTTCTCTGCGACGATCTCGTTGGCCTTCTCCACTGCGCCCTTCATGCCGGCGGCACCCGGGGTGAGCACGATCTCGGCGCCGTACGCGCGAAGCAGCACGCGGCGCTCGGTGGACATGGTCTCCGGCATGGTCAGGATGACCTTGTAGCCCTTCGCCGCGCCGGCCAGCGCCAGCGCGATACCGGTGTTGCCCGAGGTGGCCTCAACGATGGTGCCGCCCGGCTTCAGCTCGCCGGACTCCTCGGCCGCCTCCACGATGGCCTTACCAATGCGGTCCTTCACCGAGTTTGCCGGGTTGTAAAACTCCAGCTTGGCCAGCACGCGGGCCTTCGAGTTCTCCGTGATGCCGTGCAGCTCCACCAGCGGGGTGCCGCCGACCAGATCCAGCACGCTCTGCGCGATCTTCGCCATTGCTTTGCTCCTTTTCCTCGTTCGGGGGGTTTGTGAGCCCGACTATACACCGCGAAACTAGACCGCATAGTCCAATTGAAAAAGACCGAACTGTTCAAGGGAGCTTTTGCTTCTCGACGCCACCCCCGCAACCGCCACCCAAACAGACATTTCCCCACACCGGGGCGCTCCCGCACCGCGGCGGGGCCAGATTTGGCTACCCCCGTTCGGCGGTTATGATGTGAGCAATTGCTAACAGCGGCCCAGCGGCGGCCGGGGAAGGCTTGCAACACCATGACTGTGGACGCACAACGCATGAAGGACGACGACGACGCGATCCGCGCCGCCCTGGCCTCCCTGAAGAACGCCACCGGCATCCCCGTTGCCATGTACGGCACGCTGCTCGCGGACAACCGCCTGCAGATCACCCAGTGGATCGGGCTGCGCACCCCGGCGCTGCAGAACCTGATCGTGGAGCAGGGCAGCGGCGTCGGCGGCCGCGTGGTGGCCACCCGCCGCGCCGTCGGCGTGAGCGACTACACCCGCGCCAGCGTCATTTCCCACGAGCACGATAAGGCGATCCAGGACGAGGGCCTCCACTCCGTGGTGGCCGTACCCGTGATCGTGCAGCGCGAGATCCGCGGCGTCCTCTACGTGGGCGTGCACTCAACCGTGCGCCTGGGGGACAAGGTGATCGAGGAGGTCACCCTCACCGCCCGCACCCTAGAGCAGGACCTCGCCGTGAACTCGGCGATGCGCCGGCTGGACGCCGGCAAGACCGGCGCCAAGCAGGGCCGAGTGATGAACAGCGCCGAGTGGGAGCAGGTGCGCGCCACCCACTCAAAGCTGCGCATGCTGGCCAACCGCGTAGACGATGATGCGCTGCGCCGGGAGCTTGAGCAGCTGTGCGACCAGATGGTGGCGCCCGTGCGGGTGAAGCAATCCACCAAGCTCTCCGCCCGCGAGATCGACGTGCTCTCCTGCGTCGCGCTCGGCCACACCAACGTGGAGGCCGCGGAGGAAATGGGCATCGGCGCTGAGACCGTCAAGTCCTACCTGCGCAGCGTGATGCGCAAACTCGGCGCACACACCCGCTACGAGGCGGTCAACGCGGCCCGCCGCATCGGCGCACTGCCCTGATCTGCCCTGATCCGCCCTTTGCCGATCTCGGTACAGTCGGGGGCGTGAAAGAACGGTTTCTAGTTAGCGGCGGGGCCCCGCTCTCCCGCTCGGGCAAGGGGGACGGCGCGAAAAACAGCGTGCTGAAGCTCATGGCAGCGGCGCTCCTTGCCGAGGGCACCACCACGCTCCACAACTGCCCCGAGATCCTCGACGTGCCCCTGATGTGCGACGTTTTGGTGGGGCTCGGCTGCGAGGTGGACATCGAGGGTTCCACTGTGCGCATCCACACCCCGGCGGAGGTCTCGCCCGACGCCGACTTCGACGCGGTGCGCCAGTTCCGCGCCTCCGTGGCCGTGCTCGGCCCGCTCATGGCGCGGTGCCACCGGGCCCGCGTGGCGCTACCCGGCGGCGACGCCATCGGCTCGCGCCCCCTGGACATGCACCAAACCGGCCTGGAAAAGCTCGGCGCGACCACCCGGATCGAGCACGGCGCCGTGGTCGCCGAGGCCACCGCGCTCCACGGGGCGAACATAAAGCTCGACTTCCCGTCCGTCGGCGCCACCGAGAACATCGTCACCGCCGCCGTGATGGCCGAGGGGCGCACCGTCCTCGACAACGCCGCGCGCGAGCCCGAGATCGTTGACCTGTGCGACATGCTCAACTCCATGGGCGCGCGTATCGACGGCGCCGGCACCTCCACCATCACCATCGACGGCGTCCAAGCGCTGCGCCCCACCGAACACACGGTGGTGGGGGACCGCATCGTGGCCGGCACCTGGGCGTACGCGGCGGCGATCACCGGCGGCGACATCACGGTGACCGGCATTGCGCCGCGCCACCTGCACCTCGCCCTGTCCAAGCTCAAGCTGGCCGGGGCGCAGGTGGAGACCTACGAGCACGGGTTCCGCGTGCGCATGGACGGCCGGCCCAAGGCGGTGGACTACCAGACCCTGCCGTTCCCCGGCTTCCCCACAGACCTGCAGCCTATGGCCATCGCCATCGCCGCGGTCGCCGACGGGGTGTCCGTGATCACCGAGAACGTCTTCGAGGCGCGCTTCCGCTTCGTGGACGAGATGCAGCGCCTGGGCGCCGACGCCAACGTGGACGGCCACCACGTGGTGCTGCGGGGTGTGGACCGACTGTCTTCCACTGATGTCTGGTCTTCCGACATCCGCGCCGGAGCCGGCTTGGTCCTCGCCGGGCTGGTTGCCGAAGGCGTGACGACGGTGCACGACGTCCACCACATCGACCGCGGCTACCCCAACTTCGTAGAGCAACTCCGCGAACTCGGCGCCGAAATCCGACGCGTTAGCGATAGCAAGCACGCCGCAAATTAGCGTGTTGTGCTGCGGGTTTGTGTTGTTGTTGGTGTGTGTGTAACTTTATCTGGGTCAGCGAGACCGACAGCGCCCCGCTAGAGAGTGTGATTGCCTCTGGTGTGCGGGTGGATAAGAAAACGATC
>NZ_LT546014.1 GCF_900078305.2 Corynebacterium bouchesdurhonense
CCCACCCCCCGGGTGGTCGCGTCGGCCGCGCCGGTTGTCTATACGGGACCCCCCCCCCCCCCCCCCCGCACCCCCCCCCCCCGCCCCCCCCGCCTCGCGCGGGCCCTCGGCGATCGGCGCGGACGAGATCGCGCCCATCGCCGAGGGCCCGCGCGAGGCGGGGGAGTCGGGGGTGGGGGATGCGGATCTGACTAGGGTGCGTCGAAAAGCGATGCCCCCCTCAATCTTCGAAGACAAGGAGCAGTAATGGACAAGAAGGCGCGACTCGCGGAGCTGGTCAAGGAGCTTGCGGTGGTGCACGGCAAGGTGACGCTGAGCTCGGGCAAGGAGGCGGATTACTACGTTGACCTGCGCCGCGCCACGCTGCATCACGAGGCCAGCCCGCTGATCGGCGAGCTTTTGCGCGAGCTGACGGCGGACCTGGAGTTCGATGCGGTGGGCGGGCTCACGCTCGGCGCGGACCCGGTGGCCACCGCGGTGATGCATGCCGCGGGCCGCCCGGTGGACGCGTTCGTGGTGCGCAAGGAGGCCAAGAAGCACGGCATGCAGCGCCGCATCGAGGGCCCGTCGATCGCGGGCAAGAAGGTGCTGGTGGTGGAGGACACGACCACCACGGGCAACTCGCCGCTCACCGCCGTCGAGGCGTGCCGCGCGGAGGGGGCCGAGGTGGTGGCGGTGGCCACCGTTGTGGACCGGGCCACCGGCGCGGGGCAGGTGCTTGCCGACGCCTCCCTCGAGTACCGCTACCTCCTCGGACTGGACGACCTTGGACTCGCCTAGCCCGGAGGCCGACGCCGCGTCCGACCCGGGCCGCGGGCCCACCGAGTGGATGCCGGCGCGCCGGGGCGTGGGGCCGTGGGAGGGCCCGTGGCCGGATGACCCGCGCCTGGACCCTGAGCTGCTGCGCGGGGGCGACACCCGCAACGTGGTGGACGCGTACCGCTACTGGTCCATGCCGGCCATCGTGGAGGATTTGGACGCGAGGCGGCACGGGTTCCACGTGGCCATCGAGAACTTCGAAAACGACATGAACATCGGCACCGTGGTGCGCACCGCCAACGCGTTTTTGGCGCGCGAGGTGCACATCGTGGGCCGCAAGCGCTGGAATCGGCGCGGCGCCATGGTCACCGACCGCTACCAGCACGTGCGCCACCACGGCAGCGTCGACGAGCTGGTGGCGTGGGCCGGGGAGCAGGGGCTGCCGATCGTGGCCATCGACAACACGCCCGGCTCGGTGCCGCTGGAGACGGCGCGGCTACCCGAGCGCTGCATCCTGCTGTTCGGCCAGGAGGGCCCCGGGGTGACCGAGGGGGCGCAGGCGGCGGCGGAGATGACGTGCTCCATCGCCCAGTTCGGCTCCACGCGCTCCATCAACGCCGGGGTGGCGGCCGGCATTGCCATGCACGCGTGGATCCGCCAGCACGCGGACCTGGATCGTGCCTGGTAGGGGCGGGGAAACGTCCCGCCCGGCAGGTGTCTGGCAAGATGGCTACAGAACAACCGCATCCCGAGGGAGCCGCCGTGCCTGAAACCTGGTCGCACCGGGCCGACCTGGCATCATCCGCCATCGATGAGCGCCACGCCATGCGCCTGTGGGGCATTCCCAAAACCAACCTGGCGGCGGCCACGTGGCCGGCGGGCGCCAAGGACAAGCTGTTCTGGCACTGGCACTACTGGTGGCAGGCGCAGTACCTGGACTGCCAGGTGGACGCGGCGTCGCGCCGCCCGACCAAGAGCCGCAAGCGCCGCATCGCGGACACGCTGCGCGGGATCCAGCGCCGCAACCGCGGCAAGCTGACGGAGAACCAGCACTACGACGACAAGGCCTGGCTCGCCCTCGCCTGGAACCGCGCACTGGCACTCGAGGGCTCGCGCCGCCCCCGCGCCCTCGACGCGCTGGAGTTTGACCTGCTGGCGGGCATCGACCCCGTCACCGGCGTGCTGCCGTGGCGCAAGGGCGAGACCTTCTACAACGTGCCGTCCAACGCCACCGCCGCGATCGTCTTCGCGCGCACGGGCCGCCTAGACAAGGCGCGCCAGATCGTGGATTGGATCTTTGACAATCTGGTCACCGAGTCGGGCCTGCTTTTCGACGGCATCCGCATGCGCATGAACGGCCCCGAAGTGGTCGAGAAAATCTACACCTACAACCAGGGCACGGTGCTGGGCGCCTCGCTGGAGATCGCTCTGGCGCTGCGCGAGGACGTGGGCCTCGGCTACACCGACCAGATCGACTCCTTCGAGGACTCCCAGCGGGCCGACGACTCGGTCTTCTACATCACCCACATCCGCGCCATTGTCCAGGCGGTGGCGCTGCACCTGGCCAACCCGCAGGGCGTGATTGTCAGCCCGGAGTCCGAGTCTGGTGAGGGCGACGGCGGCCTGTTCAAGGGCATCCTCGCGCGCTACCTGGCCGAGGTGGCGGTGCGCCTGCCCGCGGACTCCAGAGAGAACATCGCCACCAAGAAAGTGGCGGCGCGCCTTGTGCTCGCCTCCGCGGAGTCCCTGTGGACCCACCGCCTGGAGGTGGACGGCCTGCCCATCTTCCCCGCCGAGTGGACCGAGGACGCGCGCCTGCCGCACAACTACGGCCTCGGCCCGTCGTCGCTGAGCGAGGCGGTGGGCCTGCTGCGCATCGACGAGCGCGACCTGTCCGTGCAGCTCTCCGGCTGGCTGCTGCTGGAGGCGGCGGCGCGGGTGGCGGCGTCGGACGTGTTGGGCTAGCCTCACGCGCCTCACGCGCCCCGCGCGCCCCGCGCGCCCCACAGATCCCACGCGTCCCACGCGCCCCAATCGCGGGGGCATACATGCTCGTTTCCGAAGCCGGCAGCATGTTGCAATCCGGCAGCATGTTGCGGGATTGAAGCATGCTGCCGGGAGCGTCGAAAAGCATGAAGCCCCCCTTCTCCCCGCACAGGAAACTCACAGCCTTAACCACGCGCCACCTCGGGCATACTAGAAGGCGACACTGTGCCCCGAGCAGGAAGGTTCACCCCATGCCCATCGCAACCCCCGAGGTTTACGCCCAGATGCTGGACACCGCCAAGCAGGGCGGCTACGCGTTCCCAGCGATCAACTGCACCAGCTCCGAGACCATCAACGCGGCCATCAAGGGCTTCGCCGAGGCGGAGTCGGACGGCATCATCCAGTTCTCCACCGGCGGCGCCGAGTTCGGCTCCGGCCTGGGCGTGAAGAACAAGGTGGCGGGCGCGCAGGCCCTGGCCGCGTTCGCGCACGAGGTGGCCAAGCACTACGACGTCAACATCGCCCTGCACACGGACCACTGCCAGCTCGAGGTGCTGGACGAGTACGTGCGCCCGCTGATCGCCATCTCCCAGGAGCGCGTGGACCGCGGCGAGCTGCCGCTGTTCCAGTCGCACATGTGGGACGGCTCCGCGGTGCCCATCGACCAGAACCTGGAGGTGGCCCAGGAGCTGCTGGCCAAGGCACACGCCGCCAACATCATCCTGGAGGTGGAGATCGGCGTCGTGGGCGGCGAGGAGGACGGCGTGCAGGCCAAGGCCGGCGCGAACCTCTACACCACCGAGGAAGACTTTGAGAAGACCATCGACGCCCTCGGCACCGGCGAGAACGGCCGCTACCTGCTGGCTGCCACCTTCGGCAACGTCCACGGCGTGTACAAGCCGGGCAACGTGCAGCTGCGCCCCGAGGTGCTGGACATGGGCCAGAAGGTGGCGGAGCGCAAGCTGGGCCTGCCGGAGGGTGCCAAGCCGTTCGAGTTCGTCTTCCACGGCGGCTCCGGCTCGGAGAAGGAGAAGATCGAGCAGGCCCTCGGCTACGGCGTGGTGAAGATGAACGTGGACACCGACACCCAGTACGCGTTCACCCGCCCCGTGGCCGCCCACATGTTCTCCAACTACGACGGCGTGCTTAAGGTCGACGGCGAGGTGGGCAACAAGAAGGCCTATGACCCGCGCTCGTACCTCAAGAAGGCCGAGCAGTCCATGTCCGAGCGCGTCATCGAGGCGTGCCAGGATCTCCACTCCGTGGGCAAGACCGTGTCCAAGTAAGCGGTAGTGTTAAGCACCGGCCGATTGTGGCCGGTGCTTTTTGCTTGTCGACGACCCCCCATACACCAATGCCCCAACAAAGAATGACCACCCGGGACCGCCTCCGCGCGGTCGAAGATTCCGTGCAGGCGCGCCTGAAACGCGTGCGTAAGCGGCTGCTGCCCATCCTGCAGACCGGCATCGCCGCAGGCCTGTCATACTGGCTGGCCAAGGACGTGATCGGCCACCACCGCCCCTTCTTCGCCCCCATCTCCGTGGTGATCATCATCGGCATGACCGGCGGGGACCGCATCAGCAAGGCGTGGGACATCGCCCTCGGCTGCCTGATCGGCGTGCTGATCGGGGACCTCTTCCTCTACCGCATCGGCGAGGGCGGGTGGCAGATCGCCCTCATCGTCTCGCTCTCCCTGCTCATCGCGTCCTTTTTCTCCAGCTCGCAGCTGATGAACAACCAGGTGGCCATCGGCGCCATCCTGATCGCCACGATCATGCACCCGGGCGCGGAGGTGACCGGCATCGACCGCACCATCGACGCCTTCGTGGGCTGCGCCGTGGCCCTGGCCACCCTGGCGCTCATCCCGCAGGCCCCCATCAACGGCGCCCGCGCCGAGATCTCCAAGGTGATGAGCCTGGTCAGCTCCGTGCTTGACGACGTCTCCTCCGGCCTACGCACCGGCAACCCCGATCACATCAGCGAAGCCCTCGACGCCATCCGCGGCTCCCAATCCCGCATCGACTCCATGGCGGCCGAGATCCAGTCCGGCGAGGAATCCACCAAGCTGTCCCCGTTCCTCTGGGGCTCCCGCCGCTACATCCAGTCCCTCGGCCGCGTCATCCCGCCCGTGGACAACGCGGTGCGCACCACCCGCGTCCTCGCCCGCCGGGCCTTGGTGCTCTGCGAGGACGGCGACTCCGCCACCGCCGAGCAAGTCGAGCTCATCGACGCCCTTTCCCAGGTCTGCCTCGAAATCTCCGAGCTCTACGACGTCCGCTCCCGCCAAACCCAGGCCGCCACCATTCCGAAGCTGGTCAACGAGCTGCGCGGCATCGCCCAGCGCTCCGGCATGGAGGTCCTCGCCGGCCCCGCCGCCTCTGCGGGTGGCGCGGGTGGCGCGGGTGGCGCGGGTTCTGCGGGTTCTGCGGGTTCTGCGGCCGGCGCGGGTTCTGCGGGTTCTGCGGCCGGCGCGGGTTCACCCACCCCGGATTCCGCCGAACCCGTGCTCTCTGCCTACGCCCTCCTGGCTCAGAGCCGCTCCCTGACGGTGGACCTTCTCCAAATCTGCGGTATGTCCCGCGAATCCGCCCTCGCTGCACTCGCGCCGACCTCGAAGACCCCGCGCTACCAGCCCGAGACCTTCGATCTGGACTAGCCCGGCGCTCCTAGGCCCGGGCCCGGTTCCCCGGTTCCCCCGACTCCTCGGTTCACCCGGTTCCCAAACAGGCATATTGGCCAAACAGGCATATTCGCGGGCGGGCCGAGCGCCGCCAAACAGGCATATCCCCAGGTCATTTTTCCCGAAACCCCAATATGCCTGTTTGGAATATGCCTGTTTGTAAGAAGTGCACCCGCCGAGGTGCACCTTCCGAGGGCGGGGCCCTGGGGCCGTGGTGGCCCCGCAAGTACTCTTCTGAGGCTATGCCTAGCGGCGTCCCAGACAGGCCCCTGGTCAAACAGGCATATTCGCGGGCGGGCCGAGCGCCGCCAAACAGGCATATCCCCAGGTCGATTTTCGCGTGGCCTCAATATGCCTGTTTGGAATATGCCTGTTTGCGGCAATATGCCTCTTTGCGCGAAGGGAGCTGCCCCGTCGGCCCCTCCCAAGCCCCTCCCAAGGCCCCAAAGCACGACGAAGGCCGGCTGCAAACCTGCAGCCGGCCTTCGGTCTAATCCGCTAGCCCAGTGGGCGGAACCCTAGCGGAACCCTAGAGGAAGCCGCCCAGCGGGGAACCTTAGCGGTTGATGTCGCCGTCGATGTTGCGAGCGTCGGCGTCGGTGACAACCTCGCCCTCGGTCTCGAAGCGCTCCTTGCGCAGCTCCTCGGAGACGCGCTGGGTGTCCTGAACGGTGTCCTTCTCCAGGGAAACCTTCTCCACCGGCACGGACTCCTTGGACACGTTCACGCGGTCCTCGTGGAGGGTGACGGAGGCCTCGGCCTCGCCGATCTGCTCGTTGGCGTAGTTGGCGCGGTCAGCCTCGGAGATCGGCTCGCGGACAACGCGAACCTCTTCGCGCTCAACCGGAACCTCGACGGTCTCGGTCTCGTTCACGACGTACTTGCGCAGGCGAACCTGGCCGGACTCGACGCGCTCCTTGGACACGTTGAGCTGCTCCTCGGAGCGGATGAGCTCGTCAGCGTGGTCAGCGTGGTCAGCGCGGTCCGCGAACTCGCGGCGGTCAGCGTCCACGGTCTCGTCGCGACGCTCGTCAGCAGCGTAACCAGCGGCAGCGCCCGCACCAGCAGCGCCAGCGGCGGCCGGAGCACCGTAGGCGGCGCCGGTCTCGTAGGTGGTCACGTCCTGAACGTCGGTCAGGCCGTAGTGGCGGTAGAACGCCTCCTGGTCCTCGGTGGTGAGGTGGCCGTTCTCGTCCAGATCCGGAGCGTCCTCGATGCGCTCCTTCGGGAAGGCGAGGTGCAGCTCGCCGTCGCGCAGGGAGTGGCCGCGCAGCGGGACGATGGAGGTGCCGCCGCCGAAGAGGCCGTGGTTCACGGAGATAAAGTCCGGCTGGCCGGTGGTGTCGTTCACGTACACGTCCTGCACGTCGCCGACCTTCTCGCCGTTCACGTCGACAGCGGTGGCGTTTGCCAGGTCCTCAATGCGGTTGTAATCAGCCATGATTTCTCCTTCGTTCATCAGCTTGCAATTTGTTCGGGGTTCCCTTTTCTGGGAGCACTGCCCAACGTAGCGAGATTCGCCGCTGTGCCGCGGGGCCCGCTTGACTTCCTGGATTCAAGGGCCACTTTCAGTCCGGTTTCAGGTATGGCGCAGATCATGGTGGCGTGACCTGCAGGAATGCAGTTGCTTTTCGACGCCCCCGACCACCCGCCATCCCCACCCAGGTCTCAGGAAGGTCACAAATCGCCCCACCAGGCTACAAAACGCCAGGATGTGATTTTTATCACATTTGTACTTTTTAGGCGTTTCGGACCGCCTGGATGTCGCGCAAGTGGCGGTAGAAGGTCGCGCGGGTGGCGGGGCGGGGCTTCAGGGTTGCGTCGATAAGCAATGCAATGCTCTTGCCCCCGGCCTGCACGGCGCGGCCCGTGAGCGCCCGGGAGGGGTCCGGCACGGCGGGCGGGGCGGTCTTGCCGCGGGTGAGCCAGCGCAGGGCGGGGGCGCCGGAGAGCCACTCGAGTTGTTCGGGGGAGCGCGAAGAAACTGGGCCTGAAGGTGAAATGGGCGTGGTGAGCGGCACGCACGCGATCCCGGGGGCGTCCATGGTGGGCACGAGGCGGGCGCCGAACTGGCCGTGGAAGCGGGCGGTGGCGCGCTCGTTATAAAGCACCGTCTGCGAATCCACCACGATCTCGCCCACGAACTCCTCCAAACCGTCACCGCGGTAGATCACGGCGGAGCCCGCCACCACATCGCCGGTGTCGTTGCGCACGCACGCGGCGGGCACAACCGGCGCCTCGAGGGCGAAAGCGGCCCCGTCCAGCCCGCCCACGCCCCAGCACACGGCGGCGGGGGAGGCCGGGTCCGTGGGTATATAGGCCACCTCGACCCACAGGTAATCGGCGCGCATCATGCGGGTGAGCACGGCGCCGAGCGCGGCGTCGGAGCCCGAGACCACCACGCGCAGCCGCTCGTCCGGCTCCTGGGGCGCGCGCTGAGGCGTACCCAGGTGCGCCACGTCCGGTTGCGCCTGGATCTCGGCCAGCGAGGGAGTGGGGTCCACGGGCAGGCACTCGCGGGCTAAGGCGTCGAGGAAGCGGAGGTCCTTGCGGGTGGGCACGGCGGGCAGCTGGTGGTGCTCGGCGCCGGGAAGACGCACGTCGGTGCCGCACGCGCAATGGATAAGACGCATGGCGCTCACGCTACAATAACGGCGGCTCCGTGCCAGATCCCGTGCCCTATTAAAGGAGATACGTACATGTCCGCCATCGTCATCGTGGGCGCCCAGTGGGGCGACGAGGGTAAAGGCAAGGCCACCGACATCCTGGGCGGCCAGGTGGACTACGTGGTCAAACCCAACGGCGGCAACAACGCCGGGCACACCGTGGTGGTGGGCGGCGAGAAGTACGAGCTGAAGCTGCTGCCCGCGGGCGTGCTCTCGGAAAACGCCACCCCGATCCTGGGCAACGGCGTGGTGATCAACCTCCAGGCCCTCTTCGAGGAGATCGACGGCCTTGAGGCCCGCGGAGCCAACGCGTCGCGCCTGCGCATCTCCTCCAACGCCCACCTGGTGGCGCCGTACCACCAGACGCTGGACCGGGTGCAGGAGCGCTTCCTGGGCAAGCGCGCTATCGGCACCACCGGCCGCGGCATCGGCCCCACCTACGCGGACAAGGTGGCCCGCGTAGGCCTGCGCGTGCAGGACATCTTCGACGAGTCCATCCTGCGCCAGAAGATCGAGTCCGCGCTAGACGTGAAGAACCAGATGCTGGTGAAGATGTACAACCGCAACACCATCTCGGTGGACGAGACCATGGAGTACTTCCTCTCCTACGCCGACCGCCTGAAGCCGATGGTGATTGACGCGGAGTACGTGCTGAACAAGGCCCTGGACGAGGGCAAGCACGTGCTCATGGAGGGCGGCCAGGCCACCATGCTGGACGTGGACCACGGCACCTACCCATTTGTCACGTCCTCCAACCCCACCGCGGGCGGCGCGTGCGTGGGCGCGGGCATCGGCCCCACCCGCATCACGGCGTCGCTCGGCATTATTAAGGCGTACACCACGCGTGTTGGCGCGGGCCCGTTCCCCACGGAGCTCTTTGACAAGTGGGGCGATTACCTGCAGGAGGTCGGCGGCGAGGTGGGCGTGAACACCGGCCGCAAGCGCCGCTGCGGGTGGTATGACTCCGTGATCGCGCGCTACGCCTCTCGCGTCAACGGCTTCACCGACCTCTTCCTGACCAAGCTCGACGTGCTCACCGGCATCGGCGAGATCCCCATCTGCGTGGCGTACGACGTGGACGGCCAGCGCTTCGACGAGATGCCCCTGACCCAGTCCGAGTTCCACCACGCCGAGCCCATCTTCGAGACGATGCCCGCCTGGGACGAGGACATCACCGGCTGCACCACCTTCGACGAGCTGCCCGAGAAGGCCCGCGACTACGTCCTGCGCCTGGAGGAGCTCTCCGGCGCCCCCATCTCCTACATCGGCGTGGGCCCCGGCCGCGATCAGACCATCGTGCGCCACGACGTCATGGCGCGGTAAAGATGGCCAAGGTGTATCTCTTTGCCGACGAGACTGGCAACCTTGATTACTCGAGTTCGCCAGACCCTCGCGGGGGAGGTGCGTCGATCTACTTCGGCTTTGGTACCGCCGCTTTCTCAGACACTCAGTACGCAAATGCAGTCGCAGAAGCGCATGAATTGAGGGCAAGTCTGGCGTCTTCGGGTCTCGCTAACGGGTTTCACGCGTGCGCCGACAGCAATAAGACGCGCTCGAAGGTGTTCGAGATGATCCGAGGTCAGCAGCCGCGCTTCGATACGACGTTCCTTTACAAAGCCAATGCCTATCCCGATGTGCGGGAGAAGGGCGGACTGTATTTGTACAAGCTGGCTTGGCATTTGCATGTAAAACAAGTGGCCCTGCAAGTTTCGGACCCGGGAGATGAGCTAGCCATTGTCGCGGCTGAGTTCGGTACCGCGAGGATGCGACAGACAGTCGATGAAGCCGTGAACGAAGTGTGCTCCCAGATCGACCGGGATATCACGACATGCATCTGGCGTGCACCGACATCGTGGGGCCTCCAGGCGGCGGATTATGGGCTATGGGCGACCCAGCGCATAGTCGAGGGAAAGCGCTGCACCTGGTTCGATCCCTGTATCGCTCCAACCCTGAAATCAACGTTTAAGCCTTGGGGCGAACCTGAAGTCTGAAAAAGAAAACCGGCTATCCCTGCTTAGCAGGGAAGTCCTCCCCTGGAGGACTTTTCGCCGGGTGGCCCCATCTTAGCTCGGCGGAATCCTGTTGTCGATATTCGTTGCGCCATTTGTCACCCAGACCCAGTTCCACCAAGCGGAACCGATCTTCGAAACGATGCCCGCGTGGGACGAGGACATCACCGGCTGCACAACGTTCGTTGAGTTGCCGAAGAAGGCACAGGACTACGTGCTGCGCCTCGAGGGGCTCTCCGGCGCACCGATTTCCTACATCGGCGTGGGCCCGGGCCGCGACCAGGCCATCGCGCGCCATGACGTAATGGAGCGTTAGGGAGCTTTTTGCTTGTCGACGCCCGCCTTGCCGCGCCCGCATTCCTCCGCGGCGTCACCCCGGGAACGTAACGCCGCGGGCCGATCACATCGATTCCCAAGTAACCGAGCGCAAGGGCCTGAACCCCTTCCTCCTGTTTGCCTCGACGCTTATTTTGAAAGGAATCCCCATGTTCGAGTCGAAAGCGGCCCGTCGCAGCACCCTGATCGCCGCAGCGCTCTCCACCGCACTAATCGCCCCGTCACTGGCCCCGGCGGCCACCGCGCAATCGAGCAACGCTGATCTCCCGTCCAGCTCCACTGGCTCCAGCAATGATTCCGCCACCTCTAAGCCGAGCAACGCCGCGGTGACGATCGTCCGCAACGTCACGGTGAAGCCGGGCGAATCCGCGAAGTTTGACCTGAGCAAGATCGCCAACCTGGGCGAGCTCGCCAATATCAAGATCACCGCTGGCAGCGACATCGCACAGGTGGAGGACAACGGCCTGGTGATCGAGCTGCCGACCAGCGGCACGTCGAAGGTAAGGGTCGAGGCCACCGTGGGCCGTCGCACAGTGACGTTTGACTTCAACGTGGCCAGGGGAGACGAAACCACCGTTGATAACAACGACCTGATCCCGAGCCCCGGCCCCGGCTTCCTCGTCATTCCGGACCTTTCGAGTCTCGGCTCCCTGGGCCTCGGCTCCTCGGACCGCCTCGGCTCCCTGGATCTCGGTTCCTCGGACTTGGAGCTGCCGGGCAAGTGCGAGATCGCGCTTGTTGGCCTTGGCCTGCCGCTGCTGGCGCTGATCCCGCTCGGCCTGGCATCGCAGGTCGCGCTCGGTGGGGCGGCGCAGTTCGCGGATCAGATCGGGGCGCAGATTCAGAATGTCAACTCCGAGCTGCAGCGCAAAGCAGGAATCATGAACCCGCAGCTTGCTGCCCAGTTCGAGGCGGCGAACAACTCCCTGCAGCAGTTCGGCCTCAACGCCGGCTCCGCCGCACTGGGCGTGGCCGCAGTGGGCACTGGTGCGGCGCTGACCGCCGGTTTGCTCGCTGCTTGCCTGAGGTAACGCGGCGTTTCCGGGCGCGCCGAACCCCTGTGGG
Organism: Corynebacterium bouchesdurhonense; assembly: GCF_900078305.2. Taxonomy (GTDB): domain Bacteria; phylum Actinomycetota; class Actinomycetes; order Mycobacteriales; family Mycobacteriaceae; genus Corynebacterium; species Corynebacterium bouchesdurhonense. The sequence goes on from NZ_LT546014.1 coordinate 11,502, forward strand.
ATAATCCCCACATGAGCATCGACGGGAATCCGCAGGTTCTGATTATCGGCAGCGGCGTCATCGCTACCGAGCTGGCGGCGGCGTACGCGCAGCTGGGGTTCGAGTCCGTTATCGGCCCGCTGGCCAGCGCCGCATCCCTGAAGCCCCGCCTGATTGTCACCGCCACGGATGACTTCGACCTGGAGGAGCTCCGCCACGCCGCTGAGGCCACCGGCGCGGAGACGGTGCCCACCATCGAGGCCTCGGAGCTTACCGCCAACCGCCAGCGCACCCGCGCAAGCGCCAACGATGACTTGGGCCTGCCCACCCTGGAACATGAGTTTGTCACCGACCCCGCCCAGCTCGCGGAGGCCGCGGAGCGCATCGGCTTCCCGTGTGTGGTGAAGCCCGGCCGCTCCACTGATGGCACCGGCCAAAGCGTGGTGCGCGAGCCCGGCGAGCTCGACGCCGCGTACCGGGCCGCCCTTGAGGCGTCCCCCGGCGAGGGCGTGGTGGTGGAGCGCTACATCCAGTTCGATTCCGAGGTGACCATCCTCGCGGTGCGCTCCGTGGACCCAGCCACTGGTGAGCTGGCCACGTGGTTCTGCGAGCCCATCGGCACCCGCCACGAGCGCGGCCGGCTTGTTCAGTCCTTCCAGCCCGCCCAGCTCACCGAGGCCGCAATGGACAACGCGCGCTCCATCGCCGCCCGCGTCACCGGCGCGATGAACAGCTGCGGCGTCCACTCTGTGGAACTCTTTATCGACGGCGAGGAGGTCTACTTCTCCCAGGCCACCCCGCGCCCCACGCTCGACGGCATGGTCACCCGCGCTACCCAGCGCCTGGATCAGTTTGAGCTGCACGCCAGAGCATCGCTTCGCTTGCCTATCGACGCCACCTTGATCTCACCCGGCGCCTCGCAACTAGTCCCCACCGAGGGCCGCGCCGTGACCACGGAGTGCCTCGCCCGGGCGATGGCCGTGGAGGAGACCGGCGTGCAGGTCCTCGCCTCCGCCCTCCTGATGCGCTCCACGGGGGAGACCGCCGAGGAGGCCCAGGAGCGCGCCGCCCGCGCCGCCGCCGCGCTCTAGCGGGTACTCGCCCCCTTTGGTTCCCCCCAAATGGGTTATATATGGCCGGATCTTGATCAAACAAATGACGTGCGGGACCGAAATTGCTACGGGGATTGTCGGCTTTATCCCTGACCTGCCGTGGGCATGTATCACCTATCGGCGAGCTCTCCTTGCTCAACGTCGAATGCGTTTGGGCGCGACACATTGTGCCGATGCCGGCGGGAGAAGCGCAGGTTAAAGGGCCTAGTATTTGTTGAAGGCTGTAATAAAAGTGAGCGGATAGAAAGCTTGGGGAAACTACCTAAGCCTGTGTCTATCATGTGGATCAAGAGCGCTTGCTGTGCGATCAGATAGGCCCGCCTGTCTTCGTTCGAGAGAGCTCGGCCCTGGGGGCCGCATGTGGTGCCCGGGGAAATCCTTGTTTCGAGATCCCTGGAGGGAATCACATGCAAAGCAAGAAAACTGCTCGCCGCCGCGGCACGTCGATCGCCGCGGCTGCGATGTCTCTGGCGTTGGTGGCGCCGTTTGTGCAGCCGGTGGCGTTTGCGGCGGATGGTCCGGCGTCGGCTAACACGTCTGCGGATCGCGCGTTGCCGTACAACGTGGATCCGTCGTGCCAGACGCCGACGACGGAGTACATCTACGAGGCGAAGAATTATCAGCCGATTCCGGATGCGATCAATATTGACGGCATCGCCAACGGGTATGTCCGCGGTGGTGTGGGTAAAACTAATGCGAAGAACACCATTTCTGGTCAGGTGTTTATGGGTGGTTACGGCGCGATCACCAACGGTGATACGGGCACGAAGTTGCCGGTGCCTGAGGGTACGAATGTGTATATGCAGTGGCGTTCTCGCACGGGTGCGACGTCGCCGATCTATGTGACCCAGACCCATGATTGGGGTGGTACGGGCTCGTTTGGTCGTGGGTCGTATGTGTTTGATTTGCGTGAGGGGTTCTACGACAACCAGGGTGTCCACCACGTTTTCGGTGCGTATAACGATCAGTTCTACCGGATTTGGGTGGAGCCGCAGGTCAACCAGAATTCGGGCAATATGATGTACCCGCTTCGTGCGGGTGATGGTATTCGTGCCTATGAGCGCACCGCTGAGGGTGCGGGTCGTTCTACGGGTCAGTGGCAGACGATTGGCCTGAATTTGCAGCGTGTGGATCGGTGGATGACGGAGCTTCCGATTGATGTGGCTACGGGTGAGAACTACATGGTGGCTGACAACGTTGTTGAGATGCCGTATGTGGGCAACCGTGGTGGTTCGGCTACCGGTAAGAACCGTATTGAGGGTCGGGTGTGGTACGAGTCCGGCCAGGGTGCGGACGCGTCGAACGGGATTGCTGGTCCGTCGTATGAGGCGACGCGTGCGGGGATGGATTCGCCTGCTGGTGGGTACAAGGTGTATCTGACCACGCTGACGCCTGAGGGTGTGAGTGGGTTGCAGGATATTGAGCAGCTGGATCGTAAGGATCGCACGCGGACTGTGCGTGAGCGGTTGTTGGCGAATCCGCAGTGGTTGGAAACCACCTATGTTGCGACCACGGCTGAGGATGGCACGTACTCGATCGATGGGATTAAGAGCTCTGGGCGTGATTTCCGTGAGACGACTGGCAATGTGTACATGTGGGTAGAGGATCCCAACGGTGTGATCATGCAGACCGCGTCTGGGTTTGCCACACCGGAGTTCCGTAATGCCGCGGGCGCGGAGAACTGGCGCCCAAACCCTTCTACACAGCGTCTGATTGGTGCGGTGATCAACGAGAATTTCGCGATTCAGTCGTCGCCGTATGACGCGAACTTGAAGTTGTTTATCCGCAACTTTGATAATCACGAGTTCCCGGCGAAGCCGGGGAGCACGGCGGAGCTGGTGCTTGATGGCACGGTGCCGTTGTGGGCCACGAAGATTGTGTGGACCGATAGCGAAGGCTATGTGGTTGACACCAATGGTGTGCGTGTGAAGGATTCGCGTGGCCGGGAGACCAAGGATGTTGACGCGGCCACGGGTACTCCGATCACCACGTGTGGTGATGAGGTGAATGCGAACTTCACGGTGCCGGCTGGTGCGAAGGATGGTGAGACCTACACCGCGTTGTTGTACTCGGGTGCTGGTGTGGTGGCGTCGGATTCGTTTGTGGTGACAACCGGTGAGGCTGCGAAGTATGAGCCGCGGTATGAGTCCCCGGTTGCGCCGGACCCGGCTGGTAACCCGGTGACCTCTGATGCGCCGGTGTTCCGTAGGGAAGAAAACGGTGAGCCGGTCGGTGATCCTATCCCGACGAACCAGGTGCCGGTGAAACGGTACGAGTTCGGTGAGAACCCGCCGGCAGGTGCGACGATCGATGAGAACACCGGTAGGGTGACGTTGCCGCAGTCGCCTAGTGGTACGAAGAATGTCAAGGTGCCGGTGGTTGTTGTCTATGAGGACAACACGCGTGATTTGGTGTTTGTGGAGTTTGAGCCGGTGCCGACGGATGCGGATCGGTTCGAACCGGTGTACCCGGGTACTGCTGTGAACCCGGAGCAGGAGAATGTCTCGGTCACCCCGCAGTGGCGTGATGCAAACGGTGAGAAGATCGACACCCCCACCAGCCAGGATGGTCGGACCCCGCAGTTCAGCATTGATAAGAGCAAGCTGCCGAAGAAGGATGACGGTTCCCCGGTCTTTGACAATGTGACGGTTGATCCGGCGACTGGTGTGATCACCATTGGTAAGGCGCCGAAGAAGTCGGGTGACTACGTCATCCCCGTCGATGTGACCTACCCGGATGGTTCCACCGAGACCGCCGACGCTGAGGTTCGCGTCAACTCCGATGCTGACCGTTACACCCCGGAAGGCAAGCTGCAGGAGGTTGATCGCAACCACAACGCGGTGCCGGCGGATTCCATCGGCAACAAGAATGATCTTCCGGACGGCACTACCTACGTGTGGAAGGAAACCCCGGATACGACGCAGACGGGGGACAAGCAGGCAATCGTCGTTGTGACCTACCCGGATGGTTCCGGCGACGAGGTGCCGGTAATCGTACGTGTGAAGTCGCCTGCGATTCACTTCCGTGTGCACGCTATTCCGGATGTGACGCTGCAGGTGGAGCAGCCGATCGTGCCGATCCCGGTGATCGTGTCTGAGGCTGGTATCCCTGAGCCGGAAAAGCTTGAGGATGCTTCGGTTGAGGTGTTCGCTTTTGAGCGCGTAGGCGATGAAGAGCATTTCCTCGCGGATTTGGGGGACAAGAATAACGGCACGGGGTTGTACTACGACCCGAACTTCAGCTACCACGGTCAGCAAATGGGCGTGATTACTGGTACGCCGAACCGGGACTTGGTGAACAAGTCGTGGATTATCAAGGTGCGTGCGGTGCGTAACCAGGAAGAGGATCGCACTTACTTCTACACGCACTTTGTGGATCAGATCATCCTGGACAAGACCAAGGACGCAGATGGCGATGGCGTGCCTGATGACATCGAGATCGTCATCGGTACTGATCCGAAGAAGGCCGACACTGACGGTGATGGTCTCACTGACGGCGAGGAGATTTCTGGTTCCAAGAACCCGTTTGGCAACGAGCCGACTGACCCGTTGAAGGCTGACTCCGACGGTGATGGTCTTACCGACGGTTACGAAGTCGGCATCGTGGATGCCAACGGCAACCCCAAGGTGCCCACCAACCCGAACAAGGCAGATACCGACGGTGATGGGGTCAACGACGGTGACGAGGAGAAGTTCGGAACGGACCCGAACGACGCTAACTCTGTGCCCCCGACCATCAACCCGGGTTCGAAGACTGATGTTGTGACCTCCACCGAGCCGAAGACGCTCGACGATAGGGTTGAGAACCCGTCCAAGCTTCCGGTCAACGCAAAGGTTGTCGATGAGGCTGGTAACCCGATCGACGATGCGACCGCCACGATCGATCCGAACTCCGGTGAGATCACTGTCAACGTCCCGATCGATGCTCCGGTTGGCCCGGCCAAAGTCATCGTCACTACACCGGTGAATGGGAACGACGAGAAGGTCGGTGAGATTGACATTGTCATCGTCAAGCCGGGTACCCGTGCTTACGATTACCAGCCTTCCTTCGACCCCACCGGTGTCAAACCGGGGGCGAAGGAGACCGCCGAGGTCACCTGGGCGAAGGATCCGGCTGAAAAGCTGAAGAGCGCGGCGGGTAAGACCTCGGACGGGGCTACCAACTGGACCATTACCACGGATTCCAAGACGGGCGACGTCACAGCCAAGGCTCCGACTGATGCTCAGGTCAAGGATGAGTACGGCAAGATCTTCCCAGATGGCACCACCAACTGGAACGATTTCGTCGAGAAGTTCACTCCGTTCGCACGACCGACGGAAACGGTGACGTTCACCTACGACGACGGTTCGAAGAACGAAGCTACCGCGACCTTCGATCTGGTGGGTAAGGACGGAAAGTCCATCCTCGACCCGACGGGCGACTTTGATGGTGACGGGGTTGACAACAAGACCGAGGTTGAGAACAACACCAACCCGTTCGATGAGAACTCCAAGACGGTTCTAAACCCGGGCACAAAGATCGACGAGATTCCTGCTGATGGCAAGGGAACGGCGCTCGACGACACCGTTAAGAACCCAACGAACGACACCAAGGGCGTTGTTAAGGATAAGAACGGCGAGGATATCGAGGGTGCAACCGTCGAGATCAAGCCGCGCGAGGACGACCCGACCACCGGCGACATCATCGTAACTGTCCCTGAGGGCACCACGCCTGGTGCTGGCTCCGTCGTTATCACCGATGGCAACGGCAGCCAGATTGGAAACCCAATCCCGGTGGTTATCACTCCGCCGGCTATCACCGCTGGTGAGAATGACCGGGATGAGGTTGTTGCTGATGGTCAGCCGCACAAGGTCGACGACCGCGTGTCGAACCCGTCCGATGGTATGACCGGTGAGGTCATTGGTACCGACGGCAACCCGATTCCGGATGCCAAGGTTGAGGTCAACCCGAACACTGGTGAGATTACGGTGACGGTGCCGAAGGGTACTGATCCGCAGGATGCGACTGTGGTTGTCCGGGATAAGGATGGCAAGCAGGTTGGTGATCCGATTGATATCAAGATCACTGAGCCCAAGCAGTCCATTAAGGACGGTAAGACCACTGATCAGGTGAAGCCGGGCGTAAAGTCGCCGCTTGACGATACGGTCGTTAACCCGAAGCCTGGTTTGACGGGTACGGTGACGGACCCGAACGGTGACCCGCTGAAGGACGTCGACGGTAACGAGATTGCGTCCGACCAGATCAAGGTTGAGGTTGATCCGGACACGGGTGAGATTAAGGTCACGGTTCCGGAGAACACGAAGCCTGGTCCGGCGAAGGTGACGATTACGGATCCGACGAAGGATCCGAACAACCCGGAGACCGTTGGTTCGGTTGATGTTCAGATCATCCCGAAGGATCCGGCGATTACGCCTGGTGACACCACGGATGAGGTTGTTGCTGATGGTCAGCCGAAGAAGATCGATGATAAGGTGACCAACCCGACGACGGGTATGACCGGTGAGGTCATCGGTACCGACGGCAACCCGATTCCGGATGCCAAGGTTGAGGTCAACCCGAACACTGGTGAGATCACGGTGACGGTGCCGAAGGGTACTGATCCGCAGGATGCGACTGTGGTTGTCCGGGATAAGGATGGCAAGCAGGTTGGTGATCCGATTGATATCAGGATCACTGAGCCCAAGCAGTCCATTAAGGACGGCACGACCACTGATCAGGTGAAGCCGGGCGTAAAGTCGCCGCTTGACGATACGGTCGTTAACCCGAAGCCTGGTTTGACGGGTACGGTGACGGACCCGAACGGTGACCCGCTGAAGGACGTCGACGGTAACGAGATTGCGTCCGACCAGATCAAGGTTGAGGTTGATCCGGACACGGGTGAGATTAAGGTCACGGTTCCGGAGAACACGAAGCCTGGTCCGGCGAAGGTGACGATTACGGATCCGACGAAGGATCCGAACAACCCGGAGACCGTTGGTTCGGTTGATGTTCAGATCGTGCCGAAGGATCCGGCGATTACGCCTGGTCAGCCGCAGAAGCCGAAGCAGGGTTCTTCCTCGGCTCTGACCGACGCAGAACGTAATCGCTGCATTGCGACATCCGTGGGTCTCGGTATCCCGCTGCTGGCGCTGATCCCGCTTGGCCTGGCTACCCAGCTGCAGATCCCGGGTATCTCCCCGGCAGTTGAGCAGGTGTCCAGGCAGATCGAGCTGGCGAACGCACAGCTGCAGCAGCAGCTGGGTGTGTTTAACCCGGACGTTGCGATCCAGATCTCCCAGATCAACGCGCAACTGCGTGGCTATGGCGCTGACGTGGTGAAGGTCGGAGGCGCTCTGGCGATCATCGCCGCGGGCATCCTCGGCACCACGTTGCTGGTCAAGAGCTGCACCCCTGGTGCTGGCTCCTCGGTCAATGGATCTTCGGACCGAGCAAGCCTGACCACGGCGGCAGCTCCGGCGAAGCCGTAGTAGGTTTCAGTATCCGGTAACTCTGGAGAGCTAGCGCAGGCCGTTGTCCCGTTTCAAGTGGGGCAACGGCCTGTTGGCTTTTACAGAGTTTGGATGCCAGAAGGTGCTTGGCGGACACCCTCATCTTTCGATCAAATGGGTTTTCTCAGCGCGTCTGCGCGGCCACCTTGCAGTCGCCGAAGACTCCCTCCACCCTTACGTTTCACCTAAAATTCAATTAATAGACAGCCCTGTCCCAGCGTACATTTAAGGAAGTTCTGTGTCACCGAAGAATAAATCTCCGTTCGCGGCAGGCCGCTCGAGGCAAGCGCGTGCTGCTGCTCTGTCATTTGTGATGATTGCCCCGTTTGTGCAGCCGGTGGCGTTTGCGGCGGATGGTCCGGCGTCTGAGAACACGTCGTCTGATCGCGCTCTGCCGTATAACGTGGATCCGTCGTGCCAGACGCCGACGACGGAGTACATCTACGAGGCGAAGAATTATCAGCCGATTCCGGATGCGATCAATATTGACGGCATCGCCAACGGGTACGTCCGCGGTGGTGTGGGTGTCAGCGCTCGTTGAAAAGTAGCCCAAAACGCTCCTCGAAATGTAGCCCATCCGAAAAAGATTGGATGGGTGATTTCTTTGGATCAATGGGCTCAAATTCGGTTCCTGCGTGGGCAGGGACTATCAATCAGGAAGATCGCTGAGGAAGTCGGCTGCGCGAAGAAAACCGTTGAACGCGCTCTGACGTCTGACTCTCCCCCGAAGTACTCTCCACGCCCGGCCAGGTCAACGAGTTTCGACGCTTATGAGCCGGCGGTGCGCGCCCTGTTGGCCGAGTCGCCCCGGTTGAACGCGAAAGTCATCGCTCAGCGCGTCGGTTGGGAAGGGTCAGAATCATGGTTCCGCAAAAACGTAGCCAAAATACGCCCGGAATACCTTCCACCAGATCCGGTCGACACGCTGGACCACCTGCCGGGACATGAGATCCAGTGCGACCTGACGTTCGCTCCGGGCGGGCTGCCCGATGACACCGGAGCGTTTCGCAAGCTGCCGGTGTTGGTGATGGTTGCTTCCCATTCCCGTTTCGCCGGGGCGCGGATCTTGCCGTCGCGCACCACCGACGACCTTCTGGCCGGGATGTGGGATCTCCTCGAGCACACCTTCACAGGGGTTCCCACCCGACTGGTGTGGGACCGCGAATCCGGCATCGGCAGAGCCAGACTGTGCGAACCGGTGATCGCGTTCGCCGGCGCGTTGGGCTGCAAGATCGTGCAAACCCCACCCAGGGACCCGGAATCCAAAGGCATCGTTGAGCGCACCAACGGGTACATGAAAACCTCGTTCTTCCCGGCACGGCGCTTCACCAGTCCGAAGGATGTGCAAGCCCAGCTCGACGACTGGTTCACCACCGTTGCCAACGTGAGAACACACGCGGTGTTGAAGACTCCCCCAGCGAAACCCTCCGCCACAGTTGGGGCCGGGGGGCGGCCCCTCCCGCCATCCACCCCGCCCTTCGGCCCCCGCCCCGCAGTGCGGCTGCCGCGTAACTACTACGTCCCCGTCGACACCAACCACTACAGCGTCGACCCCGCCTACGTCGACCGACTCGTCACGGTGCACACCACCTTGCACCAGGTCATCGTGACCGGCCCGGGCGGGGAAACAATCGCCTCCCACCAAAGAATCTGGGCGAAAGGCCGCACAATCACCGACCCCGCCCACCAGGCCGCGGCCAAAGCAATGCGCCAGCAGCGCGCAACCACGCCTGCACCGAAACCCAGCTTCGACATCGCCGCCGCCGACCTCACCGTCTATGACCGCATCACCTCAAGCCCTGCGAAAAGGCCCACGGCACGACCCGCACCCCAGCACACGACACCACCGCAACAATTAACCGCTACGCCAGGCAGCTCAAAGCACCCCGCATCGCCAGCATCCACGCAACCATCGCGGAACAAGCCCGCGCCGAATCCTGGACACACGAGGAATACCTCGCCGCAGTGCTGTCTGTCGAAGCCACCGCCAGAGCAGAATCCGGCGCCACCCAACGCGTCAAACGCGCCGGCTTCCCCTCGATAAAAACCATCGCCGACTTCGACTTCACCGCCCAACCCGCAATCGACCGGGCAGAGATCGCCCGTCTTGAAACGGGCGCGTGGGTCGCCACCGCCGAAAACGTCGTCCTCCTCGGCCCGCCCGGCACCGGTAAAACACACCTCGCCACAGCACTCGGCGTCACCGCAGCCCAGCAAGGCTACCGGGTCTTGTTCGACACCGCCGCCGGGTGGGTCAACACGCTGACCGAAGCACACGCGATGGGCAGGTTGGAACCAACCTTGAAACGCTTAAGCGGCTACCACCTGCTCATCATCGACGAACTCGGCTACATCCCAGTTGAGGCCGACGCCGCGAACCTGTTCTTCCAACTCGTGTCCCGCCGGTACGAACACGGCTCCATCATTGTCACGTCCAACCTGGCATTTTCCCAATGGGCGCAATGCTTCGGCGACGTCACTGTCGCCACCGCGATGGTTGACCGTATTGTCCACCACGCCAAAATCTTCCAACACCGCGGCACCAGCCACCGCATCAAAGGCAGGGAAATCCCCGCAACAACCCCCGCCCCGCAACCACATCAGGCACAATAACCCAAGACCACACTGGGCTACTTTTCAAAGAGCGCCAGTGGGCTACATTTCGAAGAGCGCTCACAGTGGGTAAAACTAATGCGAAGAACACCATTTCTGGTCAGGTGTTTATGGGTGGTTACGGCGCGATCACCAACGGTGATACGGGCACGAAGTTGCCGGTGCCTGAGGGTACGAATGTGTATATGCAGTGGCGTTCTCGCACGGGTGCGACGTCGCCGATCTATGTGACCCAGACCCATGATTGGGGCGGTACTGGTTCGTATGACCGTGGGTCGTATGTGTTTGATTTGCGTGAGGGGTTCTACGACAACCAGGGTGTCCACCACGTTTTCGGTGCGTATAACGATCAGTTCTACCGGATTTGGGTGGAGCCGCAGGTCAACCAGAATTCGGGCAATATGATGTACCCGCTTCGTGCGGGTGATGGTATTCGCGCGTACGAGCGCACCGCTGAGGGTGCGGGTCGTTCTACGGGTCAGTGGCAGACGATTGGCCTGAATTTGCAGCGTGTGGATCGGTGGATGACGGAGCTTCCGATTGATGTGGCTACGGGTGAGAACTACATGGTGGCTGACAACGTTGTTGAGATGCCGTATGTGGGCAACCGTGGTGGTTCGGCTACCGGTAAGAACCGTATTGAGGGTCGGGTGTGGTACGAGTCCGGCCAGGGTGCGGACGCGTCGAACGGGATTGCTGGTCCGTCGTATGAGGCGACGCGTGCGGGGATGGATTCGCCTGCTGGTGGGTACAAGGTGTATCTGACCACGCTGACGCCTGAGGGTGTGAGTGGGTTGCAGGATATTGAGCAGCTGGATCGTAAGGATCGCACGCGGACTGTGCGTGAGCGGTTGTTGGCGAATCCGCAGTGGTTGGAAACCACCTATGTTGCGACCACGGCTGAGGATGGCACGTACTCGATCGATGGGATTAAGAGCTCTGGGCGTGATTTCCGTGAGACGACTGGCAATGTGTACATGTGGGTAGAGGATCCCAACGGTGTGATCATGCAGACCGCGTCTGGGTTTGCCACACCGGAGTTCCGTAATGCCGCGGGCGCGGAGAACTGGCGCCCAAACCCTTCTACACAGCGTCTGATTGGTGCGGTGATCAACGAGAATTTCGCGATTCAGTCGTCGCCGTATGACGCGAACTTGAAGTTGTTTATCCGCAACTTTGATAATCACGAGTTCCCGGCGAAGCCGGGGAGCACGGCGGAGCTGGTGCTTGATGGCACGGTGCCGTTGTGGGCCACGAAGATTGTGTGGACCGATAGCGAAGGCTATGTGGTTGACACCAATGGTGTGCGTGTGAAGGATTCGCGTGGCCGGGAGACCAAGGATGTTGACGCGGCCACGGGTACTCCGATCACCACGTGTGGTGATGAGGTGAATGCGAACTTCACGGTGCCGGCTGGTGCGAAGGATGGTGAGACCTACACCGCGTTGTTGTACTCGGGTGCTGGTGTGGTGGCGTCGGATTCGTTTGTGGTGACAACCGGTGAGGCTGCGAAGTATGAGCCGCGGTATGAGTCCCCGGTTGCGCCGGACCCGGCTGGTAACCCGGTGACCTCTGATGCGCCGGTGTTCCGTAGGGAAGAAAACGGTGAGCCGGTCGGTGATCCTATCCCGACGAACCAGGTGCCGGTGAAACGGTACGAGTTCGGTGAGAACCCGCCGGCAGGTGCGACGATCGATGAGAACACCGGTAGGGTGACGTTGCCGCAGTCGCCTAGTGGTACGAAGAATGTCAAGGTGCCGGTGGTTGTTGTCTATGAGGACAACACGCGTGATTTGGTGTTTGTGGAGTTTGAGCCGGTGCCGACGGATGCGGATCGGTTCGAACCGGTGTACCCGGGTACTGCTGTGAACCCGGAGCAGGAGAATGTCTCGGTCACCCCGCAGTGGCGTGATGCAAACGGTGAGAAGATCGACACCCCCACCAGCCAGGATGGTCGGACCCCGCAGTTCAGCATTGATAAGAGCAAGCTGCCGAAGAAGGATGACGGTTCCCCGGTCTTTGACAATGTGACGGTTGATCCGGCGACTGGTGTGATCACCATTGGTAAGGCGCCGAAGAAGTCGGGTGACTACGTCATCCCCGTCGATGTGACCTACCCGGATGGTTCCACCGAGACCGTCGACGCCGAAATACGCACGACCGGTACGGACCCGACCAAGCCGGATACTGATGGTGATGGGGTGCCGGATGCTCCGCCATCGATCAGCAAGGGCGATGTCGCTGACCAGGTCCCTTCGGATGGCCGGAGGGTAGTACTCGATGATCTGGTCAAGAATCCAACCCCTGGTCTAACGGGTGAGGTTCGTGACCTCGATAACAACCCCATCGCAGGGGCTGTGGTGGAAATCGATCCGAGCACCGGGAGCATTCACGTAAGCGTTCCGGAAGGAAGTTCGCCGGGTGACGCTTCGGTGCTCATTGTGGATAACAACGGTGAGCCGATCGGGGATCCGATCGACATCCGGATTGTTGAGCCGGAGCGGCCGTCTCCGGAGCCGGCGGGTGAATCAGGGGAAAACAATCTCCGGGCCAATGATGAGTATCAGCCGGTCTACGTGGCCTCGTGGGGACGCTCCGGCGAAGAGGTGACATCAGCGCCGCCGACGTTCGCACGTACGCTCTCCGGATTCGTTTTCAGGCGTCAGCCTGCGCCTGAAGGCGTGACCTATGAAGTCGTTGAGTCCGATATTGAGGGTGCGACGGTAGCGCCGGATGGTCGGGTGACACTGACTATCCCCGCAGGGTGGTCACCGCGACAGGAGATCAAGGTCAGGGTGAAGGTGACCTACGCTGACGGCACGACGGGTAGAACAAACGCGGTGTTCAAGGCCAAAGCACGTCTCGCGGCCGAGGGCTACCAGCCGATTTACCCCCAAGGCCAGCAGGCGGCGCCTGGAGAGTCAGTGGAAATTCCGCAGACGGAGGCATCGCTGCCAGATGGAACCGAGTTCTCCCTTGCAGACGGCCCGGACCTTGAGGGTTGGCGCGTGAGCGTCGACCCCGCAACGGGCCTGATCACTGCGACCGCCCCAGAGAAGGGCGGGGCGGAACGCATCGTGGTGCCGGTCAAGGTGAGCTACTGGGATGGGTCGAGCGAGGTGGTCGAGGCGAGCGTCGATAAGCAAAAGCTCGATGTCGACGCCTTCACCTACCAACCCGAATACGCGCAAACGGTCGTCGACAAGACCAACGCGCAGTCTGTTTCACAGACCGCGGAGGGGCTACCGGAAGGTACCACGTACACACTCGCAAATGACGGCGGCCTCGACGTAGGAGTGAACGAGACAACGGGTGAGCTCAGCGTCGCGGCGCGCGAAGATTCGACTCCCGCTGCTACCCACTTTGTCACCGTCCGCGTGGAGTACCCGGATGGGTCGAGTGAGTTGGTAATTACAGAATTCACCGTGGATTCCCAGGCGCGTACCGACTCCTCTTTCTGGAAAACACTCGCGGTGCCCGTGCGTGGTATTGCTGATGGACTGCAGGCTAACCCTGCACCGCGGAACAGCACTTTTGCTATAGCGGAGGGCTTTGACAGAACGGGTTGGGCTGTGGACATCGACCACATGACCGGCAGGCTGACGGTGGCTACGGCCGGTGGCGTTTCGGTGGGAGAGACAGCAGACATCCCGGTGGTAGTGACCTTCCCTGACGAATCCCAGCGGGTAGTCATGGTCAGGGCAGTAGCGGTGGCAAATCCCTGTGACTCCGCAAGTTCTCAACGCTCTTCGGGGTCCTCGTTGAGCTCAATCGGCTCGAGCGCGGTCGCCGGCTCATCTCGCGGGGGCAGTTCCGCAGTGTGCGCCGCGGACTCGTCGTCCAGAATCCGGTGGGATATCGCGGGAACCGTGCTTGGCGCGCTGACGCTTATTGGCGGGGTAGCTCTCGCGATTGTTGCCAACTACGAACCCATCCGTAACTACCTCCGCCAGTACGGCATCAACATCTAAGGAGCAGAAATGCGTACATCGAAATTCATCGTTGCACTTGCTGCGTCCCTTGCTGTCGTGTCCGGCAGCGTGGCCGTACCTGTGGCGAACGCGGCGGTAAGCATCAACGCAACCGCAGCGAACGTCACGCAAGATGTGGAAAATGGCGGAGCGTTTACTGGTTTTGACTTGACGGAAAAGCAGTGGAACAAACTCCGTTACGCTGACCCGCTTTCCGTTCCGGGTCTGATGGAGCTTGGATTCCAAACCAGCGTTTACGCTGGGGGCGGATTTGAGAATTTCACATCTAACACCACTGTGAGCAATCCGGACGGCAACACCGTTGTGTTTACTACTGACCACGGAGATGGTCGCAGAATCGTCCGGACCTTCGAGTTCAACGGTCCACAGGCCACCGTTACGGTAGAGGCGGAAGCGCCCGGGTACATCCAGATCGACCTCATCAACAGCTTTCAGGACACGTCGCTTTACGACGTTTCGCATGACGCCAATGCCAACTCGTACCGCATGGTTCCTCGCGGGGTGGGGTACGAAGTGGGCCTCGAATTCGAGAACGCGAAGAAGAGCGGTTACGCTGACGCGTTTGATAACGCCCTTGAACCGACGCCCGGGCAGTCGAAGTACCAGCAGGGTCTTTGGAGCGGCCGGGACAGGGTTACCGCGGTGGCAACGTTGACCGTAGCTACCCAAGAAAGTGCCGCGGATTTTGACCGCGACGGGCTGCCCGATACCTGGGAAGAGGAGGGCGTGACCATCGATGGCGTCACTTATGATCTCCCACGCTGGGGAGCCAAAACAGGCCAGAAGGATCTCTTCCTCCAGCTGGAATGGATGAAATCCGAGTGGGAAACCGCGGGATGTGCTAAGAAAGAACGGCCGATCGACCAGGCGGCCTGCGGACGCAAAGACACAACCTCATTCCGTCCCCAGCGCAGTACGCTCGTTGAGCTGGAGGAGCTGTTTGCCGCTCACGGAGTCGCACTCCACATTGACGCCGGCAACCTCTACGCGCCGGACTTCAACCTGAATGAGACAAAGGGTGGCGCAACGCTGGATTATCAGCAGTATCCGTTTGACAATGGATACGATTTGAGTGCCCGCCAGAACGAATTTGGCTCTCGAGCCAACATCTTCCGGCGCGGAATCATCGGCGGGCAGATGGAAGCTGGCCCAGTTGAAAGAGCGAGAAGTGGCCGCGGACAGAGGGCTATTGACAGTAAGGTCGGCGGTGTCGCGTTCTACGTGGCCAAGCTGCCTCAAATGAACGAGACGCACGTGCGCAACACGATTCTCCACGAGCTTGGACACACCCTCGGCCTCGATCACGATGGCTTTCCCACAGTCGAGAGTGCGAAGAACCCCGACCGCAACTACGTGCCCGGTTACAGGTCGACGATGAACTACCTGTACCAGATGGATAAAGAGCACGGGTTCAAGTACACCAAGGAGTCCGCGATAAGCGGGCCTCGTTCGAAGGAGTCGCTCGCGCGCGAGTTGCCGCGTTGCGCGGAGGAAAACTGCTACGCGGGGGCTTACAACATCCCGGCCGACTGGACCAGCCTGTCCTTGCGAAATCCGGCATTGGGTAAGAGCGCGGGGCTTGTAGGCGTTCCCGAAGCGAGCTTGGTTGAGGTTACGGAAGACCGCTCGGTGCGCGATCTAGAGATCATCGCCGCTGAATCGAACAACGGCGTAGGCGGTTTGAGCAACGATGAGAGTGGTCCAGGTGGCAACACAGTCACCGTTGGGAACGAACAGAACTCGATGAGAATGATTGTGGACAACAAGGGCATTGATCCGCACGAATTCACTCTGAAGGCTCAGTGGGCAACCGGCAGCTACGAGACGAAGGTGCCAACCACCGGCATCCTGGGCGATAGTTTCGCACAGTCAATTGACGTACCCCTCGGCCCACTCAACGGGTACTCCAAGAACACAATGCCCGTCACGTTCACCTTGCTGAATGCGTCCCGAGAGCTCCAGTCGAGGCAGACCATCGAGATCCCTGTCATTCGGGTCACTCGCGAAGAGGCCCAGGCTGTCCTGAATGAGGCAGCCGCCGCACCTGATTCCGTAGTTCCTACTGAAGTAAAGAACGACCTGAAGGTGAATCTGGAGCCGCTCATCGTTTTGCCGACTTCCACAGTGCCGGCCTCTCCGGCGCCCTCCGGAACGACTTCATCTACCCCGACCCCGGCCACTTCTAAGCCGACAACGAGCCGAGCAGTGACGCCGACGCCTGCGCCGACGACCAAGCCAACCACACCTACGACTGTGCCCACGGCAGTCACATCCACAGCGTCACCGTCATCACCGCGGACTACTGCGACCACTGCTCCTTCGACCGTGCCGACCCCAACTCCGAGCACCCCAACACCGATTCCGACTCGCACGTCTAACTCGAATCCGCCGCGCCCCCAGACGGGTAACGCAGCTTCCGGTTCCAGTGCTGGACTGTTCATCGGCCTGCTCCTCGCCATCGGCGGCGCGGTGGCTGCGATTATCGGGTGGCTGTTCAACCAAGGTTACGTACCCATGCCGGGTAAGTAGCACTGCTACCTTCTAGGGCTTGATTCGCGCTGAGCGACTCAATCAGCAGCTCGGTGTGTTCAACCCGGAAGTTGCCCTGCGGGTCGAGGCTATCAACGCCCAGCTTGGCAGGTTCAGTGCTGACCTTGGCAAGGTTGCGGGTGCGCTCGCCATCATCTCAGCTGGCATTCTTGGCGGCACCCTGCGGTGCACCCGCGGTACACCAGCGCTAAACCGGCGCTGAACCGCAAAGCCAGACCGCCGCCTCGGCTCCCCGAAAGGGGGACCGGGGCGGCGGTCTTTTCGTCGCGGGCCTCAAAGATCGCACCCGAAAAACCGTGCCCAACACCACACCCCGAAAAGCCAAAAGTCTCACCATTCGGCGCACGCGGCACCTGCGCCGCCGGTAGACTGGCACATGTTTGCGTACTCCCGCTCATGAAAGGTGAACCCATGTCCCAACCGAAGTCCCTGCTGGTCACCGCCGCGAATTACTCGCTGGATTCCGCGGATCTGGACGCGCTGGCGCAGCGCCTCGGCCTCGAGCTCGCCCGCGTCGAGGGCGCCGACATCGCCTCGGCTTACGCCGCGGGCCTGCCTCGCGAGGGCGCGCTGATCGCGGGCACGGGCGACTACAACTTCGACGCGGAGCTCGCCGCGGCGCTCGGCGTGCCGGTCGCGCTCATCGCGGATGCGCAGGTGGCGGAGCTCGCTGCGCGACGCATCGTCGAGCTCAACGCCACCCCCGCCGGCGTCGTCGCGCCCGACGCCCTGGAAAGCTTCGCGCCGGACACCGCCGGCGTGGACGCCCAGCCGGCCATGTCCCCCGTGGTCTTCGAGTCCTGGCTGCTGGAGAAGGCCAAAACCAACCGCCGCCACATCGTCCTGCCGGAGGGCGAGGATGACCGCATCCTCGAGGCCGCACACAAGCTGCTAAAGCAGGACGTGGCCGAGCTAACCATCCTGGGTGATGAGGCGGACATCCGCCGCCGCGCCGAGGAGCAGGACCTGGACCTGTCCCAGGCGCACATCATCAACCACCTCGAGTCGGAGCTGCTCGAGGAATTCGCGGCGGACTTCGCGGAGCTTCGCAAGAAGAAGGGCATTTCGCTTGACGAAGCCCGGGAGACCATGAAGGACATCTCCTACTTCGCCACCATGATGGTGCACAAGGGCACCGCGGACGGCATGGTCTCCGGCGCGGCCCACACCACCGCGCACACCATCAAGCCGTCATTCCAGATCATCAAGACCGCCCCGGGCGCGTCCGTGGTGTCCTCCATCTTCCTCATGGTCATGCCGGGCCGCCTCTGGGCGTTCGGCGATTGCGCAGTGAACCCGAACCCCACCGCCGAGCAGCTGGGCGAGATCGCGGCGGTGTCCGCCAAGACCGCCTCGCAGTTCGGCATTGACCCGAAGGTGGCCATCCTGTCCTACTCCACCGGCACCTCCGGCTCCGGCCCGGACGTGGACCGCGCGGTGGCCGCCGTGGAGGCCGCGAAGCAGGCGGACCCGCAGCTTGTGGTGGACGGGCCGCTGCAGTTCGATGCCGCGTGCGACCCGGGCGTGGGCAAGAAGAAGGCACCGGACTCCCCGGTAGCGGGCCAGGCCAACGTGTTCATCTTCCCGGACCTGGAGGCCGGCAACGCGGGCTACAAGATTGCCCAGCGCACCGGCGGCGCCCTCGCCGTAGGCCCGGTGCTGCAGGGCCTGAACAAGCCGGTCAATGACCTGTCCCGCGGCGCGACGGTGGCGGACATCGTGAACACCGTGGCCATCACCGCCATCCAGGCCGCAGCTCAGCCGGACGCTCAGGCGGACGCGTAGGAGGCGAAGTAGATGGCGTACGTACTCGTTATTAACTCGGGCTCGTCCTCGGTCAAGTTCCAGATCGTGGACCCGCAGGCCTCGGCATCGGACAAGCCGTTCGTCTCCGGCTTGGTGGAGCAGATCGGCGAGCCGCAGGGCCGCATCACCGTCAAGCACGGCGAGGACAAGTGGGTGGTGCAGCGCGCCGTGCCCACGCACACCGCCGGCCTGCAGGAGGCGTTCCGCCTCATGGACCTCAAGGGCGTCGGCCCCACCCAGATCGAGCTTTCCGCGGTGGGTCACCGCGTAGTGCACGGTGGCATGGTCTTCTCCGAGCCGGAGCTGATCATTGACCCGGTGGTCACCATGATCCGGGACCTCACCCCGCTGGCGCCGCTGCACAACCCCGCCAACGTGGACGGCATTGAGGTGGCGCGCGCGCTGCTGCCGCACGTGCCGCACGTGGCCGTGTTCGACACGGGCTTCTTCCGCGCCCTGCCCCCGGCCGCGGCGCTCTACGCCATCAACGCCGAGGTAGCGGAGCAAAATCTGATCCGCCGCTACGGCTTCCACGGCACCAGCCACGAGTTCGTCTCCTCGCAGGTGCCGGAGCTGATCGGCCGGGACCCGAAGCACACCCGCCAGATCGTCCTGCACCTGGGCAACGGCGCCTCCGCCTCCGCGGTGGCCAACGGCCACCCCATCGACACGTCGATGGGCCTGACCCCGCTCGCCGGCCTGGTCATGGGCACCCGCTCCGGCGACATTGACCCGGGCATCATCTTCCACCTGGCGCGTGAGGGGGGCATGACTATCGACGAAATCGATAACCTGCTCAACCGCCAGTCCGGCGTCAAGGGCTTGTCGGGCGTGAACGACTTCCGCGAGCTGCGCACCATGATCGACAACGAGGACGAGAACGCCTGGCTGGCGTACAACGTGTACATCAACCAGCTGCGCCGCTTCATCGGCTCCTACATGATCGCCCTGGGCCGCGTGGACGCCATCACGTTCACCGCCGGCGTGGGCGAGAACGACCAGCACGTGCGCGAGGACGCCCTGGAGAACCTCACCATGTACGGCATCGAGATCGACCCGGAGAAGAACGCGCTGCCGAACAACGGACCGCGCGTGATCTCCACCGACGCCTCCACCGTAAAGGTGCTCGTGGTGCCCACGAACGAGGAGCTGGCCATCGCCCAGAAGTCCGCTGCCGTGGCGGAGAAGGCGCGCGCCGCCGGGCTGTACTAGCGGTATAAACGGCGCCAGCGACGCCGCTAGAACCAGGTGGAGGGGCGGACCTTGTTCGCCATGTCCACCAGGGCAAAGCGGTGGCGCGGGTAGGGCGCCACGCGCGCCTGCTCGCGCAGCGTGATGGCCAGGCCGCGGCGCAGGCCCCGCTGGGTGAAGTCGTACTCGAAGAGGGGGGAGTCGCCGGCGGCGCGGTCCACGTTGTTGTCGCGCAGGAACGTCAGGCCCGCGCGCAGCACGGAGATCTTCAGCTGCAGGAAGCGGGGCTCGGTACTGGGGATCTCGTCTAGGCGGCGCCCGGCGCGGCGGATGCGGGACTCGGTGAGCTCGTCGGAAACCAGGCACAGGATGGCGGTCAGCGCGGCCATGCGGCTGTGGCGCGAGGCCTGCGGCACGCGGTCGAGGGCGTCCACGGCCAGCTCCACCTCGCCCTCGCTCATGAGTTGGCGCGCTAGGCCGAAGGCGGAGGACACGGTGGTGGGGTTGGACACCCACACCAGCGAGTAGAGGCGCATGGCGTGGAAGCGCAGCATGGCCGGGTCGAGGGTCACCATGGCCCATTCGGGGCTCAGGTGCCCGGTCTCGGAGAGGTGGCGGAAGGTGCTGGAGGGGACGTCGTGAAGCGATGCCCGAAGACCGGCACACGCGCGGGCGAGCTCCGGGGCGAGCAACGCGCGACCGCGCATCCCCTCCTGCTGCAGGAGTAGCTCGTCCACCGCGGCGAGCGCCAGCTTGGGTGCGGCCTCCCCGGGCAGGATGTCCAACACTGCGGCGAAGTCGCGTTGGGCGGCGGGGTAGTCCCCCAGCAGCGTGTTCACCACGCCGGAGTACCAGTAGAAGCGCCAGTTGGTGCCGAAGGCAGCGTCGAGCGAGCCCAGCCACGCGCGGGCCTGGGTGGTCAGGCCGAGCTCGAGCATGCTGCGCACCACGCCGAAGGGGATCTCCAGCGAGTCCCGGTACTGCGGCATCTGCATGGCCTGGCGTAGGTTCTCCAGGTTCTCCTGCGGCTCGGCGTAGGAGGAGCCCTGGAGCATGGCGGCGCCCACGTCGTGCCTGTCCACCAGCGGGGAGGGCAGGGCCGCCACCACCTCGGGCGGGGTGATCTCTACGGTGCGGGTGATGCCGTCGATGAGCTGGTCGGTGCGGAACACCAGGTGCTTCGTACCGAAGGTCTTGCGCTGCGGGGAGAAGAGGGAGTGCTGGGCGGGGTGGGTCTTGCCGTCGCGGATGGCTATCACCTCGCGCACCACGCCGAGCAGTTGCGCCTCCAGCTCGCCCGTGGAGTGGAAGCGGCGGGCGGGATCCGGGTGGCAGCAGCGCGCGATGAGGCGGTAGAGGGAGATGTAGCGGCGGAACAGGGGCTCGTCGTTGGGCGTGGGCACCCCGTCCACGTACACGCCGCCGTCTTTGGGCAGCTCCACCACGAGTGCTGCCAGGGTGCGGCCCACGGTGTAGATGTCGGACTCGATGCTGGGGCCCTCGGTGGCCACCTCCGGCGCCTGGAAGCCCTTGGTGCCGTAGATGAAGCCGTAGGCGCCGATGCCGGACACGGCGCCCAAGTCAATCAGTTTGACCTGGTCCTCGGTGACGATGATGTTGTCCGGTTTCAGGTCGTTGTACACCACCCCGCGCGAGTGCAGGTAGCTCAAGGCGGGGAGGACCTCGAGGATGTAGGCGATGGCCACGTCCGGCTCCAGCAGGTGCCGTTGCGCGGCGTTGCGGCGCTTGCGTAGCGACGGCCCGCCCACGTACTCCATCACGATGAAGCCGCCGGGCACCCGGGGGTCGTCGATGAAGTTGAAGGCCTTCACTATGCCGGGGTGGGTGATGTCCGCCAGGAACTCGCGCTCCGCCGCGGCGGCCGCCGCCTCGTCCGCGTTGTCGGTGGAGTGCAGGCCCTTGAGCACCACCACGCGCTCGGCCACGTAGTGGTCCTCGGCCAGGTAGATCCACCCCATGCCGCCGTGCGCGATCACGCCCAGGATCTCGTACTGGCCGGCCACCACGTCGCCCGGGCTCAGGGCGGGGGCGGGGATGCCCTTTTGCACCACTGCCTGCGTGGGGTCCACGATGGCGTCCTTCGGCTCCGCCGGGTCCACCCAGGGCAGCTCCACCATGCCGTCCGCCACGATGCGGCTAGCGCGGCGGGTGCCGCGGCGCTCGCGGAAGGTGTCCAGGGCCTGCAGGCGGGAGCGCTGGCTGGTGGCGTTGCGCTCCCCACCGCGGCGCAGCTCGTCCAGGTCGCGCAGGAGCCCCGCCATGTCGCCCAGCTCGGCGTAGGTGGAGTCGGAGGGCGTGTCTTCGGCGAACGGGTCGAAGGCCACCGCCTCGGTGGCCGGCTCCTCGGGCCCGGTGGTGCGCTCGGTCATCTCGCGTCCTCCCTGTACATGGGGTTGGGCGGCCAGGCGTCGGCGAGCGAGCCGGCGAGCCACTGCTCGTAGAGGCGGTACCAGGTGCCGTCGCCACGCACGCGCTCGAGCGTGAGATTGACCTGGCGCACCACGTCATCGTGCCCGCGCGGGGCCGCCACCGCGTAGAGCTGCTTGGCCAGCTCCTGCGGGTGGATCTCGGTCAGCGGGTCCTGGGCCACCATGCCGGCCAGCACCGCGTCGTCCGCCACCACGGCGTCCGCCTGGAACTGCTGCGTGGCCATCAGGCAGTCCGACCAGGAGCGTACGCGCAGCACCTTGGACTCGGGCAGGCGCTCGCGCACCAGGTTGAGCACGTTGGTGCTGTCCACCACGCACACGGTGCGCCCCGCAAGGTCGTCCAGGCCCGCCACCCCGCGGTCGCGCGGCGCGAGCATGCGCACGTAGGAGGCCAGGTACGGTGTGGAAAAGTCCACCTGCGCGGCGCGGCCCGGGGTGACGGACATGGTGCGGATGACAATGTCCACCGCACCCGCGCGCAGCGCCTCCACGCGGTTCGAGGAATCCACGAAGCGGAAATCCACCCGCTCCGGGTCGCCGAAGATGTCGCGCGCCACCTCGCGCGCCAGGTCCACCTCGAAACCGCGCAGCTCCCCGCGCGCCGCGTCGCGGTAGGAGAGCAGGTACTGGGACTGGTCGACGCCCACGATGATGCGCCCGCGCTCGCGGATGCGCCGCATATGCGTGCCGTCGCGCTCCGCCTCCGTGCCGGGCCGCAGCGAGCCGGGCCAGCCCTTGACGTTGGAGTCGAAGGCCTCCTCCGGCGGCTCGCCGGGTGAGTCCAGCACCGCGCCGGGCGGTTGCGGCGCCCCGCGGAAGGCGGGCACGTCAGGCGCCACCTCCGCATCCGGTTGGGAGCAGCCGCTTGTGAGCGCCCCCACCGCCGCAACCATTCCCACCACCAACGCCGCGCCCCGCCGCATCAGAAGTACTCCCCCAGGCGGTGGCGGATGCCGATCCAGATGCACGCCACCGCCGCAAGCGTGAGTAGCGCCACCGCGGCGGCCACGCGCCGGGTGGCGTCCAGCGAGGCGTCGATGTACGCGCGGGTGTTCTGGCGCGAGAAGGTGATCAGGCGATCCAGAGCGCCGTCTAGGTCGGCGAAGGCGCTCGCCGCGCCCGGGCTGGCGGTGAGGAGTTCGGATGCGCGTTCAAACTGGCCGTCGGCAAGCGAAAGCGCGAACGCCTCGTGGGACTCCGACCAAGACCTGAGGGCGGCGCGGGCGGCGGTTATGTCCTCCCCGGGCCCGCCGAGGCCCTCGATGGCGGCGAGGGCGTCGGTGACGTGCGCGCTGGTCTCGGCGAAGGACTCGGACGAGCGGGAGATGGACTGGCGCGACAGCAGCGCCAGCGTCTCGTCCGTGCGGGTCTCCTGCGCTTCGATGCGGGCGGAGGAGAGCTGGCGCCACGGCTCCGCCGCCCGCTCGAACCCCACCACGCCGGAGCGCCAGGACTCGAAGCTGGCCACGCCCACCCAGCCAATGGCCACCACCACCGCCAGCGTGGCGGCGAGGAAGCCGCGGTTGAGGCGGCGGCGGAACACGCGCCACAGCCACCACTGCGCCAGCACCAAAAAGAGCAGCGCCGCCACCAGGCCGGACAGGGGCACCCACTGCGGCGAGGACAGGCGCGCCACCTCGTCGGCCACCTCGCGCTGCGTGAGCTCGGAGAGCTGCTCGGCGCTGAGCAGCATGTCCTCGCGCATCACGGCGCTAGCCTCGGTCATGTACGCCACCCCCACCGGGTTGCCCACGCGCTGGTTCACCTTCGCCCGCTCCATCAGTGCCGTGTAGACGGGCAGGCTGCGCAGGATCTCCGTCACCGCGCCCGTGATCTGCCCGCGCACGGCGGCGCCCGCGGCGGGAGCGCCCGAGTGGATATCCGCCGCCGTCACCGCCGCCTTGTCCACGGATTCCAGGTAGAGGCGGAGCTGCTGCTCGTTCAGCAGCCCGGGCTGCACAAAGCCGGTGGTGGCCACCGTGTCCGCCTGGGACAGGGAGCTGTAGAGCTGGTGCGCGGAGTTGGCCATCGGCTCGGTGGTGCTCACCAGGGTGTCCAGCGCCCGCTGCCGCGACGCCATCGACTGGCTCATGGAGAACCCCGCCGCGATCAGCGCCACGGTGAGCACCAGCATCATCGCCACGATCTGACCCGGGGTGGTGGATGCGAAGGCGCCGGCGCGGCGGATGAAGCGCCCGGGGCGCGCGAAGGTGTCGTGCACCATTTGCCGCGCGGTGCGGCGCTCGGGTGGGCCTTCGAGGGTGTCCAACCATTCGTCGTCAAGCAGAAGCCCCGGCTCGGGCACGCTCGACTGCTGGACCATTCCCCAACCATATCGCGTTGTGCCTACAGTAGGGGCATGCTTGGCGACGGCAATGGATGGGTCCGCACCCCCGACGGGGCACAGCGCTGGGGCCTGTACGGCGCGGCGGGCCTCTTCCTCGTCGCCGAAGGCCGCGTGCTCATGCAGCACCGCGCCGCCTGGACCGCCCAGGGCGACACGTGGGGCATCCCCGGCGGCGCCCGCGACTCGCACGAGACCGCCACCGAGGCCGCCCTGCGCGAGACGGTGGAGGAGTGCGCCGTGGACACCGCGCGCATCACCGTGCACCGCGAGCTGGTCACCGCGGACCTGCAGGGCTGGACCTACACCACCGTGCTCGCGAGCGCGCCCGAGCCGCTCGCGGTGCAGGCCAACGAGGAGAGCGAGGAGCTGCGCTGGGTGCCCCTCGACGAGCTCGGCGCGCTCGAGCTGCACCCCGGCTTCGCCGCCTCGCTGCCTCAGGTCATCGCCGCGCTCGGGCCCGTGTGGGACGCGTAGGGCATACTGTCACGCATGATTGAAGTGCAGGGCCTGAGTAAGCGCTACGGCGCGGTCCAGGCCGTCGATGACCTCACCTTCACCGTCCAACCCGGCCACGTCACGGGCTTCCTCGGCCCGAACGGCGCCGGCAAGTCCACCACCATGCGCATGATCGTGGGCTTGGACAAGCCGAGTTCGGGCACCGCGCTTATCGACGGCACCTTGTACACCGCCCTCCCCAACCCCGCCCAGAAAGTCGGGGCCCTGCTGGACGCCAAGGGCGTGCACCCCAACCGCAGCGCCCGCGCCTCCCTTCTGTGGCAGGCGCAGGCCGCCGGGCTGCCCGCCTCCCGCGTGGACGAGGTCCTGGGCCTGGTCGGGCTTTCCGAGGTAGCCGGCAAGCGCGTCGGCGGCTTCTCCCTCGGCATGAACCAGCGCCTCGGCATCGCCGCCGCGCTCCTGGGGGACCCGGAGTACCTGATCCTGGACGAGCCCGTCAACGGCCTCGACCCCGAGGGCATCCGCTGGGTGCGCCGCCTGCTGCAGACCCTCGCCGCCGAGGGCCGCACCGTGCTCGTGTCCTCCCACATGCTCGCCGAGATGGCGCAGACCGCCGACCACCTCATCGTGATCGGCCGCGGCAAGCTGGTGGCTGACACGTCCGTGGACGACTTCATCCGCGCCAACTCGCGCGTGACCACCCTGGTCCGCGCCGCTGGCGCTGGCGCTGGTGCTGGTGCGGGCGCTGGTGCTGGTGCGGGCGCTGGCGCGGGCGAGGCGCTCGAGGCCGCCCTTGCCGCCGCCGGGGCCGCCTTCACGCGCGCCGCCGACGCGGACGGCCGCGCCGTGCTCGAGGTCCCCGACCTCTCCTCCGACGAGGTCGGCGCCATCGCCTTCGACGCCCGCGTGCCCCTAGCCGAACTCACCGAGCGCCGCGCCTCCCTGGAGGAGGCGTACATCCAGTCCACCGAGGGCCACGCGCAGTATGTGGCGGGTGGTGGTGAAGGGGGCGTCGGCAAGCAACAGCCCCACACACCGGAGGGACACAATGCTTAACCTGCTCCGAGCCGAATGGACCAAGCTGCGCTCCACCGCGTCGTTCTGGTGGACGTCCGGGCTGAACGTGGTGCTGGCGGCGCTCTACGGCGCGCTGTTCGGGTGGACCGCGCGGCTGAGCACGATCCCGTACCTGCCCATTACCGTGATCGCCACCGTGGCGCTGACGTCCGCGATCGTGCTGGTGGTGCAGCAGTCCATGATCGTGACCACCGAGTACCGCTACGGCATCCCCGCGACCAACTTCCGCATCGCGCCGAGGCGGTGGCAGGTGGCCGTGGCGAAGCTCGTGCTCGGCGCCGTGATCGCCGCCGCGACCACGCTGGTGGGGCTCGTGCTCGCCTTCGTGCTCGGCGACGCCCTGTCGCCCGTCCCCGCCTCCTGGCCCACCAACCCCGCCACCCAGCGCGCGCTGTGGGCCGTGCCGGTGGGCATGGCGCTGGTCAGCCTGTTCACCCAGGGCATCGGGTGGCTCGTGCGCAACACCGCCGGTGCCGTGGTCGCCGGCCTGGGCCTGCTGCTGGTTGTGGACTCCATCGTGGGCCTCATACCCAAGTGGGGCGCCGAAATATCCAAGTACCTGCCGTTTGGTAACCTCATCGCCTTCATGACCAACCAGCCCGCCCACGGGTTCTCCGCCGCCGCGTCGCTGGGGATCTTCGCCGCCTGGGCCGTGGCGCTGTGGGCCGCCGGCGTGGCCGCGCTCACCGCCCGCGACGTGTAGGGGGTCGGCTTCGGCTTGGGTTGGAGCTCGGCTGGCGCTCGGGTTGGAGCTCGGCGTGCGGGGCGGCTTGGGCGGTGCTACAGTTCCCGCTGACAGGGTGCGCGCCGAGGGGGCGCGCGGCCACAAGTTCGGGGGAACATTCGGGGGATCGCATGGACCGTGTTGCGTTGGTGGGGTTGTTGGTGGGTAAAGGGGGCGTCGATAAGCAGATGCTCCTGCAATTGTCCGCGACGCGCTGGATCGAGCGCGCCGAGTGGGACAAACTGAAGCGACACGAGCAGCACTTCCTCCGCTCGTACGCGACGGGAGCGGCAATGTACTCGGCGGTGCTCGCGGGGCGATCCGCGGCGCGGGTGGCGGGGATGTGGGTGCTGCCGGTGGAGGTGCTGCCGGTGGAGCTGGCCTCGCCGAACGGGCACCCACCGCCGAAGAAGCAGTGGCCGGCGGGGTGCGAATACATCTACAGCAAGGTGCCGGCGGGGGACATCGTGGAAAGCGGGGACATCCGGTACACGCGACCCGTGCGCACGGCTTTGGATATCGCCCGGTTGCACGGGGTTCGCGAAGGGACGGTTGCGATCGACAGCCTCTACTACGGAAAAGACATTGCGGCCCAGCGCGAGGTCTACGGCGACATCTCGCGGACACTCCGTGCCATGAGCGGAATGAAAGGAATTGGCACCGCCCGGAGGGCCTTCGAGCTGTCCACCAATCTTTCAGAATCCACGTACGAAACGTTGGCGCGCCTTGTGCTACTCGACGCGGGGATCGTCGCCAAACCCCAGCTCTACCTCGGTCGCTACCGGGTTGACCTGCTGTGGGGGCAGGTTGTCATCGAGATCGATGGGCGCGTGAAGTTCGAGGACACGCCGCACGCCACGGTCATCGCGCAGCTCGAGCGCGAAAACGAGCTCAGGAGCTACGGCTACGAAGTGGTGCGCGTATTCACCGAAGAACTGCGGCGCAGGCCAGCGGAGGTCATCGCCCGGATCCTGGAGGCCAAGCGGCGGGCGGATATGCGGGGGCCGGCATCGGTGCTTCCCGCCGCGGCGCCGACATTTCTGTAGCGCGGCGCCGTCGGTGTGGTGGCGCGGCCGGGGGGGGGGGGGGGGGGGCGCGGTGCGGGGCCGGCGGCGCCGCCGAGACGGCGGGTCATGCACAGCCACCACACCGACGGCGCCGACATTTCTGTAGCGCGGCGCCGTCGGTGTGGTGGCGCGGCCGGGGTGTGGTGGGGTGTGGGGCGCGGGATCTGGGGCCTAGTCCTGGGGGTTTTCACAAACAGGCATATTCGGGAGCGGGTTGGCGGGGGTTAAACCGGCATATCCCCAGGTCAGATTTTCGCGGCGGCCAATATGCCTGTTTGGAATATGCCTGTTTGCGCCAATATGCCTGTTTGGCGGGGTGGCGGCGGCAGGGTCTGCGGGGCCCGTGGGGTTTGTGGTGTCCAGCAGGCCGGTGTGGTCAAGGCGGCGCGCTGGGCTGGCGTCCGGGTGGGTTGGGACAGCCTGGCGCTGGGATATGGCGCTGGATCTGGCGCTGGGATATGGGGCCTGGTCCTGGGGTTTTCACAAATAGGCATATTCGGGAGCGGGTTGGCGGGGGTCAAACCGGCATATCCCCAGGTCAGTTTTTCACGGGGGCCAATATGCCTGTTTGGAATATGCCTGTTTGCGCCAATATGCCTGTTTGGCGGGGTGGAGGCGGCAGGGTCTGCGGGGTCAGTGGGGCTCGTGGTGTCCAGGGGCCCGGTGTGGCCGATGGGGCGCGCTGGGCTGGCCGTCTGGGTGGGTTGGGTCGGCCGGGCGCGGGATCTGGCGCTGGGATATGGGGCCTGGCCCTAGAGGTTTTTACAAACAGGCATATTCGGGAGCGGGTTGGCGGGGGTCAAACCGGCATATCCCCAGGTCAGATTTTCGCGGCGGCCAATACGCCTGTTTGGAATATGCCTGTTTGCGCCAATATGCCTGTTTGGCGAGTGGCGGCGGCCACGGCAACCCCAGCCAGGCGGCCGAGGTGCCGAGGCCACGGCGCCGCACCCCCCCCCCCCCCCCCCCGTCCCCTCTACACATCTCCCAGCCCGACCCGGCATATCCCGAGTCCTGACTTTCGGGGCGGCATATGCGCTTGTTTGGAATATGCCTGTTGGCGCCATTATGCTTTTTGGGCGGGTGGGGGGGGCCACGGCCGCCGGTCCCACGCCTCGAGGGTGAGTTCGCGGGAGACGGTGATGTAGTTCTCGGCAAGCTGGGCCAGCGCAGGCAGCAGGGGACCGGAGGCGATGAAGAGGCTGTTCTCGTAGTTGAGTGTGAAGGACCGGATGTCCATGTTGGAGGAGCCGATGGCGCCCACGGCCCGTTCGGTGCCGGGGTCCGCGAGGGCGAACTTGGTGTGCAGCACGTACGGCGCGGGGAACTCCCAGATGTGCACGCCGGCGGCGAGGAGCTGCTGGTAGTAGGCGGACTGGGCGTGCTGCACCATGAACTGGTCGGCCTTCTCGCCCACGAGCAGGTCCACGCGCACGCCTCGGTAGCAGGCGGAGGTGATGGCCTCCAGCAGGGAGTCCTCGGGCACGAAGTAGGGCGAGCACAGGATGAGGTGTTCGCGCGCGTGGTGGATCATCGCGTTGAACATGCGCAGGTTCGGCTCGCCCGCGTAGCCGGGGCCGGAGGGCACGAGCTGGAGCACGCTGTCAGGAGCCGCATGCTTGTCGACGCCCCCCAGCTCCAACCGCTCCCCCGACTCCGTGTACCAATCCACGGCGAACATGTGCTCTAAGGAGGCCACGATCGGGCCCTCGAGCTCCACGAAGGCGTCCACCCACTGGCGCCCCGCGCGGACGTGGCCGGGCATGAGGTAGCCGCGGTCGATGAGGTTGAACGAGCCCATCAGGGCGACGCGGGAGTCCACCACCACGAGTTTGCGGTGGTTGCGCAGGTCGGGGCGCCGCCACCGGCCGTGGAGGGGGTCGAGGGGCAGCATCATGTGCCAGTCCACGCCGATGGCGGTGAGGCGCTTTTTCAGGCGTCGGAAGCCGGGGTACTTCTGGGAGCCGATGTGGTCGAAGAGGAGGCGGACGTGGACGCCGCGGGCGACGGCCCGCTCGATGGCCTCGAAGACGGGGGCCGTGGTGGTGTCCCAGGCCACGGCGTAGATTTCGATGGAGATGTGTGAGGTGGAGGCGTCGATAAGCGATGCGATCCTGCGCATGGTGAGGTCGTAGTCCGTCCAGAGCGCGGGCGCGGCGCTGCGCACGGCGGGGTAGCCGGTGAGCGCGCGGTTGAGCTCCACGATGGCGGCCTTGTTGGGCGGGAGCGCGGCCGGCGCGTCGGCGATGTCCAAGTGATCGAGCTCGGCGCGGGCGCGGGCCTGGATGCCGTGGCGGCGGCGCGAGACGTAGGTGGAGCCCATGAGCAGGTAGAGGGGCAGGCCCACCACGGGCACGAGGAGGATGAGCAGCAGCCAGGCGTTCGCGCTGGAGGGCTTGCGGTTGCCGGGCACGATGCCGATCATGATGAACTTGATGGTGTAGTCCACCACCAGGCCGATCAGCTGCCAGGTGGACAGCGAGCCGAGCAGGGTCATCGCGGGCGGGTCACCGCACCTCGTCGATGGCGCGGGCGTGGTCGGCGGCGCGCGTGTCAAAGTCCGCGAGCACTGGCGCGTGGTCGGAGGCCCCCTTGCCCTGGCGCTCCTCCACGTCCACCCAGGCGCCGGTGAGCTTGGCGTGCAGGGGCTCGGTGGCCATGAGGAAGTCGATCAGCATGCCCTGGTTCTTCTGGAAGCGCATGGACTTGTAGTCCCAGAAGGAGTAGCGGTCCTCGTGGCGGACCTGGGTGAGCCCGGCCTCTTCGAGCATCTGGAAGGCGGCGCGCTCCGGCTCGGTGACGTGGGTCTTGCCCTCGAACCAGGCGATGTCCCACACGTCCTCGTCTCGCGGCGCGATGTTGAAGTCCCCGCAGAACACCTGCTCGCGCGCCGGCGAGACCTGGTTGCGCAGCTCGTAGAGGAACTCCAGCTTGTAGGTGTAGTGCGGGTCCCCGATCGCGCGGCCGTTGGGCACGTACAGGCTCCACACCTCCACGCCGCCGCACTCGGCGCCCACGGCGCGGGCCTCCACGGCCGGGTCCCCGGTTTTGGCGAACTTGGGTTGGCGGGGGAACTCGGTGTGGACGTTGTCAAGGCCCACGCGCGACGCGATGGCCACGCCGTTCCACTGGTTGTGGCCCACGTGCGCCACCTCGTAACCCGCGGCCTCGAACACGGAGTACGGGAACTTCGCGTCCGCCACCTTGGTCTCCTGCATGCACAACACGTCCGTGCCGCTGCGGGCGAGGAAGTCGGCCACCCGGTCGGCGCGGGTGCGCACCGAGTTCACGTTCCAGGTGGCAATTCGCATGGTGCTCACCCTAGCCCAGGCGGGCGTAGCGGTGGCGGTGATGCTCGACGAAGCCGAGCTTGCTGTACATGGCCACCGCGGCCTCGTTCGCCGCCTGGACCTGCAGGTACGCGGCGTCGACGCCGGCGGCAGCGCCCCACGCGAGGATGCTTTCCACGAGTTTGGAGCCGTTTGCTTGTCGACGCCACTTTTCACCCACCTCCACCGCCGAGATGCCGAGCCATGCCCGGCCGTCTTCCGAGGTGGTCACCGCCACCCGCGCCACGGCGGCGGTCTCGGGTTCAGAGGAAGCGCCGGCACCAGCGCCGGAGTCCTGCACGAGGCGGGCGAAGCGCAGCTGGCCGTCGATGGGGCGCACCAGGTCGCGCGCCTCGGCGGGGGAGAGGTCTTGGCCCCGGTAGCGGCACATGGCAAGCCACTGCGGGTGGGGCACCTCGTCGAGCACCACGCGGGGGTCGGCGTCGAAGGCGCCCTCGGCGAGCTCCACCGACATCACCAGCAGCTCCCCGCCGAGGCGCCACTTCCCGGGCGCGGCATCCACGAGGCGCTGCGCCGGCTTGCCTATGCGCTCGGGCACCAGCAGCTGCAGCGGCGCGCCGCGCTCGGCGTAAAACGCGGCCAGGGGCGCGAGCGGCACGGGGGCGAAGCCGGCGGAGTGGCCGATGGGCGTGGCCGAGTTGGAGCGCGGGGCAGGTTCGGTCGAGGTGCGGGCAAGCCAGCCGTCGATAAGCAAATGCTCCGATCCCGGAAACGCTTTGGCCGAGGCGGTCTCGATGGCGCGGATTCCTGAGTTGCGCACCGTGCGCGGCGAGAGGCGGCGCACGATGTGCGGCTCGGTGATCTCGATCGCGGGCGCCTGCGACGGCAAGCCGCCCACGGCCTGGGGGCGGACCACCAGCGGGTCGAGGGCGATGACGTGGCCGATCACGTCGCTGGCGTGGTCCCCGCGCTGGCGGCGCACCACCACGCGGTCGCCCGGCTTAACCGCCTCGGAGCGGAAGATGCGGGACACGCGGCTAGTGGCCGAACGGGTCCGGATCCGTGCCCGGCAGCCAGGTGCGGCCCGGCTCCGTCCAACCCTCGTCGCGCACCGTGCGCTTGGCCTCCTTCTTCCAGCGGCCTGTGAGCACGTCGGTGTAGAGGTAGCCGTCCAGGTGGCCTGTCTCGTGCTGGAGGCAGCGGGCGAAGAAACCGGTGCCCTCCACCTCGATCTCGTTGCCGTTCTCGTCCAGGCCCGTCACCTTGGCCCAGTCCGCGCGGCCCGTGGGCCAGCTGTAGCCCGGCACGGAGAGGCAGCCCTCGTCGTCCTCGCCGTCGTCCGCGGGCATGGTTTTGGGGATCTCGGAGGTTTCCAGCACCGGGTTGATCACGGTGCCGCGGCGCATCTCGTCGCCGTCCGGGCAGTGGTAGACGAAGATCCGCAGCGGCACGCCGATCTGGTTGGCGGCCAGGCCCACGCCGTGCGCCGCGTCCATGGTCTCGTGCATGTCCGCGATCAGCTCGGCCAGCTCCTCCACCGGCTGCGTCACCGGCTGGGTGGGGTTGTGCAGGACGGGGTCGCCGTAGATCACGATCGGTCGAATAGCCATGCGTCCAATGTACCCAGCGCTACTATGCGGGGTATGCAGACGCTCTTCGACCCCGTTCGCCGCCAGATCCTGATCAACCACATCCTGGACGTGGTGTGGCCGCTGCTGCCGCAGCGTGTGCTGGACATGCTCGCGTACGTGTAGGGGGAGCATGCTTGACGACGCCTCCCTAGCCATCCTCACCTTCGAAGCCACCGCGCCAAGATCCGCGGGCGCGAAGGAGGAAGCGATCCGGCGGGAACTGGGCATGGCGCCGATCCGCTACTACCAGCGCCTGAACGCCCTCCTGGACTCCCCGGACGCCCTGGCCGCGCAGCCCCAGCTGGTGCGGCGCCTGCAGCGGGTGCGTGACGCGAAGACGGGCGCCGACCCCGGCGCGCCGTAACCCTCAACCACAACTTGAGGCTACTGTGGCGCGTGTGACTACACGCATTCCTGGCCCTGGCCCCCGCGACGAATCCCCGCGCGATGAGTACCCGCGCGACGAGTACCGTGGCGCGCACCGCCGCCCCGACGAGGACGCGGACTACGAGTACGCCGAGTACGAGGAGTACGAGGAGCCCGAGAACTACGAGGAGCCCGAGAACTACGAGGACGCCGACGGGTACGAAGGCCCCGACGCCCTCGACGAGCCCGACTCCAGCTACGCCGAAGGCAACTACATCAACGAAGAGCCCGAGGACACCGAGTACGACGACGACTACGAGGACCGCGATGATCGCGGCGCCGCCGCTGCCCCGGCCGGCTCCACCGCCGCGGCCGCGGGCGGCGTGCCCAAGCGCGGCTTGGCCATGATCCTGATCGCGGTCGCCGCGTTGCTGCTGCTCTGGGGCATTTACGCCCTGACCCAGCGCGACGACGGCAACGGCAGCGCCACCAACACCGACGGCACCGCCACGCAGACCTCCACGGTTGCCACCGACACCGTGGTCAACACCAACACCGTGGTCAACACCGCAACGGCCCCCGCCGGCCAGGCCAGCCCGTCTGCGCAGGCCAGCCCCGCCAACCCGGCAGTGCCCGCGTCGCCAGCCGACGCCGCGAACCCCTCCGCGCCCGCCGCTAACGCGGGCCAGAACGGCCAGGCTACCGCGCCTGCCCCCGCGCCCGCGCCGTCCGGCCCCGCACTGACCGCGGGTGACGCCCAGGTGTACGTCTACAACAACTCCGGCATCCCGAACGCCGCCACCGACACGGCGAAGCGCCTGGACCAGCAGTACGCAATTGCGAACAACTCGCCTGACCCGGCCGCCATGAACATGCCGGAGCAGAACTACGGCGTGTTCCCGGAGACTTACGTCTTCTACAACCCGCAGGTCAACGGCGCTGAGCAGATCGCCGCGGACGTGGCCCGACGCGTGGGCGGCACCCCGCGCGCGGTGGGCGACCTCCCGCAGGGCGCGGCCGGCCTGCCGTCCGCGGCCACCGGCCGTAACGCCATCACGGTGGTGATCGCGGGCTAAGCGCCCCCTCCCGCCGTGTCTGCTAGCAGCGCGGCCGCCTTGCTAGCACACAACGTCCCGCGCCCCGCCCGGTCAAGGGTGGGTGCGGGACTTTTTCGGGGTCTGGACGTTGTCTGCTAGCAGGCCACTAGCACACATCGCCGGGGGCGTCCGCCCGCCTCACAAACCCCGCCTCGCAAGCCCCGCCGAACCGCATGCAACCGCATGCAATTGACGGTCAAGCGCGGGCGAGCGCATACACTTGCCGGCATGGATCCATTCCGCGATTTTGCGCGCTCGCCAGATTCCACGCTCGGTGTTGAGTGGGAGATCTGCCTGGTGGACCCGGCAACGCGCGACTTCGCCCCGCGCGCCGCCGAGGTCATCGACGCGGTACACGAGCGCCACCCCGAGACCCACCTGGAGAAGGAGTTCCTCCAGAACACGATCGAGCTGGTCACCCCGGTGTGCCGCAACACTCGAGAGGCCACGGACAGCCTGCAGCGCACGCTGGACCAGATCCGCGAGGCCGCGGACGAGCGCGGCCTGAAGCTCTGGGCCAGCGGCGGCCACCCATTCTCGGATTTCCGCGAGCAACCGCTGAGCCCGAAGCACACCTACGAGGAGATCATCAACCGCACCCAGTACTGGGGTCAGCAGATGCTCCTGTGGGGCATCCACTGCCACATCGGGGTGAGCCACGAGGACAAGGTGTGGCCGATCATCAACGCGGTGATGACGTACTACCCGCACCTGCTGGCCATCTCCGCCTCGAGCCCGGGCTGGGACGGCCTGGACACGGGCTACGCCTCCAACCGCACCATGCTCTACCAGCAGCTGCCCACGGCGGGCATGCCGTACCAGTTCCAGAGCTGGGATGAGTGGGTGGGCTTTATGCGGGATCAGCAGACGTCGGGCGTGATCAGCCACACGGGCTCGATGCATTTCGACGTCCGCCCGGCCGCCAAGTGGGGCACCATCGAGGTGCGCATCTCGGACGCCACGTCTAACCTGCGCGAGCTCGCGGCCGTGGTTGCCCTCACGCACGCGCTGGTGGTGCACCTGGACCGCACGCTGGAGGCTGGCGGCGAGTTGCCCACCCTGCAGCCCTGGCACGTTGCGGAGAACAAGTGGCGCGGCGCGCGCTACGGCTTGGAGGCGGAGATCATCACCTCGCGCGCCACGGATGAGGCGCTGGTTACGGAGGAGCTTTTCTCGCTTATCGACGCCCTCCAGCCCACCGCCAAGTCACTCTCCTGCGAGAAGGAACTGCTGCTGGTGCCCGAGATCATTGAGCGCGGCGCCGGCTACCAGCGCCAGCGCGACATCCACGAGGCTACGGGGGACTGGCGCGCCGTGGTGGACGCCACCTGCCGGGAGATGGACGAGCTGACGCTTTAGCTGCTGGTGGGGTCCACGCGGCCCGGGTGGTAGTCGGCCGGGTTCTCGTTCACGGTCAGGACGGTTGCGTCCGCGCCGGGCGGTTCGTAGAGGCCCTCGCGCCTGGCGATGCGGCCAAGGCGCTGCCCGGTGACGGGGTTGGTCATCAGGGCGAAGACCACGAGCAGCAGCATCATGCCCACGTCGCCGCGCTCGTGCACGCCGAAGGCGGGGGAGCCGGTGACGCGGATGATGGTGCCGATGATCATCAGCATCAGGCCGGTGGTCTGGGGTTTGGTGATGGCGTGGACGCGCGCGAGCGTGGAGTGGAAGCGCACCGTGCCTACGGCGGCGCTGAACACCATGAACGCTCCGGGGAGGATGAAGAGGAGGGAGGTTGCGTCGGTAAGCAATGCCCAATCCCAATTCACAGCGCACCGTCCCTCTTGCGGAAGCGGGCGACGGCGAGCGAGGCGATGAAGCCGAGCAGCGCGATGACGATCATGACGTTGACCACGGTGGTGTCGAGCGTCCAGCAGATGTAGAGGGCCAGCGCGCACTGGAGGGAGGCGGTGATGCCGTCATTGCCCAGGAGGCGGTCGAGGGAGTTGGGGCCGACGATGACTCGCCAGGCCATGAGCACGAAGCCGGCGGCGACGAGCACTGCGGCGACGGTGAGGAAGATCTGGTACGTGGCGGGGGACATGGCTACCTTTCAAAGATGTCGATCAGCTGCCGCTCGAGCTTCTGCACGTTGCGTATCTCGCGCTCGATGTCCTCGGGCGTGGAGGCGTCGAGGACGTGGATGGTCCATTCGCGGTTGGCCACGTCGATGTCCGTGACGCACCCGCCGGGCTGCAGGTTGTACGCGCAGGTGGCCAGGTACCCCACCATCTCCGAGGACACGCGCATGGGCACGCGCAGGATCGCGTTCTTCGGCTGCGGTTGCCGGCGCAAACTGAGCCACGCCACCTTCGCCGACGCCGCGAGCAGGTCCCAGAACCACTCGATGAGGAAGACGATGAGCTTGCCCCAGTGGATGCGCGTGGCCTGGCGCGGCACAGGCGGCAGGGGCAGCGCCAGCACGATCAGGGTGCCCAGGGCGAGTCCGGCGATGGCGTTGCCCCAGCTCAGCTCGCCCATGAGCAGGACCCACATGAAGGCGAGCCAGAGTACAAAGGCGGGGTGGAAGCGGTGCTTGAGCCCCGCGGTGATGTGTTGCGGCTGGTTCACTTCGCGTTACCTCCCGAGTCCGCGACCGGGGTGGGCGCATCCTGCGTGCTGACGGCGCTGTTGTCCACGGCCTGCTCGTCGCCGCGGGTGCGGCGGTGATCCAGGCTGTCGTACCCGCCGCCGCCCTCGTGCACGTCGGCGAACGCGTCGGTGTCGCGGGTGGGGTTGTCCAGGTCCCCGGTGAGGACGGCGTCGCGGTAGATGGTCAGGTCGCTGGCGGACTGGGCGGCGCGATCGGTGACGTCGGAAAGCGGGCCCGCAACAAACGTGATGCTGGTGGAGACCGCGACGAGGAACGCGGTGGACGCGAGCATGCCGAACGGGATGCGGCCCACGTCCTCGCGCTCCTCGAAGGTGCTGGTCTCCACCGTCTCCGTCAGCGTGGAGGGCCGTGCCTGCACCACGTCGCCCTCGGGGGCGTCGGAGCGGTCGCGCATGAACGCCTTCGTCCACACGATCACCATGGCGTAGAGCGTGAGGAGGGAGGTGACCACGGCGCCGGCGATGAGCACCCAGGCGAGCCAGGTGCCTGACTCGGCGCCGGCCTGGATCAGCATCACCTTGCCCAGGAAGCCGGACAGGGGCGGGATGCCGCCCAGGTTCATGGCGGGCACGAAGTACAGCACGGCAATGAGCGGCGCGGTGTAGAGCAGCGAGCCGAGGCCGCGCAGCTGCGCGGAGCCGGCCTGGCGCTCGATCAGGCCCACCACCAGGAACAGGGAGGTCTGCACGAGCACGTGGTGCACGGCGTAGAAGATGGCGCCGGACAGCCCCGCCTTGGAGCCGAGCGCCACGCCGAAGAGCATGTAGCCGATGTGGCTGACCAGGGTAAAGGAGATGAGGCGCTTCGTGTCGTTTTGGGCCAGCGCGCCCATGATGCCCACGATCATGGTGAACAGCGCCACCCACATCAGCATGCCGTCCAGCGCGCCGTCAATGAACACCACGGTGCGCATGCGGATGATGGCGTACACGCCAACCTTGGTGAGTAGGCCCGCGAAGACGGCGGTGACCAAGGAGGCGGCGGTGGGATAGGAGTCCGGCAGCCACGCGTCGAGCGGGAAGACGGCCGCCTTGATGCCGAAGGCCACCAGCAGCGTGGCAAAGATGGCGGCGCGGGTGCCGGACGGGATCTCCTCCATGCGAATGCCCACCTGCGCCATGTTCACGGTGCCCACCGAGGCGTAGATCATGCCGAGCGCGAACAGGAAGATCATCGAGGACGCCACCGAGACCATCACGTACCCGATGCCGGAGCGCACCCGCTCCGGCGACGCGCCCAGGGTGAGCAGCACGTACGAGGCCACGAGGAACACCTCGAAGCCCACGTAGAGGTTGAACATGTCGCCCGCGAGGAAGGACAGGTTCACGCCCATGGTCAGAAGCATGTAGGTGGGCAGGAACACGGCCACCGGCTCGTCGTCCCCGCCGTCGCGCACGCCCTGGGAGATGCCGTACCACTGCACGGCGAAGAGCACCAGGGAGGACACGAACAGCATGATGGTGGACAGGCGGTCCGCCACCAGCGTGATGCCGATGGGCGCCTCCCAGCCGCCCATCTGCACGGTCTGGATGCCATGCACGTCCACGGTGATGATCATGGTCGCCGCGATCACGGCCAGCGCGAACAGGGTGACCAGCGCGATGGTGCGCTGCGCCCACGTCCTGGGCACGAGGAAGATCAGGCCGGCGGCCAGGGCCGGCAGCACGAGCGGCATGACCGTCAGGTACGGCATGGCGCCCAGCGCGGCGTCGGCGAAGGGCATGAGGCTATCCTTCATCGTCGGCCTCCTTCACGGGTGTCTCGAATGAGCGGGGCCCGAACGCGTCTCCGGACGAGCCGAGCCCGCCGGTGTCCGGGTCCGCGGAGCGGTCATGGTCCGGCGCGGCCGACGGCGTGTTCGGGCGCGCCGCCACCGCGCGGTCTTCCTCGTCGCGCTCCACAATGTCGTTGGTGCGGTAGCGGTACTGCCGGTACGCCAGCGAGAGCATGAACCCGGCCAGCGTCATGGAGATCACGATGGCGGTGAGGATCATCGCCTGCGCCAGCGGGTCCGCGGCGCCATCGGCCACCTCGGAGTCGCGCCCGATAATCGGCGGGGAGCCGGCGCGCCCACCCGCCTGCAAAATCAGCAGGTTGGCGCCGTTACCTATCAGCGTCACGCCGAGGATCATGCGCGTCAGCGCGCGGTCCAGCATGAGGTACACGCCGCACGCCACGAGCACGCCCGCGCCGATCAGCAGGAAGAGGTTCGCCTCCATCTAGCGGCTCCTTTCGGGGGCTTTGTCGCTTGTGCGCGCCTTGCTTGTCGACGCACCCTTTACACCATCCGCCGCCAACCCCGCGCGCAACCGGCGAGCGCGCTCCTTGCGGGCGTCGTCCTCGCGGTCCAGGTACGCGCCGAGCGTAGGCAGGATGTGCATGATCAGGCCGACCACAATGGTGTACACCCCGGCGTCGAACACCAGGGCGGAGGGCACCGCCACCTCGCCGATCAGCGGCAGCTCAAGCTCTGCGTACCCGCTGGTCAGAGGCGGCAGCCCGAGGAACATGGGCACCACCACGGCCGCGGACGCGAGCACCATGCCCACGCCGAGCACGCTGCCCGGGTTCACGGGCAGGGCGTCCTCGATCTCCTCGCGCCCGCCCGCCAGGTAGCGCAGGGTGAACGCGAGCGCCGCCACCAGGCCGCCGGCGAACCCGCCGCCCGGGGCGTTGTGCCCGGAGAAGAAGAAGTACATGGACAGCAGCATCATCGACGGGAACAGGATACGCGTGACCACGTCCACCATGATCTGGCGGTTCTGCTCCCGCTCGCTGGGCACCCCGGAGGACAGCCAGCGCGGTTGCGTGGTGGACAGGGTGGGGCGCTTGGACGGCCGGCCGAAGTTGCCGGTGCCGAAGATGAGGCTGGCAATACCCGTGGCCGCGATCACCAGCACCATCGTCTCGCCGAAGGTGTCGGCCGCGCGCAGGTCCACCAGCAACACGTTGACGGTGTTGCGCCCGTGGCCGATCTCGTACGCCAGCTTGGGCATGTCCACCGAGATGGGTGTGGTGCGCCGCGCGGACATGGCCGTCATGGCCACCACCACCACGGACACGCCGACGGCCGCTGAGAGCCAGGCGCGCAGCCGGTTGTCGTCGCCACGCTGCTCCACCTCGGTGGGCATCTTGCGCAGCACCAGCATGAACAGCACCATCACAATGGTCTCCACCAGCGCCTGCGTGAGCGCCAGGTCCGGCGCGCCGTGCAGGGCGAAGATCATGGCCATGGAGTAGCCGGTCAGGCCCACCATCACCACGGCGGAGAGGCGGTTGCGCTGCATGGTCGAGGCGATGGCCATGGCGCACATGATCAGCACCACCACGCTCTGCCACGCGTTGTCCCACAGCACCATGCGGATCGCGTCCGTGTCCCCCAACACCAGGCAGGCGAGCGGCACCGCGGCCAGCACGAAGAAGATTACGGCCAGGTTGATGGTCAGCGAGCCGCGCTGCGTGGACGCCGTCAGCTTCAGCGACGCCGTGCGCAGCCCATGCAGGATCCCGTCCCACACCGCGTCCGCGTCCCCCAGCGCCGGCCGGTCCAGCTGCGCCCGTTTGACCAGGTCGCGCTGCCAGAACATGATCGCGCCGCCCGCGATGATCACCCCGGACAGCACCAGCGGCACAGTGAAGCCGTGCCACAGTGCGAGCTCTTGCTTTTCGACGCCCCCAAACCTCACGCCCAAATAATCCTCAAACGCCGCATTCAGCACGCCCGGGAACGCGCCGAACGCGATCGTCCCCGCCGTGAGCGCCGCCGGCGACAGCCACAGCGTGGGCCCGATCGGCTCCATCTCCTGCACCGCCTTGGACTCCCCGCTCTTGGTGGCAAAGGCGCCCCACAGGAAGTACAGCGTGTACGCCATGGTGAGGATGGAGCCCACCACCAGCACCACCAGCGTGATCTTGCCCGGCATGCCGGTGAGGAGCTCCTCGTGCAGCACCGCGTCCAGCGCCGCCTCCTTGGCCACGAACCCCAGAAGCGGCGGGATGCCCGCCATGGACGCGCCCGAGATGATGGCCAGCCACGCCACCAGGGGCTCGCGCCTGCCCAGCCCGGACAGCTCCCGGATGTCGCGCGTTCCCGTGGAGTGGTCGATGGCGCCGGTCACCATGAACAGCGCCGCCTTGAACATGGAGTGCGCGAAGGTGAGCGCTAGGCCCGCCATGGTGGCGGCCCGCGACCCGATACCGATGACCGAGATGATGAAGCCCAGCTGCGACACCGTGCCGTACGCCAGGATCAGCTTCAGGTCCCGCTGCTTCAGGGCCATCCACCCGCCCAGCAGCATGGTGAAGCAGCCCGTGGTGATGACCACCAGGTGCCACGTGGTCACCGCCGACATGTCCGGCGCCAGCCGCGCCACCAGGTAGATGCCTGCCTTCACCATCGCCGCCGAGTGCAGGTACGCCGAGACCGGGGTGGGCGCCGCCATCGCGCCGGGCAGCCAGAAGTGCCAGGGCGCCTGCGCCGACTTGGTCATGGCGCCCAGCATGATCAGCACAATCGCGGTAGAGATGCCCGCCGTTGCCTCGATGTTGGCCACCTGGGGAATTTCCGACAGCTTCCAAATCCCCGCCGAGTGCCCCAGCAGGTTGATGCCCACCAGCATGGCAAGGCCGCCGAAGGTGGTGATCAGAAGCGCCTGCACCGCCGCTCTTCTCGACGACGCTCGCTCACCGTAATACCCCACCAACAGGAACGACAGAATCGACGTCAGCTCCCAGAACACGTACATGAGCAGGAAGTTGTCCGCGATGACCAGCCCGTACATGACCGTGGCGAACGCCGTGAGCTGCGCCGCGAACGCCGCCAGCCGGATCGGGTTCGAGTCGAAATACCCCCAGCAGTAGAACAGGACAAGCGCGCCCACGCCCAGGATGATCAGGCTGAACAGGCCGCTCAGCGCGTCCAGCCGGAACTCCAGGTTGAGGTGGATGGACGGCACCCACTCGTAGGAGGAGACGATCACGCCGCCCTCACTGAACGCCCCGGTGCGGAAGTTGTGCACCATCCAGATGAAGCCGCCCAGCGGCACCGCCGCCAGCAGCGCAAACGCGGGCCGGCCCATCGTGCGCAGCAGTACTGGCGCCGCGATCGTGGCGGCCGTGAGGGCGAGCAGCAGGGTTAGCACAGGCTCGGGCCTTCCTAGTCGCAGGGGAAGTCGCAGGGGGAAGTCCAGGGGGGAACTTGCACAACTATACAGAACCCGGGGTCCGGGGCGGCCCGGCCGGCCCGGCCGGCCCGGGCGGCCCGGGCAGCCCGGGCGGCCTGGGCGGCCTGGGCGGCGGCCAATATGCCTGTTTGGCCGAATATGCCTGTTTGCCTGGGTGGCGAATATGCCTGTTTGGTTTTCGGGCACCGTCACATTTGTCCCAGTAGCCGTTGCATGCCCCACCAGCCCCAGATGTTTAGGCATATTCAGACAAACAGGCATATTGGGGAGGCGGGCCCGGCCGCAACCAGGCATATTGTGCAGGGGCCGGCCGGGGCGGGGCCTCAGCGCCCGGCAATATGCCTATTTGGCCGAATATGCCTGTTTGCCTGGGTGGCGAATATGCCTGTTTGGTTTTCGGTCGCCGTCACATTTGTCCCAGTAGCCGTTACCCACCCCACCAGACCCAGATGTTTAGGCATATTCAGACAAACAGGCATATTGGGGAGAGGGGCCGGGCCACAGATAGGCATATTGCGGTGACCTTGGGCCGGGGGTGGGGCGCAAGAGGCCGGTGGGGCTGCTGTGGCGGGCCGAGGTGGCCCCCGCCCCGGCCAGCCCCGGAAACCCGCCCTTACCGGGCGTTGCGGAGCAGGAAGGCGGCCTCGGCCACGGCTTACCGGGCGTTGCGGAGCAGGAAGGCGGCCTCGGCCACGGCGATGCGCTCAATTTCGGTGGGGTCCACGGACTCGTCGACGCCGTGAATGTTGGCTAGGGGGTCTTCGACGCCGTAGAGGGCGAACTCGGCGTCGGAGAACTGCTCCTGCAGGGTCACGGTGAGGGGGATGGAGCCGCCGCTGCCCACGATGGCCACGCCCGAGGCACCGCCAGCGCCACCGCCACCACCCACACCCCCACCCACGCCGTAGGCCT
This sequence comes from Corynebacterium bouchesdurhonense, assembly GCF_900078305.2. Classification (GTDB taxonomy): domain Bacteria; phylum Actinomycetota; class Actinomycetes; order Mycobacteriales; family Mycobacteriaceae; genus Corynebacterium; species Corynebacterium bouchesdurhonense. The sequence goes on from NZ_LT546014.1 coordinate 54,447, forward strand.
CCGCCATGCACTGGCGGAAGGCCTCGAGGGCGGGGCCGGACGGGTCGGTGGAGAACGGCTGGTTCACGCCGTCCACGTCGATGGTCACCTTGGCGCCGTAGGGGGCGTTGGCGCGTAGGTGCTCTTCCAGCTTCGCGGCCACCTCGGCGGCGTCGAGGGGGGCGGGGACGCGGAGGTTGAGCTGGGCTTCGGCGGTGGCGTTGACAATGTTGGTGGCCTCGGCAACCGGTACGGAGGTGAAGCCGATGACGGTCACGGCGGGGCGCGCCCACACCATGTCGGCGGGTTCGTCGTCGACGGTGCCGAGCAGCTGGACGCCCTCGAGGACGTGTGCGTCGCCGCGGAAGGTTTCGCGCTCGTAGGGGTCGCCCTCCCACTTGGTGGTGCTGTCTACTCCGTGGATGGAGGTGCGGCCGTGGGCGTCGAAAAGCGAGTCCAGCATGCGGATGAGCGCGTGGGCGGCGTCGGGTGCGGCGCCGCCGAAGGAGCCGGAGTGGACGGGCCCGGCGAGGGTGTCCACCCGCACCTTCACCTGGGCGCCGCCGCGCAGGTGGGTGGTCAGGGTGGGTGTGCCTACGGCCTCGTTGCCGCTGTCGCCGATCATGATCACGTCGGCGCGGAACAGCTCGGGCTGCTCATGAATAAGGTGCACCAGGCCGTCTTTGCCGCCGAGCTCCTCGGAGCCCTCCACCACAACTTTGAGGCCGAGGTCGGTGCCGCCGGCTTCCTGCATGAGGCGCAGGGCCTCGAGGTGCATGACCACGTTGCCTTTGCAGTCCGCGGCGCCGCGCCCGTACCAGCGGCCGTCGCGTTCGGTGAGTTCGAGGGGGTGGTTGGTCCAGGCGTCCGGGTTTTGGGCGGGCACCACGTCGTAGTGGGAGTAGAGGAGCACGGTGGGTGCGTCGCCCACGGGCTCCTTCACGCCGATGATGGTGTCCGCGTCGTCGATGGTGGGGTGGCGGGTGACGTCAAGGCCGAGTTCGGTGAGTTGCGCGGCCACCCACGCGGCGGCTTGCTCGTGCGTGTCGGCGTGTTCGGGCGTGGAGTGCGGGGAGTAGTAGGACACCAGCTCGCGCAGGTTGGCAAAGATGCGCTCGCGGTTGGGCTGCAATGTAGAGGTATCGGTCATGAGCTCGAACGTACCGTTTTCAGGGGCAGTTGCTTATCGACGCCCCCTCCCCACCACCAACCTGCGCACCTTGCACTCAACCCTGCCGAGTGCTAAACATGGCCTTAGCACTCGCCCCGTGTGAGTGCCAAAACATTGCCGACAAATTCCTTACGAGTAGGTGGGCTGGCCAAAGGGCAGCCGTGCCGTCGCGGGCGCCTGCTTGAACCGACGAACCTGAACTGAGGCATCACACACTCATGGCAAAGATGATTGCATTCGACGAGGAGGCACGCCGCAGCCTCGAAAACGGCCTGAACACGCTGGCAGACGCCGTGAAGGTCACCCTCGGCCCCAAGGGCCGCAACGTGGTCCTGGAGAAGTCCTGGGGCGCGCCGACCATCACCAATGACGGCGTGACCATTGCCAAGGAGATCGACCTGGAGGACCCGTACGAGAAGATCGGCGCCGAGCTGGTCAAGGAGGTGGCCAAGAAGACCGACGACGTGGCGGGCGACGGCACCACCACCGCCACCGTGCTGGCCCAGGCGCTCGTGCGCGAGGGCCTGCGCAACGTGGCGGCCGGCTCCAACCCGATGGGCATCAAGCGCGGCATCCAGGCCGCCACCGACACGGTGTCCAAGTACCTGCTGGACAACGCCAAGGAGGTGGAGACCCAGGAGGAGATCGCCTCCACCGCCGGTATCTCCGCGGGCGACCCGGAGATTGGCAAGAAGATCGCCGAGGCCATGTACGCCGTGGGCAACGGCTCCGTGAACAAGGAGTCCGTGATCACGGTGGAGGAGTCCAACACCTTCGGCGTGGAGCTCGAGGTGACCGAGGGCATGCGCTTTGACAAGGGCTTCATCTCCGCTTACTTCGCCACGGACATGGAGCGCGGCGAGGCCGTGCTGGAGGATCCGTACATTCTGCTGGTGAGCTCCAAGATCTCCAACGTGAAGGAGCTCGTGCCGGTGCTGGAGCAGGTGATGCAGTCTGGCAAGCCGCTGCTGATCATCGCCGAGGACGTGGAGGGCGAGGCCCTGTCCACGCTGGTGGTGAACAAGATCCGCGGCACGTTTAAGTCGGTGGCTGTGAAGGCGCCGGGCTTCGGTGACCGCCGCAAGGCAATGCTCCAGGATCTGGCCATCCTCACCGGCGGCCAGGTCATCTCCGAAGAGGTGGGCCTGAGCTTGGAGACGGCCGGCCTGGAGCTGCTGGGCCAGGCCCGCAAGGCCGTGATTACCAAGGACGAGACCACCATTGTCCAGGGCGCGGGCGACCAGGCGCAGATTGAGGGCCGCGTGAAGCAGATCCGCGCGGAAATTGAGAACTCGGATTCCGAGTATGACCGCGAGAAGCTGCAGGAGCGCCTGGCCAAGCTGGCCGGCGGCGTTGCGGTGATCAAGGTCGGCGCCGCCACCGAGGTGGAGCTGAAGGAGCAGAAGCTGCGCATCGAGGACGCGGTGCGCAACGCCAAGGCTGCTGTGGAGGAGGGCATCGTGGCCGGCGGCGGCGTGGCCCTGCTGCAGGCGGCCAAGGAGCTCGAGGGCGACCTGGACCTGACGGGCGACGAGGCCACCGGCGTGAAGATCGTGCGCGAGGCTCTGTCCGCCCCGCTGAAGCAGATCGCGCTGAACGCCGGCCTGGAGCCGGGCGTGGTGGCCGACAAGGTGGCCAACCTGCCGGACGGCGAGGGCCTGAACGCCGCCACTGGCGAGTACGTGAACATGCTCGCCAGCGGCATCGCGGACCCGGCGAAGGTGACCCGCTCTGCGCTGCAGAACGCGGCCTCCATCGCCGCCCTGTTCCTCACCACCGAGGCTGTGGTGGCGGACAAGCCGGAGCCGGCTGGCGCAGGCGCCGGTATGGACCCGGAGGCCATGGGCATGATGTAAGCCCCTTAGGGCTCTAGAAAGGGCGCGCACCGCTTTACGGTGCGCGCCCTTTCTCTGCGTTGCTTGGCTACGCCTGTGCGCGCTCTACGCTGCAGCGCAGCTCCCCGAGACCTCCTCGTTACCCCCGGAAGTGGTTAAATCTCCAGCGTGTCGCGGGCAAGTTCATCGGTGGAGGGACTACGAGGCGTTACGGTAGTTCCCCAACACTTAAGTTTTGCCACCCTACGTAACGCCAAACGACCTGTTGAAGCCGCTTTTATCCGCGAACGTTACGTGCCGGTGAACGGCATTCTATTACCTAAGAAAAATTGAAGTTTTAGGCAGTTGCGTTGACTGGCTTGCATGGTGTGGCGGATGTGGCATACTTCTTCCCGTGATACCCCGCCAGGGTGTCAGGACATTGTCAAGTTTTCGCCAGACTTTCTTCTGGCACAACCTCCTAAGGGGAAAACATGAACACTTTGGATCTCGTCAAGGCTGCTAAGTCTGCCACCGGCGACTTCGCCGACTTCTGGAAGAACTTCGTTGAGTTCGCCCAGAACCTCCCGAAGCTCTTCACCACCTTTGGTAAGTGGGGTGCCGACGCACTGGGCAACGGTAAGGTGGACTCTGCAAAGGGGATCAACGAGCAGTACAAGGACAACACCACCAAGGTTTTCGAGGATGCCAAGGCTGCCCGTGAGGCTGCCAAGGCTGCCCGCAAGAACTAAGACTTCCACCTTCGAACACATTTAACCTGAGGAGGCTATAAAATGGATAAGAACCAGGTAAACCAGAACTACCTCGCCGGCGTGGAGCGCTGGGCAACCCTGTCCGGCGACACCACCATCACCGGTCAGTTCCTGAACGTCATGAAGCAGCTCGGTGGCCTGAGCGGCAACCTGAACAAGATTCTCGGCACCGTCGAGAACACCATCAAGATCTTCGGCCTCTAAGAGCAGCTGTAGATCTGAGCTTGAAACCCTGTCGCCACGGCGGCAGGGTTTTTGCTTTGCCATAAACGCCTCAGCGCGGGCGGGGGGCCGGTCGGCCACGTAGAATCGTGGGCATGGCTGACCACAATAACGACGAACTGCCGATGATCGACCTCGCCGAGACCGAGGGATGGGTTGTCGACGATACCGATGAGGACGATCCGGTCCTCCTAATGCCGGACGGGACCCCCATCCAGACTTGGCGCGAGCAGTACCCGTACGACGAGCGCATGAGCCGCGACGAGTACGAGGACAAGAAGCGCGCCCTGCAGATCGAGCTGCTGAAGTGGCAGAACTGGACCAAGGACACCGGTCAGCGCCACATCATCCTCTTCGAGGGCCGCGACGCCGCCGGCAAGGGCGGCACCATCAAGCGCTTCAACGAGCACCTCAACCCCCGCGGTGCCCGCACGGTGGCGCTGGAGAAGCCGTCGCCGCGCGAGTCCACCTCCTGGTACTTCCAGCGCTACATCGAGCACTTCCCGGCAGCGGGCGAGATCGTCTTCTTTGACCGCTCCTGGTACAACCGCTCCGGCGTCGAGCGCGTGATGGGCTTCTGTACCGAATCCCAGCACGCCGAGTTCCTGCGCGAGGTGCCGATGCTGGAGAACATGATCCTCGGCTCCGGCATCTCCCTAACCAAGTTCTGGTTCTCCGTGACCCAGAAGGAGCAGCGCACCCGCTTTGCCATTCGCCAGGTGGACCCGGTGCGCCAGTGGAAGCTTTCCCCGATGGACCTGGCCTCCCTGGACAAGTGGGATGATTACACCCGCGCCAAGGAAGAGACGTTCCGTTACACGGACACGGACGAGTCCCCCTGGATCACCATCAAGTCCAACGATAAGAAGCGCGCCCGCCTGAACGCGATGAAGTACATCCTGTCCAAGTTTGAGTACACGAACAAGGACCACGATGTAGTGGGCGAGCCGGACCCGTTGATTGTGAAGCGCGGCCGCGATCAGATCGGCGACTAGCCGAATAGTTACGGCTACGTGACCATATTTTGTTGAAGCTGCCTAAACACCTAGGTAGCCTGGCAAATGAAGCGAGCGACCTCACCCGAACCATGGGAGGTCGCTCAGAAACTACTAAGGAGAATATTCATGAAGGCTTCCAACAAGACCATCATCGCAGTTGCCGCCGCTGGCGCGTTCGCTCTCGCTCCGGCCGCGATGGCCGACACCGAGACCGTTGTGGTTACCTCCACCACCGGCGTTGCCACCACCCTGGCTCCGGTTCCGGGCGAAAAGGAGACCGCTACCGAGACCGCCAAGGTAACCAACACCACCTCCGTGACCGCGCAGGCCACCGCCGCTCACCGTGAGGGCGCCAACGCTGACGCGAACAAGGGTGCAGCTGGTGCAGACGCGAACAAGGGTGCCGTCTCCGGCGACAACAAGGGTGCCGCTGCCGGCAACTCCGCTTCCACCGACCGCGGCATGGCTGCCGCCACCGGCGTGAACCCGGTTCCGGCCGCGCTGATGGCCCTCCTGGTGCTCTCCGTGCTGGGCGCAGGCGCCTTCGCCTTCGCTCGCCGCGCTCAGGCGTAAGCGCTCGGCGCCTTGAGGCGCCCGCTGTCCCCCTCGCTCCGCTCCGGAGCCGAGGGGTTTTCTCGTTTTGGACGGTGGTGGCTGCCCCTTATACACATCTGACCCTGCCGACGGCCCCACGCCGGCCGTTTTCTTTCCTCGACACGAAGCTCAGAATCCTTAGGTCTACCCTCGAATAGGTGTGTTACATGGTGCCAGTGTTACTAATGTGGTGGCTATCTGGCTGGTACTTCAGTACCGTCGGGCAGCAGGTGCACAGCTTCCGGTAACCAATCGGTCGCCGCGCGCGATAACCAATACAACTGTGGCTGACGCTGGCTGCAGGGGATCCGCCGACTCCAAGCTGACGGCAATGGTCACAGGTGGGCGGATCGAGCTAACTCTCGAAGGAGAATGTTATGAAGCGGATGAACAAGAACGCGATCGCTCTGGCCACCGCAGGCGCGCTGACCCTTGCCGTGGCTCCGGCTGCGATGGCGCAGATTCCTAACCCTGCCACCATTGAGAACGGCGGTCAGACCTGCTACCTGCACAAGAACGGCAAGACCTACGTCGCGTCCGCCGACAAGACTCAAGTTGACGCTGCCAACTTGACGGCGAGCGACATTTGCAACGCCCCTGCCCAGACTTCGCCCCAAGGCGACGATGAGCAGCCGTTCGTGAACCCGGACGCACTTCCTCAGACCCGCCAGCAGGGTGACAAGACCTACTACCTGCACAACAGCGGCAAGGTTTACGTGCTGGACCGAAACCTGGTGAACACGCCGCTTGAGGAGATCCCCGCTGACCAGAAGGCCGGCACCCTCGACATGCTCGAAGGGAATGAGGAGCAGGATCAGACGGATCTCGCTGGTTCTTCCAAGGATCCGAAGGACATTGCCAAGGCTGTCGCCGCCGTGGCTGCTGCCGCCGTGGGCACCGCGATCATCATCAATGGTGTCAAGTACTTCGTGAACAAGGACAAGCAGACCCTGGTTCAGGATCCGAACCGCGTCAACGCTGAGCCCTCCGCCGAGGAGAAGGCCAAGTCCGAGGAGCTCGTGAAGGCGAACCCGAACACTGTCGCTTCGCAGACCGGCGCATCCGACGCTCAGGCCGGTGCGGGCAACGCCGCCGCCCCGGCCGCGAACGGCGAGCGCGGTATCGGCGCTTCCACCGGCGTGAACAAGCTGCCGGCTGGCATCCTCAGCCTGCTGCTTGCTTCTCTGCTGGGTGCTGCGGCTTTCGTGTTTGGCCGTCGCCAGCTGGTCTAAGCGCTGAGTGGTTGAGCGTTAGCCGCCTGAGCGGCTGCGGGTGAGGCCCGGTTGCGATCGTGGATCGCGGCCGGGCCTTTCTGTGTTGGGTGGCGTGGGAAGTAGCGGACAGGTGTAAAGCTGTCAAATGGTGAGCAAAAACACAGCTGGCTCCCACACGTCGTGAGTCATAGGATCCCGGTGATAGGCTCGCGCACTCAAGCTTGTGAACTGGCAAAACGGCGCAGTCCCTGCGTCGTAGTGAAAGATAGTTCCGCCGGGAATATTAAAACGTGGGGGGAGCCGTAAACGGGGCTATTGGAATGCTTGAAACCACAGTAACGTTCGGTATCGACGCAACGAATGCTTCAACGTCTAACCCGTGAAGGCTCACAGATCCGAGGACCCATGCTGAACAACGCCGCGCGCACCTACGCCCGAACCGTCCGTGGTTTCGGGGCGCTGGTTGTGTCGCTGATCCTCGCGGCGGCGATGCTGAGCGTGCCCGCGGTGGCGCCCGAGGCGAATGCGGCTACTGACACGGCCGCCACGTCGGACGGCGTGAACTTCGGCGACTGCGATTTTCGCATCGGCACCGGCAATGCCGAGCGCTGGGCCAACCAGATCTGCTGGCTGGACGTGCGGGGCCTGGACCGGAGCGGGCAGATTACCAAGCGCATCGGCCAGTACACGATGACTGCCGACGTGACCGTGGAGAAGAACCGCTGGGACGATAACCAGGGTCGCGTGGCTACCTTCACCGCCCAGTCAGAGCAGGCGTGGGACCAGGCGGCGTTTGGTAGACAGGGCTTCTTCCAAAAGGACCCGGCGTCCACCCAGCAGGACATCCTGAAGATGCAGAGCGGTTGGGCGCGCATCAGGCTCAGCAACATCAAGTTCGTTGACGGCGCCGGCAGGCCCGTGTCCAACGCCCGCCTGATGCTGGCGGACGCGGAGGCCACCGGTGCGGCTAGCCCGGGCGAGTGGATCAGCGCGTCCGCCTCCGGCGGCGTGCAGTTGCTCGACTCGATCAAGTCCCCGTTCTCCAACAACGGCACCTGCCAAAGCCGGTACGGCGCGGGGCCCGAGCCGTCCGACCGCCGATGGACCGGCCACACGCCTCTGCAGCGAGACTTTGTGTGCTGGGACAACAAAGGTTCGGGCAACCGCGGCATGTTCGTGGCGGCCATGGACAACCCCACGTGGGCCGAGATCGGCATCGGTGTAAACAACAACGGCTACCAAGCCATCGCCCTCGGCGTGGCGCTGGGCAACGTGCAGTTCGCTGCCGCCGACGCCCGCGCAACGGTGAAGTCCTCCTTCGAGCAGGCCGCCACCGGCAAGGCCAGCACCGCGAACTACAGTGCTGCGCTGCGCCAGGGCACCACCGAGACGCCGCTGGATATCCCGGCGGGCGGTGGGTTCACCACCTTCATGCGCCAGCTCGGTGCGGGCGGTGTGCCGCAGGACCAGATTGTGTTCCGCTCCACCATGACCACCGACGGCGCTAACCCCTTTGACCGCTACGAGCCGGAGTGGACGTGCGTGGCCAAGACGGACGCCGCGCCGATTGTGACCAAGCTGCGCTCCGGCAGCGCGGGAGGGTACACGGTAACCAATAACCGCCAGACCGGCACAACCGAGATCACCACCACCAACCAGGAAAACCGGCAGCTGAACTGCACGGTGAGCTGGGAATCCAGGTTCCAGCCCGCCACCTTGGAGCTGAGCAAGCAGCTCGAGGGCACCGCCAAGGACTTCGCGGAGATGAACGAGCGGAAGTTCGTGATCAACTACCGCTGCGACGACACCCGGGGCTTCAACACCGCCTACCCGGGCCGCCTGGCCGGCAGCCGCACGTTCTCGCGCGGCCAGTCCGCAGCCATCCAGGGCCTGCCCCAGGGCGCGACCTGCACGGTGTGGGAGACGTTCAACCCGGGCGATGCGCCGGTGCTGCCCGGCAAGACGTTGAAGCTAGGGTGGGGCGCGAATGGCGCCGCCACCGCCGCCACCTATTCCCAGGTGGGGACCAACGGCATTGCCACGCCGTCGTTGCAGATCACGCTCGGCGCCACCAACAACGCCGCCGCGCACAACGTGTACGACTTCAAGCCCGGCACGCTGCACCTGACCAAGGAGATTCTGGGCGAGCCGGTGCGCGAGGCGTACGGCTCGGGGGCGGCGAAGCTGCCCAACCCGGTGTACAAGTTCAGGATTCGGTGTGACACGACGCAGTTTGACGTCGAAAAGCAACTGCCCCTTGCTGCGCGCAAGGATGCAAGCGGCGCGACCGTGGTGAACGGGACCATTGACATCACCGGCATCCCCACCGAGCGCCCGTGCACCGTCACGCCGCTGACGGACCTGAGCGACGAGCAGCAGAACTACATCCACTTCGACGGCCGCGAGGTGCGCGTGGACAACGCCGGGGCGAACCCGGTGGAACCGGGCGGGCTGCAGCAGAAGGCATACCCGTTCCGGCTGCCGGAGAACGCCCCCGAGACCACCATGCGCATTCGGACGAGCTACAGCTACGTCACGCGCGACCTGGCCGTGCAGAAGCTGCTCACCGGCGAGGGCGGAGCGAGCCCCGAGCTGGACGGCAAGGAGTTCACGGTGAACTACCGCTGCGAGCGCACCGGCTCCTACGACGCCGCCAAGCAGCTCTACATCCCGCAGATCAACCGGGTTGAAGGCACCGTGCGGGTGAGCAAGGACAGCCGCGGCGTGGTGCAGGGCCTGAAGGTGGGCTCGGAGTGCAAGGTGTGGGAGGACGAGTCGGCGCTGCCGCAGACCACCTACATCAAGTTTGACGGCGCGACCGTTTCCGCCACCAACGCCTCGGACGCCACCACCACCCTGCGCAACGCGGAGGCTCAGACCCGGCCGGTGCTGACCATTCGGCCGACCGGCGCCACCGAGCAGAACCTGGTTACCGTGGCCAACTCCTACAGCGCGCAGCTGGGCGCGGTGCTGGTGGAGAAGCGCGTGGACAACACGGCGCCCAACTTCACCCCGCCGAGCACATACACCGTCACCGCGCGGTGCGGGCAGCGCAACCTTACGGAGAACGGCTCGCCGCGCCCGTACGCGCTGGTGGGCACCGCCGTGGTGTCCGCCAACGGCACCGCCGCCGTGGTGGCGGATGACCCGAAGCTGAACGTGGGCGGCCGGATGGCCGTGCCGTACGGCAACCAGTGCACCTTTGAGGAGCAGACCCCCGAACACCCGGCGGGCGTGGCGTGGGCGAACAGCGGCACCGACCCGGTGACCGTCGGCGCGGCGGAGACCACCGCGACCATTACCAACACGTTCACCCCGCGCGGCTCCGGCCTGACCGTGTCGCAGGTGCTGCAGGGCGAGCAACTCCTCGCGCCGGCGGCCGGGGTGGACTACCGCCTCACCTGCACCGACCCCGAGCAGGGGGCGCCGCAGGTGCGGGAGTTCACACTTACGGCGGAGCGCGCCTCCGAGACCTTCGACGCCAACTTCGCGCCGCGCGGCAGCGAGTGCGTGCTGGAGCGCGTGTCGGAGGAGACCGGCGAGCGCACGGTAAACGGCGCTGAGGGCGACAAGACGTTCCCCATCGACCACGCCGAGAGCTTCCGCTACGCGGTGGACGATCAGGGGCAGCGCGACCTGGCCGCGGCCGAGCGCTTCACCGTGGGCACCACCTCCGCGGTGACCGTGACGCAGGCGTACAACCTGGTCAACGCGCAGGTGGAAGCGCGCAAGCACGTGGTGTTCAACGCGGCGTACCCAGGCGGGCCCACCTATATCTCTGACCCGCGCAAGAACGTGAAGCTGCACCGCCAGTTCCCGGTGTCGCTTATCTGCACCGACCCGCTGGGCCGGGAGGGCGTGCGCGTGGAGACCACCGTCTCCGCCAACCAGGACCCGCGCGAGAGCGTGAACGAGTACGACGGCGGCGCTGACCTCACTGCTTCCGTGCCCGTCGGCTCCACCTGTGCGGTGGAGGAGCGCCACACCACCACCGCCACCGGCATCAGCCTGGACCGCCGCATCACCTTCAACGGTGCGGAGATCCCGGGCGCCGTGGCGGGGCGCGAGAACGACGGCACCGTGGCCGGTCGCTTCGAGGGGGGGCGCGGGGAGAACGGGGCGAACGGTGAGAACGGGGCGAACACGGTGGTGTTCAACAACGCCTACACCCGCCGTACCACCGAGATGACCGTGACCAAGACCGCGGACCTGCCCGCCTCGCTGCGCCAGAGCGTCACGCCCGAGGAGCTGCAGCGCGGGCTGTATGACCACCAGATCACCATGGTCTGCCGCGACCCGGAGGCCAAGGACGAGGCCGGTAACGAGGTGCCCCTGGTGGAGGCCGAGCCGGGGCGGATCCATGGTGAGGGCAGCTACACCTTTAAAAACGTGCCCGTGGGCGCGGACTGCGAGTTCGCAGGCACCAACTTCGGCTCGCTGCGCCTCGCCGCAAACGGATTGAGCGCCTACCTGCGCCCGCAGTACGTGAGCTGGAGCTCTCTCGGCGGCGGCGGCAACGTGACCACGGACACCGAGCTGCGCGGAGAAGTGGCCAGCTCGCCGGCCTTTTCAAGCTACGACGACCCGCAGCGCAACAAGGTGGGCCTGGAAAACCACTACCGCTACGAGCTGGCCCCGGTAACGCTGACCAAGGACGTGGTGGGGGACGCCGCGGACATCGAGCTGCTGAAGGCTGGCGAGACCCAGTTCAACTTCTCCATGACGTGCCGCGCGCTGGGCTACGAGTCCAGCTCCATCGGCGGCCAGCGCAACGCCATCGGCTACGGCTATACCCAGGCCAGCGGCGAGGCCTACGTGCTGCCGCGAACCGTGGCGTGGGGCACCGGCCAGGGCCAGTTCGCGCGCCAGGCGGACCAGGGCGGCAAGCAGGTGTGGCGCTACACCTCTCCCGCCGCGCTGGTGCCCGCTGGCGCGGAGTGCTCCTTCACCGAGCAGAACCCCACCGGGGTGGACGCCGTGCTGGACGTCGCGCCGCGGGAGAAGGCCGTGAGCAAGCAGGTGGCGGCGCCGGCCCAGGCGCCCGCGGAGGCGCCCGTGACGGACATGGCGTTTGTGAACGATGCCACCCGCCGCACCGCTCCCGTGCGCTTCGTGGCGTACGAGACGGGCTACGTGCAGGGCCAGGACTCGCCCTACACCGGCGAGGTGAAGTGTACTTACGGCCAGGGCTCTGCAGAGACGAAGGAGACCAAGACGTACCGCGTGGACATCGCACGCGGCGCGGTGGACGTGGGCTCGCTGCCCACGTCGGACACCGCACCCACCGGCGGCGTGCAGCTGGACCTGCCCGTGGGCGCGGACTGCACCGTGGACTACGGCGCCGCACCGGCGCTGGCCGCCCGCCCGCAAATCGAGGTCACCGGCCCGGAGGGCGCGAAGGACCGCCGCCCGTACGTGCAGTTTGCCACCTGGTCGGGTGACCGCCGCGAGGGCCCGGCCACCTCCGTGGGCGCCATCGCCCCGCAGAATGTGCGGGAGAAGGGGTACGCGCGGGCGTTTACGGTTGCGTCGGTTAGCAACAGCTCCGACACCGCGCTCGTGGTGGGCCTCGAGGCCGCGCACCCGCGCGCCACGCTGAACGTGGTGGTGAGCAAGGCCGCCGAGGGCGGCCGCGCCGCCGACGCCACGTTCCGGTTCAACCAGACGTGCTCCGCGGCCCAGCCCGACTTCGAGCTGCGAAGCGGCGGCACGCACGTGATCGAAGGCATGTACGTGGACAGCACCTGCGCCATCACGGAGACCGATGACGGCGACGCGCAGGTGGAATCCGTCCTGGACGTCACCGGCCAGGGTTCGCGGATCGCGGACGTGGGCGTGTCGCAGGCGAGCGCCGGCGCGGAGATCGCGCACCAGCGCGTGCAGTTCACCGCGCAGCCGGTGGCCGCCGCGACGGACCTCAGCGTGCAGGACCAGCGCCTGTGGCGCCTTGACCTGCGCAACCGCTTCCCGTCGCTCGGCGTGCGCAAGACCATCGACGGCACCGCGCTCGGCGGAGTGACCCTGCTGCCCGCGAGCGCCGACGCCATGCGCGTGACCTACACCGTGCACAATGACGGCGCGTTCGCGCTCGAGGGGCTTTCGCTTACCGACGCCTCCCTTGCCACCCGCACCCTCACCCCCGTCGTGAACGGCCAGCCGGCCGGCACCCCGGTAGCGGTGGGGGCGGACGGGGCGATCCCTGCCGGCGTGTGCGCGGTGCCCGACGTGCTCGCGGCGGGCGCGGAGTACACGTGCACTTTCGACGTGGACATCTCCGGCGAGCCGAAGGACCGAAACTTCCGCTACCCGGCCGGCGGCGGAGACGCCCCGGTGGTGGCCACCGCCACGATGCAGGGCACCGGCGGGCAGAAGGTCTCCGCCTCCGACAGCCAGGGCGCCCTGCGGCCCTCCGGGGTGCTGGGCTGGCTGCTGCCGGAGTCTGGCCAGCAGACGATGGTGCTGATCCTCGTGCTCGGCCTGCTGCTCTTCGCGGCCGGCGCGTGGCGCGTCACCCGGCGCTCGGGTGCCGAAGGCGGTGAGCTCGTTGATGCGTAGGAAATTCGCCCGGTACCTGCGAGCGTTGTACGGGCTGACGTAAAAGACGCGTCGGTCCGGCAATTGCCGCTGACCCATAAGCTCCCCTCCCCATCCACGTATTTCCGATACCGCTGAAAAGGAATGACTGCAATGTCGAACATCACCAAAAAGACCATGGCCATCGCCATGGCAGCCGCCGTGTCCGTCGCTGGCCCCGTGGGTGCCGGCATGCTCGCCCCGACCACCGCGATCGCCGCCCCGGGCAGCGCGATCGACACCAACCGGACCGGCTCCATCACCATCAACAAGTACGAGGGCCAGCCGGGCGATACCTCCACGCCGCTGCCGGGCACGACGTTCCGGGTCGAGCAGATCAACCTGCAGGATGACCAGCTGAACCCCCAGGGCTACAACCTGGACCGCCAGCAGGCCTGGGACGTTGTAGCGAAGTGGGCTGACAATGTGGCCGGCGCGCCCGCAGCCGGTTACAGCGGAGAGCAGGCCACCAATGACGAAGGCACTGCCACGTTCGACCAGCTCCCGGTCGGCCTGTACCGCGTCACCGAGCAGGCGCGCGGTGGCGGCTACACCGTCGCCCCGCCGTTCCTGGTCACCATCCCGCGCACCGACAACGGTGAGCCGAGCTACGACGTCACCGTGTCCCCGAAGAACCAGAAGCTACAGCCGACCAAGAAGGTAGAGACCGATAACTACACCGTTGGGGATGACGTGCAGTACAACGTCGCCACTACGCTGCCGGCGTTCGAGGCAAACCGCCAAAACGAGTCCCTGCAGGTCGTGGATACCCTCCCGGCACAGCTGACGTGGGACGCGAACAACCCGAACCACACCGTGCGCGTTGCGTACTACGACGACTCTGCCGCTGAGGCCGCGGACGTAAAAGGCACCGCCGGCACCGCGCTGGTAGCCCGGGAGGACTACAACGTCACCCTGGAAGAGGACAACAAGCTGACCGTGACGTTTACCGAGGCGGGCATCACCAAACTGCGCGCCGCCCGCGCCACCAACCCGGAGCTCGCGCTCGGCGTGCGCTTCAAAGCCACCGTCAACGCGGTGCCGGGCAACGGTGTGCTGTCTAACACCGCCCAGGTGATTTACAACGGCAACGCGACCGATACGACCGACCCGCGCGATCCGGAGAACACGGGCACCGAGACGCAGTTTGTCAACGTCGCCGTGACTAAGCAGCTGGCCGGCAAGGACGTCGACGACAACAAGAACGGCTCCGGCGCGAAGTTCGAGATCTACCGTTGCACCCAGGACACCAGCGGCCGCTGGAACATCGCCGACGGCGCACAGCCGGAGCGTGTGCGCGTGAACAACGCCACCGTCACCGAGATCGAAGCGATCGGTGCTGACGGGCAGGCCGCAGTGGCAAACGCCACCGGCCTAAACCGCGCGAAGGCGGATCGCGACGCGAACTCGACCGCCGTGGCGTACGTGGATTACTGCGCGGTGGAAACCGCGGGTGTGGCCGGCTACCTGGACAACCCGGAGCCGCAGCACCTCGAGTTCACCGCTGCCGCGGGAACCGATACCGGCGCCACCGGCACGCTCTCCGGCACCGTGAACAACGCGAAGAACAGCATCTGGGGCAACCTGCCGGCCACCGGTGAGCGCACCATGCTCATCCTCCTGGCGCTTGGCCTCGTGCTGTTCGGTGGCGGTGCCGCGTACCAGCTCAGCCGCCGCAACGCCGCGTAGACCGCGCGCGAGAACCCGACAAGGAAAGGAACACGCAGTGAGCAAGATCAGGCCAACCGCGGCGGCGAAGCAGGCCGGCGCCGCGCTTGCCGCTGCCCTCCTTGCCGGCACCGCGGCCGCGGCCGCACCCTGGCCCACCGCCATCGCGGCGGAGTCGGGCCAGATCCGCGTTGACCTGCGCGCGTCGGTGGGGCAGGAGTGGTTTGCCCAGATCGGGGACCGCGAGGTGGAGCTTTTGCTTCTCGACGCCACCCTCTCCAACCCCACCCCCATCACCCGCACCACCACTTCGGGCAGCGCCGCCCGAAGTGGTGGTGCGGGTGATGGGGGTGGGGTTGGAGAGGGT
>NZ_LT546015.1 GCF_900078305.2 Corynebacterium bouchesdurhonense
CTGATTATTTTGATGATTCATAGTTCCTCCATCTTTGTATCACCATGATTTACAGGCTCAATGTTGAGTTCAATATGTGAGTGATACACGTGCGTTCGGACGGATAAGGGCGCCACCGGGAGAGGCGAGGGCAGGAGGCCGTAGGCAGCGTCGGATGTGTAAAAGAGACGGGCCCCGCACCGTCCCGCCGCAACAAACAGTTGGCCAACTAGACAGCTTGGTGTAGTTTTAACGGACAACCCGGTCGAGGGCGCACGCCCGCCGGCCGAAACCGAACCACCGAGAACCACCGAGATCCACCGAGATCCACCGAGAACCAGAAAGCGAACCACCATGTCTGCTTTTTCCCTCCGCAAGCGCCTCGCCGCGGGCGCGGCCGCCGTGCTCGCCGCCGCCGGCCTCGTCGCCTGCTCCACCGAATCCGCTGACAACGGCAACGGCAACGCCACCGGCGCAGCGGGCGCCGACGGCTACCGCAGCGTCCAGCAGATCCAGGACGACGGCACCGTCAAGATCGGCGTCTTCTCCGACAAGGCACCCTTCGGCTACGTGGACCAGAACGGGGACTACGCCGGCTACGACGTCGAATTCGGCAACCGCCTGGCCGAGGACCTCGGCGTGGACCTGGAGTACGTGCCGGTGGAGGCCGCCTCGCGCGTCGAGTTCCTGGACACCAACAAGGTGGACATCATCCTGGCCAACTTCACCGTCACCCCGGAGCGCCAGGAGAAGGTTGACTTTGCCAACCCGTACATGAAGGTCTCCCTCGGCGCCGTGACCCCGGACTCCGCGCCGATCAATGACGTCGAGGGCCTGAAGGGCAAGAACGTGATCGTGGTCAAGGGCACCACCGCCGAGGCGTACCTGGAGAAGCACCACCCCGAGGTGAAGCTGACCAAGTTCGAGCAGTACACCGAGGCCACCAACGCGCTGTTGGACGGCCGCGGCGACGCCTGGGTCACCGACAACACCGAGGCCCTGGCCTGGGCTGCGAAGACGGACGGCTTCACCACCACCATCCCGTCCCTGGGCGACACGGACACCATCGCCCCGGCAGTGGCCAAGGGCAACACCGACCTGCGCGATTGGATCAACGACGAGCTGACCGAGCTGGGCAAGGAGAACTTCTTCCACGCCGACTACGACAAGACGCTGAAGCCGGTCTACGGCAACGCCGTCACGGCCGATGAGCTCGTGGTCGAGGGCGGGAAGCTCTAAAGCGCCCAAGCCCCGCGAACCAAGACCCAAACAACCATGGATTTCTCGGTCATCGCCGACAACATCCCGGTGTACGCCCAGGCGGCAATCCTCACGGTGAGGGTTGCCGCCAAAGGCATTGTGCTCGCCTTCATCGTGGGCGCGCTGGTGGCCGGGGTCCGCTTCTTCCGCGTCCCGGTGCTGCGCCAGGTGGCCCGGGCGTACATCGAGGTGTCGCGGAACACGCCCCTTTTGGTGCAGCTGTTCTTCCTCTACTTCGGCCTGCCCAAGCTGGGCGTGGTGCTTCAGAGCGAGACGTGCGCCGTGGTGGGCCTCGCCTTCCTGGGCGGCTCGTACATGGCGGAGGCCATCCGCGCGGGCCTCGAGGGCGTGGCGCCCATCCAGATGCAGTCCAGCCTGAGCCTGGGCATGTCGCGCACGCAGGCGCTGCGCCACGTCATCGCCCCGCAGGCCATGGCGCTGTCCCTGCCCGCTATCACCGCCAACATCATCTTCCTGATCAAGGAGACGTCGGTGGTGAGCATCGTGGCGCTGCCGGACCTGGTGTTCACCGCCAAGGAGCAGATCGGGCAGACGTACGAGACGCGCGAGGCGCTGTTCCTCCTCGTCTTCTTCTACCTGCTCATCCTCCTGCCCATCTCCCTGATCGCGGGCCGCGTGGAAAGGCGGGTGCGCGCCAATGTTTTCTGATCTCGCAGTGCTCGCGGAGGGCAACAACTTCGCGCGCCTCCTCGGCGGCTTGGGCGTGTCCATCGAGATCGCCCTGGCGTCCATGGCGCTCTCCATCGTGTTTGGGACGTTGATGGGGGTGGCGATGGCGTCGAAAAGCAAAGCCCTGAAGGCGGTGACCCAGGCCTACCTCCAGTTCGTGCGCATCATGCCGCAGCTAGTTCTGCTGTTCCTGGTGTACTTCGACGCCACGCGCGCGTGGGGGCTGAACCTCGACGCGCGGCTGGCGGCCATCATCGTGTTCACGCTGTGGGGCACCGCCGAGCTGGGCGACCTGGTGCGCGCCGCCATCGAGTCCGTGCCGCGCCACCAGTACCTCTCGGCGGCGGCGCTGGGCATCGAGGGCCGCGCGCTGTACCGCCACGTGGTGCTGCCGCAGGCGCTGCGCGGCCTGGTGCCCGCCACCATCAACCTGACCAACCGCATGATCATGACCACCTCGCTCGTCGCGCTGATCGGCGTGGTGGAGGTGCTGAAGGTGGCGCAGCAGATCATCGACGCCAACCGCTTCGAGTACCCCTCCGCCGCGCTGTGGATCTACGGCGTGGTGTTCCTGCTGTATTTTCTCGTGTGTTTCCCCATATCGCTCGCCGCGCGCAAGCTGGAAGAAAGGTGGAGCTAGATGTCGCTCATCTCCTTGTCCCACGTGTCGAAGACGTACCCCAACGGGCATCAGGCGCTTGTCGACGTCTCCCTCGCCGTCGACCCCGGCGAAGTACTGGCCATCATCGGCCCGTCCGGCTGCGGGAAATCGACGCTGCTGCGCACCGTGAACGGGCTGGAGCCGGTGGATGCGGGGAGCATCGTGGTCAACGGCCGGGAGGTGACGTCGGGCGCCACCAAGCTCAAGGACGTGCGCTCCGACGTGGGCATGGTGTTCCAGTCCTACGATCTCTTCCCCCACCTGACCGTGATGGAGAACCTGCTGCTCGCGCCGAAGGTGGTGCAGGGCGCTGACCAGGCGGAGGCGCGGGAGCGCGCGCTCGGGCTGCTCGAGCGCGTGGGCCTGCGCGCCAAGGCCGACGCGCGGCCGCGCGAGCTCTCCGGCGGGCAGAAGCAGCGCGTGGCCATCGTGCGCGCCCTGATGATGCAGCCGAGGGCATTGCTTCTCGACGAAATCACCGCCTCCCTCGACCCCGAAATCGTGCGCGAAGTCCTCGACGTGGTGGTCGGCCTCGCCCGCGACGGCATGACCATGCTGGTGGTCACGCACGAGATGTCGTTTGCCCGCGCCGTGGCGGACCGCGTCGCGTTCATGGACGCCGGCCGCATCGTGGAGCTCGCGCCGCCCGAGGAGTTCTTCGCCGCACCCAGGACGGAGCGCGCGCAGCGCTTCCTCAACCAGCTGGTGTTTTAGGGCGCCCGGCGTTCGGCGGCGTGCCCGCGGCGGCGTGCGGCGGCGGGCCCCGGCCGGCGGCGCGCCCCGGCCGGCGGCGGGCTCGGCCGTACATGCGTTCTGGCACATGGTCTCTAATGGAGTAAATCTGGCGGCGGCCTCCCTGCGCACTCGGTTGGAGACCATCTGCTGGAACGCATCTGCCAGAACGCATCTGCCAGAACAGATTTCCCGGCTGTGCGTTTCCTGTGAGCGGAGAGGGGTGGGGTCATGCGAATCGGCGAACCCGGTACATAGTTGCAATCCCGCAACAATGTTCCGGATTGCAACTATGTGCCGGGCTCGAATTTGCGCAACATTCCCCCCGAGGCGCCCGGGGTTTGGGATGGGGCGGGCCAGCCGGGGCTATGAGCGGGGCTATGGGCGAGGCATGTCGGGCAGGAACTCCTGGATCTGCGGGAAGACGAAGTAGGCAGCGCCACCGAGGAGGGCCAGCACGGCGAGGAGCGCTGCTAGGACGCCGCCGGCGGAAGAACCACTGCTACCGGCGGAAGGGGTGTTGGGTTCCGGGGTGGTGGAGGTGG
>NZ_LT546016.1 GCF_900078305.2 Corynebacterium bouchesdurhonense
CCCGGCCCCACCGAACCCGGCGCCAAGCCGGTGAGGAAGGCCGCGCGCGGGCCCGGCCCCCCCCCCCGCAAGGTGGGCACCCCCCCCCCCCCCCCCCCCGCGCCCCCCCCCCCCCCCCCGCCCCGCGGCCGGGTGTGGGTGGCGCTCTACGCGCTCACGGCCATGGCGATCGCCGCCGTGCCCGTGGCTGCCGGGGCGCTCGGCGTGCTCGCCGGCGCGGCGGTGTTGTTCCAGGCTGGCGGCGGGGGCCTGGTTGCGGCGGTGGTAGCCGGCGGGCTGGTCTACTTTTTCGCTGGCCTGGCGCTGACCTGGACGTTCGTGCGCCTCGCGCAGCTCGCCGTGAAGCCCGGCACGCACCCCGTGCGCTCCGCCGCGGGCTGGGGCTTGTGGACGGTCGTGCGCCTGCTTGACGACGCCCGCTCACGCTTCTTCCCCCTCTACGCCTCCCTCCTCACGCCTTCCTGGTTCAGGGCGCTCGGCGCCGAGGTGGGCAAGGACGCCGAAATCTCCACCGCGCTCATGGTGCCGAAGCTGGCCAGCGTGGGCGAGAGCTCCTTCCTTGCCGACGACACCCTCATCGGCCCCTACGAACTCTCCGGCGGGTGGATCCGGAGCGCGGAGTCGCAGGTAGGCAAGCGCTCCTTCGTGGGCAACTCCGGCATCGTCGCGCCGGGGCGCCGGCTGGCCAAGCGATCCCTGGTGGCCGTGCTGTCCTCCGCGCCGCGGAAGTCCAAGGGCAAGTCCAACTGGTGGGGCTCGCCGCCGGAGCGGATGCGCCGCGTGGAGGTGGCCGCGGCGGGCGGCGAGGCCGGCACGTACCGGGCGCCCGTGGGCATGAAGGTGCGGCGCGGGCTCGTTGAGACGCTGCGTCTGGCCGCGCCGATCGCGCAGGCGGCGCTCGCGGCGCTGTTCGCCGTGGGCGTGCTGGAGCTGTTGGGCCGCGTGGGCCTGTGGGTGTACCTGCTCGGCGGGCTGCTGTGGATGGGCGTGGGCGCCGTGGCCGTGGCCGTGACCGTGGCGATCAAGTGGCTGCTGGTGCAGCGCCACCGCGCCGGTGAGCACCCGCTGTACAGCTGGTTTGTGTGGCTCAACGAGCTGCAGGACCAGTTTGTGGAGATGATCGCCGCGCCCTGGTTCTTCACCTGGGCCGCCGGTTCCGGCGAGATGAACCTGGCCCTGCGCGCCCTGGGTGTGCGCGTGGGGCGCGGCGCCTGGATCGAGTCCTACTGGTTCCCGGAGACCGACCTCTGCGTTGTGGGCCGCGGGGCCACCGTGGGCCCGGGCACCGTGGTGCAGACGCACCTCTTCCAGGACCGCGTGATGTCGCTGGACGCCGTGACTCTGGAGGCGGGTGCGACACTGGGGCCGAACTCGGTGGTGCTGCCGGGCGCGGTGCTCGGCGCGGGCGCCACCGTGGGGCCCGGCTCCCTGGTCATGCGCGGCGACTCCGTCCCCGCCGGCACCGTGTGGCAGGGCAACCCGGTGGAGCCGGTGGCGCCCGTGGCGCTGTAGGCGGTTTTGGCGGTGTCGGCGCTGTAGGCGGATTTGGCGGTTTGGCGGATTTGGCCCCGGCTTTGGCCCCGGCTTTGGCCCCGGCCGGAGCGCCGCGCCGGGACGCCCGGCCGCAAAAGCGTTCTGGCACATGGTCTCCAGTCGAGTAAATCTGGTCGCGGTCTCCTCGGGTACTCGGTTGGAGACCATGTGCTGGAACGCATCTGCCAGAACGCATCTACCAGACACATTTGCCGACTGTGCGTTTCCTGTGAGCGGAGAGGGGTGGTGGCATGCAAATCGGCGAACCCGGCAGATAGTTGCAATCCGGAACATTGTTGCGGGATTGCAGCAATGTGCCGGGTTCGAGTTTGCGCAACACACCCCCCGAGGTACCCCGGTGCGGTGCGGGGTGCGCCCCGGTGCCCCTCGCTGTGCTGCCC
>NZ_LT546017.1 GCF_900078305.2 Corynebacterium bouchesdurhonense
CGCACTACCTCATCAACGGACGTATCCCCCGTGCTCACCGGACCTTCGAGGCTCGCCCGGGCGACAAGGCCCGCCTGCGGTTTATCAACTCCGGCGGTGACACCATCTTCAAGGTGGCCCTCGGTGGCCACCGCATGACCGTCACCCACGTCGACGGTTTCCCGGTCCGCCCCCACGACATCGAGTCGTTCTACCTCTCGATGGGTGAACGCGTCGACGTGGAGGTGGTACTCGGTGATGGTGTCTTTCCCCTGACCGCCCTGGCCGCCGGCAAGGACGACCGGGCGTTTGCCGTCATCCGGACCGCCGCGGGCCAGACCCCCGCACCAGAGACTACCTTCCCCGAACTCACTGCCCCCGGTACCTTCTTGACGTCCTTTGAGCCGGTGGAACGAGCCATGCTCCCGGCCGGTGACGTGGATAAGGAAATAGAGGTCGAATTAACCGGCCAGATGATGCCCTACCAGTGGGGACTGCGCATCGACGGTGCTGATTCCCCGGGCACAGTCCAAGAAGGCCAACGCCTGCGGATGCGGATGCACAACCCCACGGCCATGCCCCATCCGATGCACCTGCACGGGCATACCTGGGCTCTTCCCGGAAGTAGCGGCCTGCGCAAGGACACTGTCCTCATTCTCCCCGGCGAAACGGTGGACGCGGACTTGATCGCTGACAACCCCGGTGAGTGGGCATTTCACTGCCATAACGCCTATCACATGGAAACCGGGATGATGAGTTCCCTGCGGTACGCCTAACCCCACAGCATGGTCGGTCGCTAGGGTGAGCTGGGTCGCTGCAGACCACCCACCGGGCAGCACGATGACCTTCCTCGGTGTTGTGGTCTTCCGGGACAACCAGAACACCGTATTCTTCCCCACCGCCCCGGAATAAGAAGATCTAATCCATGCCGAGCACACCCGATCTGGGCGGAGGCCTCGTGGGGCCGGTTTTGAGGATGGGATCCGAAGGAGACCGCATCCTTTATCTCCTGGGCGCTCTATGCCGCCTACCTGCATGCCCGTGCCACGGCCGAGTGCCGCGATCACAAGGCCGCGTGGATCAATATCCTGGCCCCGGCCACGATAATCTTCAACCTGTTTTTCATCAACCTGGGCGTCTCCGGCCTGCACACCTACGCCGGCCTGAACTAAATCCGGATTCGTCAATCGGACACCCCCAGATCCACTGGGAAAGTACTGAAAGTTGCTGTCACATGACTCGAAAGATTGGGCATATATTCACAACCGAGCAGCAACCCGAAGAAGGCCGTGATCTCCGGTGAAGGCTAGTACTGCAGCAGACGTGACAGTCTCACGTCTTTCCCGGGGGATAGCCGGCGATAACTGGCGCAGATTGGCCGTTCCCACCGCGCTCATGATGGGAGCTGCGGTGGTCTGGTGGCTGGCGCTGCCGCCACGCGGTTGGTGGGTGCTGTTCCCGGTGGGCGTGACTATGTTCATGCTGGCTTTGGCAGGTCAACCACTACGTAACCGTTTGTGGCTCGGTGGGTTGGGCGGGGTGGCGCACTACGCTCTTGCTCTGCGCTGGCTCACCGACTTCAACACTGCCGGATACGCTGCTGTTGTTGCCGTTCAGACGCTACTGTTAATGCTGGTTGCCGCGGTATCGCCTAACGAGGCGGCTTTTCGCAGTCGCTGGTCGAGCTGGTGGCTGCTCACCC
This sequence comes from Corynebacterium bouchesdurhonense, assembly GCF_900078305.2. Classification (GTDB taxonomy): domain Bacteria; phylum Actinomycetota; class Actinomycetes; order Mycobacteriales; family Mycobacteriaceae; genus Corynebacterium; species Corynebacterium bouchesdurhonense. The sequence goes on from NZ_LT546017.1 coordinate 1,682, forward strand.
CTGCTGCCCTGGTGTTATTGGAGGCTGTGCAGCACCGGTTCCCGTTCGGCGGTTTCCCGCTGTCCGCTTTCGGATACAGCCAGACCGATGGTCCTTTCATGGCGGCAGCGCCCCTGGGTGGGACTCTCCTGGTGACCGCGTTGGCCGCAGTTGCGGGGGCCGTTGTTACCGCTGTCATCTTCGGGCCGAGACGAGCCCGTGCAGCATCCGTGGTCGCAGTGGTCGTGGTACTCGCGGTACCGGCGTTCGCGCCAACGATCGTAGATGATACGGCAGAAGGCAGCCTTGACGTCGTGCTCGTGCAGGGTGGAGGCCCCCGTGGGCTTCGCGCGGTCAATACCGATCCGTTTGATACGACCCGCCGGCACCTACAGGTTGCCGAAGATATAACCGAAGACCCTAATCTGGTTCTGCTGCCCGAAAACGTCGTCAATATCGACGGCTCAATCGACGGGACGCGCGTTGATGCAGCTTTCGCTGAACTGGCTAGGCAACTCGACACGAACATCGTTGTCGGAATTACCGAATCCGAGGATCAACATTTCCGGAACGCATCCATAGTGTGGGGACCGGACGGGACCCGGTTAGGACGCTATGAGAAGCATCATCGTGTGCCGTTCGGCGAGTACATCCCTATGCGCAATCTGATTGAACGACTCAGCGAGGACGCACGGTTCATCCCCCGCGACGCCATTGCCGGAGAGGGGCCGGCGGTGCTCGATCCCAGCGGGACACCACGATTGGGGATCGTCATTTCTTATGAGGTCTTCTTCGCCGACCGGGTCGCCGATGCCGTTCGCAATGGTGGGCAGCTACTCCTCGCACCGACCAACGCCGCGTCTTTTGTGACCGAGGAAGTACCTGCAATTGAAGTGGCCGCATCCCGGATGCGTGCCCGCGAGTTTGGCCGCACCGTTCTCCAGGCTGCCCCCACCGGATACTCCGCAGTTATCCAGCCCGACGGCACAGTCTCACAACTCAGTGGCCTGGGCACGAACGAACTGCTGACGGCAACCGTTCCCCTTCATACTGGTTTGACGCCGTATGCGCGCATGGGGGATACGCCCCTGTTGGTTCTCGCGATGCTGGCTCTTGCATGGCCTGCGGTTACCGGCCTCGTCAGCTGGCGCAGGAGAAGGCAGGTTACGGAAGTATCCCACTAAACGTGGATTACGGCACCTGCTCCTCGTTGGCGGGACGCTCGCCGCCCCCATATATGACGAGCACGGACTGCCTCCCCTGTGCCCCGGTCTGCCCTGCCTGGATAAGCTATCAAGTCTGGGCTGTGTCGGCGATGAGTGAGAAGCGTCTCTGCGGTCTGAGGCGGGTGCCTCACGCCCAGTCGCTGCCGCCGGTTCCGGTGCCTGGGCCGGTCCTGGTGAGTGCGGGAAGGCTAGAAGGTGACGCCGTGCTCGGCGAACCAGGGCAACGGGTCGACCGCCCCGCTGCCAGTCGGGTAACGCTCGAGGTGCAGGTGAGAACCGGTGGAAAACCCCCGGTTGCCCATGCCAGCGATCCTCTGACCAGCGGTGACGCGTTTTCCAACGGTCACGTCGAGAGTCTCCATATGACCGTAGACGGCAATCGAGCCATCATCGTGCTGGATGCGGATCCGCTGCCCGAAACAGGAGGCCGGGCCGGAGGCGATGACAGTGCCGCCCATCGCCGCGAGGATCGGGGTACCCACGACGTTGGCGATGTCGATACCCGCGTGGAGGGTTCCCCAGTGCACGCCGGAACCGGAGGTGAAGGTGCCTTCAGCGGGCTTGACCACCGAGGGCGCGCGGGCAGCGCGCTCCTTCTCGGCCCGCTCGGCGTTGTACTGGATGGCCTTGTCCAGCTGCTCGTCGATGTTGGCGACCGGCTTGAATTCGGAGATCGCGAGAATCTGCGGTGCGGCCTGCGTCCCACTCGAGGACAGGGCCGTGTCGTTGGTGGCCAAATCCACCTCGACGGTGGCAGCCTCCGGGGAGACCGGAGCCTCGACCTCGGCCGGGGCTTGCAGGGTGGCGGCCGTGGCGCCACCGACGCCGGCGGATGAGACCGTGCCGGTGGCTACAGCCACGAGGGCGAGGCGCCCCTTGGTCTGCGAGGTGGTGATCGTGTGGTGTTTTCCTCCGGATGACCGCGAAGCCTTCAGGCGCATGACTCGGTCGTGCTGGTACTGGTGTTTGGAGACGGCAACCATGGGCCCAGTCGCCATGGTTGGGGATGCTGGCCGAGGGGGCGTTCCTGGTCCAGGAGCACCTCTAATGGCGAGAGTGATGATCCCACGAATACGCAAGGCCGCGCTGGTGGCACATGTGGTCTGCTCGGTCGGCTGGCTCGGGATGGTGCTCGTCTTTATCGCGATGGCGGTCATGGGGATAGTGAGCGCGGATGAGATGGCGGTCTGGGGGATGTATCGGGTGATGGAGCAGGTGGCGTGGTGGGCGCTCGTTCCCCTGGCGGTGGCCTCGCTGGTGACCGGAGTCCTTCAATCCCTGGGGACGACGTGGGGATTGTTCCGACACTACTGGGTGGTGTTCAAGCTGAGGCTCACTGTGGTGGCGACAGGTGTGTTGGTGCTGTACATGCAGACCTTCGAGTATCTTGCCCGGGTGGCGGCAGACCCGGGCGTGGGGCTGGAGGCCGTGCGGAATTTCTCCCCGGTCCTCCACTCCGTGGCAGCAGCCTTGGTATTGCTGGTGGCTACGGTGCTGGCGGTGCACAAGGAGAGTGTCCGATTGTTTGTGTGCGGGGGCTTAGTTTACAAGTAGTCCGCGAATCGGTCGGGGTATGCCACGGCTAGTTGGTTGATGGCTTGTTTCCACCCGGTGGCTTTCGCCCCTTCAATATA
>NZ_LT546018.1 GCF_900078305.2 Corynebacterium bouchesdurhonense
GGCGGGGGCGGGGCCGCGTGAGTTTAGTGGGGCCGTCGATAAGCAACTGCTCAAGCTGGCGAAGCGTTTCGGCTTGCTGAGCCTGCGCAAGGCCGAGGTGCCCGTGGTGCTGACGCCTCCGAAGCTGCCGCCGGTGACCGCCGGGGGTAAGCCCGGTGTTGCCGAGCGCGGCGACGACGTGCTGCGCGTCCTCGGCGAGCCCGGCGAGCTCCTGCTGTGGGTGTCCGGGCGCGACGCCGCGCAGGTGGAGTTCCGTGGCCGCACGGACGTACTCGAAGGGTTGGACCGGGCCCTCTAACCGCCCAGCCCGTGTGGCGTGTGGGACGAATGTGACGTGGCGCGTTAAAGTTACAGCCATGTCTGTCAAAAATTCGGCCCCCCGGACGTCCCGCTCCCGCACCGCGCCGGTGTCGATGACGCACCCGCCGACCTCCTCCATGGTCGCGGCCGACACCGCAGACGAGCGCGTCGGCTCCGCCACCCGCGCCGTGGGCAAGTCGCTCGGCTCCGCGTTCAGGGGTGTCGGCTCGATGTTCGGCGGCTTGCGGCGGCGCTCCGATGACGAGGCTGGGGAGGCGGAGGACTTCGAGCCCTTCGACTTCGACGAGGAGGAGCGCGAGCGGGGGAGGAGGCCGCACGCCCGCCGCGCCCCGCGCCGGCCCTCTCACGAACGCGCCGAGGACGCCAACGCCGAGCCCGATTCCGCCGAGGCGTCCCAGCTGCGCAACGCCGACGCGTGGGGCTTGGGCCTGATCGGGCTGGCCGCGGTCATCGGCGCGTCGGTGTGGATGGACGTGGCGGGGCCGGTGGGCCGCGCGATCGCCCAGGCGTGCCACTGGGTGATCGGCGCCGGCGCGCTCATCTTGCCGGTAGTGCTCGTGGGCGTGGCCGTTGCGCTAATGCTGAACGTGCGCACCCCGGCGGCGGTGCGGGGGCGTGTCGCCGTCGGGCTGTCCATCATCGCGGTGGCCATGCTCGGCATGGTGCACGTGTTCGCGGGCAACCCGGGCGATTGGGAAACGCGCCGCATCGCGGGCGGCGCGGTCGGCGCCCTGGCTGGCGGCCTCCTCGCCGCCGCGTTTACCCCGTACGTGGCGGTGCCGCTGCTGGCCCTGGTGATCGTCTACGGCGCGCTCAAGACCACGGGCATCACGGTGCGCGAGGCCTACGACTACCTGGTCGGCCTGTTCTCGCGCATGTTGGAGCGCTCGCCTGACGACGCCCCCGATGCCGACGCCGACACCAACCCAGACTCCGACGACCTCTACGGCCACGTCTCCCGCGACCTCGACGACATCGCCGAGGGTCGCGGGCGTCCGCCGGACGCCCGCGACCCCGCGCAGGAGCACGCCGCTGGACAACTACCCCGCTGACAGTCAGGC
>NZ_LT546019.1 GCF_900078305.2 Corynebacterium bouchesdurhonense
TGTTACAATTAACTGTGGTATGCGGTCGTTGAAGCTGATCACCGTGAAGCCCGGCGGCGGCTGCGGATGTGTATAGGGATCAGGAGCCGGAGCCGAAGCCATAGCCGGCCGCGCCAGAGCCGGCACCAGAGCCGGCACCGGAGCCAGAGCCGGAGCCGGAGCCGCCAGAGCGCTGCTCGCGCGACCGCGCCTGCTCGCGCTCCCGCGCACGCCGCCGCCGGTCCCGCCAACGCTTCCACAGAATCAACAGCAGCACGAGCAGCACCAGCGACAGCACGGCGATCATCCACCAGGACCACACAAAGGCGGAGACGGCGGGCTCCGGCGCCGACGGGTCCAGGGGCGCGCGCTCCGCGTGCACGAGCAGCCGGTCGGTGTTCAGGCCGTAGGGCGTGCAGGTGATCAGGGTGATTTTGTCTTTGCCGGGCTCGTACGTCACGGCGTCGTAGCGGTCGGGTTTGACCACCTCGCGCGACACCATGCGGTAGCGCAGGCGCTCGCCCATCACGTCGATGAAGATGTCGTCGCCGGGCTTCAGCGACGGCAGCGCGTCGAACATGGCGGCGTTGACCATGCCGGTGTGGGCGGAGATGACGGCGTTGGTGCCGTCGCCGCCGACGGGGAGGGTGGAGCCGTACATGTGGCCGGCGCCGTCGTAAAGCACTTTGGGGCGCGTGGTGTGGAACACGGGCAGGTCCACGTCGATGGCCGGGATGCGCACGCGCGCCATGATGCGGTACTGCTCGGGCAGGGTGAGCTGCGACATGTAGTCCGCAAACCCCGGGTCGCCGTCCACGGCCGGCCGCGCGTGGGGCCCGGCCGCGAGCAGGCGTTGGTTGTATTCGTGGGCGAGGCGGAGCTGTTCGGCTTTGGCTTCGTCGGAAAGCTCCTGCACCGCGCCCGCGTACTCCTCGTTCTGCCTGATCGTGCGGTACTGGTAGGACAGCGTGGACGCGATCGGGTACAGCAGCAGGAGCGCGCCGAGGATCAGGATGAGCCAGGACGCCGCGTTTTTGCGCTTTTGCTTATCGACGCCCCCCACCTACCGCCCTTCCTCCCCGCGGCGCCGCAGCCACAGGCCGAGGATGATCAGCAGCGCGGCGATGCCGGTGATGCCCAGCACGCCCGCGCCGGTGGAGGCGAGGCCGCCTCGGCGCGCCGCGCCGGAGCCGGTCCCAGAGCCGGACCCGCTGCCGTCGCCGGACCCGGACCCGCTGCCGGGGGCGCGCGTGACCGTCTCGGTGACGGTGGCGCGCGAGCCGTCGGAGCGGGTGGTCTCCCGGGTGATCACCTCGGTGGCGGGGGCGGTCTCCGTGGCGGTCACGGTGGTGCGCCCGCCCCCGCGCTGGCCCTTCTACACCCCCGCAGCCGCCGACGACCTTACGCCGGGCACGACTCGGTGGCGCCAGGGTCGTGACCCGACGCCGAGAGAGGCGCAGCATACGATCGCG
>NZ_LT546020.1 GCF_900078305.2 Corynebacterium bouchesdurhonense
GTGGCGGTGAGAGTGCCGCCGTGGGCCTCGATCAATGCCTTGGAGATGGTCAGACCGATACCGGCCCCGCCGTTGTCCCGGCTGCGGGCGGCATCCCCCCGGTAGAAGCGTTCGAAGATGTGTTCGAGCTGGTCAGGTGGGATGCCCTCGCCGTCATCGGCGACGTGGATGAGCGCGGTGGACGCCCCCTGTCGGTGGACGCTGATCCGGACCTGCCCGCCGGCCGGGGTGTGCCGTAGCGCGTTCGACAGGAGATTGCTCATCACCTGGCCGAAGCGTTGCCGGTCCACGAGCACCCGGGCGGTGTCCGTAATGGTCTCGACCTGTAAATCGACGCCTTTGTCAGCATAAGCTTCCCCCGCGGCAGCAGCCGCGGTATGGAGCAGATCCCCGAGCCCTTCCTCCGCCAGGTCCAAATCAATCCGGTGTTCCTGGGCCCGGGAGACATCGTCGATGTCTTCCATCAACCGGGTCAGGCGGGTGAGTTGGTCAGCCATGATCGTGTGGGTGGCATTATTCCAGTCCACGGCCCCGTCCTGGAGACCATCGAGGTAGACCGTGAGCACCGATAAGGGGGTGCCCATTTCGTGGGCCAGATCAGAGAGCATCTGGCGGCGGACCTGTTCGGTGTGTTCCAGCCGGTCGGCCATGGTGTTGAAGGCATGCGCCAGGGTGGTGACTTCGGGGCCTGCTTCTCCGGCGGGCACGCGGATACGATAGTTGCCGGCCGTCAGGCTGGTAGCGGCGCGGGTGAGATCCTGCAGGGGGGTGCGCAGGCGACGCGATAACCACAGGCTGGCCAGCAGGGCGCTGATCAAGGCGGTGGGCAGGGCGACGGCCAGGGTGATCAGGTTGGCGTCCCGGTAGGCCTGCTCGGCATGGAACAGCTCCAGCGAGGGGTCTTCCCGGCCGGCCATCAACATATGATCATGGAACAGGGTCGGGCCCACCATCGTGGCCACGGCCACGGCCACCAGCAGGCTAATCACCACGACCAACACCTGGGCGGTCAAGAAGCGGAAGGTCAGGCCGGGTCCGTGATTCATGGCTGCCCCACCCGGTAGCCCACGCCACGCACCGTGTCGATAAACCCCCGGCCCCGGGTGTCGGTGCCGAGCTTGCGACGCAAGTTGCCGATGTGGACATCGACGATGCGTTCATCACCGACCCAGGTGGTGTCCCAGACCTCGGTGACCAGGTCGTGGCGGGTCAGTACCTGGCCGGGGCGCAGGGCCAGGGCAACCAGCAGCTCGAACTCCGTGCGGGTGAGCTCCACGGTCGTCTCCCCCACCCGCACCTGATGGGCGACGGGGTCAAGGATGAGGTCACCAACGATCAAGGGGGTGGTCACCTGCGGTGGGGTGGTGCTGGTGCGCGGGCGGCGCAGCACCGCATTCACCCGGGTCACCAGTTCCCGGATGCTAAAAGGTTTGGTGATGTAGTCATCCGCCCCCAGGGTCAAACCGCTGATCTTGTCGTCCTCGCTGCCACGCGCGGTGAGCATGAGGATGTAGCAGTCCGAGAAGGTGCGGATCCGTCGGCACACCTCCAGGCCGTCGAGTTCGGGCAGCCCCAGA
>NZ_LT546021.1 GCF_900078305.2 Corynebacterium bouchesdurhonense
CCCAGGGTACCGAGGCTGCCCGTCTATACCTGGAGCAGATGACCGCCCACCACGAAGGTGCGGTCGACATGGCCCGTGACGAGGTTGCTGACGGCCAGAATCCCCATGCGATCACCCTGGCCGAACAGATTATCAACGACCAGGAGGCCGAGATCGCCCAGATGCAGCAGATGCTCAACGAGCTCTGAACAAGGACATTCCCCGACCACCCCAGATGAGAAACACGACCATACGGCCATCGGGCCAAACCAGGATTTCCGGGAAGGACAATCAGCATGCCGAATAAAATCAAGGTTGCAGTAAACGGGTACGGTGTCATCGGTAAACGTGTAGCCGACGCGGTGAGAGCCCAGGAGGACATGGAACTCCTCGGGGTCAGCGACGTCACCACCGATTACCGGGTCGCCACCGCCATCACGCAGGGCATCCCGGTCTATGCCTCCACCGAAGAAGCCCACCAAGAGATGAGCGCTGCCGGATATCCCATCGCCGGGAAACTACCTCTCTAAAGCCGTGAACATGGAAGTTCCCGTGGTTGGTCCGCCGGTAGGTGAGCCGGTGGATCAACCACGGATAACCGTGGTAGGCGAAGATCACTGGCTTGTCCGTGGTGAACAGCGCGTCGAAGTCGGTGTCCGACAGCCCGTGTGGGCCTTCGGACTCGTGTTTCAAAGGAGGTCTACGACGTTGACCACCCGGATGGACAGATCCGGGAAGTGGGAGCGCAAAAGGTCCACGGCGGCGAGGGTCTCCATGGTGGGAACGTCCCCGGCACAACCAAGCACCACATCCGGTTCCGTGTCCGGGTGTGTGCTGGCCCAGCCCCAGATGCCGATGCCCTTGGTGCAGTGAACGATGGCGTCGTCCATGTCTAGGTATTACAGCTGTGGCTGTCTGCCGGCGACGATGACATACTGACGGCCGCGCAGACAGTGGTCGGCCCCCGACAGCAGCGTAGTTGACTCGTCGCGTGATGCTGCTATAAATTTGCATTCCTTATGAATAATCGTCGCCCGTCTCGATGTCAGTAACCGAAACCAAGCGCTGACCGCTATCCTGCGCATCGGCCCGCCCACGGAGGATCCCCACCGCTGACACGTCAGAGTCCACTTTTTACGCACTGCGTTAACTTCTTGGGCCATCAGGGAAGGCGCATGAACAAAAACATGGTCTCCTCACCATTCGATGCTTCCCAGACCGGCTCCGAAAGGTTGTTTATATGCACAAAATATCGATCGAGGCCCTCGCCCGCAAGCAACTTAAAGAGGCCATCATCGCCCCTAGTGCTCGTGCCGCCGATACCGTCTTCGGCGGGCACGAAAAAATTCTGCGGCAGACCGTCGTCGGGATACGTCAGGGTGCCGAGCTCGGAGAGCGCGACAATCACGATGAATCCACGATTTATGTCCTACATGGGCGTGTCCAACTCAGGACGGGCGATGAGACCTGGATAGGTCGCAGCGGTGATCTGTTGATCGTGCCGCGATCTCGGCACAGCCTCGAGGCAATCGAGGACTCCGCTGTTTTGATCACCATTGCCAAACTGAAGCAATAAGAAAGATAGGGACTTCCCCTGGGGTGTTTGAGCCCGCCGAGGGTCCGTTTTTTCGCGGCGAGACCATGGACCGGCACCGTTCGATCACCGGCCTCCTGTCCCTGATGTTTGTACCAGCATGCGACGGTGACCAGCTGACCGGTTCCACTATCCTTACCGCTACTGGCGGCGGAGGTAATCGAAGATATGTGCCCATTGGTGAAGGGTTGGGGAGCTAGTAGGATGATGGTGAACCTATTTTCCACGTTTTTATCCGCAGTATTGGAGATCCGATGACCTACACAATCGCCCAGCCCTGCGTTGATGTCCTGGATCGAGCCTGCGTCGAGGAATGTCCCGTGGACTGCATCTACGAGGGCAAACGGATGCTCTACATTCACCCCGACGAGTGCGTCGACTGCGGTGCCTGCGAGCCCGTTTGCCCGGTTGAGGCCATCTTCTACGAAGACGATGTCCCAGACAAGTGGGTGGACTACATCGACGCTAACGCCGCCTTTTTCGACGACCTCGGTTCGCCAGGCGGTGCCGCCAGCCTGGGTCCGCAGGACTTTGACGCCCAGCTCGTCGCGGCGCTGCCGCCACAGAACCAGAACTAGGACCTGATAGGTGCTATTGCAAACTCGCGTTTTCGACGAAAACGGCGGATCCGGTACCAGCGTTGTGCTGCACACTAACAAATAGTTAGTTATTTGGAATTCCTGTTTGCAACAGCACCCAACTCGCTGGAGTGGGCGACTAGTTGCCCGCCGCCGCGCCACAACTTCACCTCGCTACCGCGTATCTGCTCCGAGCGGCCTGCGTTCGAACTGCGCTACCCGCACATGGTTGAACGCATGCGACGCGAGGGGCATGTCACCGCACGCGACGAACGTGCCGACACCACGCAGACTGGCGCCCCAGAGGACGACCATGCTGGCGTGAGGTAACGGGCGCTGAACGCACGAATGCAGAGACGGCCCCCACGGGGCAGGGGAGGCGCGCCTTGTGTCGGCGCAGTCTCGGAGGTCTGTGAGTGTCACTCCACTGGCTTCCTGAGCAGCGGCGCCGGCGGGGCCGATAGTGTTTCGTCGTCGGCTGCTGGGGAGGGCGTCGCCGCGGTGATGTGCTTGTACGAGTGGTGGATCTTCCACAACGCCCACAGGGTTTATTAACCCCGCTATCGTCGGACAAACTCCGGACAAACTCGGTTACGTCCCTTAGTGTGGTGTAACGCTTGCTGATGGTGGGCCCTGGGGAGAGTGTCAGGAAGTTTGTGTGTGAGGCTCTGATCTGAAAGGAGTTTCACCGATAATGACTACGGTGTCACCGAAGAAAGGCTATGACCCGTCGAGGGTCAACGCGATCAGCGAGAAGCTGATGG
>NZ_LT546022.1 GCF_900078305.2 Corynebacterium bouchesdurhonense
GCGCCACCGCCCTCTCCGCCCGCGCCACCGCTACCGCCCTCACCGCCGCCATCACCCTCATCCCGCTCACACCCGCCGCCGCCATCCAACCCGACACCCTGCCGGAATCCTCGCGCCCGTACCGCTACCTCGAAACGTTTGACGGCGTGCCCAACCCGGCGCACTTCACGCACACGCTCCCGGACGGCTGGTCCCAAACCGTCACGGGCGTGACCTCCGGCGAAGCGCGCTGGAACGGCTGGACGCTCTCGGACATCCGCCACTGGACGTGGGCCGCGGGCACCGACACGCGGCACTACTTCACGCAGGCACACAGCAATATCGCCATCATCGATTCGCAGCAGCAGCGCCTCGCCCCGCGCGATTCGATGACGGCGCGGATGAGCACTTCGCCTATCGACGTCTCCAACCACGAGCGCGTCGCCCTCGAGTTCGACCACCACTACCGGCAGGGCAAGGCCGGCCAGGCTGCCCGCGTGAGCGTGGCGTTCGACGACGGCGCGCCCCGAACGGTGGCCGAGTTCACGGCGGATCGCCCCACGCAGCACGAGTACTTCGACATCGACGTGCCCGCCGGCGCCAGCCAAATGCGCGTGGACTTCACCTACGACGGCGGCAACAACGACTACTGGTGGGCCGTGGACAACGTCGCGGTGCGCGAGCCGCTGACCGAGCCGGCCGGTAAGCCTCAGACGATCATCGACGTCATCTCGGACACCCAGGATGACCCGGATGATTACAAGTTGGCGGTGCGCCGCCTCAACGCGATGCCGGAGAAGGCGCAGGCGCTGGTGATCAACGGCGACTTGGTGGACACCGGCCGCCAGGAGCAGTGGGACAAGTTCATGGCGGCGCGCGCGGAGGTCACGCACGATTCCGGCGAGGAGCTGTGGACCATCGGCAACCACGAGCTCTACGGTCAGGAGCTGGACTTCCAGGAGAAGTTCGACCGCTACATGCGCTACGCCGGGGAGGTGACCGGGCAGACCGAGAGTGTCCGATTGTTTGTGTGCGGGGGCTTAGTTTACAAGTAGTCCGCGAATCGGTCGGGGTATGCCACGGCTAGTTGGTTGATGGCTTGTTTCCACCCGGTGGCTTTCGCCCCTTCAATATAG
>NZ_LT546023.1 GCF_900078305.2 Corynebacterium bouchesdurhonense
TCGAACACATCTTCGAACGCTTCTACCGGGGGGATGCCGCCCGCAGCCGGGACAACGGCGGGGCCGGGATCGGTCTGACCATCTCCAAGGCATTGATCGAGGCCCACGGCGGCACTCTCACCGCCACCTCCCCCGGACCCGGTCGCGGAGCGGTGTTTGCCCTCCGCCTCCCGCTGTCCCCTCCCGATAGTGAGGAGGCTGCTCGGTGACCACACCCTGCCCCGCGTGAGGGCCGTGCCCTCCACCCCTTGAAAATATACCCCGGGGGGGTATACGCTAGCGAGCGTTACCGCATCCCACCGACCCGTAGGAGCTTTCCCATGATCAACCCCCCACCCAGCCTCTTGCCGATGGCCTCTCACGGCTGCAGCTGTTGCGGACCTGCCTCACGTGCCGACACCGCCTCCATCCCTGCCTCCGGCGACTCGTCAGCAGGAGGGGCCTCCCCGAGCTACCAGGTCACAGGCTTGACCTGCGGCCACTGCGCGAAAAGCGTGACCCAGGCCCTTCAGGCCCTCCCCCAGGTCGACGACGTCCAGGTTGATCTCGCTGCTGGTGGTGTTTCCACCGTCACGGTCACCGGTGTCGTACCTCCGGAGATGGTTCGCCGGGCCATCGAGGAGGCCGGCTACACCGTCTTATCCTGATCAGTTTTGCCCATCATCTCGACCCCGACCGGGTTGAGCGAAAGGAACGTCATGAGCACTCCCCACCATTCCGGTGATCACCATGGTGATCACGCCGCTCCGGAAACAGACCACACCCACCACCCGGCTCATGCCAGCCACGAACACCACGCAGATGCCGACACCCACGGCCAGGCGATGCCCCACGATCACCCGCACTCCGCCCTGGACGAAGACCACCAGGTTCATGGTCACGGCGAACACGCCGGACACAGCACCGCAATGTTTCGGGACCGCTTCTGGTGGTCGCTGATTCTGTCCATTCCCGTCACTATTTTCAGCCCCATGGTCGCCCAGCTGCTCGGCTACCACCTCCCGGCATTCCCCGGATCCACCTGGATCCCCCCGGTGCTGGGCACGATCATCTTCGTCTACGGCGGAACGCCTTTCCTCAAGGGCGGATGGAAAGAACTGAAATCCCGCCAACCCGGGATGATGCTCCTGATCGCCATGGCCATCACCGTGGCGTTTGTCGCCTCCTGGGTCACCACTCTGGGGCTGGGCGGTTTTGAGCTGGACTTCTGGTGGGAGCTGGCTCTGCTGGTGACCATCATGCTGCTGGGCCACTGGCTGGAGATGCGCGCTCTCGGGGCCGCGTCCTCCGCGCTTGACGCGCTGGCTGCCCTGCTGCCGGATGAGGCCGAGAAAGTTATCGACGGGACCACCCGCACCGTGGCCATCTCCGAGCTGGTCGTCGACGACGTCGTGCTGGTGAGGGCCGGTGCCCGGGTGCCGGCCGACGGTACCATCCTCGACGGAGCCGCCGAATTCGATGAGGCGATGATCACCGGCGAATCCCGTCCCGTCTTCCGCGACACCGGTGACAAGGTGGTCGCCGGTACCGTGGCCACCGACAACACCGTCCGCGTCCGGGTGGAGGCTATCGGCGGGGACACCGCCCTGGCCGGGATCCAACGCTTGGTTGCCGACGCTCAGGAGTCCTCCTCCCGGGCCCAGGCCCTGGCGGATCGGGCGGCGGCGTTGTTGTTCTGGTTCGCGCTGATCTCCGCTCTGATCACCGCGGTGGTGTGGACCATTATCGGCAGCCCGGACGATGCCGTGGCGCGCACGGTCACGGTGCTGGTCATCGCCTGCCCGCACGCCCTGGGCCTGGCGATTCCGCTGGTCATTGCGATCTCCACCGAGCGGGCCGCGAAATCCGGGGTGCTCATCAAGGACCGGATGGCGCTCGAGCGGATGCGCACCATCGACGTGGTGCTCTTCGACAAAACCGGCACCCTGACCGAGGGGGCGCACGCGGTCACCGGTGTCGCGGCAGCTGTCGGCGTCACCGAGGGCGAGCTGCTGGCCCTGGCCGCCGCCGCGGAGGCCGACAGCGAGCACCCCGTGGCCCGCGCCATCGTGGCGGCCGCGGCCGCCCATCCCGAGGCCTCCCGTCGGCAAATCCGTGCAACTGGTTTCAGCGCCGCCTCCGGCCGGGGGGTCCGGGCCACTGTCGATGGCGCTGAGATCCTCGTGGGTGGGCCGAACATGCTGCGCGAGCTCAACCTCACCACCCCGGCCGAGCTCACCGACACCACCAGCGCCTGGGCCGGGCGTGGGGCCGGTGTGCTCCATATTGTCCGCGACGGTCAGATCATCGGTGCGGTGGCCGTTGAGGACAAGATCCGCCCCGAATCCCGCGCCGCCGTGAAAGCCCTGCAGGACCGCGGGGTGAAGGTCGCGATGATCACCGGTGACGCGCAGCAGGTGGCCCAGGCGGTTGGCCAGGACCTGGGGATCGATGAGGTCTTCGCCGAGGTCCTGCCCCAGGACAAGGACACCAAGGTCACCCAGTTACAGGAGCGGGGCCTGAGCGTGGCCATGGTCGGTGACGGTGTCAATGACGCCCCCGCTCTGACCCGCGCGGAGGTCGGTATCGCCATCGGTGCCGGCACGGATGTGGCCATGGAATCCGCCGGAGTGGTCCTAGCCAGTGATGACCCGCGGGCAGTGCTGTCGATGATTGAGCTGTCCCAGGCCAGCTACCGCAAGATGATCCAGAACCTCATCTGGGCCTCTGGCTACAACATCCTCGCCGTGCCGCTGGCCGCCGGCGTGCTCGCCCCGATCGGGTTCGTGCTGTCCCCGGCCGTGGGCGCGATCTTGATGTCTGCGTCGACCATCGTGGTGGCCCTGAACGCCCAGCTGCTACGCCGGATCGACCTGGATCCGGCCCACCTGGCTCCGACCGAGTCGAAGGAGGAACACACCACGCCTACTCCGGCATCCACCGCCGTCCGCTGATCCACCACTTCTCTCCACTACCCCCATATGACCCTGAAAGGCTCCACCATGAAGCGCACCCTTGTTCTTTCCGCTCTCGCCGTGGCCTCCACCCTGGCGCTGGCCGCCTGCGGTGAGGCCACCGAGTCAGGCAACACCGACGCCACCACCTCGGCCACCAGCACTGCGATGACTACCGCTGAGACGACCGAGACCACCACGGCGACGACTGAGGCGGACGGGGAGATCTCCGCCGATCACAACGGCGCGGACATCATGTTTGCCCAGATGATGATCCCGCATCACCAGCAGGCCGTGGAGATGAGTGAGATGCTCCTGGCCAAGGAGGGTATCCCCGCCCAGGTCGTGGAGTTTGCCCAGGGGGTTATTGACGCCCAGGGACCGGAGATTGACCGGATGAACGCCATGCTCGAGGCTTGGGGCCAGCAGCCGGTCACCGACTCTGGGGGCATGGGGACCATGGACGAGATGGGTGGAATGGATCACGGCGAGATGGGTGGCATGAGCGGGATGATGAGCCAGGAGGACATGACAGCCCTTGAGGAGGCCCAGGGTACCGAGGCTGCCCGTCTATACCTGGAGCAGATGACCGCCCACCACGAAGGTGCGGTCGACATGGCCCGTGACGAGGTTGCTGACGGCCAGAATCCCCATGCGATCACCCTGGCCGAACAGATTATCAACGACCAGGAGGCCGAGATCGCCCAGATGCAGCAGATGCTCACCGCCCTATGACAGGTCCCCGTCTTTTTCTGATCCCGAGGACAGGCATCTGAAAAAGAGGGATAACCGTGACGATTGCCACCTGCTGTGGGCGATGGGTCGTTGTCACCGCAGCGGGTGCACCGGGGTGGATGTTTTTTCTCCCTCTGGTCGCACCGCTGAGGAAGGGAAAGCTCCTGTGTCCAGACCCTTGGAGGACTACGCATTATTGTCCGATACTCACACGGCCGCCCTGGTCTGCCGGCAGGGCAGCATTGATTGTTGGGGGTGTCCCCCGAGTAGTGGACACGGCGTTGGTGTCGAGTTCAAGTTCAACGTGTAGGCACCAAAGCAGCTTCCACCCGTGGAATCGCCCTTGGCTAAGGGCGACCTTAGGGGATCTGTGGCCGCCGTCGCGTCGACTTTAACTCCGAGCGTCGCTGTTTCGCCTCGAGACGACGCCTCACCGAGCCCCGCGTCGGCTTCGTCCTGCGCCGCGGTGGAGGTGGAGGGGCGAGCGCCTCGCGCAACAATGAGGCCATGCGCTCGCGCGCCTCGGCGCGGTTGCGTACCTGCGACCTATGGCTCGACGCGGAAACGGTAAGAACTGTGCCGTCCATGCGGTGCTCGAGGTGGTGGAGGGCGCGGCGGCGCTGGGCGTCGGAAAGCGATGCGCACGCAGCGATATCGAGGGAAAGCTGCACCTTGCTGTCAGTAGTGTTGACGCCCTGTCCGCCGGGGCCCGAGGACTTTGTGAACCGCTCCGTTAGGTCGGCGGCGGCGATGACCGCACCGTCGGGGATCCCAGGGCCGGGCGCGATGGTTAGGTCATTCATGTCGCCCAGCCTACGTGGTCTTCGACTCCTTCTCGCTTCGGTGCAGTGCCCCTTGCGCAGCGGCCTCATCTCTCGGTTTTCTCCCAGCCTGGCGAAGCACGGCGATGTTGTAACCGTTTTCAGCTTCAGCTACCCATGCGTCAATTTGTTTTTCGCCGATCGGCTGCCCGTTCATCATTTTCATATCGAGTAGATCGCCCAGATTGTCCTTGCTAAATGCGTCGGGCGAGATCGGGGTAGTGGATAACCACTCCATCTTCGTCGACATCCAGCTCCACATCGACCCCGCGCGTTCCGCTTGCGTAGCGGACAGTGTTTGATCCGAGGGAGCTGTAGTACTGGTCTGACGCAATCACCTGGAGGGACGGCATATCAATCCAGGCCATGATGAGCCTCGTCTTCGGTACATCTCCTTCGAGAAGTTCGAGGCGCCGGATGGGCATAGTGTTCGTGAGGGGGCAGAGGCCCAGATCGCAATCCAGTGCTTCGATTAAATCCTCGTCCTGCCTGATTCCAGGCTTGGCTAGATCCGGAGGCGGAGTGCCCTTTTCGCTGGTCTCGGCTGACCACTTACCATCCTCAGACCGGACGAGGTTGAGGCTTCGTTCCCAACCATCGCCCTTAACGTTGACCTCCACGTGATTGGTCACCCAGTTTTCTGGAGCCTGAAGTTCCCAGGTCGCTTTGTAGCCCTCGCCGAGCTGAACTCCTGTTGCAGACAGGCCAGCCTTGTGGAATTGAACGGTTGCGTCGTTCCGGATAAGGGGGTTGTCTACGTGCTCCCACTGGTAGGTGCGTTCCATCTTTTAAGAATCATGCGGTCGACCTGCCCTGTCAATGGTGGGGACGGCTGTGTAGCAGAAAACTCCACACCTGACAGACTGGAGTCAACAATCTACGCTCATGTGTGTAACCCATCACATTTAGTAGCGAGGAGCGATGAAGATGACAATCCCATCTGGACCAAAAGCACACGATGCCGATGTTGACCTCTTGGTCGTCGGATCTGGCTCTGGCCTTGCCACCGCGCTGTATGCCCACTCGCTGGGTCTAAAGACGCTGGTGGTGGAGGCGAACGAGTACGTGGGAGGCTCGCTGTCGATGTCAGGCGGCGCGTTCTGGGTGCCCGGCAACCACGTGCTGCGCCGCTCCGGGTTTAAGGACACGGTGCAGCGCGGCCTCGACTACGTGGGGAGCATCGTGCCCGACAATGCCCCGCGCGAGCGCTGGGAGGCGCTGATCAAGCACGGCCCCGAGGCCATCGAGGCGCTGGACAACCTCACGGACCTTAATCTTTTCTGGTCGAAGGGCTACTCCGACTACCACCCGGAGAACCCGGGCGGCGCCTCTATCGGCCGCACCTGCGAGGCGCGCCCGTTCGACCTGAAGCAGCTGGGGGAGGAGCGCGGCCGCTTCCACCCCACCGCGGTGGCGGCCCCGTTCCCCATGCCCATGACGGGCTACGACTACAAGTGGGTCAACCTCATCACCAAGACCCCGCTGAAGTCATTCCCCATCTCCGCCACCCGCACCATCCAGGGCATCGGCGGCATGGCGTTCGGCAAGGAGTACGTCGCCACGGGCCAGGCCACCGCGGGCGGGCTGTTCCACGCCGTCATCAAGAATGACATTCCGGTGTGGACGCGCTGCCCCATGACGGAGCTGATTGTGGATGGGGAGGGCAGAGTCACGGGTGCCGTCGTGAAGCAAGACGGCTCCGAATACACGATCAACGCCAAGCGCGGCGTGGTGCTGGCCGGCGGCGGCTTCGACCACAACACCGAGTGGCGCATGAAGTACCAGAGCGAGAGCCTGACCGACGACAACTCGATGGGCAACTCCGAGAACAACGGCGACACCATCGCAATCCCGGTGGAGCAGCTCGGGGCGAAGACCGGATTCATGGATCAGGCCTGGTGGTTCCCGGCCATGGCCCCGCTGGAGAAGGACGGCCAGCCGAAGATCACGCTCGCGGAGCGCTCGCTGCCGGGCTCGTTCATGGTGGACCAGACGGGCCGCCGCTTCATCAACGAGGCGCAGGACTACATGACGTTCGGCAACGAGGTGCTGGCCATGCGCGAGGAGGGCCGCGCCAACGAGATGTGGATCGTCTTCGACCAGAAGTACAAGATGTCCTACCTCTTCGGCTCCGAGGTGTTCCCGGGCATGCCGCTGCCCAAGAGCTGGTACGAGGCGGGGGTGGCGTTCAAGGCCAAGACCCCGGCTGAGCTGGCCAAGAAGATTGGCGTGCCCGTCGACGCGTTCACCGCGCAGTTCGACGAGTTCAACCTCGACGCGCAGGCCGGCGTCGACTCGACCTACCACCGCGGCGATTCGAAGTACGACAACTACTACGGCGACCCGACCAACACCCCGAACCCGAACCTGCGCCCGCTGAAGGGCAAGCTCTACGCGGTGAAGATGGTGATCTCGGACCTGGGCACCTGCGGCGGCCTGATGACTAACGCCCACGGCAGCGTCGTGCGCGAGGACGACACCCCGATCGCCGGCCTCTACGCCCAGGGCAACAACGCCGCCAACTACTTCGGCGACGTCTACCCGGGCGCGGGCGCCACCATCGCGCAGGGCTTGGTCAACGGTTACATCATTGCGAACCACGCCGCCGCCCGCTAGCGGGAGCATATTGCTTGTCGACGCCCCCTTACTCCCGCCCACCCGCAGCGCCGACCGGCGGGTTCTTGGGTAGCGTAAGCCGGGTGTTCGAGGTACTGAAGATCTTCACCCGGCTGGGCCTGACCTCCTTCGGCGGGCCCACGGCGCACCTGGGCTACTTCCGCGAGGAGTTTGTCACCCGCCGCAAGTGGATGACGGAGCAGGAGTACGCCGACCTGGTGGCGCTGTGCCAGTTCATGCCGGGCCCGGCGTCCAGCCAGGTGGGGATGGCCATCGGGTACCGCCGTGCAGGCTACCCGGGCATGCTAGCCGCCTGGGTGGGCTTCACCATGCCGTCCGTGATTGCCTTGGTCGCGTTCGCGCTTGGCGTGGCGCAGCTGGGCGATATTTCGGGCGCGGGGTGGCTTGCGGGTCTGAAGGCCGCGGCCGTCGCCGTGGTTGCGCACGCGGTGCTGGGCATGAGCCGCAGTATTGTCACCGACCGCGTGCGCGCGGCGGTGGCGCTCGTCGCATTCTTGGTCGTGCTGCTGGTGCCGAGCCCGCTGGCGCAAGTCGGCGCCATCGCGGCCGGCATGCTCGCCGGCGTCGCCCTATTCGCGCGGAAGGGCGCGGGGGAGGCAGGCGCCGCGGCCGAGGACGGCGTGGGCGGGGGCGCGGCAGCCGCCCCGTTGGCCGCCCCGGCGAAGACCGGCTCGCGCGCGGCGGGCGCCGCGGCGCTGGCCGCCTTCGCCGGGCTGCTCGTGCTCCTGCCAGCCGCGGCCGGAGCCGCGAAGAGCACCGGGTTGGACATCTTCGACAGCTTCTACCGCTCCGGCGCGCTCGTCTTCGGCGGCGGGCACGTGGTTCTGCCGCTGCTCGAGCAGGCCACGGTGCCCACCGGCTTGGTGGACCACGACACGTTCCTCGCCGGCTACGGCGCCGCGCAGGCGGTTCCTGGGCCGCTGTTCACCTTCGCGTCCTTCCTGGGCGCGTCGGCGCAGGGGGTGCCCTGGTGGTGGGGTGCCATCCTGGCCACGGTGGCGATCTTCCTGCCGGCGGCGCTGCTGGTCATCGGCGTCATGCCGTTCTGGGACCGCATCCGCTCCCAGCCAGCGGCCTCGCTCGCCCTCTCTGGCGCCAATGCCGCGGTGGTGGGCATCCTCGCCGCCGCGCTGTACAACCCGGTGTTCACGGCGGGCATCACCGGCGCGGGCACGATGGCCATCGCGGCGGCGGCGTTCGTGGCGCTCCAGGAGTGGAAGGTGCCGGCGTGGGCGGTGGTGGTCGCCGCGGCGCTCGCCGGCTGGGCTGCACTGTGACGGCGCGGTGACGGCGTGGTGACGGCGCTGTGACGGCGCACACCGGGGTGGCGGTGCACGTGGCGGGGGTTGGGGACGCGGGGTGCGTCGCCACGCTACTGCGCGCATTCAACGCCGAGTTCAACACACCCGCGCCCGAGCTGGATACCTTGACCCGCCGCCTGGCTGGCATGCTGGCCTCGCCCCATGCCGCGGCCGTGCTCGCCCGGGGCGCTGAGGGGCCCGTGGGCTTCGCGCTGCTCACGCTGAGGCCGAGCCCGTACTACGAGGGGCCGGTGGCCATGCTGGAGGAGCTGTACGTGGCGCCGGCACTGCGCGGCCGGGGAATCGGCACGCGAATGATGGCCGTGGTCCACGAGGTGGTTGCGGCAGCCGGCGGCGGGGAGATCCAGATCAACGTTGACGAGGTGGATACCGGGGCCCGCCGGTTCTACGAGCGCATCGGGTTCACAAACGTCGAGGTGGGCCAGGACTACCGCATGCTCTGCTACATCAAGGAGTTGTAGGGGCCGCGCCGCGTAGCGCGAGGAGCGCGTCCGCGAGCTCGACCACGTCGTGCACCGAGTACTCGTCCGGGCGCAACGTCGCGGCCGGGTCGAAGGCGGCGATGACGTCGCGCCACCGGCGCGGAATCCCCTCCTCGCCGTGGACGCTGCCGAGGAATGCGCCCACGATGGCGCCGTTCGTGTCGGCGTCCCCGCCCATGCCCACCACCGCCACCAGGTCCTCCTCGAACCCGGTGCCGTTGGCCGCAAAGTAGCAGGTCAGGTGGAAGGCGTGGCGCACCCAGCCCATGTTGCCGCCGCTGACGTCTCCGGGGGGTGCGGCCATATACTCCTCCACCTCGGCGCGCAGGGCGCCGGCGTGGCGCAGGAGCGCGTCGGCGGGCTCCGCCCCGGCTACCACGTCCGAGAGGGCGGCGGCGTAGCAGGCGTTCACGCGAGCGGGGTAGGGGTTGGCGTGGGTCAAGGATGCGTCGACAAGCGCGAAATGCCCCGCCTCATTCGGTGCGCACGCGACCGCGAGCGGGCTGACGCGCATCAGCGAGCCGTTGGACTCGCTCGACGCTGAGCGCCGGAAAGGTGGGGTGAGCGCCTGGGCGCAGGTGTTGCCCATGTCGAACGGCCCTGAGTCGGCCCACCGCCGGTAGGACTCGCGGACGTCCGACTCGCGGTAGCCTCCGGAGCGCACCAGGCTGCGGGCGAGCGCGAGGGCGAGCTCCGTGTCGTCGGTTGGCTGGCCGGGCGCGAGCACGGTCCAGCCGTAGCGCGCGCCGCCGGTGAGCTCGCGCACCCCGTGAGGGTAGCTGGCTGCGAGCTCGGCGGGGGTAGCAAACTCCGCGACGGAGCCCAGGTTGTCGCCGATGGCCTGGCCGAGCAGCACGCCGCGGGCGCGGGATGTGGGGGAGAGGTGGGTGGTGTTCATGGGGCCTCCTTCGCTGACGGTGGAGGCACAGTGTATTGGGCCGACCCCACACGGCCGGCGGGTGTGTTCGAGCAGCGTTCGAACACGCGCGTCGGCGGGCGCACTTATACTTTCGCGCATGCCCGACATTAGCTCCGCAGACGTCTCTCAAACCGTTATCCTCCCGCAGTCCAAGGACGCGATGTTCATCACCGTGACTATTAAGGAGGGCGGAGAAGCGGCCGCGCTCCAGGTGATCACCGGCCTGTCCGGCCTGGTCAACGGGGTAGGGTTCCGCTGGCCCAGCGCGCACCTGAGCGCCGTGGTGGGCATCGGCGCGAAGCTGTGGGACCGCCTCTTCGTGGTTGAGAAGCCCGAGCTGCTCCACGAGTTCATCGAGCTTCAGGGCGCCAAGCACCACGCGCCCTCCACCCCGGGAGACCTGTTCTTCCACATCCGCTCCGACGAGTTCGACGTGGCGTTCGAGCTGGCGCGGCGCATCAACAACGCGCTCGCGGACGCGGTGGAGGAGGTCGACGAGGTGCACGCCTTCCGGTTCCAAGACTTCCGCGATCCGCTCGGCTTTGTCGACGGCACCGAGAGCCCGCGCGGCGACGAAGGGCGCGCCGTGGCCCTGGTGCGCGACGGCGTGTGGGCCGGCGGCAGCTACATCGTGGCCCAGAAGTACACGCACGACCTGCGCGCGTGGAACGACCTGCCCGTGGAGGAGCAGGAAAAGGTGATTGGGCGCACCAAGCACTCCGACATCGAGCTGGACGAGGACGAGAAGCCGAGCAACAGCCACGTCGCCGTCAATTCCGTGGAGGATGAGGACGGCAACGGCCTCGAGATCGTGCGCAACAACCTCACCTTCGGCAGTGCGCTAGGGGAGCAGGGCACCTACTTCATGAGCTACGCGCGCGACGTCCGCGTCACCGAGCTCATGCTGCGCCGCATGTTCATCGGCGAGCCGGAGGGCAACTACGACCGAATCCTGGACTACTCCACCGCGCAGACCGGCGTGAACTTCTTCGCCCCGCCGCGCGCGTTCATGGACAACGCAGCCGACTTCGCCCGCCCGGAGGTCAAGGGCGAGGACGGCCCGGGCGCGGCCACGCAGCCGGCCATCGACCTGCCGCGCGGCAAGGAGGTGTTCGGGGACCGCGGCAACGTGCCGGTGTCGCACAACGCCGAGGACGTGCGCCGGGCCCGGGAGATCTACTCGCTGGCGCTCAAGCCCGGTGCGGAACCCGGCACCGGGTCCGGCACCGGGTCTGGCGCCGAGCCCGGCGCCGAGCCCGGCACCGAGTAAACGCGCAGCGCCGCCACGAGCCCGCCGCCGTCCCGGGCCGCAAGTTCGAGCCCCCCGCCGTGCGCCTCGGCGATGGCCTGCGCCAGCGCGAGGCCGAGGCCGTGTCCGGTGCCGCCGCGGGACCCGGCGAAGGGCTCCGCCAGGCGGTCCACGTCCCCCTGCGCCAGCAGCGGGCCGCCGTTGCGGACCACCACCTCGGCACCGTCTTTAAACGGGCGCAGCTCCAGCTCTGCGGTGCCGGGCTCGCCGTGCTGCACCGCGTTGCGGGCGAGGTTGTCCACCGCGGTGTGGATGAGGGCGGCGTCGCCGAGCAGGCGCAGCCGGTCCGGCCCGCTCGCCAGTAACACGCCGCGCTCCCGTTCCACCCGCCGGCAGATCTCGCCCAGGTCCACCTCGCCGCGGGAAAGCGGCCGGCCGGCCTGCACCTCGGCGAGGCTGAGCAGCGAGGCGACGGTGCCGGCGCTGCGTGCGTTCACTTCCCGCACCCTCGCCAGCGTGGCGCGCAGCTCCTCCGCGGGGGCGGTCGGGTCCGACAGCGCCACGTCCGCCATGGTCTGAATGGTGGTGATCGGCGTCTTCAGCTCGTGGGAGGCGTTGGCGGCGAAGCGCTGCTGCGCCGCGAGCGAAGCGGCCAGAGAATCCAGCATCCGGTTCAGGGCGGCGGCGAGCTGGCCTACCTCGTCGTCGGGCCCGCGGTATACCACGCGCGCGTCCACGTCGCCGGAGGTGACTCGGCGGGCGTCGTCGGCGAACGCGCTCAGCGGCGCCAGCACCCGGCCGGCCACGAACCACCCCAAGAGCCCAGCAAGCGCCGTGAGCAGGGCGAGCACCGTAAGCGACGCGGTCAGCACCACCCGCAGGATCTCGTCGGTGACGGGCACCGCGGCGTCGATGACGGGCGCCTCGGCATCCGGACCGAACGCCGCCTGGAACGGCACCGGCGTCAGCCGCAGGTACGCGTACACGATGCCGATCAGCGCACACCCCACCCCGGCCACGGTGAGCACGAACATCCACGTGATGCGCGCCCGCAGGCTCAACTGCTGCGCCGGCTTCACGGCCGTGCCTCCTCGGCGACGTAGTAGCCGGCGCCTGGGATGGTGTGCACGATCCACGGCAGCCCCAGTTTGCGGCGCAGGTGGGAGACGGTCACGCGCGGGGAGTTGGTGAAGGGGTCGGCGTGCTCGTCCCACGCCTCGGCGAGTAGCTCCTCGGCCGAGATCACGCCGCCGCCGGCCTCCATCAGCACCTCGAGCACGGCGAACTCCTTGGGAGAGAGCGCCACCGGTTCCCCGTCGCGCGTCACCTCGCGGCGGAAGGGGTCGAGGCGCACGTCGCCGCAGCGGTACACCTCGCCGCGCCCGGGGGCGTTGCGCCGCGCGAGCGCCTCCACGCGCGCGATGAGCTCGGGAAGCTCGAAGGGCTTGGGCAGGTAGTCGTCGGCGCCTAAGGCGAAGCCGCCGAGGCGGTCATCCAGCGTGCCGGAGGCGGTGAGCATGATCACCCGCACCTCCGGGTGGTCGCGCACGATCGCCGCGCACACGTCGTCGCCGTGCACCCCGGGCAGGTCCCGGTCGAGCACAACCACGTCCGGGGAGCTTTTGCTTATCGACGCCACCGCCGCCCCGCCATCCCCTACCCAGCTTGCGTCCATACCGGCGCGTCGCAGCGCCGCCGCCACCGCCTCGGCGAGGTAGACCTCGTCCTCGACCACCAACACCCGAATTGTCATGGTCACCGATGGTATCGCCGGCCGTGTTGCGAGGCCGTTAACGGCGTTAGGGCGTTAACGCCCTCGCAACATGGGCGTACCTAGCGTGTGCGCCATGCAGACGAGAGAGGGGCAGCGCGTGGTTGGCGTGGACGTGGCGAGGGCGGTCGCCGTGATAGCGATGATCGCCGCCCACCTGACGTACCCCGACGGGCTGGCTGCGGAGCTGCTCTTCGGGTTCCCGGCGGCGCTGTTCGCGTTCATCGCCGGGGTCTCGCTGGGCTTCATGGCGCGTGGCAGTGCCACGCCCGCGCACGTTGCGGTGCGCGGCGCGCTGGTGGCGGGGCTGGGGTGGCCGCTTTCGCTGGTCCCCACCGACATCGTCGTCGTGCTGCCCACGCTCGGCGTCTGCATGATCCTGCTGTGCCGCGCTCCCTGGTGGCAGTCGCGGTGGCTGGCCGTAGCGGCGCTGGCGCTGACCGGGGCATCGGGGCTTTCGGCGGAGCTGGGCGGCGCCACCGCGCCGGTGCTCGGCGGGCCGTACCCGCTGTGCATGTGGGCGGCGCTCATGGTGGCGGGGCTGCTGGCGCAGCGCCACGTGATCGGCAACCGGCGGCGCCTCGCCGCCTGCGCGGCCGTGGGTGGGCTGCTGCTCGCCGGGGACATCGCGGCCCGCTGGTACGCCGCCCTGCCGGCCTTCGCGGCGGCGCAGGGGCACACGGGCGGGGTGGTGGATGTGGTCGGCTCTGTGGGGGCGTCGATAAGCATCTGCTCCCTGTGCTGCCTCGTGGCGCACCCGCGGCAACGAGTGCTACCGCGCGTGGGCGCGATGCCGCTGACCCTCTACTGCCTGCACGTGCCCACCTCTCTGGTGCTCGGCGCGTGGGCGAGCGTGCTTGGCGCGTGCGCCCTGGCCAGCGTGTGGCTGGCGCTTTTCCCACGCGGCCCGGTGGAGGACGCGCTGCGGCGCACCACGGACGCGGTGGTCAACCTAACAACCAAGAAAAAGGAGAAGAACGATGAAACGCACCCCCTTCGCCCTTGCGGCGGCGGCAACCCTCAGCCTGGCGCAGCCGGCGCTGGCCATGGAGAGCAACACCTTCGCGGGTGACGCGCCCGAGGCCGCCCCCGTGGTGTCCGTGCGGGTGGACGACAGCGACCCGGACGAGGGCGTGTGCACCGGCACCGCCATCGATCCGCACTGGGTGATCACCGCGCGCCACTGTGTGGACGCCGCCGTCAAGCCCGGCGGCTCCGTGCGGACCGGGCAGGGTGACCTGCAGAAGGTGTACAAGGTGGACCGGCACGAGGTGGCGCCGCGCGGCGACATCGCCCTGCTGCACACCGAGCAAGAAATGCAGCTGGAGCGCTTCGCCGAGGTCGCGGATGAGCTGCCGTCCGGCGATGCCACCATCTACGGCTGGTCCAGCGACGGTTCCGGCGGCACCACGCGCCTGCCATCGGCGAAGGCGGAGGTGGAGGGCGAATCGGAGCTCGCGCTATACGACGCCCCGAGTGCACTGCGTGTGGGCCTCAAGCACGGCGCGCGCATCCAGCCGGGCGACTCCGGCGGCGCCGTGTTCTCCGGCGGGAAGGTCGCGGGCGTGATGTCCGCCGGCCTGTTCGAGGACCCGGACAACCCGACGGAGCGGGAGATGACCTCCAACGCGGCCGTGGCGGTGGCGCCGGTGGCGGACCAGGCGCAGGGGATCCGCGACGTGGGGGCGGGCGAGGCGGGTAGCGGCTCGGCGGGGGCTTCGGCGGCTGCCGCGGGCACCGCCACGCCGTGGTGGGTGTGGGCCGCCGCCGTGGTGGCGGCGGTGGGCGCGGCGGCGCTCGCCGCTGGTGCCGCCGGCGCTGCCGGCAAGCGCGGGGGCGCGGGGGCGGCCTAGCGCCGTAGGTACTCGCCCACCACGGCCCCGCCCAGCTCGCCGAGGTCGGGGGCCACCACGCGGGCGCCGGAGCGCTTCGCCAGGGCGTCGAGGAGGGCGATCAGCCCGGGGTGGTCCGCCAGCCGGAAGAAGGTGGTGCGGGCTCCGCGCTTGGTCACCTGGTCGAGTGCGTCGACGGTGCGGGCAAGCGTGATCCGGTCCGTGGGCCAGTTGAAGTGGGCCTCGCCCCACTCGGTGAGGATGGAGGTGGGTTCGCCGTCGGTGACGATGAGCAGGGTCGGCTCGTGGTTGACGTGCCGGGCGAAGAACTGGTCCGCCAACAGCAGCGCGTGCTGCAGGTTCGTGCCCTGCTCCTGGATCGGCGGCAGGGCGGTGAGCTCATCGATGGTCATCGTTTGGGCGTAGAGGCCGAAGCCGATGAGTGTCAGCTCGTCGTCGCGGAACTGGGTGGAGATGAGGTGGTGCAGCGCCAGGGCCGTCTGCTTCATCGGCGCCCAGCGGCCCTCCATGGCCATGGAGAAACTGGTGTCCACCAACAGCGCCACGGCGTTGCGGGTGCGCGCCTCGGTCTCCACCACCTCGATGTCCTCGAGTCCGATGCGCACGCCGCCGCCCGGCGTGCCCGCGCCGAGCCCGCCCGCGCCGAGCCCGCCCGCGCCGAGCCCACGAGACGGACTCCTATCTCGTATGCCGTCTTCCGCCTGACAAAAACATTATATTAATGAATAATGTCGTATCTTACTTTCCGTTTCAACTATTTACGGCCTGTAGCACACTCAGAGCTCGCCTGCGCCTGCCGCCCGCTGGATCGCGTTCGTGATGGTGCGTGTGGTGTCCCAGGGCGCGGTGTCGCCGAACTCCCACGCCCTCGTGCCGCCGGTGGGCTCCCCGGTCTGGCCGGCTAAGCGGGAGTCGCGGTTGCCGGGGGAGGGCAGGTGGGAGGTGGCGTTGCCAAGCAGCTCCTTGCCCAGCATCCGCATTGCCTTCGGCGAGAGCCGCAGCGTGCCCTGCTCGCCCTTGGCTATCATGCCGGAGTCGCGAAGCGCCTTCTCCAGGTCGCGCAGCGCTTTTGCGCTGGTGGCCGCGTCCTGGCCCAGCAGGTCGGCCACCTCGTCGAGGTCGATCTCGGGCCGCGCCGCGTTCATGGCCTCGGCCAGCTGGTCCAGCCGGCCCAGGTCGCGCATCGCGCGGGTGGCCTCGCCGAGGCCCATACCGTCCCCGTCGCCCTCGAAGGTCTCGGAGCCGGTCCAGTCCAGGTCGGGGCGGATGCCGCGCAGGTTCGCGTCGAGCTCCGCAACCAGGTTCAGCAGTTCCTCGGAGCCGAAGGCCTGCGCGGAGAGCTCCATCAGCTCGCGGCGCTGCTCCTCGGTCATCGAGTTGAGCAGGCGCTGCGCCGCCGCGGAGCGTTGCGCGATAAGCTCCACCAGCTCCTCGATCGTCCGCGGGTTCTCCGGGAACTGATCGCCGTGCTTGGCCATGAACTCGCGGAAATCGGCGTCCGTGGCCATGCCGGCGCGGTGCTTGCCCAGCAGCACGTTGAGGTCGCGCAGCATCTCGGCCACCGCCGCCCGGTCCGCGTCGGTGGCGTTCGCGAGCGCGTCCTTCATGCCGGTAAAGCGCTGGTCGAGCAGCTCGCGGCCCAGCAGATCCCGGATCTGGTCGAACTTCTCGCGGGCCTCGCCCGAGGCCCAATCGTAGCCACCCAGCTCGGTCACCGCGGCCGCCGGGGAGGCGGGCAGGTTGTCTAGCGTCAACTCGCGCATGGATCGATCCAGGTCATCCATGTCCACATCGCGCGCCAGCTGCCCGCGCTCGGCAAGGATGGCCTCGTCGAGGAGTGTGCGCACGCCGTTCAGGGTCCCGGCGAGGTTGTTCTTTTGGAGCATTGCTTGCCGACGCTCACTCAAGCGCGCCAACAAATCGTCATACCCCGCCATCGAATCGGCGCCCCGTCGCAGGTACTCGCGCAGCGCCTGCTCGGCGGAGTAGCCGAACATGACCTCGTCGGCGATGGCGCGCACCGCCTTGGCCAGGTCGGGCGGCGGGGCCAGCGGGTCCGGCCCCGGGGTGTACTTGCGGTAGTGCTGGAAGCGGGGCTTAACCATAGATGGTCTCACCCTCCCCGGAGTCTTTCGAGATCTTCTGGGTGAGGTAGAGCGCCTCCACCGCCAGCTCGATCGCTGCAGCCCGCTCGCCCTCGCTCTCGGCGGAGAAGGCGTGAGCGATGTCGTCGTAAAGCGAAGTGCTCAATTCCGGCAGTCCGGCGAGGAACTCCGCGGCGGTGACGGAGTCGCCGGTGGAGATGAAGGTCGAGCCGTCAAGCGCCTCGATGAGCGGGGCGAAGTCGAGGCCCCGGATGCGGCGGCGGACGGACTGCGCCACGGCGTTGCGCAGCAGGTACTCAAGCACGTCCCACTCGCGGCCCTCTTCGCCGTGCTCGAACTCGACCTTGCCGCCGAGCACGTCCACCGCGGCCTCCAGGTCCACCAGGCGCGCAACGGGGCCATCCTCGCCCCGCACCGCGGCGCGCCGGGTGGCGGAGGCGGCGACCGTCTCCGCGCCGGCGATGGCGAAGCGGGCGGATACGCCGGCGCGCTGGTTCACGGCCTCGGACTCGCGAAGCGCTCGGGTGAAGCGGGCCAGCGCCTCCATGATCACCTCGGGCACCTGGGCGGTGAGCTGGGCCTCTTGACGGATCACCGCTACCTCGTCCTCCAGCTCGACGGGGTAGTGGGTGCGGATCTCGGCGCCGAAGCGGTCTTTGAGCGGGGTGATGATGCGGCCGCGGTTGGTGTAGTCCTCCGGGTTTGCGCTGGCCACCACAACCACGTCCAGGGGCAGGCGCAGCATGTAGCCGCGGATCTGGATGTCCGCCTCCTCCATCACGTTGAGCATGGCCACCTGGATGCGCTCCGCCAGGTCCGGCAGCTCGTTGATGGCCACGATGCCGCGGTTAGAGCGGGGGATCAGGCCGTAGTGGATGGTTTCCGGGTCGCCCAGGCGGCGGCCCTCCGCCACGCGCATCGGGTCCACGTCGCCGATGAGGTCGGCCACCGAGGTGTCCGGGGTGGCCAGCTTCTCGGAGTAGCGGGCCGCGCGCGGGATCCACTCGATCTCCAGCGCGTCGCCCTCCTCCTCGATGCGGCGGCGGGTGGCGTCGGTGACCGGGTGCAGCGGGTGCTCGCGCAGCTCGGAGCCTTTGACGGCGGGCACGGAGGCGTCGAGAAGCAACGGCAACGGGCGAAGCAGGCGGGTTTTGCCCTGGCCGCGCTCGCCGAGCAGCACGATGTCGTGCCCGGCGATGATGGCGCGCTCCACCTGCGGCAGCACGGTGTGCTCGAGGCCGTGCAGGCCCGGCCACGGATCCTCGCCGGCGCGCAGCTTGGCTATCAGGTTGTCGCGCAGCTCCTCGCGCACCGTTTTGTACTGATAACCGGCGGCCTTGAGCTCGCCGAGGGTGGTGATTGCGGGCGGGGTGGTCGTCGCTTCAGTCATGCCGGCGGGGGTACGCCGGGGTTGTGGGGGGTGGGTGCCCGCCAATACGATGTAGTGACGTAACTACATGGGAAAGGGGTACTTCCGCCGCCTTGGCGTGCCGGTGTTCAATCCCTTTGGAGCAGTGGAATGACCATTATTTACCTCATTCGCCACGGCGAGACGCCCACCACCGGCAAGGTTCTCCCCGGGCGCGCGCCTGGCCTCCACCTTTCGGAGCGGGGGAGGGGGCAGGCGGAGGGCGTCGCCAAGCAGCTTGCTCTCGTGGACGCGGTGTATGCCTCGCCCCTCGAGCGCGCCCGCGAGACCGCGACGCCCACGTGCGCGCGCTTCGAAAAGGAGCTTTTGCTTGACGACGCTCTCCTCGAAGCCGATTTCGGCGAATGGACAGGAAAGTCGCTGACTGAGCTTGCGAAACTGCCCGAGTGGCAGGTGGTGCAAAAGCGGCCGGGCGAGTTCCGTTTCCCGGGCGGGGAATCCTTCGTGGAGATGCAGGAGCGCGTGGTGGAGGGCGTGCGCGCGATCGCGGCGTGCCACCCGGGCGAGGTGGTTGCCTGCTTCACGCACGCCGACCCGATCAAGGCGGCGCTCGCGCACTTCACAGGGCGGGGTTGGGGCGCGTTCCAGTCGATTCCTGCGGAGCCGTGCTCCATCTCGGAGCTTGAGCTGTGAACACCATCGAGCTGCTCCAACACGGCGAAGTCGGTTTCGTCGGTCAGCTCGCGGAGTCGTCGAACCTCACCGTGCTGGTCGACCTCACGCTCGGAGAGGATTACTGCTGGGGCATCTTCAAGCCGCAAGCCGGAGAGCGCTACCTCCACGACTTCGAGCCCGGATTGTGGCGGCGCGAGCGGGCCGCGTACCTGCTCAGCGAGTGGCTGGGCTGGAACCTAGTGCCGCCGACGGTGGTGCGCGAGATCGAGCCGCTGGGTGTGGGGTCGCTGCAGTACTACGTGGACAACGACGGCTCGCACTACTTTCCGCTCTACGAGACGCGCGCCGACCTGCACCCCCAGTTCCTGCGAATGGCGGTGTTCGACCTGCTGGTGAATAACACCGACCGCAAGTCGGGCCACGTCTTGCTGGGGCCTGGCGACCGTGTATTCGGCATCGACCAGGGCCTCTGCTTCCACCGGGATCCGAAGCTGCGCACCGTCATTTGGGATTTCGCCCACGAGGCGATCCCGGACGAGCTGGTGGCGGCGGTGGAGCCGCTGGTGGAGGAGGTGCCGGGGGAGGTGGCGGAGCTACTGGCGCCGGAAGAGGTCGCGGCGCTGCGTTCCCGGGCGTCGCGGATCGTGCGGCTGCCGTGGCTGCCGGAGCCCCAATCGGAGTTCCCGTACCCCTGGCCGCTGGTATAGGGCTCAGTCCCGCGCCGGGTAGCGAACGAGGAGGTCGTCGCCGATCACGGCGCCGTCGTTAAGCTTTGCACTGCTTATCGACGCACCGTCGGACCGCAGCCCCATGATGTGCTGTACATCGTCCCCGTGGGCGAGGAGGTGGTCGGCGATGATTCGGCGGTGGCAGCGCCACCACACCGCCTCGGAGCACATGATGGCGGTTGGGGTCTCGGCGGCGTGCTGGCGCAGCTCGGCCAGCGCCTCGGCGAATTCCTGGCCCAGCGCGTGGTCGGCGTAGTTGTGGAAGCTGCGGTTTTGCCAGTTGGCGTTCACGTCGAACGGCACCGTCTTGGACACGTTGCGCCGCCCCGCCAGCCCTGCGCTCTTGCCGTAGGTGATGCCGCGCGCGGGCAGGTGCTCGGCGAGGGAGTCGTCGTTGAACCAGGGGTACTTTTTCGAGCCGGTGAGTTTGCGAACGTCGATAAGCGATTGCACCCCGGCTGCATCAAGCAGCCGGGTGAACTCGTCGAGCTCGAGGTTGGAGTGGCCGACCGTGAAAATACGCATGGGGGCTACGGTACGTCCACGCTGTAGTCTGGGCCGACCCGCACCGCGCCGAGCGGCATGCCGGCATCGGTGGGGTACCACAAGCCGTCCTGGTCAACGGTGAGCGTGACGCGCTGGCCCACACGGTCCGCCCACTCCAAACCATCGGTGTGGGTGCGGCCGCTGGCCATCGTCTCCCGCATGCCCAGCGCTGCGTACTCCTGGCGGTTGGTCACGTACTCGGTGAGCTTCTTGCCGGTCACGTCCTGTGGCGAGTCGAACCAGAGCACGTAGTAGACGCTCTGCGGGTCCTCGCCGTTGGGCATGCCGCGGCCGCTGCCGGCTTGGAGCTCCGCACCGGTCACGGCGCGCACGGTGCCGGTGAGCTGGACTTGGCCCGCGGCCGGGGCGGCTGCGGAAGTGGCGTTGGCGTTGGCCGCGCGCGGGTTCGACGGCAGGGCCTGGGTGGTCAGCTCGCCGAGCTCGAGCGGCTGGCGGTCCTGCGTGGGGGTCCAGATGACCAGTTGGCGGTCCGCGGGCGGGGAGGGGGTGTACCCCTGCCCGCCGGAGGTGTTTGCCAGGCTGGTGCCGTCGAGGGTGAACAGCACGGCCGTCTCGGTGGTGCCGGTGGACATCGAGTCCACCTGGTAGAGCCCGGTGCCGTCGGCTGCGGCATCCACGCGCGTGCGCGAGCCGCCGGCGCCGCGCGCGCCCGAGATCAGCACGTCCGTGGACGCGACCGCCTTGCCGTTCTCCCCGATGGTGAAGACGATCACGGGGCTGAACTCCTCCGATTCCACCTTGAGCAGGAGCTCGGGCGCGCCGCCGCCCGTCGCCTCCACCAGGGCGTAGCTATAGAAGCCCGTTGGCTGGTAGGACGCGGCGGGGTTCACCGGGTAGTCGCCGGGGTGATCGAGCACGTACTCGTACTCGCGCTTCCACGCCGACGCGGCGTCGCCCCGCTGCCGGGCGGTGGTGGGCTGCGCTTCGGCACTGCTTGCCGCGGAAGTGGTCTTCGCCGTGGTCTGAGCCAGGGAGGTAAAGGAGGCGTCGGCGGTGTCCGTGGAGTCCCCGCCGCACGCCGCGAGCGGGGCGGCGGCGAGTGCGGCCGCGGTGACGGCTGCTGCGCTGCGACGATGCATGCGCCCCAGGCTACCCGCCCGCGAGGTGCCGGGAGCGAGGTGCCGGGAGCGAGGCGCCGGGAGCTAGTCCAAGACAGCGTACGTGTCGTCGTCGCCCGCCCACACGGCGCCGAGCGGCATGGAGGTATCGGAGGGGAAGTAGATTGTGTTCTGGTCCTTCACAAACACCATGCGTTTGCCCACGTACGCCTCCCACTCGGGGTGCCTCTCGTGCGTCTTGCCGTTGGCCCAGTACTCGCGGCTGCCCAGAGCGATGTACTCGACTTCCCTGGTCAGAGTTTCCACGTTCTTCCGGCCGGTGACCTGCATCGGCGAGTCCAGCCACAGCAGGAAGTACTCGCTGTCCGGGGACTCGCCGCTGGGCATTCCTCGGCCGAGCGGCGCCATCAGCTCCGCGCCGGTCTTGCGCACCACGGTGCCGGTGAACTGCACCTGGCCCGGTCCCGCCGTGAGGCTGCTGCCCGCACCCGCGGTGCCGGCGGCGGCGCCGAGCGGGGCGACGGTGAGCGTGCCCTCGGTCAGCGGCTGCCGGTTATAAATGTCCACCCAGTCGATGCCGAGGTACTCCGAGCCCGGCGCGTCCTTATTAATGTCCCTCTCGCCCGTCTTGGACAGCGATGTCCCGTCGAGCACGAAGTGGCGCGACAGCGCCTGGCTGCTGCGGGAGGAGCCGCTGATTTGGTACAGGCCGTTGCCGTCTTCCGCCGCCCACACCGTCTCGCGCGCCGCGCCGTCGCCCGGGGTGCCAATGATCAGCACGTCCGTGGTGGCCACCGCCTTGCCATCGGTCCCGATGGTGAAAACGATCACGGGGTTGGTGTGGCCCTGGCCCACGGCGAGCAGCAGCTCGGGCGTGCCGCCGCCGGTGGCTTCGACAATGGCGTACTTCGACGCTCCGCCGGGGGTGTACTGCGCCGCGGAATTCACCGGGTAATCGTCCGGATGCTCGAGCACCCACTCGTACTCGCGCTTCCACGCCGCCCCGGTGTCGGCCGGCCGATCGGCGCTCGGCTCGGTGGCCTGCGGCGCCGAGCTCGTTTCGCTTCCCGCGGCTTGCATCGACGTGAACCGGGCGGTGTCCTGCGCCGCGTCGGGCGCGCCCCCGCCGCAGCCGGCCGCAAGGAGCGCGGCGCCCACCATTCCCAGCGCGATCGCGCGTTGTGCATGCATGCGCTCACTGTATACGGATTCCGGGGGAGAGGCAGTTGCTTATCGACGCCCCCTTTACACCGGCCCTACACCGGACAGATCACCGGCACACCGGCGTCATCCAGCACGCGGGCGCGGATGCCGTAGACCTCCTCGAGCAGGTCGGGGGTGAGTACCGCCTGGGGCGTGTCGTGGGCGATGGCGCGGCCCGCCTTGACCACCAGCAGCTCGTCGCAGAAGCGGGCAGCCAGGTTCAAGTCGTGGATGGCCACGAGCGCGAGCCGGTCGGTGCCGACGGCCTCCGCCCGCACGATGTCCAAGAGGGCCACCTGGTGCTTGAGGTCGAGCGCTGAGGTGGGTTCGTCGAGAAGCATGGCGCTCGGCCCCCGCACGAGCATCTGCGCACCCGCCACGAGCTGGCGCTGGCCGCCCGACATGTCGGAGACGAGGCGGTCAGCCAGGTGCGTGATGCCAAGGCGGTCCATGATCGCGGCGGTGCGCTCCACCGGGTCCCAGTTGGCCACGCCGCGGCGGCGCGCGGAGACCATGATCGACTCGAACGCGGTCAGGGAGGCGCTGCTGAGCAGGTCCTGGGGCACGTAGCCGACGGCCTCCACGCGCGCCTTGCCGGTGAGTTCGGCGCCGCCGTCGGTGATGGCCACCGCGCCCTCCGCGGGCTTCTTAATGCCGGCGATCGTCTTCACCAGCGTGGACTTACCGGCGGCGTTCGGCCCGATCAGCCCGACAACCTTGCCCGGCTCGAGGGGGCCGAACGTCATGGAGTGCAGGATGGTCGTGCGCCCGTACTGCACCGTGAGATTATCCGCACGAACTGACATAACTTACGCGCTCCTTCGGCGTGCCCGGGTGAAGATGAGGAAGACGAAGAACGGCACGCCCACCAGCGAGGTGATGATGCCGATCGGGATCGCCAGGCCCGGGATGATCGAGAGCGACACCGCGTAGGCCATGCTCAGCAGCATCGCGCCGGCCGCGGCGGCGCCGGGCAGAAAGTACTTCTGGTCCTCGCCCACCAGCATGCGGGCGACGTGCGGGCCCACCAGGCCGATGAAGCCGATGATGCCCGTGAACGCCACCGCGGACGCCGCCAGGAAGGACGCCACCAGCAGGGTGGTGAGGCGGAGGCGCTTGACGTCGATGCCCAGGGCGGCGGCGCGGTCGTCCCCGAGCCGCAGGGCGGTCAGGCGCCACGCGTTCGCGGCGCAGAAGGGGATGGCGGCAAGCAGCACCACCGCCAGGATGGCGTTGGCCGTCCAGTTGGCCCGCTGCATCGAGCCCATGGTCCAGAACACGATCTGCTGCAGCGCCTCGATGTTGGCGCTGTACTGCAGCAGGGAGAGCAGGGCCTGGAAGAAGAAGGACAGGGCGATGCCCAGCAGGATCATCGACTCCGCGGTGGCGCCGCGCCACACCGAGGCCAGCGCCACGATCGCCACGGCGATGAGCGCCGAGATCGCCGCCGTGAGCGCGAGGTTGAACTGCGGGTTGTCAATGAGCGTCCAGCCCATGACGATGGACAGCGCCGCGCCGAACGCGGCCGCCGCCGAGATGCCGAGGGTGAACGGCTCCGCCAGCGGGTTGTCCAGGATGGTCTGCATCTGCGCGCCGGCGAGGCCGAGCGCGGCGCCGCACAGCACGGCCATCACGGCCGCCGGCAGGCGCAGGGTGCGGATCACCACCTGCGTCTGGGCGTCCACCTGCTCGGGGCGGAACACCGCGTTGAACACGTCGGCGATGGAGATGTCGAGCGGTCCGACGATGACCGCGACCAGGAAACTCGCAAAGACCGCGATCAAAAGCCCCACAATCGCGAGCGCCTTGTGGCGCCCGCGCTTGCGGTAGCTGTCGATCGCGGCTTGGCGAGCATCCACGGCCGGTTCAGGCGCCGCGGATACGTGCGAAGTCATGCGTTAGCTTTCCTCCGGGTGGGCCGGGTCGATGAAGAACTCGCCGCTGTACTCGAACGGCATCCACTCCTTGTGGAAGTCCTTGAAATCCTGGGTGGGGTTAAGGTCCTTGAACTCCTCCGGGTGGATCCACTTCGCAAACGCCTCGAGGGCGAACACGTTGAAGGGGTTGTCGTAGAACTGGTGGTACACGGCGAAGTAGTTGCCGTTCTTCGGAGCGTCGAGGAGATCCAGGCCGGGCTGCTGCAGCGGGCCGTCGCACGACTCAAGGGCGAGCTCGGGGGAGGACTGGTAGCCCAGCTCCACGTGGCGGAAGGCATCAGTCTTGTTCGGGTCGCGCGCCCATTCGCCGCCGGTGACGATGAGCTTCTCCGGGTTCAGCTCGACAAGCTTCTCCACGGTGATGGTCGTGTTCTCCGTGCCCAGGACTTCGGGGCCGAGGTTGTGGCCGCCCGCGGCGGTAACCAGGGTGCCCAGGTGCGCGTCGCCGGCGACGGCACAGCAATCGGTGTAGCCGGCCGCAGTCCACAGCAGCACGTCGGGCTTGTCCGCGATCTTGGATGCGCGGTCGGTGATGTCCTTGACCTTTGCGGTGTAGAACTCGTTGTACTTCTTTGCGCGCTCCGGCTGGCCCAGGAGGTCGCCCAGGAGCGTCATGGAGACGGTGGTGTTCTCCAGCGGCTTCTGGCGGAAGTCGATGAAGGCGTAGGTGATGCCGGCCTTGTCCATGTCGGAGATCAAGCCGCTTTCCTCCACCGCCTTCTTCTGGTCCAGCGTCATGATGACCACGTCCGGATCCTGGGCGAGCAGGTTTTCAACCGTGACGTCGCCCTTCTGGATGGCGCCGATCACCGGCATGTCCTTGGCGTCCGGCTGCACCTCGAAGAGCTTGTCGCGGAACGAGGGGGCGGCCTTCTCCAGGTCCTGGCCGTACGCCACGACGTTGTCCAGGGGGTGCTCTTGCAGCAGGGCGGTGGCGTAGGCCGCGCGGCCCTCGGCGAGCACGATGCGGTCAGGCTGCTCCTCGAACTCCAGTTTGCGGCCCGCGGCGTCGGTCACCGTGATGGCGCCGTCTGCGGCGCGCGGTTTGGAGCTCGCCCCATTGGCGTCGGCCTGTGCCGCGGTGGTTGCGCTGTTGGCGTTTTGCGCGTTGTCAGCGTTATTTGCGTTGTCCGCGCACGCCGTGAGCCCGGCCGCGGTCAGGAACGCGACGGCAGCGGCGCCAATTCTGTGTGAAAGCTTCAACACTTCCCCTTATGTCGATCAAGTTAGCCTAAGCTAATCGGCAGGAACGGGTCCAACAGTAAGGTAAGCCTAAACTTCTGTCAAGCACCCGCGGGCGGGCTCACGGCGTGCGCGGACAACGCAAATAACGCTGACAACGCGCAAAACGCCAACAGCGCGCGGGCGGGAGGGATGGGTGGCGGTGGGGAAAGCGGAAGGGGGCGGGATTTGGGTAGCATGACGCTATGACTGAGTCCGTGAATCCCCAGAGCACCCCTATCGAACCGCCGCTCGAGCCCCCGTATGACCCGGAGATCGACGGCCCCGAGCAGCCCGGAAGCCTCGACAACCAGCCCGCCGTCGACGGCCAGCAGGCCGCGGCGGGGCAGGAGGCCG
Organism: Corynebacterium bouchesdurhonense; assembly: GCF_900078305.2. Lineage (GTDB taxonomy): Bacteria > Actinomycetota > Actinomycetes > Mycobacteriales > Mycobacteriaceae > Corynebacterium > Corynebacterium bouchesdurhonense. Next base: position 25,943 of record NZ_LT546023.1, read on the forward strand.
CGGCGGGGCAGGAGATGCTCGGCGCCACCGGCGACGCTCGGGACGGCAACCTGGAAAAGGACCCGTCCGAGTGGGTATCGGGCGACCAGCCGGCCACCGAGGCGCAGAAGTCCTACATTGATACGCTGGCCAAGCAGGCGGGCGAGCAGATCCCGGCCGACCTGACCAAGGCCGAGGCGTCGCAGCACATCGATCGCCTGAAGAAGATCACAGGTAACTAGGTTCCGGGAGGGTGGCGGCGGCGGGGGTGCGTCGCCAAGCAAAAGCCCCCTAAGCGCTGTCCTTCTTGGACCGCTTGTCCAACGAGGCCTTGAGCGCGGCCATGAGGTCGACCACGTCCGCGTCGTCCTCCGCCTGCTCGGGCTGCTCGCCGAAGGTGGCTTCGGTGTCGATCGTGTCGCCCTGCTCGAACTTCGCGTCGATGAGTTTGCGCAGCTCAAGCTGGTAATCGTCCTCGAACTCCTCCGGCGTGAAGTCGGAAGCGTAGGACTTGACCAGCTGCGCCGAGAGCTCCATCTCCTTGTCTGAAATTTTGGCGCGGGACTTGGTTCCCTTGAACTCCCCGTCAAAATCCAGCTCACGGATCTCGTCGGCCCACATCATCCCTTGCAACACAATCACCTTGCCCACCACGCGCAACACGCCGAGGCGGGTCTTCTGGCGCAGCGCGAAGCGGACCACGGCGATCAGCTCCGAATCCTCCAGCGTCTGGCGAAGCAGCAGGTACGACTTCGGCGTCTTACCCTCCGGCGCCAGGTAGTAGGACTTCTCCAGCATGAGCGGGTCAATCTGATTGGCGGGCACGAACTGCACCACCTCAATTTCGTCGTTGTCCGCCTCCGGCAGCGTCGCAAAATCCTCGTCCGTGAGCACGACAGTGTCGCCGTCCTCCTCGAACGCCTTGTCAATGTGCTTGTACTCCACCTTCTCGCCGCATACCTCGCAACGCCGCTCGTACCGGATGCGGCCGCCGTCCTTGTCGTGGACCTGGTGGAAGGACAGGTCATGATCCTCGGTCGCCCCGTACGCCTTGACGGGAACATTGACGAGGCCGAACGTGACGGAGCCGGACCAAATTGCGCGCATGCGCACCATCTTAGCTGGGCTTTTGCTTCTCGACGCCCCCTTTCGACCGCACGTAAAAATGCTAGAAAAAAGTTTCGGTTTACTGTTGACTCTACGGAGTTTAACAGGTAACTTTAGGAGTGCTCAAGGCGAATGGGGAGGAGGGGTGCAGATGCTATCTGTTGAGAGCTACGTGGATGAGGTTGAGCGTGGTCTTACCGGGTTGCTATCGGTTTTCGATGACCCCTCGTCCGTTCAATTTGCCGGCGTGATGCACGCCATGGAGCGGCTTGAACGGGCTGTGGCCGCGAAGACGTACCTCGATGCCGCGTTCGCCTATATATGCGAACGGAATGACGCGGGCCGCGAGGTGGGGTCACCGTACGCCGCCGAGTATCTGAAGGAGCGCCTCGGCCTCTCCGCCTCTGAGGCGTACGACAGGTTGGGTCGCGGCCGGCAGCTTTTCGCGCCACCGGCCCCGCCCGAGCCGCCCGCCGGGGGCGCACAAGGCGGGGAAGAAGAGACGCTGGACTTCGGCGGCGGGAGCGACGCGGGACAGGAGAAGAAGCAGCAGGAGAAGGAACGGCAGGAGAAGGCGCGGAAGAATTCGCGCGACCTCTCCGCGGAGAAGGCGCGAATCATTCAGCGCTGCCTGAAGGCGCTCACGGCGGAGGCGGCATCTGAGCGGACCTCGATTTTGGAGAAGGCCACCGAGGCGGCCAAGCTGCGCTCCCCGGAGGACCTGCGCAAATACGTTGAGCGGCTCGTGGCCAACGCGAACCGCAAGCACAGGCCCGCGGCGAACCCGAACGCAGCTTGGGACCAGCGCACCCTCTTCTTCCAGCAGGACGAGGCGAGCGGTAAGTACCGGATCACCATCGACACCACGGCAGGCATCTTCGCGCTGCTGAAGGCGCACGTGGACGCAGGCTTGCCGGCGAACTCCAACGCGGGCGCCGGCAGCGGGGAGCGCGACTACCGCACCCCGGGCCAGCGTCGTCACGACGAGCTGGTGCACATCCTGCAGAACTGGGAGCGCCACCGCCAGTCAGACCGCGGCGGGGCGGCATCGTTGATCATCTCGGTCACCGCGGATGATCTGGCGGGCGCTGACCCGACCTCCTCGTTCCAGACCAACGTGGGGGTCAACCTCCCCCCTGCCGAAATGATGCGCCTGGGTCTGAACGGCCAGGATTTTGTCCTCCAACTGGACTCCGTCACCGGCCTGCCGCTGTCGCTCGGCCGGACCCGCCTGGCCAACGTGTACCAGCGCATCGCGCTGCTGGCCCTGCAGGGGGTCTGCGCCTGGGAGGGCTGCACCCGCCCAATGTCAGAGCTAGAGGTTCACCATCTCCACGCTTACAGCCACGGCGGCGACACGGACCTAGCCAACCTCATTGGCCTGTGCCGGACCCACCACCGCGCAAACAACGACCATCGGGACTGCCGCGACGGGCGCCGCCACGTCGACCGGGACCCGGGAGGCAGCGGGGAAGTGGGAGTGGTGCACGCCGACGGGTCGATGCACTTCAACCAGACTCAGGGCCACACCGACTCCGCGGGCTACAAGCTCAGGCACCGCCCGGGCGGGTCGGCAACCGGGACGGCGCGGGCCGCCGCCCCGCCGGACCCCGTGCTCTTCCCGCCGCCCCCGAGCTGAGAACCGCGATGGTTGATGCAGCCGGCAACCGTGGCGCGCCCAGTCGGCGCGCGCATAGATTGGCCTGCATGGCTTCCGAAGGCAGCGAGGTGCGAGTGGGTGAGCGCCAACTCAAGGTGAGCAACCTGGACAAGGTGCTCTACCCGGAAACGGGCACCACCAAGGCCGATGTAATGCGCTACTACCTGGAGGTCGCGGATGCGCTCATCCCGCAGGCACAGGGCAGGCCCGTCACCCGCAAGCGCTGGCCGTCCGGGGTGGACGGCGAAAGCTTCTTCCGCAAAGACCTCGAGGACTCGGCACCCGAGTGGATCCCCACCGCCTCGATCCAGCACAAGACGAGCCTGAGCGAGTACCCGCTCATCGCCGAGCCCGCCACCCTGGCCTGGCTTGCCCAGGTGGCGGCCCTTGAACTGCACACCCCGCAGTGGCGCTTCGGCACGGGCAGCGCCCCCGCCAACCCGGACCGCCTCGTGCTCGACCTCGACCCGGGCCCCGGCGTGGGCCTCGAGCAGACCGCCGAGGTTGCGATGTGGTGCCGCGAAATCATCGAGGGCATGGGGCTCGAGGCGGTGCCGGTCACTTCCGGCTCGAAGGGGATCCACCTCTACGCGGGACTCGACGGGCTAAGCGACGCCGACGCGGTGAGCAAGGTCGCCCGCGCCCTCGCCGAGGCGCTGGAGGAGGAGCACCCCGGGCGCGTCACCGCCACCATGAAGAAGTCGGAGCGCGAGGGCAAGGTCTTCATCGACTGGAGCCAGAACAATGGCAAGAAGACCACGGTCTGCCCTTACTCGCTGCGCGGCCGCTCCCGCCCAACCGTTGCCGCGCCGCGGACCTGGGAGGAGATCGAGAGCCCCGGCCTGCAGCACCTCGAGTTCGAGGAGGTCATCGAGCGGGTCGCGGACGGCGTGGACCCCATCGCCGGGCTCGGCATGCCCGGGCCCGCCCAGACCGTCCAGACAGCCCAGACCGCCCAAGCACCAGACCGCCTCGCCACCTACAGGTCCATGCGCGACAAGACCAAGACCGGCGAGCCCGTCCCCGACGCGGCCCCCGCGCCCCGGGCCGAGGGCGAGCCCATCTTCGTCATCGGCGAGCACCACGCCTCCCACTTGCACTGGGACTTCCGCCTCGAGCACGACGGCGTCCTCGTGTCATGGGCCGTGCCGAGGGCCCCGCCCCTCGCCCCCGAGCTCACCCGCCTCGCCGTCCAAACCGAGGACCACCCGATCGAGTACGCCCAGTTCGAGGGCACGATCCCCAAGGGCCAGTACGGCGCGGGCACAGTAAAGATCTGGGATATCGGCACCTGCGAGATCGAGAAGTGGCGCGACTCGGAGGTCATCGCCGTCCTGCGTGGCCGCCCCGGCGGAGGCCTCGGCGGCGTGCCCCGGCGCTTCGCCCTGATCCGCACGGGAAGCCCCGGGAGCCCCGGGAGCCCCGGAAGCAAGGAGGGCGACAACTGGCTGCTGAAGCTGATGCGGCGGCAGCCGGGGGCGTCGGCAAGCAATGCAAAACCGGCCAGCCCGGCGCCGCAACCGATGCTGCCGGCGCCGGGGACCCTGGCCGACATCAGGCTCGCCGAGCAGGACGGCACCGAGTTCGCGTTCGAGATGAAGTGGGACGGCTACCGCATCATCGCCGACGTGCGCGACGGCCGCGCCACCCTTAGAAGCCGCGCCGGGAAAGACTACACCGAGCTCTTCCCGCACGCCCCCGAGCTGGGGCTTTTGCTTGCCGACGCCACCTTCGACGGCGAACTCGTCGCCCTGAACGAGGAAGGCCGCCCCGATTTCTCGCTGCTGCGCGCGGCCGAGCCCGGCGCGGAGCTGCGCTACATGGCCTTCGACCTGCTGCGGGTCGGGGAGCGCGACCTCACCGGCGAGCCCTACCACGCGCGCCGCGCCCTGCTCGAGGAGCTGGGCGGCACGGAGCACGTGGCCATCCCGCCCGCCCACACGGGCAGCTTCGAGGGGGCGTGGCGGGTGGCGGGGGAGATGGGGCTGGAGGGGGTCGTGGCCAAGCAGCAAAGCTCCCCCTACGTGGCGGGGGAGCGCAGCCGCCTCTGGCTGAAGGTGAAGCGCGAGCTGCACCAGGAGGTGGTGGTGATCGGGGCGCGCCGCGGCAAGCGCGGCATCGCGTCCCTTTTGGTCGCGGTGCCGGACGAGGCCGGTGAGCTGCGCTACGCCGGGCGCGTGGGCACCGGCCTCTCGGCCGCGCAGCTCGATGAGATCGGGGCCAGGCTGCGCCGCGCCGAGCGCAAGACTCCCCCGGTGGAGGTGCCGGCCGAGGACGCGAAGGATGCCTGGTGGGTGACCCCGAAGCACGTCGCCGAGGTGGCGCTCACCGGGGCGACCGGCGGCCGCAAGGTGCGCCACGCCTCCTGGCGCGGCTGGCGCGACGACAAGTCGCCGGCCGACGTGCGCTGGGAGGTGTGACTACTCACCCTCGAGGGTGGGGTGGTCGCCGCCGTCCTCGAGGTCCATCTCGTAGGTGATCTGGGCGTTTTCCGTATCGCTCTGCGCTTCCTCCCCGTAGCCGAGGGCGGAGCCGGTGTCCTGGGCGAACTGGTCCTCGTCGTGGTCAACCGGCTTGTTGGTGGAGCCGTCGGTGGTGTAGCCGGGCTTGGCGGGGTCGTTCTGCATGGCAGCCTCCTTGTCGATGCGTCCCCCTCGGAACGCGGTAGGTACTTGTACAGTGCCCCGATGGTAGCGCGGCAGCTAGTCCCGCCGCGCTACTCCCGCCGCGCCGTGAAAGCGCGCCCCGTCCCTCACCGGCACGTCCCCGGCGAAGGCGAGCGGGGCGTCCGACGCCGCCACAACCACGTTGCCGTAGGCCCGCCCGGCGAGCATCTCGGCTGGCCCCGCCGCGGCCGTGTGGGCGAACACCTCGCCCAGCCCGGCGAGCTCGGCGCGCACCTCGGGCAGCCCAGCCGCGTCGCCGACGTTGGCCAGAAAGATTCCACCCGGGGCGAGCGCCCGCCGCGCCGCCCGGTAGAACTCCACGGTGGTCAGCGGCCGCGGGGTGGACGGGCCCGCGAACACGTCGCGCACCAGCACGTCCACCGACCCGGCCGGGAGCGCGTGCGTGAAGGCGCGCGCCTCCGCGACCGCGATCTCCACCGGCGGGGCGAAGACCTCCCGCACCAGCGCCGCGAGCGCCGCGTCCACCTCCACGGCCACGTTGCGGTTGCCGAAGCGGTGCGCGAAGTAGCTCGGCAGCGCGCACCCGGCCGCACCCAGGTGCACCGCGGTGAAGGGCCCTTGCTTATCGACGAACCCCGCCAACCACCCCATGTACTCAAACGCCAACACCTCCGGGGCGCCCGGCACCACGTACGAGGAGGGCACCCGGTTGACTTCCAGCACGTAGCCGCCGTCCCTGTCCGGGTCCGCCACGATCTCGGCGACGCCCGTGTCTATCGGGTACGTGCCCTCGATGCGGCGCTTCCGGGCGCGGGGCTTGCGCCTGCCTGCGCCGCTCACGCTTTCCAGGACTTCGTCTTGGCAAAGCAGCAGGCCACCAGCGCCCCAAGCACGATCACGGCGCACGGCAGCCACACCGAGTTGGCCATCGCCTGGGCGAACGGGGCGTGCAGGGGCTCGGGCAGCGCGCCGCCCACCCCGGCCGCGCCCGCCGCGCCAGCCGCGCCAGCCGCGCCAGCCGCGCCGCTCCCGCCCCCGAGCTGGCGGGCCAGCTGCGAGCTCATCATCGCCGCGATGGCCGCCGAGCCGATCACTGCGCCGACCTGACGGGTGGTGTTGTACACGCTCGAGCCCGCCCCGGCCAGGCGCGGGTCCAGGTTGCGGGTGGCGATCATGGACAGCGGCCCCCACAGCATCGAGTTCGCCACGCCGTAGAGGGCGGAGACCGCGTACATCCACCGCGGGTCGATGCCTGGGTCGGTGATCAGGGCCGTCACCGCCACCGACACCGCCACCAGGGAAAGGCCAGCAATGGCGAAGGGCTTCGGGTCGTGCGTGTTAGTCAGCTTGCCTACGAAGGGGGACAGCACGCCCGAGATCAGGCCCGAGGGCAACACCAGCAGGGCGGCCGCGGTGGGGGACAGGCCGCGCACCGTCTGCACGTAGATCATCCACGGGATGATGTAGGTGGAGATGGTGAAGCCGACCGTGGCGATGGCGGTGCTGGCCAGCGAGAAGTTGCGGTCGGCGAAGAGGCGCAGCGGTACGAGGGCGGCGTCGGCAAGCATGCTCTGCCTGCGGACGAACAGACCCATGAGCGCGCAGGCCGCCACCATGAACCCCCAGAAGCGCCAATCCCAGCCCAGGCGCGCCCCCTCCTGGATGCCGAAGACGAGGCAGAACATGCCTGCGGTGCTTAAGGCCACGCCGGGCCAGTCGAAGGTGCGGTTGGTGCGCTCCAGGCGCGGCACGTGGACCCAGGCGAGGACAAGGCCCGCGATACCCACCGGCACGTTGACGAAGAAGATCCAGGCCCAGCCGGAGGCGTCGACAAGCAAACCGCCCAAGAGCGGCCCGGTCACGGTGGCCAACCCGGCCGTGGCCCCCCACACGCCCATCGCGCCGCCGCGCGCGGCGGGGTCGAAGGTGCGGATCATCACCGACATGGTCTGCGGGGTGACCATCGCGCCCCCGAGGCCCTGGAACGCGCGGGCCGCGATCAGCGCCCCGATGCTCGGCGACAGCCCGCACGCCAGCGACGACACCGTGAACAGGGCGAGGCCGGCCAAGTACATGGTGCGGGGGCCGAAGCGGTCCCCCAACCGGCCCGTGACCAGAAGCGGCACGGCGTACGCGAGCAGGTACGAGCTGTTGACCCAGATGACCTGGTCGTACGTTGCGTCGAGGCCCTCCGTGATCGCGGGGATGGCCACCGAGACGATGGTGGAATCCACGAGAATCATGAAGAAACCCAGCATCATCGACCACAGAGCTGGCCACGGCGACGCGGCCTGGGTGCGGGGAGAAGTCACCCGGGGGACTATACGCCCGGGGGACTATACGGCAGCGCGTCCTGCTAGAACGGCAGCGCGGCCTGCACCTGCGGCGGCAGGAGGGGGCGCAACGCAGGCCACGACACCGCGGCCAAGCCCGCCACGCCCGCGATGACGCCCAGCGCGATCGCGACCGCCGCGAACGAGTCGCTGGAACCGAGGGCGCTCGAGTCGGTGCCGGGGGAGGTGCCGGGGGAGGTGCCGTTGCCGGGGGAAGCAGCTCGGTTTGGGGAAATATCGAGCTCGCGCTTGTTGGTCTGAGGGGCGGAAGCTTCGTTGTAGTTCTCTGCGTGCCAGCGCAACCCCCGCGCGTTGAATTGCGTGGACGTGTAGCGCGGCCGCGTATTCCCCGCCTCGGACTCCGCGGTGTTCCACTGCGAGATGACTAGGTCCAGGTTGTTCAGCGTGGAGCCGGGAACGATGTAGCCCCCGTAGGGCTGGGACCAATTATCGGGGGTCTGGCGGTTCCACCACGGCCCATGCTTCACAATCGTGACTGCGTGGACGTCATTCCAGTCCCGCTCCAGCGTGTCGGAGATCCGCACTTCCACCGACAGCGTGGACTCGTTAAACATCGCGAGCACCCAGTAGCCGTCGATGTAGCGCAGGTTCATCTCGCCGGCCTTGAGCGCGCTACCGTTCGCGTTCTTGTCCAGCACTGTCGTTCCGCGGTCGCCCCACGAGCGGGTGTTGGTGTTGTAAATCTCCCACTTGGACTGATCCGGGATGTCCCCCGGGCGGGCCCGCCACAGGTACACAGGGCTTTTGCGCCCGAACTTGGTCGACACGGCGTACAGGTATTCCCCGTCCGGCCCCATCGCCCACGAAATCAACTCCTCCACCCCGCCGATTCGGGAGCGGTGGGCGCGGCTCGCGCGCTGCCACGTCTTCCCGTCATCGTCCGAGCGGTACACCTGGGTGGAGGTGACGTTGCCGAAGGGCTCGTTCCACATGCCCTGCAGGTAGAGCGTGCCGTCAATGTTGATGATGTCGGAAGGAAGCAGCGTCCTGTTGTCGGTGTGGTTGTAGCTGACCAGCTGCGAGACCCGGTTGGTGCCGTTCAGGGCGCGGAGCAGCTGGATGCTTCCCAACCGGCCTTGGCGGGCCACCGCGCCCATCGGGCTCATCCACTGCTTGCCGAACTCGCCTATGAACGAGTCGCCGAAGATCATCGCGAACTCGCCCGTGGAGCCGTCGCCGAGCGGCGCCATCGCTCCGAGATCCACGAGGTCCACACCCAGCGGCTTCGTGTGCTCGCCAGCAACGTCACCCTTGTTGCGGACAATGACCCCGTCAAGCGCCATGTTGGTGCTGGTGAGCTCGGGTTTGTCGGTTTCGGTCAGGGCTTCGTCGTCAAGCACCTGCCCCTCCTCCACTTGCTCTTCCTCCTGCGCAGCCGCCGGGACGGCGACGGCGGGCGAGCACACGGCGGCGGCGACGCCGAGAGCTGCGGCGCGGCGCAGCGCGGAACGGGGGATGCGGGGCATGGCGGCGAACCTCACACGGGACGGGCACGGACGGACCCCTAGACCCGTCTCTTATACACATCCGACGCTGCCGACCATCATACCCCTGCTCCACTCGCCGGCGCCACTACCACTCTGCGCTCTGAACAAGTCGACGCCCCCTCCCTCACGCCCCCTCCCGCTGCACTAGTGTGGAACCCATGTCACGTATCAGCCCACTGAACTGGCCGGTGGTGCGCCAGCTGCGCGGAGGCGACCTCTTCGCGCGCGGCGAGAACACCGAGTCGGAGCGAACGAAAGAGATGGAGGGGCGCATCGCTTCCGCTGACCGCGTGGTCAAAAGCGTGTGCCCCTACTGCGCCGTGGGCTGCGGGCAGCGGGTATACGTCAAGGACGACAAGGTCATTCAGATCGAGGGCGACCCTGATTCCCCGCACTCCCGCGGCCGCCTGTGCCCCAAGGGCGCAGCCTCCGAGCAGCTGGTGAACGCCCCCGGGCGCCTCACCCAGATCCTGTACCGTGCCCCGCGCTCTAAGGAGTGGGTCACGCTTGACCGCGAGACCGCGCTCGATATGGTGGCGGACCGCTTCATGGAGGCCCGCAAGAACGGGTGGCAGGACACCGACGACAAGGGCAACCCCGTCCGCCGCACCATGGGCATCGCCGGCCTCGGCGGGGCTGCCATGGACAACGAGGAGAACTACCTGATTAAGAAGCTCTGGACCGCCTCGGGCGCGGTGCAGATTGAAAACCAAGCCCGCATATGACACTCCTCCACGGTTCCCAGTTTGGGATCCTCGTTTGGCCGCGGCGGCGCGACCCAGCCGCTGCAGGATATGGCGAATGCGGACTGCATCGTCATCCAAGGGTCCAACATGGCCGAAGCACACCCGGTGGGCTTCCAGTGGGTAATTGAGGCCAAGAAGCGCGGCGCGCGGATTATTCACGTGGACCCGAGGTTCACGCGAACGTCGGCAGTAGCCCACAAGCACATCCCCATCCGCGGCGGCTCCGACGTGGTGCTGCTCGGCGCGGTGATCAACTACGTGCTGGAGAACGAGCTGTACTTCAAGGAGTACGTGCAGTCCTTCACCAACGCGTCCACCATCATCAACGATGAATTCCAGGACACCGAGGATCTGGAGGGCCTCTTCTCGGGCTACGACCCGGAGACCGGCAAGTACGACAACACCACGTGGCAGCCGAAGCCGGCTTGGGACGCGCAGGTGTCCTGGGACGTGGAGAAGGACGAGACGCTTGAGGACCCGCGCTGCGTCTTCCAGATCCTCAAGCGCCACTACTCGCGCTACACCCCGGAGATTGTGGAGAAGGCCTGCGGCATCCCGCAGGAGGACTTCTTCTACCTGGCCCGCTCCATTGCCGAAAACTCCGGGCGCGAGCGAACCACCTGCTTCGCGTACGCACTCGGCTGGACGCAGCACACCATGGGTGCCCAGTTCATCCGCACCTGCGCCATCCTGCAGCTGCTGATGGGCAACGTGGGCCGCCCCGGCTCCGGCATCATGGCCCTTCGCGGCCACGCCTCCATCCAGGGTTCCACCGACGTGCCCACCCTCTTCCACCTGCTGCCGGGCTACCTGCCCATGCCGCAGGCCGAGGTGCAGACCTGGGACCAGTACCTCGCCGCCGTGTCCAAACCGGACCAGAAGGGCTTCTGGCAGAAGGGCGACACCTACTCGGTGTCCTTGATGAAGGCCTACTGGGGCGACGCCGCAACCGAGGAAAACAACTGGGGCATGGACCTCATGCCGCGCCTCACCGGCGCGCACTCCACGTACCACACCCTGCAGCTGATGATGCAGGGCCTGATCGACGGCTACTTCGTCTTCGGCCAGAACCCCGCCGTGGCGCAGTCCAACGGCCACATGCAGCGCATGGCGCTTTCCAAGCTGAAGTGGCTGGTGGTGCGCGACTTCCAGGAGATCGAGACCGCGACCTTCTGGAAGGACTCCCCAGAGATTGCGTCCGGCGACCTTGTCACGGAGGAGATTGACACCGAGGTCTTCCTCTTCCCGGCGGCGAACCACGTGGAAAAGGCAGGCACCTTCACCCAGACGCAGCGCATGCTGCAGTGGCGCTTCAAGGCGAAGAACCCGCCAGGGGACGCGGACAGCGATCTGCAGTTCTTCTACGACTTGGGCCTGCGCCTGAAGGAGCGCGTCAAGGACTCCACCGACCCGCGCGATCTGCCACTGCAGAAGATCACCTGGGATTACGAGCTGGATGAGGAAGGCGAGATCAACGCAGAGTCCGTGCTCCGCGAGATCAACGGCTACTACCTCGAGGGCCCGCGCAAGGGCGAGCTGGTGGACAAGTTTGCGGACCTGAAGGCCGACGGCTCCACCTCGTGCGGCTGCTGGATCTACTCGGGCGTTTTTGCTGGCGACGTCAACCGTTCCGCCAACAAGCGCCCCGGTTCCGAGCAGGACGAGATGGCTTTGGAGTGGGGCTGGGCGTGGCCGATGAACCGCCGCGTGCTCTACAACCGCGCCTCCGCGGATGCGGACGGCAAGCCGTGGTCCGAGCGCAAGAAGCTGGTTTGGTGGGACGAGGACGCCGAGAAGTGGCAGTCCAACGACGTGGTCGACTTCCCGGTGGACCGCGCGCCCGGCTACAAGCCGGACCGCGACGCCGTTGGCCCCGCCGCGCTGGCCGGCGATGACCCGTTCATCATGCAGCCGGACGGCAAGGGATGGCTCTTCGCACCGCGCGGCATGGTGGACGGCCCGCTGCCCACCCACTACGAGCCGCAGGAGTCGCCGTTCCCGAACTTCCTGTACAAGCAGCAGCAGTCCCCGTCCCGCATCGTCATGCGCGGCCCGAACAACCTGTCCGCGCCCAACTATGGCGAGGACGGCGCGGGCGTCTACCCGTACGTGCTGAATACGTACAGGTTGACCGAGATGTACACCTCCGGCGCCATGACGCGTACCCTGCCGTTCCTAGCGGAGCTGCAGCCCGAGCTGTTCTGCGAGGTTTCCCCAGAAATGGCCGAGCGAGTCGGACTGGAAAACGGCGGCTGGGCAACGCTGATTTCGCCGCGCGGCGCCATCGAGGCGCGCGTGCTGGTGACGGACCGCATCCCATCGCTGACCATTGGTGACCAGGAGTACGAGCAGATCGGCATGCCGTTCCACTACGGACAGGGCAGCTACGCCGAGGTCAAGGGAGACGGCCCGAACGACCTGCTGGGCATCATGCTGGACCCGAACGTGAACATCCAGGCCTCCAAGGTCTCGGCCGTGGACATCCGCCCCGGCCGACGCCCGCGCGGCGAGGAGCGCGACGAGCTGGTTCGCGAGTACCAGCGCCGCGCCGGCCTCAACGAGGACACCGGTGCCACGCTGGGCAACCACGACGCCACCGCGGCGGCGGGCTTGGATGATGAGAACACCGCGGAGAAGGACAACACCAAGCGCAACATGGCGGAGAGGGAAGGCTAGAGGCAGATGGCAAGAACAAACAGCATCACCGAGGCCCCCCGGCACGTTGGCTACCAGCCATCAGAGCGCAAGGCGTTCTTCACCGACACCTCGATCTGCATCGGCTGCAAGGCCTGCGAGGTGGCCTGCAAGGAGTGGAACCGCAACCCGCAAGACGGCGCCTACGAGCTATCCGGCATGTCCTACGACAACACCGGCTCACTCGGCGCGGACACCTGGCGCCACGTGGCGTTCATCGAGCAGTCCGAGGCCCAAATCACCCGCGCCCGCGAGGAGGGCGCCAAGCTGGTGGCGCTCGGCATGCCGGGCATTGGCGTCGAGGACGTGAAGGAGGCGACCCCGAAGCCGGAGTCCGTCACCCCGGCGGACACCCCGGACTTCCGCTGGCTGATGTCCTCGGACGTGTGCAAGCACTGCACCAACGCGGGCTGCCTCGATGTGTGCCCCACCGGTGCGCTGTTCCGCACCGAGCACGGCACCGTGGTGGTGCAGGATGACGTCTGTAACGGCTGCGGCACCTGCGTGGCGGGCTGCCCGTTCGGCGTGATCGAGCGCCGCTCCGACGGCGGGGTGTCCAAGCGTGACGAGCGATCCAAGCGCGTCGGCGAGGATTTCACCGTTGGCGAGGTCGCCCCGATCAAGAACATCGGCGTGGCCCAGAAATGCACCATGTGCTTCGACCGCCAGGCGGTGGGCGAGGGGCCGGCCTGCGCGAAGACCTGCCCGACCACCTCGATCAAGTACGGCTCGTACGACGAGATGCTCGCCGCCGCCAAGACCCGCGTGGCGGAGCTGCACGCGCAGGGCATGACCGAGGCGCGCCTGTACGGCGCCAACAGCGAGGACGGTGTCGGGGGCACGGGTTCGATCTTTTTGCTTCTCGACGCCCCCGAGGTCTACGGCCTTCCCCCGGACCCCCAAGTGCCAACCGCGAACCTGCCCGCGATGGCGAAGCGCGCGGCCGCGGCCGCCGCCGGCCTCATCGGCGCGGTGGCCGGCGCATTCCTGATTGGAGGACGAAGCTAATGGCGGAATTCGACAGCTTCCGGCCGCCGGAGGAGCCGCGCGGCCCGCGCCGCCGCGGCACCGGCACCAACAACACGCGCAGCAACACGCGCGGCAAGAAGCAGCGCCGCGGCGAGGAGCTGATGGTGCCGAAGGCCCAGTTCGAGCAGTACGACTCCTACTACGGCAAACCAATAGTGAAGTTCCCGCCGTGGGAGTGGCCGATCGCGGGCTACCTGTTCCTCGGCGGCGTCGCGGGCGGATCCGCCCTGCTCTCGCTCGGCGCGGGCGTCACCGGCAACCGCGAGCTTGAGCGAAACACACGCCTGGCGGCCTTCGGCGCCGCCGGCGTGGGCTCCGGGCTCCTCATCCTGGATCTGGGCCGGCCCGAGCGCCTGCTGAACATGTTCCGCGTGTTCAAGATCTCCTCGCCGATGAGCGTCGGGTCCTGGATCCTGGGCGCCTTCGGCTCAACCTCGGCGATCGCGGCCGCGGCCGAGGTCGACGAGCTGACGGGGGAGCGCCTGCCCCTGCCGGGCGCGGCCCGCGGCCTGCTGCAGTGGGCGGCCACCCCGGCCGGCGTTGCCTCCGGCATCCTTGGCGCGCCCCTGGCCGTCTACACCGCGGTGCTGCTCGGCAACACCTCGGTGCCCATGTGGCAGGACGCGCACCAGGAGCTGCCGGCCCTGTTCGTGTCTTCGGCGGCGTCGGCGGCCTCGGGCGCGGCGCTGGTGACCACCTCCACCGGAAACGCCGGGCCGGCCCGCGCGCTTGCCGTCATTGGCGCCGCGGCGGACGTCGCGGCCTCGCGGCGGATGGAGGCAAACCTCACCGCACCGCTCGGGGAGACCGTGCGCGCCGGCAAGGCGGGGCGCCTGCTCAAGGCGGCGGAGGCCTGCGTGGTCGCCGGCGGTGCGGGCGCGCTGCTGGCCGGGCGCAACCGCGCCGCGGCCGCCCTGTCCGGGGCGGCGCTCATGGCGGGCTCCTGCCTGACGCGCTTCGGCATCATCCAGGCGGGCCGCCAGTCCACCGAGGATCCGAAGTACGTGGTGGAGCCGCAGCGCGAGCGCCTCGAGCGTCGCCGCCGGGAGGGCCGGACGGGCGATGCCATCACCACGGCCCGCTAGACCACGGCCCGCTAGACCACGCGCACGCGCCCGGTGCCGGCGGTGGTCTCCCCGATGACGGGGTAGCCGGGGATTTCGCCGATGAGGAGGAGGCCGCCGGAGGTCTGTGCGTCGGCAAGCAAAAGAAGCTCCTCCTCGCCGCGGTCCGAGTCGACGTGCGGGCGCACCCAGTCCAGGTTGCGCCTGGAGCCGCCGGGCACGAAGCCGTCGCGCAGCGTCTCGCGGGCGCCGTCGATGAGCGGCACCTTGGTAACGTCCACCACGGCGTCGACGCCGGACGCGCGCGCCATCTTGTACAGGTGGCCGAGGAGCCCGAAGCCGGTCACGTCGGTGGCGGCCCGCACACCGGCCCCCACCGCGGCGCGCGAGGCGTCGGCGTTGAGGGTGGTCATCACCGCGACGGCCTGCTCGAACCACTCGCCGGTGGCCTTGTGGCGGTTGTTCAGAAGCCCGGATCCGATCGGCTTGGTCAGGGTGATGGGCAGCCCGGGCTCGGCGGCGTCGTTGCGCATCAGCCGCGCCGGGTCCGCGGTGCCGGTGGCGGCCATGCCGTAGATCGGCTCGGGCGCGGAGATGGAGTGCCCGCCGGTGACGGAGATGCCGGCCGCCGTCGCCGCGTCGAGCCCGCCGCGCAGCACCTCGCGGATGAGTTCTTGGGGCAGCACGTCGCGGGGCCAGCCCAGCAGGTTGATGGCGGTGATCGGGGTGCCGCCCATGGCGTAGACGTCGCTGAGCGCGTTGACGGCGGCGATGCGGCCCCAGGTGTAGGCGTCGTCCACCACGGGGGTGAAGAAGTCTGCGGTGGAGATCACGGCCAGGTCGTCGCGCACGCGGATGGCGGCGGCGTCATCGCCGTCGTCGAGGCCCACGATCACGTTTGGGTCGGCGTAGCCCACCAGGCCGGCCACGGCGTCCTCCAGCTCGCCCGGGGGGATCTTGCAGGCGCAGCCGCCGCCCGCCGCGAACTGGGTGAGGCGGATGGCGCCCGGGTTGTCCTTTGTGTTTTGGCTCATACGCCGCATGGTAGCGTGGCCGCTTGGAGGTGTACGTGTCCTGGTGGGCGCCCCAGTCTTCAAAACTGGTGAGGCCGAGCATCTCGGCCTGGCAGGTTCGATTCCTGTCCATCTCCGCCACTCGCGCCAGGGGAGGTAGACGTTTTTGGATCCGCGCAGCAGCATTCCGCGCACGGATGAGCTTGTATCGCTTGTCGACGCCCCCTTGATCGCGCCCCACGCTCTGAAAGCCGCAGCCCGGCGGGCCCAGGAGGCCGCGCGCCGCGGCGAGATCGCGCCCGGGCAGGTGGCCGCGCGCTTCCTCGAGCTCGCCGCCGCTGGCCCCTCCACGCTCACGCCCGTCATTAACGCCACCGGGGTGGTGGTGCACAC
Organism: Corynebacterium bouchesdurhonense; assembly: GCF_900078305.2. GTDB lineage: Bacteria > Actinomycetota > Actinomycetes > Mycobacteriales > Mycobacteriaceae > Corynebacterium > Corynebacterium bouchesdurhonense. The sequence goes on from NZ_LT546023.1 coordinate 42,096, forward strand.
CAACGTCGGGCGCGCGCCCCTGGCCCCGGAGGCCGCCGATGCCGCGCTGCGCGCCGCCGGCTACGTGGACGTGGAGATGGACCTCGCAGGCGGGGTGCGCTCCCGAGAGCGCGGGAAGCAGGCGACGGGCGCCCTGCTCGAGGCGTGCCCGGCCGCGGAGGACGCCCTGGTGGTCAACAACGGCGCCGCCGCCCTGCTGCTCGCGGCCGCGGCGTTCGCCGAGGGCGGCCAGCTGGTCATCTCCCGCGGCGAGCTCATCGAGATCGGGGCCGGCTTCCGCCTGCCAGAGCTGATCGAGTCGGCCCGGGTGGACCTGGTGGAGGTCGGAGCGACCAACCGCACCCACGAGGCGGACTACGAGGCGGCGCTCGCCCGGGGCGCCAGCGCCGTGCTCAAGGTACACCCGTCGAACTACCGGGTGGAGGGGTTTGCGTCTGCGGTGGGCGTCGACAAGCTCAAGCCCCTCGCACGCGCGCACGGTGCGGCCCTGATCGTGGACACCGGCTCCGGCCTGCTCACGCCCGACCCGCTGCTGCCGGACGAGCCGGACGCGGCGACCGCGCTGAAAGCGGGCGCCGACGTGGTGCTCTTCTCAGGTGACAAGCTGCTGGGCGGGCCGCAGGCGGGCGTGGTGCTGGGCACGCGCGAGGCCGTTGCGCGCATGCGCCGGCACCCGCTGGCGCGCGCGGTGCGCATAGACAAGCTGCGGCTCGCGGCCCTCGAGGCGACCCTGCGCGCTCCTCACGTGCCCGTGGCCGAGTACCTGCACGCGGACCGGGAGGAGCTGCTCGCGCGCACGGAGCGCCTCGCCGCTCGGGTTGGCGGCGAGGTGGTGGACCACGACGGCCGCGTCGGCGGCGGGGGAGCGCCCGGGGTGGCCCTACCCGGCTACGCGGTGCGCCTGCCCGAGGTGCTGGCCGCCCCGCTGCGCCGCCGCGACCCCGCCGTGCTCGGACGCGTGCACGGCGGGCACCTGCTGCTGGATCTGCGGTGCGTGCCGCCGGAGCGCGACGCGGAGCTGGCGGCGGCGGTGGAGGCGGTCAGGGGAACGCCGCGCGGCAGGTGAACGCCGCGCGCTACGTTGTGGCCACGGCGGGCCACGTGGACCACGGCAAGTCCACCCTGGTCAAGCGGCTCACCGGCATGGAGCCAGACCGGTGGGAGGAGGAGCGCAGGCGCGGGCTGACCATCGACCTGGGCTTTGTGTGGGCGTCGCTGCCGGGCGCCGGGGCCGCGGAACCGCTGGACGTCGCGTTCGTGGACGTGCCGGGGCACGAGCGCTTCATCGCAAACATGCTCGCGGGTGTGGGCCCCGCGCCCGCGGTGCTGCTGGTGGTGGCGGCGGACGAGGGCTTCAAGGAACAGTCGCGGGACCACTTGGACGCGATCGACGCCTTCGGCATCGGCACCGGGGTGGTGGCCATGACGCGCGCGGACAACGCCGACGCCGCCCGCCGCGCCGAGGTGCGCGCCGAGATCGCTCGCGAGACCGCCGGCACCACGGCCGTGGGCTGGCCGGTTGTGGAAGTCTCGGCCAAGACGGGCGAGGGTCTCGCGGAGCTCACCGCCACCCTCGCGCGGGTGCTGCGCGCCGCCGCAGCGCCCGACCCCGCTGCCCGCGTGCGCTTCTGGGTGGACCGCTCCTTCAGCGTCAAGGGCGCCGGCACCGTGGTTACGGGTACGCTCACCGCGGGCACGATCCGCGCGGGCGACACCCTCCAGGCGGGCGAGCGCGAGGTGCAGGTGCGCGGCCTGCAGTCCGAGGACGCGCCCGTGGACGCCGCCGCCCCCGCCATGCGCGTGGCGTTGAACCTGCGCGGCGTCGACGCCGCCGCCGTTGGGCGCGGGGACGCGCTGGTGACCCCGGGGGAGTGGTGGAGCACTTCGCTTATCGACGTCTCCCTCTCCACCGCAACCCCCACCGCCGACCTGCCCCGCGAGGCGGTCTGCCATATCGGCACCGCGGGTGTGGCCTGCGCGGTGCGCGCCCTCGGGGAGCACCACGCCCGCCTCACCCTGGAGCGCCCGCTGCCGCTCGCGCTCGGCGACGCCGTGGTGCTGCGCGGCTCCGGCGAGCAGCACATCCTGGCCGGGGCGCGGGTGGTGGACGCGGATCCGCCCGCCTTCACCGCACGCGGCGACGCCGCTCGCCGCGCCGCTGAGCTGCCCGCCCTGCCGGACATCAGCGCCGAGATCGCCCGCCGCGTGGCCGTCGAGCCCGCGCTGCTGGCCACCCTGGGCTACGACGTGCCGGACGCCCCGCCGCAGGGGTCGATCGCCTTCGCCGGCTACTGGATCCGCGCGGCCCAGGTCATGGCGTGGAAGGACGCCCTGGCGCGCGCCGTGGCCGAGCACGAGGCCGCCGACCCGCTCTCCCCGGGCCTGACCGCGGGCGCGGCGGCGGAGCGGCTGGCCCTGCCGGATGCGCGGCTGCTCCCGCTCGCCGCGGCCGCCGCCAAGCTGCAGGTCCGCGACGGCGTGGTTTCCTCAGGGCGGACCCGGGACCTGGGGGAGGGCATCGCCAAGCTGGAGGCGCACCTGGCCGCCGACCCCTTCGCCGCCCCCGAGGCCGCGGACCTCGAGCGCTGGGGCGTGGGCCCGAAGGAGCTCGCCGCCGCCGAGCGCGCCGGCCGCGTGGTGCGGATCGCGGACGGCGTGGTGCTGCTCCCCAGCGCCCTGGAGCGGGCCGCGGCCCTCCTGGCCGGCCTGCCCGCCCCGTTCACGGCGTCGGAGGCCCGCAAGGCGTGGGGCACCACCCGCCGCGTGGCCATCCCGCTGCTGGAAACGCTGGACGCGCGCGGCGTGACCCGCCGGGTCGACGGCACCGCGCGCGTCCTGCGCTGATCCGGCTGAAGCGGGGGTTAGACCGCGTCGGTCTCGTTCGGGTCGTTGTCCGCGTCCGCCTTGGTCTCGTGGCGGGGGCCCCGCCTGTGCTCGGCGGGCGCGTAGATGGAGTACAGCTTCGCCGGCGCGTCGGACTCGTTGACAAAGTTGTGCCATGTACCGGCCGGCACGAAGGCCGCCCAGTCGGCGCCGACCACCTCGTCCACCTCGAGGTCGTCCTCGGACGGGCCGATCTTGGCGCGTAGCTCGCCCTCCTCCAGGCGGAGGAACTGGTCGTGGTCGTCGTGGATCTCCGCACCGATCTCGCCGCCGACCGGGATGGTCATCACCGTCAGCTGCAGGTTCGGGCCGGTCCACAGGGTGTCTCGGAAGGCCTCGTTGTCCAGCGTCGCGCGCTCGATGTTCACTACGTACGGATTGGGTCCCTTGTCGTTGCTCATACGCCCCACCGTACGCGCTTTCGCTTATCGACGCCCCTACCTGCGGTGACGCCCCCCTGTGCCCGCTGTACCCGCCGTGCCCGCGGCGCGCCGCTGCCTGCGCAGCCGCACTTTCTCTACCTCGGTGAGGTAGCCCTCGGCGCCCGCGAGGGCGTCCCCACCGTCGCCGCCGGCCGCGGGGACGCGGCGCGGTTCCGGCGTGGCCTGCTGATCCGCCGCGCCCGACGCGCCGCCCGGTAGCGCAAACATCTCCGTCGGGGCGGCGACCTCCTCGGGGCGCGCGCGGCCCGCCAGCGAGACGTAGCGCGCGGTGTGGCGCGGGCGCACCGTGTCGCCCGGGTCGGCCACGAACGCCCGCTCCACGGTCACGGCCCACGTGCCGTCCGGGAACTCCACGAGGGACCACGGCTCGGTCGGCGTCAGGTCGGGGACCTTGAGGGCGGGCACCGTCTGCAGGCCCTCGTTGGGGCCGGCCACGTTCAGCGCCGCCATGCCGCCCACCAGCACGGCGCGGGCGTACACGGGCATCGCGCCACCCGCGCCACCGGCGCCACCCGCGCCGCCAGCACCGGCCGCGACGCGCACGAACTCCCGCAACTGGGCCGCATCTGCCTCCGCAAACCCGCCGAGCACCTTGCCGCCCAGTGTCGCCGCCACCGCGCCGCCCACCTCGTGCAGGGCGACAAACCAGGAGCCGGGGGAGCGGGCGGCGAGCTCCTCGGCGGAGTACTCGCCGGCCGCCGTGTCCACCACCACCATGTCCCCGGGCGGCAGCACCGCGGCGCCCGGGGCGGTGTCGTTGCGCGGCACCGCCAGCTGCGGAGGCGGCAGGATCACGGTGGTGCGGAAGAGGCCCGCCGCCGCGTCGTGGCGGATCTCGGCCGTGGTCACCGGCAGGAGCAGGGAAGCCTCGACGCGGCGCATGTCTTCGTAGCGCCCGCGCTGAGACCACGGGATCTCCCCGATGACGCGGCCTTGGGAGCCGTCGACAAGCAATCTGCGCACACTCCACGCCCCGTTCAAGGGGTTGGGGTGCAAAAGGACGGGCACGAACGCCGAGCCCTCAAGCCCGGCAAACTCGTCGAAGAGGGGGACCTGGGCCACCTGGTCGAGGCCGATTTCTTCGCCGACGCCCCACACCGACGGCGCCAAAGGGTAGAGCCTGTCCATGGCGGGCAGTCTACTTCGCGTCTACTTCGCGGCCGCCGGCTCCCCAGCGCCTCGCGCCCGGCGCATCAGCGCCACCACGCCCAGCACGATGAATCCCGCGATCAGCCCGGCCACGAGCGACACGCCCGTCTCGGCCATCCAGCCCAGCGCGCCGCCGCCGGCGGCCTCCACGCCGCGCTCGGCGATCTCGTGCGGCCAGTGCCAGCCGATCACCTCGTCGAAGCCGCGCACCACCAGGTGGCCGCCGACCCAGAGCATGGCCACGGTGCCGATCACGCCGATCACGTTCAGCACGTGCGGCATGCCCTTGACCAGCACGCGCCCCAGCTTCGGGGCGTTGCCGCGCTCGATCATGCCGCGACCGATGTCGTCCACCTTGACCAGCAGCGCCACCACGCCGTACACGCCGAAGGTGAGCATGATGCCGACGACGATGAGGACGGCCGCTTCCATCCAGATGGGCTGGTCCGCCACCTCGTTCAGCGAGATGATCATGATCTCGGCGCTGAGGATCAGGTCGGTCCGGATCGCGCTTTTGACCAGCGAGTCCTCGTCCTCGGGCGTCTTGTTCGCGGCGCGCTCCTGCTCGGCGGCGCTGTCGGCGGTGAGCTTGTGCGCGATCTTCTCGGCGCCCTCGAAGCACAGGTAGGTGCCGCCCACCATCAGGATCGGGGTCAGCGCCCAGGGCGCCACCGCGTTGAGCAGCAGCGCGACCGGCAGGATGATCAGCAGCTTGTTGCGCAGGGAGCCTTTGGTGATCTTCCAGATCATCGGCAGCTCGCGCGCCGGGGTCACGTTGGAAACGTACTGGGGGGTCACCGCGGCGTCGTCGATCACCACGCCGACCGCCTTGGTGGAGGTCTTCACGGTCATCGCGGCCACGTCGTCCGCGGAGGCCGCGGCGGTGCGGGCGATGAGGGCTACGTCGTCGAGCAGTGCAAGCAGGCCGCCGGCCATGGGGTTCCCTTCGGTCGGGGTAGGGGGAGCGGTAGTTAAAGGTACCAGGGCGCGGCGGAGCCGGAGTACACTCGCAACCCGATCAGATAAGGAGCATGTGCTTGTCGACGCCCCCTTCAACCCGCCCCTCCGGCCGCCACCGCGTGCAGGTTGGCGACGTGGCCTACCTGCGCACCGAGGCCTCGGACGCGGCGGGGGGCGCGTGGCTGAAGTACACGGCCACCGACCTGCACGAGCCGCAGAAGGAGCTGCTGGCCGGTGACCCGGACGTGTGGGGCACCGCGGCCACGCCGGGCCGCCTGTTGACCATCAGCTGTATCCAGCCGCCCTTCTACGCCCCTTCGGTGCGCAACGCGGGGGGGGGTTGGCAGCTCGCGGGCGTGGTTGGCCCGGTGCCGGGCTCGCTCGGCCCCGCCCCGATCCTTCCCGCCGGGTGACCGATGGCCCCGTACACATTGCTTATCGACGGCCCCTCAGGCGCCGGCAAGACCACCCTCGCCCTGCAGATCGGCGAGGCGCTGGGCATCCCGGTGGTGCACTTGGACGACTTCTATCCCGGCTGGGGCGGGCTGGCCGAGGGGGCGCGCATGGTTGCCGAGGACGTCCTCGACCCCGAGCGGCCCGGGTACTGGCGCTGGGACTGGAAGCTGGGCCGCAGGGCCGAGTGGGTGGCGCTTCCCCCCGGCGGGGACGTGATTGTGGAGGGGGTGGGCGCGGTGACGGGGGCGTCGATAAGCAAGGCCCGAAAACGCGGGGACGTGGACACCATCCGGGTGGTGGCCGAGCCGGGCCTGCGCAAGGCGCGGGCGCTGCGGCGCGACCCCGGCTACGCCGAGTGGTGGGACATGTGGGCGGCGCAGGAGGCGCGGCTCGGATCCGTGGACGTGGACGTGGAGGTCAGGCGGGCCTAGCCGGCGGGGGCGAGCTCCACCTCGTCCGCCCAGGTCAGCTCGATGCCGAGGGTGCGCAGCCACTCCATCGGGTCGTCTTGGTGGCGGGTGATGCCCTCCACCGCGGTGAGCGTGACGTCGATGGCGCGCTCCGCCTCCTCCGCGGTGATCAGGCCGGCCGACGTCGCGGCCGCCAGCTCGTCGATGTCCAGCACGTCGATGGGGGAGCCGGTGAGCGAGACCAGGTCGACGTAGAGGTCGCGGGTGCGCCAGACGTCCCCGTCCACGTCGATCTGCGCCACGTCGAAGTAGAAGTCCTGCTCCTCCTCCACGCCCTCGCGGAAGTGGAAGATGTTGGCGCGCAGGCCCAGCTCCGGCAGCAGCCAGCTCTCCAGGTAGCCGAAGCGCGGGTGGTTCGCGCCGCGGGCCATGTACAGCCCGAAGTCCGTGACGCGGAACGTGTCCACCTCCCGCAGGAAGCCCTTCGGGTCGGTGTTGGTGTTCGAGGACGTGTCGAACGTCTCCTGCTTCACCGGGTGGAGGTCGGCGCTCATGATCACCTCACGGAAAAACTCGCGGCTGTTGGGGCGAAGGCGCAGACGTTGGCGGTGGTGCGCACGTTACCGTCCACGACTGCCAGCACGCGGCCGGGACCGGTGCTGGCGGTGCCGGACAGGGTTGCCGGCCCTGCTGGGTTAATCCCGTTGTTGCCCAGCGGCGTTACCCCGGTGCGGAACGTGTTCAGGTTGATCCAGTACACCTTCATCTGGCCCTGGTCGCGCGCGGCGGCCGGGGTGCCCAGCGCGGTGAAGACGAACGTGGCCTGCCCCGGGCCCGCGCCCGGGGCGGGGGAGGTGGCGGGGCCGGGCACCACCAGCGCCGAGGCGGTGGAGTGCAGGCCCTTGCCGATGCAGTTGCTAGACACGGTGGGCCAGTAGAACTGGGTAAACGGGGGAGCGTCGGCGGGCAGCGGCGGCCCCCCGAGCTCGCCGGTGCCGCCGAAGAAGCTCACGGCGCTGCGCAGGGCGTTGGCCACGTCTTGGGGCACGTAGGGCTGGTCCGCAAACTCGTTGACCTTTGCCTGCGTGTACGGCGTGGGGCGGCCGAGCTCGTCGAGGTAGCGGTGCGAGGAGAGGCTGGAGGCGGGCACGGCGGGCGCGGGCGCGGCGGGCGCAGCGGTTGCGGGCGCAGGCGACGCAGGCAATGCGGCCGCGGCTACCACGGCGACGGTGGCGGCTGCGCGGATGGCGCGGGCTGCGGGGCGGGAAACAGGCACCTACGCCACATTAGTCACATTGGTAACAGCGTCAAGGCGAATCGTTGAAGAACCGCAAAGTTTCATGCGATATTCCCGCCCGCCGCGCCCGCCTCCGTTCCTTCCGTACCATTGGTGGTGTCCCCGAACCGAAAGGCAGAAAGGACCGACCGAAGTGCGAACCGAAACGTTTGTCACCAGCCTCCCGTTGGACGAGATCGAGCGCCGCCTCAGCGGGTTCGAGAACTTCGACCTCAAGGAGAAAACCAGCGAGGAGCTGACCATCAACGTCGGCAGCGGCCTCAAGTACCGCTTCCTCGGCGTCTACACCAACCCCCAGTACCAGGCCCCCATCGAGATCGCCGCGTCCGACAACGGCGACGGAACCGCCACCGTGGAGCTCTCCGCCCGCGCGCAGGGCATGCTCAACTCCGCGACGAATCAGCAGTGCTTCGAGCGCGGCTACGGGGAGATCCGCGAGGTGCTCGAGGGGCGTCGATAAGCAATATGCTCCTTGCGGGGGTAGTGTTTAACCGTTCATACCGCCGATAAACCGATAAACAAGGAGTAGCGGTTAAGTGTCGCACCCTGAATTCCGAAACGTAGCCATCGTCGCCCACGTCGACCACGGCAAAACCACCCTGGTCAACGGCATGCTGGAGCAGTCCGGCGTGTTCGGCGACCACGGCGAGCACGGCGACCGCGTGATGGACTCCGGCGAGCTCGAATCGGAGCGCGGCATCACCATCCTGGCCAAGAACACCGCCATCCGCCGCGCCGGCGCCGGAAAGGACGGCCGCGACCTGGTCATCAACGTCATCGACACCCCGGGCCACGCCGACTTCGGCGGCGAGGTGGAGCGCGGCCTGTCCATGGTCGACGGCGTCGTGCTGCTTATCGACGCATCCGAGGGGCCCCTGCCCCAGACTCGCTTCGTGCTGGGCAAGGCGCTCGAGGCGAAGAAGCCCGTGATCATCTGCGTGAACAAGACCGACCGCCCCGACGCGCGCATCGACGAAGTGGTCGAGGAGGCCCAGGACCTGCTGCTCGAGCTCGGCGCCGCGCTCGAGGATCCGGACGCCGCCGAGGCCGCCGAGAACCTGCTCGAGCTGCCGGTGCTCTACGCCTCCGGCCGCGCCGGCCGCGCATCCTTCAATAACCCCGGCAACGGCGAGCTGCCGGACAACGAGGACCTGCAGCCGCTGTTCGACGTGATCTACGACGTGCTGCCGGAGCCGTCCGCCGACCTGGACGCGCCGTTCCAGGCGCAGGTGACCAACCTGGACTCCTCCTCCTTCCTCGGCCGCATCGCGCTGATCCGCGTGTTCAAGGGCACCGTGAAGAAGGGCCAGACCGTGGCGTGGGTGCACTACGACGCCGACGGCAACCAGCACGTTAAGAACGTCAAGGTGGCGGAGCTTCTGGTCACCCAGGGCCTCGACCGCGTGCCGGCCGAGGGCGAGGTTGTGGCCGGCGACATCGCCGCCATCTCCGGCGTGGACGACATCATGATCGGCGACACGCTGTGCGACCCGGAGCACGTCGAGCCGCTGCCGCGCATCAAGGTCGATGACCCGGCGATCTCCATGACCATCGGCGTGAACACCTCGCCGATGGCCGGCCGTAACGGCGGCGACAAGCTCACCGCCCGTATGGTCAAGGCGCGCTTGGACCAGGAGCTGATCGGTAACGTGTCCATCAAGGTGCTGCCGACGGACCGCCCCGACGCGTGGGAAGTGCAGGGCCGCGGCGAGATGGCGCTGACCGTTCTGATCGAGACGATGCGCCGCGAGGGCTTCGAGCTCACCGTGGGCAAGCCGCAGGTGGTGACCAAGGAGGTCGACGGCAAGACGTACGAGCCGTACGACCACATGGTCATCGACGTGCCCAGCGAGCACCAGGGCGCCGTGACCCAGCTGCTGGCTAACCGCAAGGGTCAGATGACCTCCATGTCCAACGCCGGCTCCGGTGACTGGGTGCGCATGGAGTTCGACGTGCCGTCGCGAGGCCTGATCGGCTTCCGCACCACGTTCTTGACCGAGACGCGCGGCGCCGGCATCGCCAATTCCTACTCCATCGAGGCCCGCCCGTGGGCCGGCGAGATCAAGGGCCGCCCGACCGGTTCCCTGGTCGCCGACCGCTCCGGCCAGGTCACCGCGTACGCACTCCAGCAGCTCGCGGACCGCGGCGACTTCTTCGTCGAGCCGGGCGCGGAGACCTACGAGGGCATGGTCGTCGGCGCGAACTCGCGCGACGAGGACATGGACGTGAACATCACCAAGGAGAAGAAGCTGACCAACATGCGCTCCGCCACCGCGGACGCCACGGTCACGCTGCAGAAGGCGCGCACCCTCTCCCTGGACGAGGCCATCGAGTTCTGCGACGACGACGAGTGCGTCGAGGTGGCCCCCGAGGCGATGCGCGTGCGCAAGATCATCCTCAACGCCACCGAGCGCGGCCGCGCCCGCTCCCGCGCAAAGCAGCTGAACAAGTAGCGCGCGATACGTAGCGCGCGATACGTAGCGCGCGCCCGGCGGGGGCAGCCAGCCGCGGCGGGTTAGGATCGGGGGCAAATGCGTAGCTCCCTTTCCCCCGCCCGCCGCTCGCTGGCCGCCTGCGCCGCCGCCGCCCTGTTGGCCGGCACCGCAGCCTGCGCCGCCAACCCCGGCCCGCCGCCGCTCGCGTCCCAGGACGACCTGGACCGCTACGGCCCCACCACCGAGGCCACAACCGCGGCCACAACCGAGGCCACCGCCACGGTCACCACCACCGTGACCACCCGCAAGCCCGCGCCGGCCACCCCGGAGCGCGTGGAGGTGCAGGTGGGCATCGACCCGGTGCGCAGCGGCTTCAACCCGCACCTGCAGTCCGACGAGCAGGCCAGCGTGCGCGCCATCGCTGACCTGGTCCTGCCCAGCGCGTTCGTGAACGGGCAAAAGAACGCAGATCTCCTGGTCAACGCCTCGCCGCTCGTCAACTCGCCGGACGCGATGACGGTGCGCTACGTCATCGCCCCGGAGGCGCAGTGGTCCGACGGCACGCCCATCAACGGCGACGACTTCGTCTACCTCTGGCGCGCCATGCGCTCCACCCCCGGCACGGTGGACCCGGCGGGCTACGACGCCATCTCCAACATCCGCGTCTCCGGCGCCGGCGCGAAGACCGTCGACGTGGACCTGCGCACCCCACTGCGCAACTGGCGCGAGCTGTTCACCTACCTCGTGCCCTCGCACCTGCTGCGCCCGGACGCGTCGGACTTCGCGGAGGCGTTGCGGTACTCCATCCCGGCGTCCGCCGGCCGCTACCTCTTCTCCGGCGTGGATACCTCCCGCGGCGCGGTGACGCTGAACCGCAACGACCGCTTCTGGGGCGAGCACCCGGCGGAGGTGGAGGTCCTCGAGCTGCAGTACGTGCGCAGCACCACGCAGATGGCGGACCAGCTGCGCTCGCACCAGCTAGCGTACGTGGACCGCACGCCCGACGAGACCACGATGCGCACCATCGGCCTGCTGCCCGGCACGCAGGTGCGCGCGGTGCCGGGCCCGCGCACGCTGGGCCTCACCGCCACCTCGGACCTGCCGCTCGCCGCGCGCAGGGAGCTTTTTTCGCTTGTCGACGCCCCCTTGCTCGCCTCTATCGCCACCGGCAGGACCGCCGAGTTGGATGTCCCGCCGCGCAGCCCCGCCACCGCGCCCGCCACCGCACCCGCCACCGAGGCGCTCGCGGCCCATACCGCGCTGGCCGGCCCGCTGCGCATCGCCGCCGACCCAGCGGACCCCGCCGCCTACGCCGCCGCCCGCTCCCTGGTGGACCTGCTGGTCTCGCGAGGCGTCAAGGCGGCCGTGGTGACCACCGACCCGGCCAGCCTGATGTCCACGATGCTGCCCAGCGGCGAGATCAGCGCGGTGGTGGGCTGGCGCCTCCACACCGGGACGAGCACCGAGGTGGCGGGCCGCGCCGCCTGCCCGCCGCACGCGTTCCGCGCCGCCAACGTCTCCGGCTTCTGCAGCGCCGAGACGGAGAAGCTGGCCGCCGACGCGCTCACCGGCGCCGTGCCCGTGGAGCAGGCCGCCGCGCAGCTGGAGCAAATCGAGGCGGACGAGGCGCTGTGGCTGCCCATCGTCAACGAGACCCGCGTGGTGGCCCTCGGCGCGGGCATCATCGGCCCCGACCCGGACCTGGCCAACTGGCCGGGCAGCCTGGAGACGGCCCCCACCTGGAAGGAACAACCATGACACAGCCGCACACCGCAACACCCGCCACCGCACCCCGCGACCTGGCCGGCTACCGCGCCGTCTTCGTCCACGCCCACCCGGACGACGAGGCCATCACCACCGGCGGCGCCATCGCGGACCTCGCCGCCAGGGGCGCGGACGTCCTGGTGGTCACGTGCACGCTGGGGGAGGAGGGCGAGGTCATCGGCGAGACCTACCAGCACCTGGTCGCGGACGAGGCTGATCAGTTGGGTGGGTTCAGGATTGGTGAGCTGGGGGCGTCGATAAGCAACATGCGCGCGCGGAGCGAGTTCCTCGGCGGGGCGGGGCGCTTCCGCGACTCCGGCATGGCCGGCTCGCCCGCGAGCCGCAACCCCCGCGCCTTCGTCAACGCCGGGCCCGAGGCCGTGGAGCTGCTCGCTGGCATCCTGCGTCGCGAGCGGCCCCACCTGGTGGTCACCTACGGACCCGACGGCGGCTACGGCCACCCCGACCACATCCACGCCCACGAGATCGCGCACGCCGCGGCCGAGCAGGTCGGGGTGCCCCGCATCCTGTGGGCCGTGCGCCTAGCGGAGGGGACCGCCGCGCTCATGCCGGACCGCGCGCCGGACGGCTGGCGGCTGCCAGAGGACGGCGAGCTCGACGGGGTGGAGCGCTCCGATATCCGCCTCGAGCTGAACGACGCCGCCTACTCCGCCAAGATCGAGGCCATGCGCGCCCACGCCACGCAGCTGTGGATCGCGGACGGGCGCGTCTCCGCGACCAACCCGCACGGCGCGCTCGCCGAGGGCCCCGTGGTCTACTACGCCCTGAGCAACCTGATCGTGCAGCCCATCCAGCGCGTGGAGCACTACCAGCTCGGCGCGGGCGTGCCCGTCACCGACCCCAGCGGCGGCCTCCTTGGCGGCATCGAGCGCTAGCTACCCGCGCGGCGAGGTGATCCACGCGTACCTGTGGCTCGCCGGCTTCGCGCTGCTCGCCGCGCTGCTCCAGGCGGTGTACCTGGAGGGGTGGAGGGCGCCGGTTGCGGTGGCTGCTGCCGCAGCGTTCAATTCGGTGCTTTCGAGGGCAGCTTGCTTATGGACGCACACCACAGCCGTCACCCTCATCCCAACCGCAGCATGGGTCGCCGGCCTGTGGCTGGTGGCCGCCACGGTGCCGGGGATGGCGGAGGTGCTGGTGCCCGGCAACCCGTGGGCCGTGGCCCTCGTGGTGGCGGGAATCGCCGGAGGCGTTTGGCCCATTGCGCGGCGGTAGTGCCATACTTGTCTCCATGACTTACGTGATCGCTCAGCCTTGCGTGGACGTGATGGACCGCGGGTGCGTGGAGGAGTGCCCCGTCGACTGCATCTACGAGGGCAAGCGCATGCTCTACATCCACCCCGACGAGTGCGTGGATTGCGGCGCCTGCGAGCCCGCCTGCCCGGTGGAGGCCATCTTTTACGAGGACGACGTGCCGGACGAGTGGGGCGAGTACTACGACGCCAACGTCGGCTTTTTCGACGAGCTCGGCTCGCCCGGCGGCGCCGCAAAGACCGGCCCGCAGGACTTCGACCACCCCTTCGTGGCCGCGCTGCCCCCGCAGAACCAGGACTAGCGCCATGCAGCGCACACCCTTGGGTGACGTGTTGCCGGATTTCCCCTGGGACACCATCGCGGACGTCAAGGCGCGCGCGGCGGCCCACGAGGGCGGGCTGATCGACCTGTCCGTGGGCACGCCCGTGGATCCGGTCGCGCCGTCCATCCAGCTGGCGCTCGCCGAAAACGCCGCCGCCCCGGGCTACCCGCAGACCGCGGGCACGCCCGAGCTGCGCCGCGCCCTGGCGGCCGCGACCGAGCGCCGCTTTGGCGCCGCGGGGCTTGGCGAGCGCGCCGTGCTGCCCGTGATCGGCACCAAGGAGGCGATCGCCTGGCTGCCCACGCTTCTGGGCATGCGGGGGCGCACCGTGGTGATCCCGGAGGTGGCGTACCCCACCTACGAGGTGGGCGCGCTGCTCGCTGGCGCCGACGTGGTGCGCTCGGATCAGCCCGTCGACGGTGCCTCGCTGGTCTTCATCAACTCGCCGTCGAACCCGACTGGCCGCGTCCTCGGCGTCGACGAGCTGCGCGCGTGGGTCGAGTTCTCCCGCCGCACCGGCGCGATCATCGCCTCCGACGAGTGCTACATGCTCCTCGGCTGGTCCGCCGAGCCGGTCTCCATCCTGGACCCGCGGGTCACCGGCGGCGACAATACCGGGCTGCTCGCCATCCACTCGCTGTCCAAGACGTCCAACTTGGCGTCCTACCGCGCAGGCTGGCTCGCCGGCGACGAGGCGCTAGTCCAGGAGCTGCTGACCCTGCGTAAGCACGCCGGCCTCATGGTCCCCGGTCCCGTCCAGCACGCGATGATCGCCGCGCTCGAGGACGATGTGCAGGAGCAGGTGCAGCGTTCGCGCTATGCGGGGCGTCGACTAGCACTGCTCAAAGCCCTGGATGAGGCGGGCTTCACTATCGACGACTCCGATGCCGGCCTTTACCTCTGGGCGCGGCGCGCTGGCGAAAGCGCGCGCGACCTGCTCGACTGGCTGGCCGAGCGCGGCATCCTCGCGGCACCCGGAGACTTCTACGGGCCGGCCGGCGCCGCGCACGTGCGCATTGGGCTGACCGCGCCCGACGAGCGCATCGCGGAAGCAGCGCGACGGATCACGGCCGCGTGACCGGCGCACCAGCAGCCGCACCAGCCGCCGAGGTGTCGCGGGCGCACCGCCTGGCGGCGGGGGCGCGTGAGTTTCTGAGGTTCGGCATCGTCGGCGGTTCCGGCGTCGTGGTGAACCTGGCAGTGTTCTACCTTGCAAACAAGGGCCTGGAGATCGGGCTCGGCCTGCACGCCAGCGACGCGGTGATGCAGCTCGGCCCGACGCGCTTCAACGTGCGCTGGTACCACGTGCTGTCCACCTTGGCGTTCTTGCTCGCTAACACGTGGAACTACCAGCTGAACCGCTCCTGGACATTCCGGGGCACCGTGCAGCGCTCGTGGCTGCGCGGCTTCTTCCCGTTCCTCGCCACCGGCGCGGTTGCGTTCCTGGTGTCGCTGACGTGCATGACGCTGTTGATGAACCCGACGTCGCCAGTCGCGCTGCCCGCGCACATTTTCGACGACTCCTCCGGCCTACGTACCAAGTCCTTATGGGCGCAGGCGATCTCCACGCTGATCGCTATGCCGGTCAACTATGTGATCAACAAGCTGTGGACCTTCGGCTCCGCGGCTTGAGTGGGTGGTGGGTCTGTGCCGAAGAGTTGTTCCATGGCGCCGAAGTTGGCGTGGTGGGGGTTTTTCGCGGGGTAGCCGCGCGGTGAGACCCAGGTGGGCCGCCCGTGGGCGGTGTCGATGCGGCCGCGGCCGTTTGTGCGGCCGGTGATCGGCTGGTCGTCGTCGTTGATGCGGTTGTGGTAGCGACACACCGGCACCAGGTTGGCGAGGTTCGTCGAGAGTGTCCGATTGTTTGTGTGCGGGGGCTTAGTTTACAAGTAGTCCGCGAATCGGTCGGGGTATGCCACGGCTAGTTGGTTGATGGCTTGTTTCCACCCGGTGGCTTTCGCCCCTTCAATATAGCCGTTGGATTCGGTTACCCGTTTCGCTTTCTTCGCCCGCTGGGCGGCGCGCTTGTCTTCGATGTTGCAAATCATCAACCACAACGTCTTCAACGCCGCGGTATCGTTCGGGAACTGGCCCCGGTTCCGGGTGGCTTTGCGCAACTCAGCATTAAGCGACTCGATCGAGTTCGTGGTGTAGAGCACCCGGCGGGCCGCCGGAGGGAACTGCAGAAACGGCACGAACCGGTCCCACGCGTCGCGCCACACCTTCACCGATTGCGGGTAGCGGCGCCCAAGCTCAGATGCCTCGAACGCGTCTAGGGCGGCACGGGCGGTGTCCTCATTCGGTGCGGTGTAGACCTTCCGCAGCGCTCGGGAGACGGGTTTGCGGTCCTGGTAGGACACCCACCTATTCGCCGCCCGGATCAGGTGCACGATGCAGGTTTGCACCATGGAATTCGGCCACGTCGCTTCGACCGCCTCGGGCAGGCCTTTGAGTCCGTCGCAGCAGACGATGAACACGTCTTGCACCCCACGGTTGGCAAGGTCAGCGCATACGGATGCCCAAAATGCGGCACCTTCGGTATCAGCGATCCACAACCCCAAGATGTGTTTGATGCCGTCCATGTCCACGCCAACGGCCATGTAGCAGGACTTGTTGCCCACGCGGTGGCCGTCGCGGATCTTGACTCTAAGTGCGTCGAGGAAGATCACCGGGTAGAACTCATCTAGCTGGCGGTTCTGCCACAGCATCACCTCATCGAGCACCGCGTCGGTGATCGTGCTGATGGTATCCGGGCTCATGTCCACCCCAAGGGTGGTTGCAAGGTGGTGCTGGATGTCGCGCACGGTCATCCCACCCGCGTACAGGGAGATGATCATGTCATCAAGCTCGGTGAGCCTGCGGACACCTTTGGGCACCATCTGCGGGCGAAACGTCCCCGCCCGATCCCTGGGCACGGTCACTTCCAGCGGGCCATAGCCAGAATCCACGGTTTTGGTGTAGGACCCGTTGCGGTGGTTACCACCATCACCGGTATCTACCTGGGCTTTGGCTTTGCGGTCGGAGTGCTCGTAGCCCAAATGGGCGTCCATCTCCGCCTGCAGGCCAGCGTTGATCGATGCCTGCAAAATTGACCAGCACACGGGCCTGGCGTCGTCGGTGGAGGTGGAGAGCTCCCCGATGAGCTTTGCGAGCTCGGGGTTATCCATCAGCTTCTCGCTGATCGCGTTGACCCTCGACGGGTCATAGCC
>NZ_LT546024.1:0-82529 GCF_900078305.2 Corynebacterium bouchesdurhonense
ACAGGACGACCAGCCCTCTACGACAACGCTATCGACACCAACTACAACCACTCAACAGGCATCCAAAAAGGCCAGATCTAACCCCAGCGACACGCCGACGCCAGACACACTTTTTGACCCTTAACCCACGGCGCCGCTGCCCGGAAACGAGTGAAAGCCCGAGGCGAACCTCGGGCTTTCACACGGCGACCCTGACGGGACTTGAACCCGCGACCTCCGCCGTGACAGGGCGGCGCGCTAACCAACTGCGCCACAGGGCCGTACCCCCAACGGGATTCGAACCCGTGTTGCCGCCGTGAAAGGGCGGAGTCCTAGGCCTCTAGACGATAGGGGCGCTGCAAAACAGCTACGTAAGCATAAGCCAGCGCCAGCGACGGTGCCAAACCGGTGCGAAACCGGTGCCAAACCGGCAGCTCGCAGAAATACATGGAAGTACATTAGGTCGGCGTGGACCTCCTTAGAACCAGCACGGTTTCCGGCCTGCGCGGCATCTCCCAAATCTTCCTCGCCGAAAACGCACTCGCCGGTGCGCTCATCCTCGCAGGCATGGCAGCGAGCGGCTGGAAGCTGGCGCTCCTGGCTGCGGTGGGGTGCGCGGTGCAGTCGCTGCTGGCGGCCGCGCTGCGCCTTGACGGAGTGGACCACGGCCTGATGGGGTTCAACGGAGCGCTGGTGGGCGCGGCGGCTGCGGCCGCCGGCGCCCCGGTGGGTACCGGGCTGGCGCTCACAGCGGCCGGTGCGGCGGCCGTCATTCCGGTGCACCTGGCGATCGCGCGGGTGCCCCGGATCCCCGTGGCCACCGCGCCCTTCTGCCTGGTGGCGGGCCTGCTCTACGGCCCGCTGGCCGCGCGGTGGGAGCCCGGCCCGCTCACCTCCTCGGCTGTTGTCGGCGAGGGGCTCGCCCGCGGCTTCCTGGGCGGGTTCGCCGAGGTGGTCTTGGCCGACGGCGCCCTCGCCGGTGTGCTCATCCTGGCCGCGCTGTGCGTCGCGGGCTGGGAAATCGGTGCCTTCGCGGCACTCGGCAGCGCCGCCGGGCTGGCGGTGAGCATGATCCTCCACCCGAGCGTGGAGGCGGTGTCTACCGGGCTGCACAACTACTCGGCGGTCCTCATCGCCATCGCCGCCGCGATCGTCCTGTGGCCGCGCGCGGCCTGGCCGGTGCGGGTAGGCGGCGCGCTGGCTGGTGTGGCGCTGACCGTGGTGATCCAGTGGGCCATGTCCGGCCTGCCAGTACCCACGTACACGTGGCCCTTCGTGCTCAGCCTGTGGATCATGGCCGCGGCGAAGGCTGCTATCCCGGCAAGAGCAGCAAGCTGACAGCCATCACGGCCATACCCGCTACCAGCCCGTAGACCGCGGCATGGTGGCGGCCCGTCTGCACCGCCGTGGGCAAAAGCTTGTCCAGGCTGACAAAGACCATCACACCCGCGATGGCGGCGAAGCAGTAGCCGAGGGTGGCGGGCCCCAGAAACGGCCGCAGCACCAAATAGCCGGCCACCGCGCCCAGTGGCTCCGTTAACCCGGAGAGGGTGGCCCACCCGGCGGCGCGCCATTTGTCCCCGCTCGCCTGGCGAAGCGGCACCGCCACAGCCACGCCCTCCGGGATGTTGTGGATGGCGATAGCCACCGCGATGGGCACCCCGAGCGCCGGATCCGCCAGCGCCGAGATAAACGTGGCAAATCCCTCTGGGAAGTTGTGGACGGCGATGGCCAGCGCGGTGAGCAACCCAACGCTGCGCATCCGCGACGAATCCAGTGCGCGGGGCTCCTCGTGCGGGTTGATGTCCTCGGGCACGAAGCGGTCAATCAGGGCGATCAGCGCGATGCCGGCAAAGAACGCGGCGGTGCCGGCCATTTCGGCCCGCCCGATACCCGCCTCCCCCAACGAGCGAATGCCCTCCGGCAGCAGCTCCACGAAGGAGATGTAGACCATGACGCCGGCCGAGAAGCCGAGGGAACCGGCGAGAAAGCGATTACCCGGCTGCCGCTTCAGCGCGACGATGGCGCCACCAAGGCCGGTGGAGAGCCCGGCGAGAAGCGTAAGGCCGAATGCGACTGCGATCGCCTGGGGGTCAGCAAAGCCTGAGTCCATGCTTAGAACGTAGCTGGTCGACGCGAGGAATATGTGTGGGCCCTCCGGGGCTCGAACCCGGGACCTGCGGATTAAAAGTCCGTAGCTCTACCAACTGAGCTAAAGGCCCGTGCGGACAATGGTAAACCCTCCCACCAGGCGGCCGGTAATTGGCCCGCCCCGGCGGAGGGTCCCAGTGTCGGCGTGCTGCTGTGAGCCCTACTCGGCTTCCTTCATCATCGTGCCGGTGGCCTCGATGCGGTTGTGGAAGTCGAAGGCGTGGCGCAGGTCGTGCGGGGTGGCCTGGTACTTGGACTTGGCGGCCAGCTCCACGTACTCCTCCAGCAGCGGGCGGTAGGACGGGTGCGCGATGGAGATCATCTTCTGCACGCGGTCGCGCGGGGCCAGTCCGCGCAGGTCCGCCACGCCGTACTCGGTGATGAACACCATGGCGTCGTGCTCCGTGTGGTCCACGTGGGACACCATCGGCACGATCGCGGAGATGGCGCCGTCCTTGGCCACGGACGGGGAGATGAAGGAGGAGATGTAGGCGTTGCGGGTGAAGTCGCCGGAGCCGCCCAGGGCGTTCATCAGGCGGGAGCCGTTGATGTGGGTGGAGTTCGCGTTGCCGTAGATGTCCGCCTCGATCATGCCGTTGGAGGCGATCAGGCCGACGCGGCGGATCACCTCCGGGTGGTTAGAGATGGACTGCGGGCGCAGGATGATGGACTCGCGGTAGCGAGACGCCTCGTTGTTCATCTTCTCCGCGTACTCCGGCGACAGGGAGAAGGAAGTGGCGGAGGCGACGGTCATCTTGCCCGCGTCGATCAGGTCGACCATGCCGTCCTGGATCACCTCGGTGTAGGCCTGGATGTTCTCGAACTTGGAGTCCATCAGGCCAGCCATCACGGCGTTGGGGACGTTGCCCACACCGGACTGCATGACGTAGCCGTCGTAGGTGAGGCGGCCGGCCTTCACCTCGTTCTCCAGGAAGTCGAGGAAGTTGCCGGCGATCTGCTCGGAGATCGCGTCCGGGGCCTTGAACGGCGCGTTGCGGTCCGGGTCGTTCGTCTCGATGACGGCGACGACCTTGTCCGGGTCGATGGTGATGAAGGTGTCACCGATGCGGTCGCCGCACTTGGTGATGGGGATCGGGATGCGGTTCGGCAGCGGCGGCACGGTCCAGATGTCGTGCATGCCCTCGAGCTCCTCGGACTGCCAGGAGTTGACCTCGATGATGATCTTCTTGGCGGCGTTGAGGAACTCCACGGAGTTGCCCACGGAGGAGGACGGCACGATGTTGCCGTCCTCGGTGATGCGCACGGCCTCGACGATGGCCAGGTCCAGATCCCCAAAAAAGCCCTGCTCAACCATCATGCCGGAGTGGGAGAGGTGGATATCCTGGAACTTCATCTCGCCGGCGTTGATCTTGTTGCGCATGGTCGGGTCGGACTGGTACGGCATGCGGTAGCGCAGCGCGCCGGCCTCCGCCAGCACGCCGTCGCACTCCGGCGCGGTAGAGGCGCCGGTGTACATGTCGATGGAGAAGTCCTGGCCCTTCTCGTGCGCGGCCTTGGCCTTCTCCGCGATCGCCGCGGGCATCGCCTTGGGGTAGCCGGCGCCGGTGAAGCCGGAGGTGCCAACCTTGTCGCCGTGGTTCACAAACTGGGCGGCCTCCTCGGCCGTCATTACCTTGTCGCGCAGCTTCGCGTTAGCAATGCGGTCGCTCATAGTGCTTTCCCTCTCTTCGTTCTGTGTGGGACGAACTAACACTTACACCCTACTGTGACCTAGCTATCACTGCTACGCGCTGGGTGGGTTAAGGGGGATTGGACGGTGATTAGACGGTGATTGGACGCGGCGCGCTGGGCCGATAACAATAAGGGGCCATGACGGTTACCACACAAGCGCTGCGTATCGGCGGGATCGAGCTCGACTCCCCCGTCATCCTCGCGCCGATGGCGGGAGTAACCAACATGCCGTTCCGCGTCCTGTGCCGCGAGATCGAGGAGGAGCTCACGGGTACCTCCTCGGGCCTGTACGTGTGCGAGATGATCACGGCGCGGGCGATGGTGGAACGCAACGCGAAGACGCTGCACATGACCACCTTCGCGGACGTGGAGACGCCGCGCTCCATGCAGCTGTACACGGTAGACCCGAAGTACACCTACGAGGCCGTGCGGATGATCGTGGAGGAAAACATCGCCGACCACGTGGACATGAACTTCGGCTGCCCGGTGCCCAAGGTGACGCGCCGCGGCGGCGGCTGCGCCATCCCGTTCAAACGCCGCCTGTACGCCAACATCGTCGGCGCGGCCGTGCGCGCTGCGGAGGGCTCCGGGGTCCCGGTGACCGTAAAGTTCCGCATCGGCATCGACGCGGAGCACCACACCCACCTGGATGCGGGCCGCATCGCCGCCGAGCAGGGAGCGTCCGCGGTGGCGCTCCACGCCCGCACCGCCAGCGAACGCTACTCGGGTAGCGCCCACTGGGATGAGATCGCGAACCTGGTGGAGCACATGGCGCCCACGGGCATCCCCGTGATCGGCAACGGCGACATCTTCGCCGCGGACGACGCCTCCCGCATGATGGAGCAGACTGGGTGCCACGGCGTGGAGGTGGGCCGCGGGTGCCTCGGCCGCCCCTGGTTGTTCGCCCAGCTCGGCGCCCAGCTGCGCGGAGAACCCATCCCGCCGGAGCCGACCCTGGGTGAGGTCGCGCGCATCATCTACCGCCACGCGGAGCTTCTTTCGCTTCACGACGGCGAGTCCCACGCGTGCAGGGACATCCGCAAGCACACCGGCTGGTACTTGCGGGGATTCCCGGTGGGCGGCGAATTCCGCAAGCAGCTCGCACAGGTGGCCTCGCTGGCGCAGCTGCGCAGCCTGCTCGACGCCATCGCCGACTCGGATGCCGTTGCGGAGGCGGCTGACGACGCCCGCGGGCGCCAGGGCTCCCCCTCAAAGGTGGCGCTGCCCGAGGGGTGGCTGGATGACCCGGAGGACGACACCGTGCCCGTGGGCGCAGAGATCGAAAGCAACGGCGGCTAACCGTGGTGGGCAAGAGGGAGCGCAAGGCGCCGGCGGCGGAGAGCCAGCAGGTGCGGCTGCGCCTGGAGTACCGCGAGCTGCTAGATGACTACACCCGCGACGTGGTGCAGATGTGCTCGCTCGCGCGCCTCGCCATGTTGCACGCCTCGCGGGCGGTGGTGGGCCAGGACCTCGAGGCGGCGGAGAACGCCATGACCGAGTCCGACAAGATCATCGAGATCCACCGGCGCTGCGAGGACCGGGCGCTGCTGCTGCTCGCGCGGCAGAACCCCGTGGCTACCGATCTGCGGCAGGTGCTCTCCTACATCAACACGGAGCGCGATATCACGCGGATGGGCAACCTGGCCAAGCTCGTGGCCAAGGTCGCCCGACAGCATCACCCGGAGCCCGCCTTTACCGCCGATGTCATGAAGACCATCACGGTGATGGCCGAGGCGTGCGACCGAATGGCCGCGGACGCCGGCAGGCTCATCGCGGCGCCGAAGGTGGCGCAGGCCCGGGAGCTCGCCGAGGCGGACGAGGCGGTGGATGCGGCGTCGCGGGGCCTGGTCAGCCGCGCGGCGGGGCCGCAGTGGCCCCACGGCAACCGCGCCGCGGTGGAGATCGCGCTGGTTGCCCGCTACTACGAGCGCTTCGCTGACCACTGTGTGGGCATCGGGCGCCACCTCATCTTCATGGTGACGGGCGTGCGCCCCGAGGAGCAAGAGCTCGAGGGGCTCGACGCCCCCGAGCTGGAACGCCGCTTCTCGCTGCGGAAGTAGGCGCGAAGGGGGGCGTCGATAAGCAAAGGCCCCTTAACCGAAGCGACCCGCGATGTAGTCTTCGGTCTCCTTCTGATCCGGGTTCTCGAAGATCTTGGTGGTGTCGTTGAACTCCACCAGCTTGCCCGGCTTACCGGTTGCCTCGAGGGAGAAGAAGGCGGTCTTGTCGGACACACGCGCAGCCTGCTGCATGTTGTGGGTCACGATCACGATGGTGTACTCCTCCTTCAGCTCGTGGATGAGGTCCTCCACGGCGAGGGTGGAAATCGGGTCCAGGGCCGAGCAGGGCTCGTCCATGAGCAGGACCTCGGGACGCACCGCGATCGCGCGGGCAATGCACAGACGCTGCTGCTGACCACCGGAAAGGCCGCCGCCCGGCTTGTCCAGGCGGTCCTTGACCTCGTCCCACAGGTTCGCGCCGCGCAGGGACTCCTCCGCGACCTCCTTGAGCTTCTTCTTGTTCTTCTCGCCGGCGAGCTTCAGGCCGGCCACGACGTTGTCCTCGATGGACATGGTCGGGAACGGGTTCGCCTTCTGGAACACCATGCCGATGGTGTTGCGAACGGCCACCGGATCCACGTTCTTGCCGTAGATATCGTTGCCGTCCAGCAGGATGCTGCCCTTCACGGACGCGCCGGGGATGACCTCGTGCATGCGGTTCAGGGTGCGGAGCACGGTGGACTTGCCGCAGCCGGACGGGCCGATGAAGGCGGTCACGGCCTGGGCGGGGATTTCCATGTTCACGTTCTGCACGGCGTGGAAGTCGCCGTAGTAGATGTTCACGTCTTGGAGTGAAAGCTTGGACATCAGGGTTTCTCCTCTATTGGGAAAGGTACGGCGGGGACTACTTCTTCTTCACCGAGTAGCGGGAGGAAATGGCGCGCGCGATGAGGTTGATCACAGCAACCAGGATCACCAGCGTCAGCGCGGCGCCCCAGAGCTTGTCCATCACGTTCGGGGTGGTACCGGACTTGTACATGTCCAGCATCATCAGCGGCAGGGAGGACATCGGGCCGCTGAACGGGTTCCAGTTGGTGGTGGAGGTCGAGCCCACCAGCACCAGCACCGGAGCGGACTCGCCCATCACGCGGGCCACGGCCAGCATGATGCCGGTGACGATGCCGGACAGGGCGGTCGGCAGCACGATGCGGGAAATGGTCTTCCACTTCGGCACGCCCAGGGCGTAGGAGGCCTCGCGCAGGTCCATCGGAACCACGCGCAGCATCTCCTCGGTGTTGCGCACCACGATCGGCACCATCAGAAGGATCAGGGACAGCGCCACGGCGAAGCCGGAACGCTCCTGGCCCAGGATGGTGATCCACAGCGCGTAAATGAACAGGGCCGCGACGATGGACGGCACACCCGAGAGGATGTCCACCATGAAGGTGGTCAGCTTGCCCAAGCGGTTGCCGTTGGAGTACTCCACCAGGTAGATGGCGGTGAATACACCGATGGGGATAGAAAACAGGGACGCGATCAGCGTCTGCAGCAGGGTACCCACGATGGCGTGGAAGGCGCCGCCGCCCGGAAGCAGCGGGGTGGTCATGCCCTGGTCCTTGGTCCACCAGTCGGCGGAGGTGATCGGGCCGATGCCGCGGGAGATCACGGTCCACAGGACCCACACCAGCGGAATCATGGCGAGGATCATGCACAGCCACATCAGGCCGCCCATGATGGCGTTGGTGCGCTTGCGGCCCGAGGCGATGTCGGTGAAGCCGGCGGCGTTCCTGGTCGGGGCCGCCGGGGCGGTGCGCTCTGCGGTGTTGTTCGGAATTGCGGTAGACATGTTCTCTTCCCCCTGCCTACTTCTTGTTGGCGATCGCGCGGGCGATCGAGTTGACGATGAACGTAAGCAGGAACAGCACCAGACCGGCCGCAATGTAGGCGCCGGCCGAGACCGGGTTGTTGAACTCCGCGGCGGCGGACGCGATCAGCGTTGCGAAGGTGGTGCCGCCGTGGAAGAGCGACGCGTGGAAGTCGATCGACGGGGAGACGACCATGTACAGGGCCATCGTCTCACCGAGCGCGCGGCCCAAGCCGAGCATGGAGCCGGCGATGAAGCCGGAGAGGCCGAACGGCAGCACGGTCATGCGGATAACCTCCCAGCGGGTCGCGCCGAGCGCCAGCGCGGACTCGATCTGGCCCGGAGGGGTCTGCACGAAGATCTCGCGGGCGGTCGCGGCGATGATCGGCAGGATCATCACGGCGAGCACGATGCCACCGGTGAGCATGTTGCGGCCGGAGGCGAAGGCCGGGGAGTTTTGGTACGTCTTGAACAGGAAGAAGTCCCCGCCCCAGGAGTGGATCCACTCGTAGAACTTGGTCAGCTTCGGGCCGAGCACCTGCGCGCCCCAGAGGCCGTACACGATGGACGGCACCGCGGCGAGCATGTCGATGAGGGAGCCGAGCGGGCGGACCAGATTCTTCGGCGCGTAGTTGGACAGGAAGATGGCGATGCCGAGCGCGATCGGCATGGCAATCACCAGAGCGATGAGGGAGATCATCAACGTGGCGAAGAAGAGGTTCGGGATACCGAACTTCATGTTGTCCAGGTCGTTGGTCTGCCACTGGCCGGTGTAGGTGAAGAACCCGAGGATGCCGCCATCGTTGCGGGCGAGCGGCGGGATGGCCTGCAGGAGCAGGAAGATGCCGATGGCCGCGATGATGACGGTGATCAGGGTTGCGGAGAAGGTGGAGAGGAACTCGAAGACGCGGTCGCCCGGGCGCTTCTTGCCCGAGGCGGTCTTCAGCTCGTCGTGATTGACGGTGCCGGAGGTGTTCTGGTTTGCCACCCGGCCGTCCTCTCGGTTAACGGGGGAGGCGCTGTTCGCCGCGCTCGTCGTCGCGACGGATCCACCGAGACCCGACACGCCCAGCGCTTCGTCGCCGCGGCCGCTATCGCCCAAACCCGTGTTCGGCGTTTCGTTGTTTGCCATAGTCACGAATCCTTTGAGGAGTACTTACGTGGTGTGTGCGCGGTGCGCGCACAGGATTTCCTAGCGATATGGCGGCCGCTGCGTGGCCACCTAATCATAGGGATGCCCCCGGCTCGCGCTGTGGCGTGCACGGGGGCACAGGTCTAGCCCTTTTCTAGCCCGGGGGCTGGAGAGCTATTTACGCGATAGCGTCGATAGCCTCGCGGAGCTGCTGAGCCAGCTTGCCCTTGACCGGGATGTAGCCGAGCTGAGCCAGGGTGTCGTCCTGGGAGTCGAGGGAGACGTTCAGGAAGTCCTTGACCTGGCCGCGGACCTGGTCGTCGTAGCCTGCGGAGCAGACGATCTCGTAGGTGGTCAGCACCAGCGGGTAGGTGCCGGCGGCGTTCTGCTCGTAGAGCTTGGTGGAGTCAACCACCATGTTGTGGCCCTCGGTCTTGAAGGTCAGGTTGTCCAGAGCCTTGCCCACGGTGTCCGGGTTCAGCTCAACCGGGCCGTTGCCCAGGTCGAGCTGAGCGATGCCGAGGCCGTTCTGCTGAGCGTTGCCGAGCTCGACGTAGGTGATGGAGCCCGGGATGGTCTGCACGGCGTTCGCAACACCGGTGGACTTGTCAGCGCCCTCGCCGACGACGCCCGGGAACTGCTTGCCGGAGGAAGCGTCCCAGTCACCCTTGGTGGACGCGGCCAGGAACTTCTGGAAGTTGTCGGAGGTACCGGAGGAGTCGGAGCGGTACACCACGTGGATGTCCTGGTCCGGCAGCTTGGCGTCCTTGTTCACCTCGGCGACAGCCGGGTCGTTCCACTTGGTGATCTCGCCGCGGAAGATCTTGGCCAGCAGCTCCGGGGTGACAACGAGGTTGTCCACGCCATCGAGGTTGTAGGCGATGGCGACCGGGCCGATCACGAACGGCAGGTGCCAAGCCTCGTTGCCGCCGCAGCGGTTCTTGGCCGGCTCGATCTCCTCGTCCTTCAGCGGGGAGTCGGAGCCGGCGAAGGCAGCCTGGTTGGCGATGAAGTTCTTCACACCGTCGCCGGAGCCGGAAGCGGTGTAGGCGAGGGAAGCGCCGTTGACCTTGGCGGCGTACTGCTGAGCGAAGTAGTCAACAGCGTTCTTCTGAGCGGAGGAGCCCTCACCCTTCAGCTCACCCTTGTTGCCGGACAGCTCGTAGGAGCCAGCAGCAGCCTCGGTGGTGGCGGCCACGGTCTCGGTGGACTTCGAGGTCTCGACAGCGGTCTCGGACTTGGTGGTGGTTTCGGTGTCGTTGGAGTCACCACATGCAACCAGGGTTGCGGAAGAAACTGCGACGATGCCGGCGATAGCGGCGGTGCGCTTGAAGTTGCGGATCACGGGGTAAACCTTTCCGGTCTTTGGTAGATCAATGCACGAGCATCGGTCCTCGAAGGGTGTGATTTACACCAGCTGAATGCGGACGTAGATCAACTCCGATTACTCACGGTGGATAAAGCTACGTTCCCCCGGTTAACCCGTGGTAGCCCGCCAAGTGAACAATCAGTAAACAATCGCAGCGCTGGGCGAAATGCCAGCTAAACGGCAGGTTTTTGGTAGACCACGTGCGACTCGGCCACTGTGAAGCCCGTCTCATCGTAACGGCGGACCGCGGGCTCGTTATCGGCCTCCACGTACAGGATGACCTGCGATGATCCCCCCTCGACCAGGTGCCGGAGGCCGGCGGCCATGAGGGGTACCCCCAAACCCTCCCCCCGGTAGCCCGAAGCGAGCCCGACCACATACACCTCACCAACACCACCAGGGTGGCGCTTCGTCCAGTGGAACCCGGCCAGGTCTGGCTCCCGCTCCCCCGGGCGCTGCGCGTAGAGGAACCACACGCCGGCCGGGTCGAACCAGTCCGCCGCCATGCCGCGGTGCAGGCGATCCATGTCCCAGCCGCCCTGCTCGGGATGCCAGGAGAAGGCGTCGTTGTTCACGCGCAGCCAGTCGCGCTCCACCCGCTCGCGACCGAAGCGCTCCACGGCCTCCGGGTAGTTCACGGCCTCGTAGCCGTTGGGAACCGCGCCGGAGAGGTGCGGGAGGTTGAGGTCCCCCGCGGCGGCGGACATGACCAGCAGCTCGCGGGTGGCCTCCAGGCCGACGGATTCCGCGGTGGCCTGGGCGGCGGGGAGGTTGCCGTGGGCCCAGAACTGGGGCTGGTTCCCGGGGGCGTCGACAAGCAGTGCGATGAACTCCTTGGCCACCCCCCGCCGCCGGTAATCGGGGTGCACCACCAGCTCGACCGAACCGTCCGGCGCTTGCGCCGCAAGCCCCGCGAGCTGGCCGCCCACGCGCGCGACGCGGTGCGTGTGGCCGAGGGAGGCGTCACCGAGGCCTGCGAGGAACTGCTCGGACAAGGGCGCAACGCCGTCGTGCTCCTCCGCGGCGCGGATGAAGGCACGGACACCGTCGGTGAGCTGCTCGGGCGAGATGGTGGTGATGCTGGTGGACATGAGCCCAGGCTACCCTGGGAGGCATGACCGAACACAGCCCCGAAAACAGCCCCGAACGCAACGAAAACCCCACCGCGCAGACGCTGAGCGGCAGCGACGCGGTCACCCTCGCGGCGGAGCAGTCCAAGCAGACCGCGCACCGCAACATC
Source organism: Corynebacterium bouchesdurhonense (assembly GCF_900078305.2). Lineage (GTDB taxonomy): Bacteria > Actinomycetota > Actinomycetes > Mycobacteriales > Mycobacteriaceae > Corynebacterium > Corynebacterium bouchesdurhonense. The sequence continues at coordinate 11,428 of NZ_LT546024.1, forward strand.
CCGCCGCTGGACTTCGAGGGCTTCCCGCTGGAGCAAGATACTGCCAACCTCCGCCAGGGCCCCAGCCTCCACGACGGCCTGCTCGCACTCCTGCCGTTGGTGGGCGTCTGGCGCGGCGAGGGCCAGGCCAACGACCACGGCGAGGAGTACGCATTTGGCCAGCAGCTGGTCATCTCGCACGACGGCGAGAACTACCTCCGCTTCGAGTCCCGCACCTGGAGGCTGAACGGCGAGGGCGAACCGGCGGGGCCGGACCAGCGCGAGGTTGGCTTCTGGCGGATCTCGGAGAAGGACGAGATCGAGGTGACGCTGACCAACTCCCGCGGCCTGGTGGAGGTGCTCTACGGCTCGCTGCTCAACGAGCGCGCCTGGCAGCTGGAGAGCGCGTCCACCATCGCCACCGAGACCGGCCCCGCCGACCACGGCCCCGGCAAGCGCCTCTACGGCCTGATGCCCAACAACAACCTCGGCTGGGTGGATGAGCGCCTCGTAGGCGGCGCGGACGGCGAGCTCGTGCCGTACATGTCCGCCGAGCTCACCCGCGTGGCGGGCTAAGAAAGCGCGTCCACGATCAGCTCCCGGATCTCCGCCTCGTTGGGCGGGGCCGGGAGCTTCGCGTCATTCAGCCTGGTCACCCTCGCGCAGATGCGGGTGGAGCTGACCAACCACACCGACTCGGCCTTGAGCAACTCCGACAGGTAGACATCTTTCTCCTTGCACTTCCACCCGCGCTTCGCCGCCAGCTCGAACACCGCCGTCTGCGTGGTGCCGCGCAGCACGCCGGGCCCCGGTGCCGGGGTGCGCATGCGCCCGCCCTTCTTCACCACGAGCACGCTGCTGGTCGCGCCCTCGAGCACGCGGTCTGTGCCGCGCTCGGTGAAGATCACGTCTTCAAACCCCTCGCCGCGCGCCCACCGCAGCGCCGCCATGGTGGCGGAGTAGTTCAGCGTCTTCGCCTCGGCGCCGAGCCAGGGCACGTCCGGATCTACCGTGTAGCCGCGCGGGGTGGTGATCACCTTCACCCCGCGGTCGCGCTGCCGCAGCACGTCCTCGCCGATGGGGCGCACGGTGAGCCAGGCGGTGGGCACGCCGGTGGTTTCGCGCCCGCGCGTGAGCGTCCACACGCACTTTGCCTCCACATTGCCCGCCTCTGCGCCGCGCTCGCGCACGTAATCCTCGATCGCCTCCCGGGTGGCCTTGAGCCACTGCTCCCCGACGGGTTCCGGCAGGCCCATCGACTCCGCGGAGCGGCGGAAGCGGGCGAGGTGCTTGTCCACGTTCCGGGGCTCGCCGCCGCGCACCAGCACGGTCTCGAACACGCCGTCCCCCCTGGTCACCGCCGCGTCGTCCCAGAACACGTGCGGCGTCTGTGCGTTCTGCCGGCGGATCGAGCCGCCGAACGGCTCCACCAGGTAGATCACGGGAGCGGGGGGAACAAGCGATTGACCCATAGGTTCCAAGTATGCCCCTATGATCGGGGCCGTGCCGTACCAATCACCACTCCTCCAGGTTCCCGGCGCGGTTGCGTTCGAGGGGCAATCGCTTATCGACGCCTCCGGGGTGCCGTTCCACTACTCCGACCCGCTGGCGGAGCAGCGCCGCCTCCACGACGCGCCGAGCCTGGTGGACCGCTCGCACCGCGCTGTGGTGGCAGTGGCCGGCCCGGACGCGCCGGCCTTCCTCAACAACCTGCTCTCCCAGAAGCTCGACACGGCGCCAGCCGGCTTCGGCGCGGAGGCCCTTGATCTGGACGCGCAGGGCCGGATCCTGCACCACGCGGGCGTGATGTTCGACGGCGAGACCTTCTACCTGGACGTACCCCGCGCCCAGCGCGACAGCCTGGTTTCCTACCTCGAGCGCATGGTGTTCTGGTCCGACGTGAGCATCCGGGAGGCGGACCTGGGCGTGCTCACCGCCTTCTCCCCCGCCGGCGCCGCACTCATCACCGGCGCGGCGGCCTCGCGCGAGGTGCCGTGGGTGGGCGGGCTGACCCGCACCGACGCCCTGGTGCCGCGCCCGGAGATCGAGGCCGCCGCCCGGGCCTTCCGTAAGGCCGGGGGCCAGCTCGCGGGCCTGATGGCGTTCACGGCGCAGCGCGTGCGCGCCGGCGAGCCGGAGCTTGCGGCCGACCTCGATGCCAAGGCCATCCCCCACGAGGTGCCCCGGCTGATCAACCGCGCCGGCCGCATCGGCGCGGTACACCTTGAAAAGGGCTGCTACCGCGGGCAAGAGACGGTTGCCCGCGTGGAAAACCTCGGCCGCGCCCCGCGCTTGCTTGTCATGCTGCAGCTCGACGGCTCGGCGCCCGTCGAACCGGCGCCTGGAGCCGAGATCACCGCGGGCGGGCGCAAGGTGGGCCGCCTCGGCACCGTGGTGCACGACGCGGACTACGGGCCGATCGCGCTGGGGCTGGTGAAGCGCTCCGCGCTGGAAGCTGCGCTCGACATCGACGGCACCGCCGCCACGGTGGACCCGGACTTCCTGCCGGCCGACGAGGCCGGCGGGGCCGGCCGGCGCGCGGTGGATCAGCTGCGTCACCGCAGCTCACAGACCGGAGGGGAATTTTCCTAGGGCATTGGCTATTATGTCTGGCAGGACAAAAACTTTCGAATAAAAGAGGCCGCCTATTAGGCCGCCCGTATCACCTCAAGGGGGTCACGCCATGGGTCGCGGACGCGCTAAAGCAAAGCAGACCAAGGTCGCTCGCCAGCTGAAGTACAACTCTCCGGAAATGGACCTCGATTCCCTGCAGCGGGAACTTGCTGGCCAGGCTCCGGAGCGGGCCTGGGGCGAGGATGAGGACGAGGTGGACGCCGGCTACGGCTCGTACGGGGAGTGGGACGACAGGGAGCGTCGTTAAGCTAAAGCCCCAAAAAACGCACCCCCGGGCGGGGTGCGTTTTTGCATCTCCGCCTAGTGCTGCGGGTGAGTGCCGGTCAGCGCGGCGCGGGCGGCCTCGCCCTCGGCGGCCGCGCGGACCTCGCCGATGACCCAGCTGTCCACGTGGCGGGCGGCGAGGATGGCCAGTGCGCGGTCGCGGTCCGCGGCGGAGACCACCGCCACCATGCCCACGCCCATGTTGAAGGTCTTCTCCATCTCCTCGCGCGGCACCGAGCCCACGGCGGAGATGGTGCGGAAGATCGGGCCCGGGGTCCAGGTGGAGCGGTGCATCTGAGCCACCAGGCCCTCGGGGATGATGCGCTCCATGTTGCCCACTAGCCCGCCGCCGGTGACGTGGCAGAAGGTGCGCACCTCGCACTCGGAGGCCAACTCGAGGCAGTCCAGGGCGTAGATGCGGGTGGGCTCGAGCAGCTCCTCGCCGAGGGTGCGGCCGAGCTCGTCCATGTGGCCGTCCAGCGGCAGCCCGGCGCGCTCGAGCAGGACGTGGCGGGCCAGGGAGTAGCCGTTGGAGTGGAGGCCGGAGGAGGCCATCGCGATCACCACGTCGCCCTCCTGCACGCGGTGGGGGCCGAGCAGCTCGTCGGCCTCCACCACGCCCACGGCGGTGGCGGATACGTCATAGTCCTCGGGATCCATCACGCCCGGGTGCTCGGCCGTCTCGCCGCCCAGCAGGGCGCAGCCGGCCTGGACGCAGCCCTCGGCGATGCCGGCAACGATCTCCGCCACCTTCTCCGGCACCACCTTGCCGATGGCGATGTAGTCCTGCAGGAACAGCGGCTCCGCGCCGCACACCACCAGGTCATCCACGCACATGGCCACGAGGTCGATGCCGATCGTGTCGTGCTTGTCCATGGCCTGGGCCACCGCGAGTTTGGTGCCCACGCCGTCCGAACCCGCCGCCAGCAGCGGCTCCTTGTACTTGCCCAGCGCGAACAGGCCCGCGAAGCCGCCGAGGCCGCCGCGGACCTCGGGGCGCGACGCCTTCTTAGCCAGGGGCGCGAACAGCTCGACCGCCTTATCGCCGGCCTCGATGGACACGCCGGCGGCCTCGTAGGAAACCGGGAGCTCGTGGTTGTCGTGCGGGGTGGTCATTTAGGCTTCATCACCTTTCTGGATGCGGCGGACGAGGTCGGCGTTGGGGTTTCCCGACGGCAAGCCCAGGGGGTAGTTGCCGGTGAAGCACGCGGCGCAGAGGTTCTCGGGGGCCTGCTCGGAGGCCTCGATCATGTCGCTGATGGGCACGAACGCGAGGGAGTCCGCGCCGATCATGGTGCGGATGGATTCGGCGATGGCCTCCTCGCTGTCCGTGTGCCCGTGGTTGGCTATCAGCTCGCCGGGGCTGGCGAAGTCGATGCCGTAGAAGCACGGCCACTTCACCGGCGGCGACGCGATGCGCACGTGCACCTCGCCCGCGCCCGCCTCGCGCAGCATGCGGATCAGCTTGCGCTGGGTGTTGCCGCGCACGATCGAATCGTCCACCACTACGAGCTTTTTGCCCTCGATCACCTCGCGTACCGGGTTGAGCTTCAGGCGCAGGCCGAGCTGGCGCAGCGTGTCGGAGGGCTGGATGAAGGTGCGGCCCACGTACGCGTTCTTCATCATCCCCTGCTTGAAGGGGATGCCGGATTCCTCGGCGTAGCCGATCGCGGCCGGGGTGCCGGACTCGGGCACCGGCATCACCAGGTCGGCGTCGACGGGGAGCACGTTTGCTAGCCGACGCCCAATCTCGATGCGCGCCGAATTCACCGTCTGGCCGTCGATCACCGAATCCGGGCGGGCCACGTACACGTACTCGAACACGCAGTGCGCTTTGGTGGTCTCGGCGAAACGCTCGGAGTGCACGCCCGTTTCGTCGATCCAGATCAGCTCGCCCGGCTCGATGTCGCGGACGAAGGAGGCCCCGACGATGTCCAGCGCACACGTCTCGGAGGCCACCACCCAGCCGCCGTCGAGGCGGCCCAGGCTCAAGGGGCGCACGCCGTGCGGGTCGCGCGCGGCGTAGAGGGTGTGCCCGTCCGTGAACATGAAGCAGAACGCGCCCTTGACTCGGGGAAGCAGCTGCCGGGATGCGTCGAGAAGCGAAGCCCCGTCATCGATCAAATCCGCGAGCAGCGCGGAGACCACCGCCGTGTCCGAGGAGGAGCCCTGGCCCTTCACGCCCTCGGCGGGGATGAGCTTCTTCTCAATCGCCTCGCGCTGCAGCTCCATGTAGTTGATCAGGTTGCCGTTGTGGGCCAGCGCCACGTCCGTGCCGTTGGGCGAGGTGCGGAACATGGGCTGCACGTTCTCCCACGAGTTGCCGCCCGCGGTGGAGTACCGGGTGTGGCCGATGGCTACGTCGCCCTGCAGCGCGTCCAGCACCGACTCGTCGAACACCTGGCTGACCAGCCCCGTGTCCTTGAACACCACAATGTTGTCCTTATCCCCCACCGCGATGCCGGCCCCCTCCTGGCCGCGGTGCTGAAGGGCGAAAAGGCCGAAGTAGGTCAGCTTCGACACGTCCTCCCCGGGCGCCCACACGCCGAAGACGCCGCATTCCTCCCTCGGCTCGTCGGGTGCGGGAACTGCCGTATTTGCAAGGTCATGCACGGCAACCACTGTATCCGAGACGGCGGCCTACAGCGGAATCACCGGCAGGCCGCGCGCGACCTCCCCGGCGCGTGACCCGGAGGCATCCACCCGCCCGGCCGCCACCTCGGCGTCGAAGGTGCTCAGCCCGGTGGCGAGGAGCAGCCAGGTGCGCGGGTCCGTCTCCACCACGTTGGGCGGGGTGCCGCGCGTGTGGCGGGGGCCCTCGATGCACTGCACCGCCACGAACGGCGGCACACGCAGCTCCACGGTGTGACCCGACAGCTCCTGTTCCAGGGTGCGCGCCGTGGTGCGCACCGCCGCCGCGAGCGCGGCGCGGCCCGGCTCCTCCGCATCGCCCCGCAGCCAGGGCGCGACTGCCTCCACGGCCGCGCGAGTCTGCGCCGGATCGGTCTTTTTCGCCATGACCCTCATACTATGGCCCGCATACTAGGGTGTGTGGGTATGCCCAACCCCGAGCAAGTTGCGAAATCCCCCTCCATCACGCTGCGCTTCATGGCCTCGCCCAACGACGTGCTGCACGCCGGCGCCCAGGGCGTGTCCGGCGGGCGCGTACTGGAGTGGATTGACAAGGCCGCATACGCCTGCGCCGCCCAGTGGTCCTCCACCTACTGCGTCACCGCGTACGTTGGCCACATCCACTTCACCCGCCCGATCCCCTCGGGCCACATTGTGGAGGTGCGCTCCCGCATCGCCCTGACCGGCCGCTCCTCCATGCACATTGTGAACGAGGTGCTCTCCGCCGACCCCCGCCAAGGCGTGTTCACCCGCGCGTGCGACTGCCTGGTCATCTTCGTGGCCAAGGACCCGGAGACCGGCAAGCCGACGCAGGTGCCCACGTTCGTGCCGCAGACGGACGAGGAGCGGCGGGTGGCGGACGCGGCGCTGTCGCGCATCGACCTGCGCCGCGCCATCGAGGAGGAGATGGCCGAGCAGACGTACACCGAAGACTCGACCGCGCCGCGCCTGGTGCACCGCTTCCTGGCCAAGCCCACGGACGTGAACTGGGGCGGGAACGTGCACGGCGGCACGGCCATGGAGTGGATCGACGAGGCGGGCGCCGCCTGCACCATGGAGTGGTCCGGCGAGCGCACCGTGGCGGTCTACGCCGGCGGCATCCGCTTTTACCGCCCCATCCATATCGGCGACCTGATCGAGGTTGAGGCGCGCCTGACCCGCACGGACACCCGCTCCCTGCACACCTCGATCCACGTGCGCTCCGGCGACCCCCGCGGCGGGCGCGACAGCCTGCAGGACGCGATCCACGCCTCGGTGACGTACCTGGGCACGGACATCGACGGCAACCCGCTGCCCGCCCGCCAGTTCACCCCGGTCACCGAGGAGGACAAGCGCCTGTGGGAGCACACGCAGACCCTCAAGGACCTGCGCGGCCAGTACGAGCCGGAGCCCCTAGTGCGCCTGCCGGAGGCGGCCCAGCGCACCGACTAGCTCACACCGCGGCGTTCGGTGCAGTGGCGTGGCCGAAGTGGCGCGGCATGGTCTCGGACCACGCGCTGGCCAGCTCGCTCAGCGCCACGGACTCGCCCGCGAATCGGATGGTGCCGTCCTCGGTAGTCGAGCCGATCACCGCGACCGGGATGCCCGCGGCGTCGGCGCGCTCCACGGCGGCGTCCACGCGGTCGCGCGTCACCGCCACCAGCACGCGGGAGGCGGACTCGGAGAACAGCGCGGTGAACGCGTCCTCGTGCACAACGGTGAGGTCTAGGTCCGCGCCGAGGCCCGAGCCGAGCAGCAGCTCGAACACAGCCTGGGAGAGGCCGCCCTCGGACAGGTCGTGCGCGGCGGTAATGCCCTCCACGCCGGAGAAGTACTCCGCCAGGCGCGCCTCGTTGGCCAGGTCAACCTGCGGCGGCAGGCCGGCGAGGCCCTGGCCCGAGATGTCCTGCCACACGGAGCCGCCAAACTCGTCGGCGGTCGCACCCAGCAGCACCAAGGTCTGCTCCTCGCCGGACGTCAGTGCGTGGGGGATCGCCTTGGTCACGTCCTCGATCACTCCCAGCACGCCGACCACGGGAGTGGGCAGGATGGGCGTGTCGCCGGTCTGGTTGTAGAAGCTGACGTTGCCGCCGGAGACGGGGATGGCCAGCTCGGCGGAGCCGTCGGCAAGCCCGTGCACCGCCTCGCGGAATTGCCACATCACGTCCGGGTTCTCGGGCGAGCCGAAGTTGAGGCAGTTGGTCACGGCCACCGGGGTGGCGCCGGTGACGGCCACGTTGCGGTAGGCCTCCGCCAGCGCGAGGCGCGCGCCCAAGTTCGGGTCCAGGTAGGTGTAGCGCCCGGACGCGTCGGCTGAGACGGCTACGCCGCGCCCGGTCTCCTCGTTGATGCGCAGGACGCCGGAGTCCGCCCGCTTGGCCTGCACGGTGTTGCCGCGCACGTAGCGGTCGTACTGCTCGGTGATGAAGTCGCGCGAGCACAGCGCGGGGGAGGCGACCATCTTCAGCCAGGTCTCTTTGAGAGCTTCATGCTTGTCGACGCCCCCTTCCAGCGCCTGCACCCCATCGAGCCACGCGGGGCGGGCGTAGGGGCGCTCGTAGACCGGGCCAGCGTCGATGGTGGACGGCGGCGCGTCCAGCACCAGCTCGCCCTGGTGGTACACGGCCAGGCGGTCGTGCTCGTCGGTGACCTCGCCGATCACCGCAGCATGCACGTCCCACTTGGCGCAGATCTCCATGAAGGTGTCCACATTCTCCGGGGCCACCACGGCGCACATGCGCTCCTGGGACTCGGAGGCGAGGATCTCCGCCGCGGTCATGTTCTCGGCGCGCAGCGGCACCGCGTCCAGGTCCACGCGCATGCCGCCGTCGCCCGCCGCCGCCAGCTCGGAGGTGGCGCAGGACAGGCCACCGCCGCCGAGGTCCTGGATGCCCACCACCACGCCGGCGGCGTAGAGCTCGAGGCAGCACTCGATGAGCACCTTTTCCGCGAACGGGTCGCCCACCTGCACGGCGGGGAGCTTGCGCTCCTCGCCCTCCTCGAAGGTGGCGGAGCCGAGCACGCTCACGCCGCCGATGCCGTCCAGGCCGGTGCGGGAGCCGAAGAGGATGACCTTGTTGCCGGTGCCGGAAGCGAACGCGAGGTGGAGGTCCTCCACCTTCAGCGTGCCCACGCACAGGGCGTTGACCAGCGGATTGCCGGCGTACGCCTCGTCGAAGACGGTCTCGCCGCCGATGTTGGGCAGGCCCAGGCAGTTGCCGTAGCCGCCGATGCCGTGCACCACGCCCGGCAGGACGCGCTTGGTATCGTCCGCGTCGATAGGGCCGAAGCGCAGCTGGTCCATCACGGCGATTGGGCGCGCGCCCATGGCCATGATGTCGCGCACGATGCCGCCGACGCCGGTCGCCGCACCCTGGTACGGCTCAACGAAGGAGGGGTGGTTGTGGCTCTCAACGCGGAAGGTCACCGCATCTCCGCCGCCGATGTCCACCACGCCCGCGTTTTCACCGATGCCGGCGAGGATCTTGGACGCCATCTCCTCGGTCATCGTCTCGCCGAAGTAGCGCAGGTGCACCTTGGAGGACTTGTAGGAGCAGTGCTCGGACCACATCACGGAGTACACGGTCAGCTCCGCGTCCGTGGGGCGTCGCCCGAGGATGTCCTTGATCTTCTGGTACTCGTCGTCCTTCAGGCCCAGCTCCGCGTACGGCTGCACCAGCTCGGGCGTGGCCTTGGCGTTCTCGACGGTGTCATTGATCACGGTCATGGGAATCTTTACGCTCCGATCTTCGAAATCGCGTCGAGTGCGGATGTGAACAGGCTCAGGCCGTCGGTGGACGGGCCGGTGAGCGTCTCGATGGCGTGCTCCGGGTGCGGCATGAGCCCCACCACGCGGCCGGTCTCATTGGTCACGCCGGCAATGGAGTTGATGGAGCCGTTGAAGTTGTCGGTGTAGCGGAACACCACGCGACCCTCCTTCTCCAGCGCCTCGATGGTCTCGGGCGCCGCCTGGAAGCGGCCCTCGCCGTGCTTGGCCGGCACGAGGATGCGCTGCCCCTCCTCGAACTCGGAGGTCCACGCCGTGCTCGCGTTGGCCACCTCCAAGTAGGTATCCACGCAGTGGAAGTTGAGGTACTGGTTGCGCGTGAGCGCACCCGGCAGGAGGCCCGCCTCGGTGAGGATCTGGAAGCCGTTGCAGATGCCGAGCACCGGCATGCCGCCCTTGGCTGCCTCGATCACCGCACCCATCATGGGCGCCTGCGCCGCGATGGCCCCGGAGCGCAGGTAGTCGCCGTAAGAGAAGCCGCCCGGCACCACCACGGCGTCCACGCCGGTGAGGTCCTCGTCCGCGTGCCACAGCTGGCGGGGCTCGGCGCCGGCGAGGCGGACGGCGCGCAGCGCGTCAACGTCGTCAAGCGTGCCCGGAAACGTGATTACCCCAATGGTTGCGCTCATCGCACAACCTCGAAGTCCTCGATCACCGTGTTGGCCAGCAGCGTCTCGGCGACGCGGCGCAGCTCCTCGTCCGAGATCGCGTCGCTCACCTCGATTTCGAAGCGCTTGCCCTGGCGGACGTCGGTGACGCCCTCCACACCGATCCGGCCGAGCGCGCGCAGCACGGCCTGGCCCTGCGGATCCAGGATCTCTGCTTTCGGCATGACATTGACAACGACACGAGCCATGGGAATCCTTCGCGTTGAGGGGTCAAAAGACGCACGTCAGTATATCCGACGCCCCACACGAGCTTTTTGCTTGGCGCTAAGCCGTAGCTCATAGCCCCGCCACATAAATTGAAAACGGTTTTCATTAGTGGTTAGATTCAGCCCATGCGATACCTCACAATCGCGGCCATCGTCGCCGCCGCCAGCCTCACCGCCTGCTCCGCCGCCGAGGAAAGCGGAGACGACGAACAGCCGGGCCTGCTCGCCACCACCGGCGTGTGGGCGGACGTGGCGGGCGCGGTCACGGGCCAAGAGGTGGAGGCGATCATCACCGGCACCGAGATCGATCCCCACCACTTCGAGCCCGCCGCGCAAGACCTGGCCAAGGTCAAGGCCGCGGCGACGCTCGTGGCCAACGGCGGCGGGTACGACGCCAGCCTCTACACCGCCGCCGACCAAGACAACGTGATCAACGCCTTCGACCTCGCGGGCCACGACCACGACGACCACCACGATCACAGTGTCAACGAGCACGTCTGGTTCTCCCCGGACGCCATCACCGCGGTGGCCAAGGAGGTGCAGGCTCGGGCTGGTGGTGACGCGGGGGACGTCGAAAAGCGAATGCAAGCGCTGAAGCAGAAGATTGCGGACCTGCCGCACCTGCACGTGATGCAGACGGAGTCCATCGCGGACCACCTGATCGCGGGCTCCGAGATGCACGACGTGACCCCGGACGGCTACAGGCACGCGGCGCTGAACGAGGCGGAGCCGTCTGTGAGCGACGTGGCGGAGGCGATGACCAAGATCGACTCGGGTGAGGTGGATGTGCTGATCTTCAACCCGCAGTCTGCGAGCAACGCGGCGCAGCGCCTCGTGGACGCCGCGAAGGCCAAGGGCGTCAAGATTGTGGAGATCACCGAGCTGCCGCCGGCCGGCACGGACGTTCTGGACTACATTGAGCAGGTGACTGATTCCCTGGTTCAAGCGGCGAAGTGATCTGCCAGTTCCGCGACGCAGCCGTCGCGCCGCTGTGGTCCGGCCTCAACCTCTCGCTCGAGCGCGGCGAGTTCCTCGCGGTGCTCGGGCCGAACGGCGTGGGCAAATCCACGCTGCTGGGCACCATCCTGGGCACCCGCGAGCTCACCGCCGGCCGCGTCGAGGTGGGCGGGCGCGTGGGCCTGATCCCGCAGCAGCGCATGTTCCCGCGCGACCTGCCGGTGCGGGGGCGCGACCTCGTCTCGCTTGCCATCTCGCATCGGGGGCGCGTGGCCAAGGCGAGCGTCGATACGCAGCTCGAGGCCGTGGGGGCGCTCGGCTTCGCCGACAAGCAGGTGGGCGTCCTCTCCGGCGGGCAGCAGCAGCTGATCCGCCAGGCGCAGGCGTTTGCCAAGGATCCGGAGCTAGTGCTTGCCGACGAACCCCTCCTCTCCCTCGACCCAGCCCGCCAACGCGACACCGTGCGCCGGCTCCACGAGCACCCGGCCGCGGTGATGTGCGTGACCCACTCCATCAACCCGCTCCTCGGCGTGGTGGACCGCGTGCTCTACATCGGACCCGAGGGCCACGTGGTGGGCACGGTGGGCGAGGTCATGCGCTCCGACGCCCTCAGCGAGCTGTACGGCACGCGCGTGGACGTGGTCGAGGTGGGCGGAAAGGTGGTGGTCCTGTGACCACGCTCGAGCTGCTCAACCTGGATTTCGTGCGCGCGACCCTCGTGGCGTGCGCCCTGCTCGGCGTGCTTTCGGGCGTGATGGCGCCGCTGGTGGTGCTGCGGCAGATGTCCTTTTCCGTCCACGCCACCAGCGAGCTGGCGCTCATGGGCGCCTCGGCCGCCCTGCTCTTCGGCCTCAACGTGGGCGCGGGCGCCATCGCGGGCGCCGTGGTGGCCGCGCTCGTGCTGGCGGCGCTGGGGCTGCAGGGGCAGCAGGATTCCGCCGTGGGCGTGGTGATGAGCTTCGGCATGGGCCTGTCCGTGCTGTTCATCCACCTCTACCCCGGCAACTCGGGCCGCGCCCTGGCGCTGCTCACCGGCCAGATCGTGGGCGTGAGCGGCCAGGACCTGTGGCTTCTGGGGCTGACCACGGCGCTGGTTGCGGGCACGGTGGCCTTGTTGTGGCGCCCGCTGCTGTTCGCGTCCGCGGACCCGGAGATGGCCGCTGCCAGCGGTGTGCCGGTGCGCGCGATGGCGTTCGTGTTCGCCGTGTTGGTGGGCGTGGCCTCGGCGCAGAGCGTGCAGATCGTCGGTGCCCTGCTGGTGATGTCGCTGCTCATCACCCCCGGCGCCGCGGCCGCCCAGGTCACCGCCGACCCGAAGTTGGCCGTAGCGCTCTCGGTCGCCTTCGCCGAGGTATCCGCCGTGGGCGGCATGATCGCCTCCCTGGCCCCGGGCGTGCCGGTCTCGGTGTTCGTGGCGTTCGTGTCCTTCGCCATCTACCTGGTGTGCCGGCTCGTGGGCCGCTACAGGTACGCGCGGTAATCGTCGGGCCGGGCGCCGGCGCCCACCGCCGCGTCCGCCGCGTTGAGGAAGTCCCGGCGCACCTTCTTCTGGTCCAGCTCGCGGCCGGAGACCGAGAGCCTGATGGTGTTTCCGCGCTCCGCGCCGCGCTGCGCCGCCGCGATGACGTTTCGGCGCCACCACTTCGCCGCGCCGTAGCCCTCGCCCACAGAGAGGTTGCGGCACTGCGTGAACCCGCCGGTGCGCAGGTGGTGGACGCCCTTGTTGGACACGGCGATGTCGAAGTCGAAATCCGGTAGCACGTCCAGGGTGCCCCGGGAGAGCTGCCAGCGCGGCGGGGCGAACATGCGCAAGTCAAAGCCGAGGGATTCCATCTGGCGCGTCGCCCCCTTGAGCCGCAGGCGCGCCTCGTGCTCCTCCAGGGTGGCAAACTCGGCGCGGCGGCCCTGCACCGGCTGGTCGAAGCCGTTGAGCAGCAAGGCCCGCTCACCGAGCTGCGCGCGCAGCCAGGAACGGGTCTGTTTGTCTTTGGCCAGGTGCCACCGCTTGTCAATGTGCGGCGCCACCAGGAGCGACACCGGGATCTCCCGGCGGTCTAGCTCATCCACCAGGCTGCGCACCCCGTCCAAGGTCTCGTCGAAGATGGAGGAAACGGAGACGAGGAGGCGGCCTGGCATAAGGGAAATTATCGCACAGCCGGGTCGTCCCCGCGATACGCGGAGAGGTCCACCTGCGGCGTGGGCTGGAGGTGGTCCGTCGCCGGGTTGTCCACGCTCGGGTTGGAGAGGTTTACGTGGTGGTCATCATCCCCAGCCACGTACGGGTCCTCGCCGGAGAGGACGCGCCGGACCTGGTCGTGGTCCACGGTCTTGGTCCAGGTGCCCACCACCAGGGTGGCAATGGAGTTGCCCGCGAAGTTGGTCAGGGCGCGCGCCTCGGACATGAAGCGGTCGATGCCCACAATCACGCCCACGCCGGAGAGCAGGTCGGGGCGGAAGGCCTGCAGGCCCGCGGCCAGGGTGGCCAGGCCGGCGCCGGTCACGCCCGCGGCGCCCTTGGAGGCGATGATCATGAACACCAGCAGGGAGATCTGCTCGCCCATGTCCATCGGCATGGCCATGGCGTCCGCGATGAAGATGGAGGCCATGGTGAGGTAGATGGCGGTGCCGTCCAGGTTGAAGGAGTAGCCGGTGGGCACCACGATGCCCACGGTGGACTTGTCCACGCCCAGGTGCTCCATCTTGCGCATGAGGTTCGGCAGCGCCGACTCCGAGGAGGAGGTGGCCAGGATGAGCAGGAACTCGCTGCCGAGGTACTTGAACAGGGCCCACGGGCTCACGCGGGCAACCACCCACAGCACCGTGCCCAGCACGCCGAAGACGAAGAGGAAGCAGGTGATGTAGAAGGCCAGCATGAGCACCAGCATCTGCACCACGGCCTGGATGCCGGTCTTGCCCACCACGGCGGCCATCGCGCCGAAGGCGCCGATCGGCGCGAGCCAGAGGATCCAGCCCAGGATTTTGAAGATCAGCTTCTGCAGGTGCGCGACGAAGCCGAGGATGGGCTCGCCCTGCTTGCCCATGGACTGCACGGCGAAGCCCACCAGCAGGCCGATGAACAGCACCTGCAGGATGGAGCCCGAGGTAAACGCCGAGAAGAACGTGCTGGGCACGATGCTCTGGATGAAACCGATCAGCCCGTCGGAGGACTCGGCCGCCTTCTGGGCGTACTTCGCCCCCTCCTCGGCGGTGCCGGCGATATCCAGGCCCTCGCCCGGCTTGATGATGTTGCCCACCAAAAGGCCGATGCCCAGCGCGAGCGTGGACATGACGATGAAGTACAGCAGGGCGATGCCACCCGTCTTGCCCACCGTGGCGGCGGAGCGGACAGAGCCGATGCCGAGCACGATGGTGCAGAAGATCACCGGGGCGATGATCATCTTGATCAGGGACACGAAGGTGTCTCCGAGCGGCTTGAGCTTCACCGCCGTGTCGGGGGCGATCAGGCCGAGGGCGATGCCGCCCAGCACAGCGATGATGACGCCGATGTAGAGCCAGTGGGTGTTGTCGCGCCGTTTCTTCGGCTCCGCGATCTGCGGGGTGGAGACAACGTGGGACATCAGGTCCTCCTCTCGAGAGTTGTGGTGAGATATTCATACTCCCCGGAGGATTACCTACGCCACTTCACAGGCTGGGGGTAACGCGCGCCCTACCCCTTACTACCCCTCCACCTCCGCGGCCCCGGCGGTGACCAGCGCCCAGGCGTACTCGAAGGCCGTCTGCTTCCACTTGGCGTAGCGCCCGGACACGCCGCCGTGGCCGGCGGACATCTCCGTCTTCAGCAAGAACGGGCCGCCCCGGCCGACCTCGCGCAGCTTGGCCACCCACTTGGCGGGCTCCACGTAGAGCACCCGCGTGTCATTCAGCGAGGTCACGGCCAGGATCGCGGGGTACTCCTGGTCGGTCACGTTCTCGTACGGGGCGTAGGACGCCATGTAGTCGTACACCTGCGGGTCGTGGTACGGGTCGCCCCACTCCTCCCACTCCCCCACCGTGAGCGGCAGCTCGGGTTTCAGGATGGAGGTCAAAGGGTCCACAAACGGCACGATCGCCTGGATGCCCGCGAACTTCTCGGGCGCGAGGTTGGCCACGGCGCCCATCAGCAGGCCGCCGGCGGAACCGCCCTCCGCCACCAGCTGCCCCGGCGTGGTCAGGTCTTGGCGCACCAGCTCGTCGGCGCAGGCGATGAAGTCGGTGAAGGTGTTGCGCTTGGTCAGGGTCTTGCCGGTGTCGTACCAGGCGCGCCCCATCTCCCCGCCGCCGCGCACGTGCGCGCACACCCAGATCATCCCGCGGTCCAACAGCGACAGCCTGGACACGGAGAAGTGGGGGTCGGTGGAGGCCTCGTAGGAGCCGTAGCCGTAGAGCAGGGTGGGAGCATGCTTGTCGACGCCCCGTTTGCGCACCACACTCATCGGCACCCGCGCCCCGTCCTCGGCGGTGGCCCAGAGGCGGAACGCCTCGTACTCGGAGGCGTCGTACCCGCCCTGCACCTCCTGCTGCTTCAGCAGCGTGAACTCGCCCGTGGCCACCCGGTAATCCAGCACCTGTGAGGGCTGGGTGAAGGAGGAGTAGCCCACCCGCACCACGGGGGCGTCCCACTCGGGGTTGCCGCCGAGGGAGGCGGAGTACAGCTCCTCGTCGAACTCGAGCTCCGTAAGTCCGCGGAAGCCCGAGCGCAGGTCCGCCACCGCCAGGCGCGGGATGCCGCCGCGGCGGTAGCCCACAAAGGCGAAGTCCCGGTAGGTGTCCACGCCCTCCACGCGCACATCGGCGGAGTGCGGCACCAGCTCCCGCAGCCCGCCCAGGTCGCGCAAGTCCGCGCCGATCTCGGCGGCGGCCACGGCGAAGTTGGGACCGGTCGCGTTGTGGGTGATTACCCAGTACTCGCGCCCGCCCACCTGGGCGTAATCCGGGTGGTACTCCACGCCGGGCTCGCGCTCGCGCAGCACCGCAAAGTCCGCCTCCGGCTCGGCCAGCGGTGCCACGCGGTACTCGGTGGTCAGCGACGACGAGGACACGATGTAGAGGTAGCGCTCGGCGCGGTCCGCGCCCACGCCCACGTTGAAGCGCTCGTCGTCCTCCTGGTACACCAGCACGTCCTGGGCTTCCGGGGTGCCCACGCGGTGGCGCCACACCTGGTAGGGCCGCCACGCGTCGTCCACGCGGGTGTAGAAGAGGTAGTCCTCCCCCGCCCAGGTGGCTCCGTAGAAGACGCCGCGGAGGACGTCATCGAGGAGCTCGCCGGTTTCCAGGTCTTTGACGCGCAGCTCGAAGCGCTCGTCGCCCTCGGTGTCGAAGGAATAGGCCAGGAGGCGGCCCGAGGTGGACACGGACGAGGCGCCGAGGGAGAAGAATTCGTGGCCGGCTGCGAGCTGGTTTGCGTCGATAAGCACCTGCTCCCCCGCAACCTCCCCCTCGATGCTCGGCGGCACCCACGGGTCGCCGGTCACCGGCACGCGGCAGGAGATGCCGTAGCTTTGGCCCTCCACGGTGCGGCCGTAGTACCACCACGCGCCCTGGCGCTGCGGGACGGACATGTCCGTCTCCTTGATGCGGGACTTGATCTCCCCGTACACCGCATCGGTGAGCTCGGTCAGCCCGGCGGTCATGGCCTCGGTGTAGGCGTTCTCGGCCTCCAGGTGGGCCAGCACCTCCGGGTCGTCCTTGTCCCGGAGCCACTCGTAGTTGTCTTCGAAGTCCCGGCCGTGGAAGGACCGGGTGTGGGCAACCTGTTTCGCTTTGGGGGGCTGGATCACTTAGGCACCCGGCCAATCGGCAAAGCGCTTGCCGGAGAGGCGCTCGTAGGCCTCGATGTAGCGGTCGCGCGTGGCCTCGACAACGGAGCCGGGCAGCTCAGGAGGCTGGATGCCGGACGCCGGATCCCAATCCGCCTTCGGGCCGGTGAGCCAGTTGCGCACGTACTGCTTGTCAAAGCTGGGCTGTGCCTTGCCCGCCTCGTAGCCGTCCGCCGGCCAGTAGCGCGACGAGTCGGGGGTGAGCACCTCGTCCGCCAGCACCACCCGGCCGTCGGCGTCGATGCCGAACTCCAGCTTGGTGTCGGCCAGGATGATGCCGTGCTCGAGGGCGTAGTCCGCCGCGGTGCGGTACACGCCGAGCGTCAGCTCGCGCAGCTCGCCCGCGAGGTCCGCGCCGATCTCGCCGGCCATGTGCTCGAAGGTGACGTTCTCGTCGTGATCGCCCTGCTCAGCCTTGGTGGCCGGGGTGAAGATCGGCTCCGGCAGCTTGGACGCCTCCTTGAGCCCCTCCGGCAGCTTCACGCCGCAGACGGCACCGCGCGCGTCGTACTCCTTCTTGCCAGAGCCGGTGAGGTAGCCACGCGCCACGCACTCGAACGGCACCATCTGCAGCTTCTTCACCACCATGGCGCGGCCGAGCACCTCCTGCGGGATCCGCTCGTCATCGATCGGGCCCGCCAGGTGGTTGGGCACGCCGAGGAGGTCGAAGAAGAACATGGAGGTGGCGGTGAGGATGCGCCCCTTGTCCGGGATCGCCGGCTGCAGCGAGTAGTCGAAGGCGGAGATCCTATCCGAGGCGACCATCAGCAGGGTCTCGGCGTCCACCTCGTAGATCTCGCGGACTTTGCCGCCGGACAGATGTTGGTAGTCAGAAAGCTCTGCACGCATGCGGGCTAGTATATTCCCCATGCTCAAGCGCGCGACCGCCGTCACCCTCCCGCTCGCGCTCGCGGCGTGCGCCGCCGCCCCGGGCCCCTACTCCGGCGAGGTGCCCACCGCCGCGCCCTACGCCGAGCGCGAGTTCGGCGAGGCCGCCAAGGTGGTCACCACCGACACCGCCCGCGGGGTGCCCGTGGAGTGGGAGGCGCGCGCGTCCAAGCCCTCGCCCGACTGCTTCCTGGTCACGCTCACGCCCACCTTCATCGGCGAGTACCCGCAGGACTACACCGTGGCGCTGCCCCGCCTCGAGCCGGTGGCGGGAGACCAGAAAGCGAACTTCCTCGCCGACGCCTCGGCCTGCGGGGAGCCGGAGAACCCGCTCAGCGGGTACGTGGGCGACCTGGAGGTGGGCAAGGCCATGCAGGTCTACGCGGGCACGTGGACCGGCGACGGCATCCCAGCCACCGGCCTTTTGCTCACCACCCCCAGCCAGAAGGTGCGCTGGGAACAGCAAGGCGAGCGCTAGAGGATCTCGCCGGGGCGGTATGCGGCGGCCTCGGGGTGTGCGTCGATAAGCACCTGCACCCGGCGCAGCACGTTGTCCACCTGCGACTCGGCCGCGCCGATGAAGGCGTGGCGGTCCGCGAGCGCCTCCTCGAGCTGCTGCTTGTCCAGCGGCAGGCGCTCGTCGGCGGCGAGGCGCTCCACCAGGTTCTGCTCCGCGCCGCGCTCGCGCATGTCCAGCGCCATGGCCACCGCGTGCTCCTTGATCACCTCGTGCGCCGTCTCGCGGCCCACGCCGGCGCGCACCGCCGCCATGAGGATGCGGGTGGTGGCCAAGAACGGCAGGTAGCGGTCCAGCTCGCGGGCGATCATGGCGGGGAAGGCGCCGAACTCGTCCAGTACCGTGAGCATGGTCTCCAACTGGCCGTCGATGGCAAAGAAGGCGTCCGGCAGCGCCACGCGGCGCACCACGGAGCAGAAGACGTCGCCCTCGTTCCACTGCTGGCCCGCCAGGTCCGCCACCATGGTGAGGTAGCCGCGCAGGATGACCTGGAAGCCGCCGACGCGCTCGCAGGAGCGCGCGTTCATCTTGTGCGGCATGGCGGAGGAGCCGACCTGGCCCTCCTTGAAGCCCTCTGTCACCGTCTCGTTGCCCGCCATGAGGCGGATGGTGGTGGCCAAGGACGACGGCCCGGCGCCCAGCTGCACCAGGGCGGAGATGGCGTCGAAGTCCAGGGAGCGCGGGTAGACCTGGCCCACCGAGTCGAAGACGCGGTCGAAGCCCAGGCCCCGCGCGATGCCGCGCTCAAGCTCGGTGAGCTTCGCCTCGTTACCGCCGAGCAGGTCGAGCATGTCCTGGGCGGTGCCCATCGGGCCCTTGATGCCGCGCAGCGGGTAGCGGCCCAGAAGCTCCTCGATGCGCTCCACGGCCAGCAGGATCTCGTCCGCCGCCGAGGCGAAGCGCTTGCCCAGGGTGGTCGCCTGCGCCGCCACGTTGTGGGAGCGCCCGGCCATGACCAGGGACTTGTACTCGCCCGCACGGTTGCCCACGGCCTTGAGCAGCGCCACCGCCTTGTCGCGCACCAGCTCAAGGGAACGGTAGATCTGCAGCTGCTCCACGTTCTCGGTCAGGTCGCGCGAGGTCATGCCCTTGTGGATCTCCTCGAACCCGGCCAGGGCGTTGAACTCCTCGATGCGCGCCTTCACATCGTGGCGGGTGACCTTCTCGCGCTCGGCGATGGAGGCCAGGTCCACCTGGTCGATCACGCGCTCGTAGGCCTCGATCGCACCGTCCGCCACCTCGACGCCGAGCTCGCGCTGCGCGCGCAGCACGGCGATCCACAGCTGGCGCTCCAGCACGATCTTGTGCTCCGCGCTCCACAGGGTGGCCATCTCCGGGGAGGCGTAGCGGTTGGACAGGACGTTCGTGTTCATCGGTTTCACGGCACTCATCATAGGGAGATCTCCCCCTCGATAGCCCGGCGCGCGATGTCGGTGCGGTAGAAGGATCCCTCCAGTTCGATGCCCTCGATCACGCGGTACGCCTCAGCCACCGCCTCCTCGAGGGTCGCGCCCCGGCCGACGGCGTTGAGCACGCGTCCACCCTCGGAAACGTACGCGCCGTCGCGCTTCGTGGTGCCGGCGTGCAGCACCTTCGACGGGTCATCCAGCGCCTCGCCCGTGATCGCGCCGCCGGTGCGGGGCGCCTCCGGGTAGCCGCCGGCCGCGAGCACCACGGTCGCGGCGTAGCCCGGTGCCCACTCAAGGGGGGCGAGCTCACGGAGGCGTCGAGAAGCAACTGCCCCCAGCACGTCGGCCAGCGGGGTCTTCAGCAGGGCGAGCACCGCCTGCGTCTCCGGGTCCCCGAAGCGGGCGTTGAACTCCACCACGGCCGGGCCCTCCGCGCCCCAGGCCGCGCCCACGTACAGCAGGCCGTGGTAGGGAGTGCCGCGGCGCACCATCTCGCGCGCCACCGGCTCGGCGATCTCGCGCACGATGCGCTCCGTGCCGTCCGCGGGCAGCCACGGCAGCGGGGCGTAGGCGCCCATGCCGCCGGTGTTCGGGCCCTCGTCGTTGTCGCGGGCGCGCTTGTGGTCCTGCGCGGGGAGCAGCGGCACCACGGTCTCGCCGTCCACCAGGCAGAACAGGGACACCTCGGGGCCCTGAAGGAAGGACTCGAAGAGCACCGGGCCGGTCTCGAGCACCGCCTCAGCGTGGGCTTTTGCTTCTCGACGCTCCCCTGTCACCACAACCCCCTTCCCGCCCGCGAGCCCGTCGTCCTTGACCACGTAGGTGGGGCCGAACTCGTCGAGCGCCGCCTCCAGGTCCGCGACATCGGTGACCTGGCGGGCCTGCGCCGTGCGCACGCCCGCCGCCGCCATCACCTCTTTGGCAAAGGCCTTCGAGCCCTCGAGCTGCGCCGCCGCCTTCGAGGGGCCGAACACTGCGATGCCGGCCTCCTCGAGCGCGTCCGCCGCGCCGGCCACCAGGGGCACCTCCGGCCCGATGACCACGAGCTCCGCGTCCACGTCCCGGGCCAGGGCGACGATGGCGGCCGGGTCAGCCACGTCCACCCCGCGGACGTCGGCCAACGTGGCCATGCCGGCGTTGCCCGGCGCGACGGTGAGTTCGTTGAGACCATTGCCGGAAAGGCCTGTGAGCAGGGCGTGTTCGCGGCCGCCCGAACCGATGACAAGGATGCGCATGGCATCAAACTTACCGGTAGCGTTGGTGGCCATGAGCACCGTATTCACCAAGATCATCGACGGGGAGATCCCCGGCCGCTTCATCTACCGCGACGAGACCGTCGCCGCCTTCCTCACCATCGAGCCCGTGGCGTACGGCCACACCCTGGTGGTGCCGGTGGAGCCCGTGGACAAGTGGACCGACCTCCCGCCCGAGCTGTGGGCGCACCTGAACGAGGTGGCGCAGGCCGTGGGGCAGGCCGTGATCGAGGTTTTCGGCACCGAGCGCGCCGGGTACCTGATCGCCGGTTTCGAGGTGCCGCACGCCCACATCCACGTCTTCCCGGCCGACGACATGTCGGGCTACGACCTCTCCCGCGCCATCCCCGCCGGCGAGACCGACGCGGAGAAGATGGACGCTGCCCAGCACGACCTCAGCCGCGCAGTGGAAGGGAAATTGTAAAGGTCGCGCCCTCGCCCGGGGCGGAGAGCACGCTGATCGTGCCGTCGTGCTGCTCCACCAGGGATTTGGTGATGGCCAGGCCCAGGCCCGAGCCGCCGCCCGCCGCACGGTGGCGCGAGGAGTCCGCCCGGTAGAAGCGCTCGAAGATGTGCTCCGCGTCCGCCGGCTCCATGCCCACGCCGGTGTCCGCCACGTCGATGGACAGCCTGTCTAGGTGGTCGCGCAGGGTAATGGTCACCTCCGCGTCCGGTCCGCCGTGCTTGAAGGCGTTGGTAACCAGGTTCAAAAGCACCTGGTAGAGGCGGTCCGGGTCCCCCTCCACCACCGGCGGCTGCGAGGATTCGGGGTGGATGTTCAGGACGCGGTCCGGGAAGGCCGCGGCGGCGGTGGAGGCCACCGAGGTGGCGATCTGCAGCATGTCCACAGGCCGCTTGTCCAGGCGCGCGCCCTCCGCCCGGGTGAGCGCGAGCAGGTCCTCCACCAAAAGCTGCATGCGGGCGGATTCCTCCTCGATCTTGTCCAGCACCATGTCCGCGTCCGGCGCCATACCCTTGCGGTACAGCTCGGCGTAGCCGCGGATGCTGGTCAGCGGCGTGCGCAGCTCGTGAGAGGCGTCGCCGACGAAGCGGCGCATCTGCTCCTCCTTGTCTTCCGCCTCCTTCACCGATTCCTGCAGCTGGCCCACCATGGTGTTCATGGCGTAGGAGAGCTTGCCCACCTCCGTGCTGCGCGGCCACGGGGGGACGCGGCGGCTGGTCTCGCCGTCCGCAATGGCGAGCGCGGTGCGCTCCACCTCCCGCAGCGGCGCGAGCGCGCGCTGCACCTGGCGCCTACCGACGTAGATGATGCCCAGGATGGCCAAGGCCGCGATCGCGGTCTCGGTGAGCGCGAGGCCCGCCAGGGTCCGGCGCTCGGCGTCCAGCTTCTTGGCCACGTAGAGCACGGTGCCGTCCGGTTCCTGCGCCGCCATGGCCCGCCACTGCCGGTTGAACTCGGCCCCCTCCACCGAGCCGATGTTCTGCCCCTTGTCAAAGCCGCGCAGCTGCGCGTAGTCCGGCGGGGTGGTCGAGGCGATGGGCTCGAACGGCGTGTCGTGCCCCGGCAGCTTGATGGCCTGGTGGAACTCGTTCGGCGCGCCGGTGGTGGGCAGCCACGCCGTGTGGCCCACCCAGGTGTCCAGACCCTCCCGCAGCTGGTCGTCCGCCCGCTGGTAGAGCAGGCCCTGCATAAGGAAGTAGACCACGGTGAAGCTGAGCAGCATGGCGGTGGACGCCACCGCCACCACCAGGGACACCAGGCGCTTCTGCAGCGGCGTGTTCAGCGAGTAGGCGCGCGCCGCCAGCGGGGAGATAGCCATTTAGTGGCGCGGGGTGCGCAGCACGTAGCCCACGCCGCGCACCGTGTGGATCAGCGGCACGTCGCCCGTGTCGATCTTGCGGCGCAGGTAGGAGATGTAGGACTCCACCACGTTGCCGTCCCCGCCGAAGTCGTAGTGCCACACGTTGTCCAGGATCTTGGCCTTGGACACCACCACCTCCGCGTTGAGCATGAGGTAGCGCAGCAGGTTGAACTCGGTGGGCGAGAGCTCCACGATCTCGCCTGCCTTGGTCACCTCGTGCGTCTCGTCGTTGAGCGTCAGGTCCGCGTAGCGCAGGGTGGCGTCGCCCTCCGGGGCGTCCAGCACGTGGCCGCGGCGCAGGATCACGCGCAGGCGGGTGATCACCTCCTCGAGGCTGAACGGCTTGGTCACGTAATCGTCCGCGCCGATGGTCAGGCCGTGGATGCGGTCCTCCACCGCGTCCTTGGCGGTGAGGAAGAGCACTGGGCCGTCCAGACCCTCGCCGCGCAGGTTGCCAAGCAGCTCGAAGCCGTCCATGCCGGGCATCATCACGTCGAGGATGTAGGCGTCCGGGCGCCACGAGCGGGCCAGCTCGAGCGCGTCCTGGCCGGAGTTGGCGCTCTCGACCTCAAACCCCTGGAACTTCAGGGACACGGTCAACAGCTCGACGATGTTCGGCTCGTCGTCGACGACGAGCACCTTCACGCCCTGGGTATCAGCCATCTCGGGGCACACTCCTTTAAGCACGGGTTTATATCCAGAAGCATTGAACTACCCGCAACTGTACGTTTCCTGTGCGCCCCCTGCACGGGAGAAACGAACTCCCGAGCCCCCAACTGAAAGGTTTTGGAGCTGGAGACGAGACTTGAACTCGCAACCTACGCATTACAAGTGCGTTGCGCTACCGATTGCGCCACTCCAGCAACGCAGATCAGACTACACGGCCCCCGCGCATGCAGGAAACACGCGGAAACGTTAGGGTTTGACGGGTGAAAAGATCATTGCGGGACCGGCTCCGGGGCTCTGGCCAGCGGGTAGCGACGATCGACGCGGCGCGCACCTCGCCGCCGCCCTCCGTCCTCGCCCCGGTCGATCTGACGGATCCGACCCAAGTCGCCGCCGTGATGATGATCGCCGCGCGCATCGGGGAAATCCTCATCGCCAACGGCACCACGTCCTCGGACGCGATCGCGCAGATCCGCACCGTCACCTCGTCCTACGGCCTGCACTACTGCCACGTGGACATCACGGTGAACACCATCACCATGAACGCGGTGATCGGCGGCGAGGACCGCACCCCCGTCACCGTCTTCCGCGTGGTGACCAGGATCAGCGAGAACTACCACAAGCTCCAGGAGGCAGACCGGCTCATCCGCTCGATCCGCGCCGGCGCCACCCGCCCGGAGCTGGCGGAGAAGATCCTCGATGACATCGACCGCTCCCCCATCCCGTGGCGCAACACCCGCTTCCTCGCGGGCTACACGGTGATGGGCGCCGCCGTGGCGATCTTGCTCGGCGGCGACTGGCTCATGGCGGTGGTGGGCGGCATCACGGCGTTCCTCATCATGGGCTTCAACAAGGTCCTGTCGCGCAATGACCTGCCGTACTTCTTCCACTGCGTCCTCGGTGGCTTCGTGGCCACGATCCCGGCGGCCGTGTTTTACGATTTCTCCGCCTCCATCGGGCACACGATCGTGCCCAGCCAAGTCATCGCCTCGGGCATCGTCGTGCTGCTCGCGGGTCTCACGCTGGTGCAATCGCTTCTCGACGGCATCACCGGCTCGCCCGTCACCGCCTCCGCGCGTTTCTTCAACACCCTGCTGAACACGGGCGGCATCATCGCCGGCGTGGCCATGGGCCTGTATGTGTCCAACCTGCTCGGCGTGGGCCTGCCCCCGATCGAGACGATGCCCGGCAAGCCGTCCCTCGACGGCGTGGGCTTCCGCATCTTCGGCAGCGCGACGGCAGCCGCGGCCTTCGCGGTGGCCTGCTTCGCGGAAGAAGCGGCGATCCTGGTCTCCTTCGTCACCGCCGCCGCCGGCTCCACCATCTACTACGTCTTCCTCATCCCCTTCGGCACGGACCGCTTCATGGCCACGGCCGCCTGCGCCACGGTGGTGGGCCTCGCCGGCGGCCTGATCGCCCGCCGCTTCCTCATCAGCCCGGTGATCACCGCGGTGGCGGGCGTGACGCCCTTCCTCCCCGGCTCGGGAATCTACCGCGGCATGTACGCCGTGCTCAACGAGCAGATGGTGGTGGGCATGAACAACATCTTCTCCGCCATCGCGGTGTGCATGGCGCTGGCGGGCGGCGTGGTCTTCGGCGAGTGGGTGGCCCGCCGCCTGCGCGCCCCGCAGCACTACCTGCCCTACCGCGCCTTCAAGCGCGTGGGCCGCGTGACGTTCCAGCAGATCCAGCGCGCGCTAAGATAGCCGGAGTACTTGCCGCCAAAAGTTGTCGTCCTAGGAGGAAGCCGAACGTGCCGCCGAAGATCACCGATTCCCGCCCCGCAGCTGACGCCGTCGTTGAGATGGAGGAGCAGACGGCCGCCGGAGCTCGGCGGATCGTGGCCACCTACGCCGAGGACTTCCACGACGGCGTCACCCTGATGTCCATGCTGGGCGTGGAGCCGAAGGGTTTCGTGTACAAGCGCTACGACGAGCAGCGCCAGGCCGAGGAGGCCGCCGCGGCCGAGCCGAAGAAGGCGACGAAGAAGGCCACCAAGAAGAAGGCGACGAAGAAGGCCGCCAAGAAGACGACGGCGAAGAAGACCTCCAAGAAGGCCACGAAGAAGAAGGCCGCCAAGAAGTCTTGATCAGGCCCGCGAAGGCCCTTGCGCCGCTGCTCGCCGCCTGCGCCCTGAGCGCCTGCGCCGCGCCGGCCACGTGGCAGGTGGTGGGCATCGCCACCGAACCGGGCCTGCCCACCAGCGTCGCCGGCACCTCCAACTTCCAGCTCCGCGGGGACCGGCTGCAAGGGGCCACGCCGTGCGCGGAGGTCGAGGGGACCGCATCGCTTGTCGACGCAACCTTCGAGCTGCACTCCCTCACCATCGGCGCAGTCGCCGACGAGGCCGCCTGCACCGGCGCTGCCCGCCACACCCACGAGCAGCTTGTCAGCCTGTTGCAACCCGGCGCGGCGTTCGACGTGCGCGAGACCGGCCCCACCGAGCGCCTCCTCATCCTGCGCACCGACGCGCTGGACAGGCCTAGCGTGCGGGTGATGACGCTCGAGGCACCCTAGCCACAGTGGCGCCGGGCACGAACGTGGTCTCCAGCAGGACGCGCTCGCGCTCCGAGGCCCGACCATCCAGCAGGGAGCGCAGCAGCACCGCCGCGGTCTCCCCCTTGAGCCGGTTCGGCTGGCGCACGGTGGTCAGCCCGTAGCGGGTGTCGATGCCGTCGAAGCCGGTCACGGAGAGCTCGTGCGGCACCCGCCCGCCGCAGTACTCCATCACCCCCAGCGCCATGGAGTCCGTCGTGCACAGCACGGCCGTGAGGTCCGGGAAGCGCGTGAGCAGCTCGCGCGCGCCGTCGGCCGCCGAGTCGGGGTCGTTGAGGTGGCGGGTGACAACGGGGGCGTCGCCAAGCAATGCCCGAGCCCCCTCGACCCGCGCGCGCTGCGCCACCAGATCCGCCGACGCGACGTCCTCCACCAGCCCGTTCGTGGGCGTCGAGAACATGCGCTTGGCCAGGATGCCCACGCGGCGGTGCCCCGCCTCCAGAAGCGCCCGGGCCGCGGGCTGGATGGCCGCGTAATCGTCGATGCCCACGAACGGCACGCCCGTATCCTTCGGCTGGTCGCACAGCACCAGCGGCAACCCCCGCTCGATCGCCCCCGCGAGCTGCGGGTCCCCCTCCGGCACGGAGTACACCACGATGCCGTCCACGATCGCGTCGTGCACGCTCGCGCCGGCGGGGATGAGGGTGAGCGAGTAGTCCCTGATGTCCGCCAGCCCGGCCAGGAAGTCCACGGAGGCGCGGTCCTCGAACGCGAAGCGCAGCTCCTCGGTGAGCACCACCCCGATCGCGCCCGTGCGCTGCGTGCGCAGCGAGCGCGCCATCGGGTCGGGGCCCTGGTAGCCGCGCGCCTCGGCGGCCGCGAGGATCTTCTCGCGCAGCTCGCGGGAGAGCTGCTCCGGGTGGTTGTACGCGTTGGAGACCGTCGTGCGCGAGACGCCGAGCTCCGCCGCCAGCGACGCGAGGGAGGGCATTAGTGTGCTTTTCGACGCCTCTGACGAGCGAACTCGCTCAGCACCACGCCAGCCGCCACCGACGCGTTGAGGGACTCAACCCAGCCCTCCATGGGGATGGACATGATCACGTCGCAGTTCTCCCGCACCAGGCGCGAGATGCCCTTGCCCTCGGAGCCGACCACGATCACCACCGGGTCCACCCCGCCCTCGAACGTGTCCAGGGTGTGCTCCCCGCCCGCGTCGAGGCCGACCACGGTGTAGCCGTTGTCCTTGAACTGCTTGATCGCGCGGGTGAGGTTGACCTCCCGCGCCACCGGCAGGCGCGCCGCGGTGCCCGCCGAGGTGCGCCACGCCACGCCCGTGACCTGCGCGGAGCGGCGCTCCGGGATGATCACGCCGTGGCCGCCGAACGCCGCCGCCGAGCGGATCACCGCGCCCAGGTTGCGCGGGTCCGTGATGTTGTCCAGCACCACGAACATGCCCGGCTCATCCCGGTTCTGCGACAGCAGGGAGAACACGTCGGTGTACTTGTACGGCTGGATCTTCAGGCCCAGCCCCTGGTGCATGCCGTTGCCCGTCATGTCATCCAGCTGCTGGCGCGGCACCTCGTGCACCGGGATGCCGCGCGAGTGGGCGATGCCCACGGCCTCGGTCAGGCGCTCGTCGTTGCTGGTGCCGAGCGCCACGTACAGGCCCTCGGCCGGCACCTTGGCGTGCAGGCACTCCACCACGGGGTTGCGGCCCACCACCAGGTCCGACTGCTCCTTCTCGTGGCGGCCCGAGTCGCGGCGCTGCCGCTCCAGCTTGCGCTTGTGCGCCGCGTGGTAGACGCGGTCCTCCGCCTTCGGGGTCGCGCCCTTGCCTCGCAGCGCGCGCCTGGCCTGGCCGCCCGAGCCCTTCGTGGCGCCCTTCTTGTTCTTCTTCTGCTTATCGGGGCGCTGGTACGGTTTTGCCATCTACTTCATCTCCCACTTCGGTCCCTCGGGCGTGTCCACGACCTCGATGCCGGCCTCGGCCAGGCGGTCACGCACCGCGTCGGCCGCCGCCCAATCCTTCTCGGCCCTCGCCTGCGCGCGGCGCTCGAGCTCCGCGCCCACCAGCACGTCTAGGGCCTGATCTAGGGCCCGGGAGGTGTCCGCGCTCTCCTGCCACTGCCCCGGGTCGATGCCCAGCACGGCCGCCATGGCGCGGACGCGGCCAGCGATCTCGGCCGGGTCGGACGCCTTGTTGCCCTCCCGGACTTGGTTGTGGATCTCGGCGAGGGCCCGCGGTACAGAGAAGTCGTCGTCAAGCGCGAGCTCAAACTCCTCGGTCCACGTCGTCGGCTCCGGCATGCCCGCCCTGCGGACGAAGTCCTCGATGCGGCGGTAGCCAGCCGCGGCCTCCTGCAGCGCCTTCGGTGAGTACTCCAGCACGCTGCGGTAGTGGGCCGAGCCGAGGTAGTACCGCAGCTCCACCGGGCGCACCGGCAGGGCGTCGAGGGCAAGCACATTTCCAATGGACTTGGACATCTTCTCGCCGGCGATGGTCACCCAGTGGTTGTGCATCCAGTAGTTGGCAAAGCCGTCACCGGCCGCGTGCGACTGCGCCTGCTCGTTCTCGTGGTGCGGGAACTGCAGATCCAGGCCGCCGCCGTGGATGTCGAAGGTCCCGCCCAAATACCAGGTGGACATGGCCGAGCACTCCAGGTGCCAGCCCGGCCGGCCCGGGCCCCACGGGGTGGGCCAGCTTGGCTCGCCCGGCTTCTGGGCCTTCCACAGCGCGAAGTCCAGGCGCTCGCCGCCGCGCATCTCCTCCGGGCGGTTGCCGGACACGGAGCCGTAGTCCCCGCCCGCGGCCACCCAGGCGTCCACGTCGAAGTAGACGGAGCCGTCCTCTTCGTACGCGAAGCCGCGGTCCATCAGGCGCTGCATGTAGTCCACCATCTGGGTCACGTGCCCCGTTGCGCGCGGCTCCACCGACGGCGGCAGCACCCCCAGCGCGTCGTACGCCCGGGTGAATTCGCGCTCGTACGTGGACACCCACTCCCACCAGGGCCGGCCATGTTCCGCCGCCTTGTTCAGGATCTTGTCGTCGATGTCCGTCACGTTGCGCACAAAGGCGACGTCATAGCCCTTGGCCAGGAACCAGCGGCGCACGATGTCGAACGCGACGCCGCTGCGCAGGTGCCCGATGTGGGGCGCGGACTGCGGCGTCGCCCCGCACAGGTAGATGGACACGTGGCCGGGGCGCACCGGCTCGAAGTCCCGCAGCGAGCGGGTGGCTGTGTCGAAGATGCGTTGAGTCACAGCTCCCCACTCTACAGCTGGGAGGATTCCACCCTGAGCTCCGAGTAGCGGGCCTCCGGAACGGTGAAGCTGTACGGCGCGCCAACGGGCTCCCACACCTGCGCGCGGCTGCACGCCACGTCCTGCGCGTCGCCGTCCAGCATGGTGAAGCCCCACACCAGGCGGCCCTGGGCGCCCGGCCCGAGCTGGTACGGCCCCACCTTCTGGTTCAGCGCCCAGCTCACCTCGTGCACGTACTTCCAGCCGTAGGCGCGCGAGACGTTCTTCACCAGATCGCCCTTGGGCGTAAACGTGCCCGAGACCTCGAGGGTTTGCACCCGCTTCTCCTTCACGGTCTGGATCACGGGCACCGCCTCTTCCGTGTCGTTGGCCACGCTGGCGGCGTCTGTCTGCTTGAACCAGCGCCGCGTGGCCGAGACGTAAGTGTCCTTCAACCCCGGCGTGGCGCAGTGGCTCCCCGGCGCGAGGTCGGTGTTCCAGCGCTGCGGGAGCTCGAAGTCGTAGGGCTCGGCGTGCGCGGCCGGGGCGAGGAGGAGCGCGAGCGCCACGATTGCGGCCGGCTTCTTCATCTACGCGCCCCAGTCGATGTTGTCGCGGGTGCTCACGCGGACGTGGCGCTCCTTGGGCATGGTGGCGGTGAAGGTGTTGCCAGCGCCCTGCCAAGTGTGGTTCGCGCCGCAGACGGTTTCCTGGCCCTGGAAGTCGGACACGATCCAGCCGGCCTGCAACACCGCGGTCTTGCCCGGCGCCACGTTGTACGGGCCGACCTGCTCGCCCACGGAGTAGGTCTGGGAATCGGTGTAGCTGGTGGAGAAGGTGAACTGGATCAGCTTGGCCACGTCGAAGCTCAGGCCCGCGGTGACGTTCCAGGTCTTGGTCTTCGTCTCCGTGATGGAGCGGGTGACCGGCAGCGGCTCGTCGTTGTAGTTGGACACGGTCCAGGTGCCGGCGGAGCCGTCGAAGTAGCTTCGCACGATGTTCACCGTCTGGCCGCGGTCGCCCGGGTTGGAGCAGTACGCCCCGATGGTGGTCGGGTTGGTGGCGGTGTAGTTGCGCTGCGGCAGGGCCTGGGCGACGGGTGCGGCGGCGACCATGATCGTGGTGGTGGCGGCGGCGAGGCAAGCAGTCATTGCGCGCTTCATGGGAATCTCGTTTCTGTGTTCTTGGTTTATGCGTGGGGCTTACAGGTGGGATTGGGTGGGAACGGGCAGCTCGCGGTACTCGTCCGGGGTGACGTCCTCGGTTCGTGTCGAGCCGTCCGGGGCGGTGATCACGGCCTCGGCCCAGAACCCGCTCGGGGCGCTGGCCTGCGGCTGCGGGGTGATGCGGCTGTAGGTGCCGTCGCGCCCGGCGGAGATCTCGCGGTAGTTGATGCGCGTCATGGTGGTGCCGTACTCCACCCGCACCCGCTCGCCCGGCGCGAGCTCCACGGGCTTCAGCGCCGTGCCCACCGGCATGTGCGCGCGCATCACCGCACCGACGGACTCGAGCCAGCCGGCGGGAACGCGCCCGCCGCCGCCCATCCAGTTGAGGTAGCCGTTGAACTCGGCGCCCACCACGTAGTCCGTCACCGGCGTGAACGTGTAGTCTCCCTTGGACCAGTTGAGGAAGTCCTGCGAGTAGCCGGGCTTGCGGAAGGTGGGCGCCACCGCCTCGATGTCGTACGGGTAGTAGGACTTGTCGCCCGGCCGCACCTTCTGCCCCAGCCGGGGCCAATCGGGGTCGCGCCGGAAGCCCGGTCCCGGCTCGACGCGCGTGTCGCGCGGGCTCGCCACCTGCTCGAGGCTCGGACCCGATGTCGCCGTGTAGGTGTCGCCCACCGGCCTGGAATTCGCGCCTTCGCTTCTCGACGGCACCTCCAACGCCACATCCGAGACCGAACCGTCCGCCCTGATGACGTACGCGAACGCGTAGCGCTCCGCCGGGCCGGTCCCCCGGATCACGTTCGCGCCGGGGCCGTTGCGCAGCACCCCGTTGTCGCACGTGATGAACATGGAGATGAAGTCCTTCTCCAGCACGCCATAGTCGACGCGGAAGGATTCGCCCGGACCCAGCTTGATCGGGCCGAACGTCTCGCCCTCGATCCAGCCGTTGGACTCCTTCAGGCCGATGTCCGCCTTTGCGGTGGTGTTCCAGCCGTTGGGCAGGGTGGCCTTGGAGTTGGCCTCGATCTTGTGGTTGGTGCCCGTCTCCACCGTGGCCGTGTACGGCACGGTCTGGTCGGTGCGGTTGGTGAACTGGAGGGTGCCGTCCGCCAGGTAGCGGCGCGCGGTCTCGCCGTAGCGCCACTGCGGGTCCGAAAACGTGGAGGTGTCGCAGGGGGTGCCGAACCCCTCGATCGGGTAGCCCTGCGGCATGGCCGGCACTGCCGACGCTGCCGGGGCGCACACCGACGCCAGCACAGTGGCGCACAGGGCGGTCAAGGTTTTCTTCATGCGGCTAACGTAGCCCGCACAGCCGTCTGGAGAAAAGCTGAAACAGCAGGTCAGGAACCTAAGTATCCGAAGTTGGGACTTTCGTACCAAGTTGCACCAGCGCCGTGGCGATCGCGGCGCGGCCCTCGCCGCTGCCGGTGAAACCCATGTGGTCGGTGGTGGTGGCGGACACCGACACCGGCGCGCCGAGCGCCTCGCTCAAGGTCCGCTCGCACTCCTCGCGCACGGGCCCCATCTTCGGCGTCTGGCCGATGAGCTGCGCGGAGGCGTTGATGACGCGCACACCGTGTGCGTCGACAAGCTGGCGGAGCTCCCGCAGCAGCGTGACCCCCTGCACGTTCTCGTACTCCGGGCGGCCGACGCCGACGAAGGACCCGAGGTCCCCCAACCCGGCGGCGGAAAGCACGGCGTCCACGATCGCGTGCGCGACCACGTCCCCGTCCGAGTGGCCCTCGCAGCCGTCCTCGCCCTCGTGGAGGATGCCGCCGATCCAGCATTCCCTGCCGGGCTGGATTTGGTGGGCGTCGAACGCGGTGCCAACTCGCAGATTGTCCATGCGCCCCACGCTACCTGCCGGGTTAGAAGGGCACCGGCTCCTCGATGCCCGCCCGCTCCGCGGAGATCATGCCCTCCTGGTACCAGCGGAGGAGGCAGGCCTTCCATTCGCCCTCGGACATGGTCATCCACATCGGCTTGCTCGGCCAGTACTCGAACCGGAGGCCGCTCGCCTTTTCCAGGCGCTCCAGCTCGGCGACGCAGGCGTGGTAGTCCTCGTCCTGCTCGTACTTCTCCACGGCCGCGTGGCAGCGGGCGTTGAACTCCGTCACAGCCGCCTTCTGCTCGCGGCGCTGGGCGATGGTCTGGCGCCAGCGGGGGCGCTCCGGGGTGGTGGACTCGGCGAGCAGGCCCTCGGGCTCCACCACCTGGTACGTG
The DNA here is from genome assembly GCF_900078305.2 of Corynebacterium bouchesdurhonense. Classification (GTDB taxonomy): domain Bacteria; phylum Actinomycetota; class Actinomycetes; order Mycobacteriales; family Mycobacteriaceae; genus Corynebacterium; species Corynebacterium bouchesdurhonense. The sequence continues at coordinate 44,030 of NZ_LT546024.1, forward strand.
CCGTCCGCGAACAGCCACACGACCTCGCCCGTGGCGGGATCAGGCACGTAGAAGGCGCGGCGGTCCGTCTTAACGTTGTGGTGGCGCTGGCAGAGGCAGAAGAGGTTGGAGGGCGTGGTTGGGCCGCCGTCGCCGAACGGGACCCGGTGGTCCAGCTGGCACTTGTTGGCCGGGCGGTCACATCCCGGGTAGATGCAGCACCCGTCCCGCGCCTGGACGTAGGCCTTGATCGCGTCGGTCGGCGTGTAGGACGCCGTGGTGGCCTGCTCCGCCTCCTCCAGGTCCACGATGCGGGGTGGGCGCTCCTCCATCATCGCGTTGAGCGCCTCGGTGCCCTCGGCGTCGGTCCAGCCGAAGTTGGGAACGTAGTAGGTGCTGCGGTCCGACTTCGAGGCGAAGAGGTGCAGCACGATGCCGGTGGTGGAGGTGATTTCCCCGGTGAGCAGGCGCTTGATGGCCTCGCTTTGGGAGCACTTGGCCTCCTTGGCCACCTGGCGGGTGCGCATGTCCATCAGGCCGATGGTGGCGGCGTCACCGGACACGGACAGCCCCGCGTCATAGTCGTTCAGGCCGTAAAACTCGGCCTCGCAGGAGCCGAAGGGGCGGTCCTTCTTGTCCTTGCGCTCCTTTTTCTTCTTTGGGTCCGGCGCCAACGAGGCGTCGATCTTGCGCAGGCGGTCGTTCAGGCGCCGGCGAATCGTCATCGGGGAAGGCAGCGCCTGCCCGGCGCGGGTCGGGGTGAACATCTGCACCAGGAGCTCGTCGAACTCCTCCAGGACGTCCTGCTCGGGCAGCCGGTACAGCTTGTCCACGGTCTCGCCGACGGCCTCGAGCCGCGTGATGTCCAGGCGCCGGGTCTCGGCCTGCAGGGCCCTGAGCTTGGGCAGGTCCCGCAGCCGGTGGTAGGCCAGGATCGCCTTCTCCACCCACGCCGGGCTCCGCCCGAGCGAGGCGGCGACGCGCCCCCGCTCGAGCTCTAAGTCCAGGTCCCAAAAGCCCTGCTCGGCGTACCTGGCAAAGACCTCGTACTCGATGTCACGCGCGCGCTGCCCGCAGGCGCTCAGCTCGTCGCCGTCGCGTTCTGTGGCGAAGTAGCCCATCGGGTTCCCCCTTTTTTCGTTTCCACCCTCGATACCGAACATTATAACCAAGAACCGGAGGGGGGACAAGGGGTTTTGCGAACTTTATCGAAAGTTTTTTCGCTGACCTAAATCGCTATCCACCTAAATCGCTATCCACCTAAATCGCTATCCAGCAGCGCCTCGGCCAGCAGCAGGTCCACCGGCGTGGTGATCTTGAAGGCCCAAGGATCGCCGTCCACCGTGCGCACCGGCACGCCGAACCACTCCATGAGGGAGGCGTCGTCGGTGGCGGCGAAGCCCTGGGGCGAGGCGAAGTAGGCCTCGTTGGCGGCGCGCAGTGTGCGCAGGTCGAAGCCCTGGGGCGTCTGAACGGCGCGAAGCCGGGAGCGGTCGGGCGTAGAGCGCACGGCCGTGCCCTCGACGACCTTCACGGTGTCGGTGACGGGCACCACGGGCACCACGGCGGGCGCACCCGCCTCCACGGCCTGCACCACCCTGGCGATCATGGCGGGTGGGGTCAGTGCACGGGCGGCGTCGTGGATCACTACGGTTGCGTCGACAAGCGAAATGCCCCGAAGCGCGCTCCAGATGGAATCCGCGCGCTCCGCGCCGCCGTGGGCGACGCTGACGCTGAAGCCGGCGAGCTGCTCGCGCGCGAGCGGCTCCGTATCGGGGCTGACCACGACCACAATCCGGTCGATGCCCGCCTCCCCCATCGCGCGCACGGACCGCGCGATAAGGCTCTCCCCCCGCAGCTCAACGAAGGCCTTGGGCACGCCGGCGCCGAGCCGCGTCCCCTTCCCCGCGGCGGCGATGACGGCGATGACCGGCCTACTCGTCGTCCTCGTCATCGAAGCTCAGATCGTCCATGTCCAGGTCGTCGTCGATCTCCTGGGCCGGGTCGTCGCTCACGCCGGCCTTGATCTGCTCCTCGATGATCTCCTGGATGCGGGACTCCATCTCCCCGACCTTCTTCTCGTCCACCGGCTCAGCCAGCGCGAGCTCGCCGACGAGGATTTGGCGGGCCTTGCCCAGCATGCGCTTCTCACCCGCGGACAGCCCCTTGCCCTGGTCCCGGCGCCACAGGTCGCGCACCACCTCGGCGACCTTGTTGATGTCGCCCGACGCGAGGCGCTCCTGGTTCGCCTTGTAGCGCCTGGACCAGTTGCCAGCCTCCTCCACGTCGGTCTCGCGCAGGACGGAGAAGACTTTCTGCAGGCCCTCCTCGTTCACCACGTCTCGCACGCCCACCAGCTCGGTGTTCTTGATGGGCACCCGGACCTCAAGGTCGGACTGCAGGATCTGCAGCACCAAGTAGTCGAGCTTCTCCCCGCCGATCTCGCGCTGCTCGATGTCCGCGATCCGCGCCGCGCCGTGGTGCGGGTACACAACCACTTCTCCGACCTTGAACTCCATTTACGACTCTCCTTGACAGTTCCCGGGAATCAACCACAACAGGGTACAGTGCATTGCTTGCCGACGGCCCCGTTGCCGACCACTCCAAAAGTTTACCCCTCCCCAAACTGGGAAATGTGCGCCAGCTGCGACTAAGGTGTGATGGAGATATTCGCTCGATTGATGGAGGACCCCTCGTGAAGTCCCTGAAGCCGGTTGCCGCACTGTCCGTCGCCTCCGCACTGGCCCTTACCGGCTGCTCCGCCGGCCAGATCACCCAGACCTCCTCCCAGGTTGCGGCCGTGGACGGTGCCACCGGGTTCACCGAGAACCGCGAGCTGTCGGTGCAGGACGTCACCGTGGTGCTGGACGAGAACGGCCAGGCGGCGCTCAAGTTCGTGGCCACCAACCAGGACCGCACCGAGGCCGAGCACCAGCTCGTCTCCGCCGAGGTGGACGGCGCGAAGGTGAACCTGGGCAGCGCCAAGACCATCGGCTACAACTGCAACCTGGTCGCCGACTCGCAGGACGGCCTGGACCGAATCCCCGAGGCCAAGGACGCCTGCATCCAGTACGTGCCCAACTCCGTGCAGAACAAGGACTTCGCCTACGGCGGCAACGTGCCGGTGAAGTTCAACTTCGACGCGGGCTCCATCGAGGTCACCGCCACCGTCTCTGCCCCCGGGGTGCCGTCCGGCGAGCGCGAGATGGACTTCACCCGCTAGACTTCACCCGCTAATTGGCCAAGAAACCGCGGGTGGTGCACACCTGCACCGAGTGCGGGTACACCTCGCCGAAGTGGCTCGGCCGCTGCCCTGAGTGCGGCTCGTGGGGGACGCTGCAGGAGGAGGCGCCCGCCGCAACCCCGGTCACGCTCACGCCGAACGCGCCCGCGCGGCCCATCACCGCCGTGGACGCGGCGGCCACAAACGCCATGAAGTCGGGCATCGGGGAGCTCGACCGCGTGCTCGGCTCCGGCGTGGTGCCGGGCTCCGTAGTGCTCATGGCCGGCGAACCCGGCGTGGGCAAGTCCACCCTCCTCCTCGAGGTGGCCTCCAAGTGGGCCGACACGCGCACGGCCCTCTACGTCACCGCCGAGGAATCCGCCGGCCAGGTCCGCGCCCGCGCCGAGCGCACCGGCGCGCTGAAGGAGAACCTGTACCTGGCCTCCGAGCCCAACCTGGACGTGGTCTTCGGCCACGTGGACCAGGTGAAGCCATCCCTGCTGATCGTTGACTCGGTGCAGACCATGCACGCCGCCGGGGTGGAGGGCGTGGCCGGGGGCGTGGCGCAGTCGCGCGCCGTAACCGCCGCGCTGACCTCGCTTGCCAAGACCACTAACCTGCCCGTGCTGCTGGTGGGCCACGTGACCAAGGACGGCAACGTTGCCGGCCCCCGCGTGCTTGAGCACCTGGTTGACGTGGTGCTGAACTTCGAGGGCGACAGGCAGTCCCAGCTGCGCATGCTGCGCGGCATCAAGAACCGCTTCGGCGCCACCGACGAGGTGGGCTGCTTCGAGCAGACCGCGGACGGCATCCGCGAGGTGCCGGACCCCTCCGGCCTCTTCCTCAGCCACCGCGGCTCCACCCCCGACGGCTCCGCGGTGACCGTGGCCATGGACGGCGTGCGTCCCATGCTGGCCGAGGTGCAGGCGCTGACGGTGGACCCGGTGAACAAAAGTCCCCGACGCGTGGTCACCGGCCTGGACGGCAACCGCGTGCCCATGGTGCTGGCGGTGCTGCAGGCGCGCTGCGGCGAGCGCACCAACGACAAGGACGCGTACGTGGCCGCCGTCGGCGGGGGGCGCATCACCGAGACGGCGACCGACCTGGCCGTGGCCCTGGCCACCTGGTCCTCCCTCCACGAGCGCCCCCTCCCGCCGAAAACGGTGGTGATCGGCGAGGTGGGCCTGGCCGGCGAGCTGCGCCGCGTGCCCAACCTGGGCCGCCGGCTGCAGGAGGCCGCGCGCCTGGGTTACACGCGCGCCATCGTGCCCACGGGCGATGACCTGCGCGTCGAGGGCATGCGGATCCAGCGCGTGGCCACGCTCAGCGAGACGATAGGGTTGCTCGCGTGAGTATGCGCGACATCCTCGAACAGCTCAGCCCCGGCACGCCGCTCCGCGACGGCCTGGAGCGCATCCAGCGCGGCCGCGGCGGAGGCTTGATCGTCATCGGGGACGGGCCCGAGGTGAGCGAGCTTTGCGACGGCGGGCTCAGCTTCGACGTCCCCTTCTCCCCCACGATGCTCCGGGAACTGTCAAAGATGGACGGCGCCGTGGTCTTGAGCGACGACGCAACCCGCATCACCCGCGCCAACGTGCAGCTGGTGCCCTCCCCGCGCTTCCCCACCGTGGAATCCGGCACGCGCCACCGCGCCGCCGAGCGCACCGCCCTGCAGACGGGCGTGCCGGTAGTGAGCGTCTCCGCCTCCATGAACACGCTGACCCTCTACGCCGAGGGCGAGCGCCACCGCTTGGAGGAACCGGCCGTGCTGATGAGCAGGGCCAACCAGGCCCTGTCCACCGTTGAGCGCTACCGCCAGCGCCTCGACCTAGCCAACCAGCGCCTCTTCGTGGCCGAGATGAACGACTACGCCACCGTGGGCGACGTGGTCAACGTGCTGCAGCGCCAGATGATGCTCGAGCGCGCAGCGAAGGACCTGGACCTGACCATCGTGGAGCTGGGTACCGAGGCGCGCCAGCTGATGCTGCAGCTCAGCGAGCTGGAGGGCAGCAACGCCACCAACATCGAGATGCTGGTGCGGGACTACCTCACCGCCTCCGCCGCGCCGACGGACGCCCAGGTGGAAGACGCCCTCGCCGCCCTCGAGGCCCTGCCCGACCCGGAGCTGCTCAACACCGCGGCGCTGGCGCGCCAGCTGGGGCTGCCGGCGTCGGAGGAGAACCTCATGCAGTCCCTCACGCCGCGCGGCTACCGGGCGCTGTCGCGGGTGCCGCGCGTGCAGAAGTTCCTCATGGACCACATTGTCAACGCCTTCGGCGAGCTGCCGGCCATCCTCGCCGCCACCCCGGAGCAGCTGGCGGAGGCGGACCACGTCTCCGCGCTATGGGCCCGCCACATCAGCGAGGGCCTGCGCCGGCTCAGCTAGTCAGGTTGAACGGCGCCGGGTCGGAGGCGTTGTCCCCGATCACGGCGTGCAGGTAGTAGGCCCCCGCCGGCACCTGCTGGCGGTTCGCGCACTGGCCCGGCTGCGAGGAGGTGACGGACCACACCGCCTTGAACGCCTGCTCGGAGCCCGCCGGGAACACCTGCCGCCCAGTGACGATGGACGGGTAGCAATCCGTGTCCGCCCACACCCGCTTGTTGGTGGCCATCTCGTACACCTCGAAGCGCACCTGGCCGTCCTTCAAGTCCAGCTCGCAGTCCGCGTCGGTGGGGTTGGAGACGTTCATGAAGAACTCCGGCTGGCTGTTTACCGCGAAGGACGGCTGCGGCGGGACCGCTTCGATGCGCAAGTCCGAAAGCGCGCAGCTGCCCTTCTTCTCGGCGGCTACGGTCGCGGTGGTGGACGTGGTCGCGGTGCTGGACGCGGTCGCGGTGCTTGTTTCCGTGCTTGTTTCCGTGGTGGGCTCGGAGACGGTCGGCTCCGTGACCAGCTCGCTCGTCTCCTCGGTTGAGGCGGTGGAGGAGGACTCGTTCGAGCCGTCGCCGCCACCGGACTTGGCCATGGCGCTCAAACCCCAAATCACCAGCGAGGCCACCACCAAGAGGATGACCAGCGCCGCGACGCGGCGGCGCATGTAGATCTCTTCCGGAAGGGGTCGCTGGTTGGTCATGCCCCCACTTTAGTCAGCGAAGCGCTCCCAAACGGTCTCGACGCGGCCCCCATCCAGGCGGTAGCGGGCCGCCACCACCCCGGCGCCGCGCTCCGCGATGGCGGGGACGCGTCCGATGAGCTGCTCGGCGGTGATGCGCGCGTGCGCCTCCTCCACGCCCGCCCGGTCCTGGTCGCCGGCCTCGATCACCGACGGCCCGATCTTCTCCACGAAGACGCGGGAGAGACCACCCGGCACCTCGCCCGAGCGCACGGCCCCGATGGCGGCGCCGATCGCCCCACAGGACTCGTGGGACATCACAACCACCAGCGGCACGCCGAGGGCGCTCACCGCGAAGTCCACGGAGGCCACCACCGCGTCGTCCACGCAGCCCCCGGCGGTGCGGATGGTGAAGATGTCGCCGAAGCCTGCGTCGAAAAGCAGCTCCACCGGCACCCGCGAATCGCTGCACGCGATCACCGCCGCGCGCGGGTGCTGCCCGCCTACGAGCTCGTCGAGACGCGCGCGGTCGCGGTGGGGGCCGGCCGCGGCGCCGGAGGCGAATCGTTCGTTGCCGGCGCGCAGCTCGGCCCAGACATCTCTCCCTGTGTGCATGGCAACTATTGTGGCACTCATTGTGATCGACGCACGCGAAATTGTGGCCTGGTACCGCGCGAACGCCCGCGACCTGCCGTGGCGCGCCCCGGGCGTGACGCCGTGGGGCGTGCTGCTCAGCGAGGTGATGAGCCACCAGACGCAGGTCGAGCGCGTCGCGCCCGTCTGGCGGGAGTGGATCGAACGCTGGCCCACGCCGGAGGCGTTCGCGGCGGCGGGCACGGACGAGATCCTCAGGGCGTGGGGCTCGCTGGGCTACCCGAGGCGCGCGCTGCGGTTGAAGGAGTGCGCCCAGGTGATCGTCGACAAGCATGCGGGCGAAGTGCCCAGCGAGGTCGAGCAACTGCTCGCGCTACCCGGCATCGGCGAGTACACGGCGCGGGCGGTCGCGTGCTTCGCGTACGGGCGCAACGTGGCGGTGGTGGACACCAACGTGCGCCGCGTCTACGCCCGCGCCGAGCTGGGCGAGGAGAACTTGAAACCCCGCAAGTCGGAGATCGCCGCCGTGGCCGGGATCCTGCCCGAGCGCGACGGCCCGGTGTTCTCCGAGGGGCTGATTGAGCTGGGCGCGCTGGTGTGCCGCACCACCCCGCTGTGCGATCGGTGCCCCGTCACCGACTGCGCCTGGCGCGAGCGCGGCTACCCCAAAACCTTCGAGCGGGCGCCCGCACAGAAGTTCGCGGGCACCGACCGGCAGGTGCGCGGCAAAATCATGCGCGTGGTGCGCGAAGCGAAAGCGCCGGTGCCGCAGCGCGACATCGACGCAGTCTGGGCCGATGAAGCCCAGCGCTCCCGTGCGTTATGGAGCTTGCTTGCCGACGGCCTCCTCGAGCAAACGCCCGCCGGCTACTTCCACCTGCCCCGGTAGGACATCCCGCCGGGGAGGTTCACCCACACCCCGCCGCGGGAGTTGAAGGTGACCGGCCCAACCTTGGTGGACACGGACGCGCCGGTGCCCGTCTGATTGATCCAGACGTTCTTGGACACCTTGTGCTTCTTCCGGTACTGGATACCCACGGCTTACGCGTCCTGCTCCACCTGCTCCGCCTCGCCGAAGGTGTCCTCCGGCAGCGGGCGCGGGCGCGGGGTGAAGGTCAGCTTCCCGTCCCCATCCACGTCCCCATCCACGTCCACGGTGATGATCTCGCCGGCGCCGATCTCGCCGAACAGAATCTTCTCGGACAGGACGTCCTCCACCTCGCGCTGGATGGTGCGGCGCAGCGGGCGGGCGCCCAGCACCGGGTCGAAGCCGCGCTTGGCCAGCAGGTTCCTTGCCGCGTCGGTGAGCTCGATGCCCATGTCCTGCGCCGCGAGGTTCTTGTCCACGCGGGAGATGAGCAGATCCACCATCTGCACGATCTCTTCCTGGGTGAGCTGGCGGAAGACCACGATCTCGTCGATGCGGTTGAGGAACTCGGGGCGGAAGTGCTTCTTCAGCTCGTCGTGCACCTTGTTCTTCATGCGGGCGTACTGCGCGTCCTCGTCCGTGGCGCTGTTTCCGGTGAAGCCCAGGCCCACCGCCTTGGAGATGTCGCCGGTGCCCAGGTTCGAGGTGAAGATGAGCACGGTATTCTTGAAGTCCACGTTGCGGCCCTGGCCGTCGGTGACGTGGCCCTCCTCGAGCACCTGGAGCAGCGTGTTGTAGATCTCCTTGTGCGCCTTCTCAATCTCGTCGAAGAGCACCACGGAGAACGGCTTGCGGCGCACCTTCTCGGTGAGCTGGCCGCCCTCCTCGTAGCCCACGTACCCCGGAGGGGCACCGAAGAGGCGCGAGGCGGTGAAGCGATCGTGGAACTCGCCCATGTCCACCTGGATCAGGGAGTCCTCGTCGCCGAAGAGGAACTCGGCGAGCGCCTTGGACAGCTCCGTTTTACCCACGCCGGACGGGCCGGCGAAGATGAAGGAGCCGCTGGGGCGCTTCGGGTCCTTCAGGCCCGCGCGGGTGCGGCGGATGGAGCGGGACACGGCCTTGACGGCCTCGTCCTGGCCAATGATGCGCTTGTGCAGCTCGGACTCCATGTTCAGCAGGCGCGAGGACTCGGACTCGGTGAGCTTGAACACGGGGATGCCGGTCCAGTGGGCCAAAACGTCCGCGATCTGGTCCTCGCCCACCTCGGCGATGTCCTCCAGGTCGTCGGAGCGCCACTTCTTTTCCTTCTCCGAGCGCTCCTCGCCCAGCTTGCGCTCGGTATCGCGCAGGCCCGCGGCCTTCTCGAAGTCCTGGGCGTCTATCGCCGCTTCCTTCTCCTTGCGCACCTCCGCGATGCGGTCATCCACCTCGCGCAGCTCCTCCGGGGCGGTCATGCGCTTGATGCGCATGCGGGCACCGGCCTCGTCCAGCAGGTCCACGGCCTTGTCCGGCAGGAAGCGGTCGTTGATGTAGCGGTCGGAGAGGTTCGCGGCGGCGGCCAGGGCCCCGTCGGTGTAGGAGACGCGGTGGTGCGCCTCGTAGCGATCCCGCAGGCCCTTGAGGATGGTGATGGTGTCCTCCACGCTCGGCTCGTCCACCTGCACCGGCTGGAAGCGGCGCTCCAGCGCGGCGTCCTTCTCAATGTGCTTACGGTACTCGTCCAGCGTGGTGGCGCCGATGGTCTGCAGCTCGCCGCGGGCCAGCTTCGGCTTCAGCAGGCTGGCCGCGTCGATCGCACCCTCGGCGGCGCCCGCACCCACGAGGGTGTGGATCTCGTCGATGAACAGGATGATGTCCCCGCGCTGGTTGATCTCCTTGAGCACCTTCTTCAGGCGCTCCTCGAAGTCGCCGCGGTAGCGCGAGCCCGCCACCAGCGAGCCGAGGTCGAGGGAGTAGACCTGCTTGTCCTTCAGGGTCTCGGGCACCTTGCCGTTGGCGATGTCCAGCGCCAGGCCCTCCACCACGGCGGTCTTGCCCACGCCGGGCTCGCCGATGAGCACCGGGTTGTTCTTGGTGCGGCGCGAGAGCACCTGCATGATGCGCTCGATCTCCTTGTCGCGGCCCACGACAGGGTCGAGCCTGCCCTCCTTCGCGGCCGCGGTGAGGTTGCGGCCGAACTGGTCGAGCACCAGCGAATTGGAGCGCTCGCCTTGGCCGCCGCCGCGCGGGCCCGGGCCGGCCGTGGCGGCGCCCGCAGCCATCTGCGGCGCCTCCGGGTTCTGGCCCTCGCCGCCCTCGTAGCCGGAGAGTAACTGGATCACCTGCTGGCGCACGCGCGGCAGGTCAGCGCCGAGCTTGATCAGCACCTGCGCGGCCACGCCCTCGCCCTCGCGGATGAGGCCGAGGAGCAGGAACTCGGTGCCGATGTACTTGTGCCCCATCTGCAGGCCCTCGCGCAGGGAGAGCTCGAGCACCTTCTTGGCGCGCGGGGTGAACGGGATGTGGCCGGTCACGGGCTGGGAGCCGGTGCCGATAATGTCGATGACCTCGCGGCGCACGTCCTCGAGATCGATGCCCATGGACTCGAGCGCCTTCGCGGCGACGCCCTCGCCCTCCTTGATCAGGCCGAGCAGGATGTGCTCGGTGCCCATGTAATTGTGGTTGAGCGAGCGCGCCTCCTCCTGGGCGAGGACGATGACGCGGCGGGCGCGGTCCGTGAACCTCTCGAACATGTGGCAGACCCCTTTGCATGGTTCGTTAAACGAGTTGTCCCCCACCATAACGCGCGGGTCCCACACGACTTCCCGCCTTTTTGGGGCTTTGCTTGCCGACGCCCCCTTTTACCTGCTCAAGCCCGGTGTTTGCTGGTAGCGAACGGGCGTCGAAAAGCGAAAATGCCCCGCTTTGTGCTACTCTCCCTCCCAGCCCGAAAGGGCGCCACAACAGATCCTTTAAGGACCGCGCGCTGACGCGGAGAAGGAGCAGAATAATGAGCGAACTCATGGACGCTGCGGACATCAACCGCACGCTCGACCGCATTTCGCACCAGATCATTGAGAAGACCGCGGACGCTGACCGCGTTGTCCTCCTGGGAATCCCCTCCGGCGGCGTTCCCCTGGCGAAGCGCCTCGCCGCCAAGATCGAGCAGTACGGGGGAAAGACGATTCCCTCCGGCTCTCTTGATACCACGCTTTACCGCGATGACTTGCGCGGACGCCCGCACCGCGCGCTGCAGCCCACCTCCATCCCCGACGAGGGGATCGACGGCGCCACCGTTGTGCTGGTGGACGACGTACTGTACTCCGGCCGCACCATCCGCGCCGCGCTCGACAGCCTGCGCGACCTGGGCCGCCCCGCGCGCATCCAGCTGGCGGTCCTGGTGGACCGCGGCCACCGCGAGCTGCCCATTCGGGCGGACTACGTGGGCAAGAACCTGCCCACCTCCACCGAAGAAAAGGTCACTGTCCTGCTGGAAGAGATCGACGGCAGCGACTCGGTCATCCTCACCCGAAAGGAAGCGTAAGAAGCGTGAAGCACCTCCTGAGCATTTCTGACCTGTCCAAGGACGAGATCGTCGCCCTGATGGATACCGCCGACCGCTTCCGCGAGTCGCTCGAGGGCCGCTCCGTGCCCCAGCTGCCCACGCTGCGCGGCCGCATGGTGTTCAACCTTTTCTACGAGAACTCCACGCGCACCCGCTCCTCCTTCGAGGCCGCGGGCAAGGCACTGTCCGCCAACATGATGAACATCGCGGCCTCCACCTCCTCGGTGAAGAAGGGCGAGTCCCTGCGCGACACGGGCCTGACGCTGAAGGCGCTGGGTGCAGACGCGATCATCATCCGCCACCCGCTCTCCGGCGCGCCCCAGCACCTGGCCGAGGTGGTCGCCCCGGGCGGCAAGGGCCCGAGCGTGATCAACGCCGGCGACGGCCGCCACCAGCACCCCACCCAGGCGCTGCTGGACGCGGTGACCATGCGCTCGCGCATCGGGGACGTGGCAGGCAAGAAGGTTGTCATCTGCGGCGACTGCCTGCACTCCCGCGTGGTGCGCTCCAACGTGGACCTGCTGTCCACCCTCGGCGCTGAGGTGGTGCTCGTGGCGCCGCCGACCCTTTTGCCCGTGGGCGTAGAGCGCTGGCCGGTGCGCACCTCCTCCGACTTCGACGCGGAGCTGCCCGACGCGGACGTGGTGATGATGCTGCGTGTGCAGGCCGAGCGCATGCTGGGCGGCTTCTTCCCGTCCAACCGCGAGTACTCCGCGCTCTACGGCATGAACGAGGAGCGCTCCGCCGCGATGAAGCCCGGCGCGATTGTCATGCACCCAGGCCCGATGCTGCGCGGCATGGAGATGGACTACGTGGTGCCGGACCAGGACAAGTCCACCGTGCTGCAGCAGGTGACCACCGGCGTGCACGCGCGCATGGCCGTGCTCTACACCCTTCTTGCCAACGAGGATCTGGCCTAACCGGGCCGCGAAAGGACGACTTCCATGACTTCCCTGCTCATCACCAACGTCCGGCCCTACGGCGAGGGCGAGCCGGTTAACGTGCTGGTGGAGGACGGCGTGATCGCCTCCGTCGACGCGGGCGCGGACGCCCAGGCGGATTCCACGCTCGACGGCAAGGGCGCGGTGCTCCTACCGGGCCTGGTAGACATGCACGTGCACCTGCGCGAGCCCGGCGGCGAGGACGCCGAGACCATCGAGACCGGCTCCCGCGCCGCCGCGCGCGGCGGGTTCACGGCGGTGTTCGCCATGGCCAACACCACCCCGGTGAATGACTCCCCGGTGATCTCCGAGGCCATTTGGCACAAGGGCCAGCAGATTGGCCTGTGCGATGTGCACCCGGTGGGCGCCATCACCAAGGGCCTCGAGGGCGAGACCCTGACCGAGTTCGGCCTCATGGCCCGCTCCGACGCCAAGGTGCGCATGTTCTCCGACGACGGCAAGTGCGTGGACAACCCGCGCGTCATGCGCCGCGCCATCGAGTACGCCCGCGGCACCGACGTGTTGCTGGCCCAGCACTGCGAGGAGCCGCGCCTGACCGAGGGCGCATGCGCCCACGAGGGCGAGAACGCCGGCCGCCTCGGCCTGGGTGGCTGGCCGCGCGCCGCCGAGGAGTCCATCGTGGCCCGCGACATCCTGCTCGCCCGCGACTACCACGGACGCGTCCACTTCTGCCACGCGTCCACCGCCGGCTCCGTGGAGCTGATCGCGTGGGGCAAGCAGCAGGGCGCGGACATCACCGCCGAGGTGACCCCGCACCACCTCCTGCTTTCCGACGACCTGCTGGAGACCTACGACGGCACCTACCGCGTCAACCCGCCGCTGCGCGAGAACTCCGATGTGGAGGCGTTGCGCAGGGCGCTTCTCGACGGCACCGTGGACGTCGTCGCCACCGACCACGCACCCCACACCCCCGAGGACAAGGCCTGCGAGTTCGAGCTCGCCCGCCCGGGCATGCTGGGCCTGGAGACCTCCCTGGCCATCATCGCCGAGATCTTTGTCAAGGGCGGCCTCGCCGACTGGCGCTGGGTGGCCAAGGTGATGTCCGAGCGCCCCGCCGAGATCACCCGCCTCGCCGACCAGGGCCGGCCCATCGCCGAGGGCGAGCCGGCCAACCTCACCCTGGTCAACGAGGACGACACGTGGGCGGTGGACGAGGCCGGCTTCGCCTCCAAGTCCAGCAACACGCCGTACCGCGGCCGCACCTTCAGCACCCGAGTCGCCGCGACGGTGCTGCGGGGCGAGGTGACGTTCGCCGGGGAGCGTCGATAAGCAAGCGGTGATAATTGTCATACGCGTTTGACATAGAACTTGCAGCCGCTCCGGCGTTACCATCGGCAGTGGACGGAATTCCCACCGCCCCTTCCCAACGCGAAAAGGAGTTTCCAATGCCTGTCAGCCTCAGCGGCCGCAACTTCACCAAGCTGCTCGACTTCACCCCCGATGAGATTCGGTACCTGATCAAGCTCTCCAAAGAGTTCAAGAATCTGAAGCTCACCGGCACCCCGCACCGCTACCTCGAGGGCAAGAACATCGTCCTGCTCTTTGAGAAGACCTCCACCCGCACCCGCTGCGCCTTCGAGGTCGCCGGCATGGACCTTGGCATGGGCGTGACCTACCTGGACCCGGGCTCCTCGCAGATGGGCAAGAAGGAGTCCATCGAGGACACCGCCCGCGTGCTCGGCCGAATGTACGACGGCATCGAGTACCGCGGCTTCGCCCAGGAGATCGTCGAGGACCTGGCTGCGAACGCCGGCGTGCCGGTGTGGAACGGCCTGACCACCGAGTTCCACCCCACCCAGATGATCGCGGACATGCTCACTGTGGAGGAGAACTTCCCGCAGGGCCTCAAGGGCCTCAAGTTCGTGTTCATGGGCGACGCCCAGAACAACGTGGCCAACTCGCTCATGGTGGTCTGCGCCAAGCTGGGCCTGGACTTCGTCGCCTGCGGCCCGCAGGAGCAGATGCCCAAGGCCGAGCTGGTGGAGCAGTGCAAGGAGATCGCCGCGGAGAACGGCGGCTCCGTCACCCTGACCGAGGACGTGGACGCGGCCGCCACCGGCGCGCACGTGATCTACACCGACATCTGGGTGTCCATGGGCGAGCCGGATGACATCTGGGAGTCCCGCATCAAGCTCCTCGAGCCCTACCGCGTGACCAAGGACGTCATGGCCAAGGCCGCCGACGACGCCATCTTCATGCACTGCCTGCCCTCCTTCCACGACACGAAGACCACCATCGGCGCCGACATCGCCGAGAAGTTCGGCGTGTCCGAGATGGAGGTCTCCGACGAGGTCTTCGAGTCCGCGCAGTCCAAGGTCTTCGACGAGGCCGAGAACCGCATGCACACCATCAAGGCCGTCATGTACGCCACCCTCAGCTAGGAGAATCAAACATGGGACACCGTTTGGTAGTCGCCCTCGGCGGGAACGCCTTGGGCAACTCGCCCCAGGAGCAGCTTGAGCTGATCCAGGGCACCGCCACCGCGCTGGTCGACCTCATCGAAGGCGGCCACGAGGTGATCATCACCCACGGCAACGGCCCTCAGGTGGGCATGATCAAGGTTGCCACCGACAACTCTGCCGAGAAGGTCGGCGGCACGCCGGAGATCCCGTTCCCCGAGTGCTCCGCCATGAGCCAGGGATACATCGGCTACCACCTGCAGCAGGCGCTGGAGAACGAGCTGCGCAAGCGGGACATTGCCAAGCCCGTGGCGTCGCTGATCACCCAGACGCTGGTTGAGGCCGATGACCCGGCCTTCAACAACCCGAACAAGCCCGTCGGCTCCTTCTACTCCGAGGAGGAGGCGAAGCGCCTCATGGAGGAGACCGGCGAGACGTACGTGGAGGACTCCGGCCGCGGCTGGCGCTGGGTTGTGGCGTCGCCGCAGCCGACGGAGATCGTCGAGGGCGAGGCCATCACCTCGCTCGTCAACGCCGGCGCAGTGGTCATCTCCACCGGCGGCGGCGG
Organism: Corynebacterium bouchesdurhonense; assembly: GCF_900078305.2. Taxonomy (GTDB): domain Bacteria; phylum Actinomycetota; class Actinomycetes; order Mycobacteriales; family Mycobacteriaceae; genus Corynebacterium; species Corynebacterium bouchesdurhonense. Next base: position 59,223 of record NZ_LT546024.1, read on the forward strand.
CATCCCCGTGGTCCGCCGCGATGGCGGCTTTGAGGGCGTGCCCGCCGTGATTGACAAGGACCGCTCCGCCGCGATCATGGCTGACCAGGTTGGCGCGAGCCACCTGATCATCCTCACGGCCGTGGCGAACGTGGCAGTCAACTTCAACACGCCCGAGCAGCGCGACCTGACCGAGATCACCGTCGACGAGGCCAAGCAGCACATGGCGGACGGCCAGTTCGCCCCCGGCTCCATGCTGCCCAAGGTGGAGGCGTGCGTCTCCTACGTCGAGGGCGGCGCCGGGCGCACCGCCATCATCACCTCGCTGGAGAACGCCGGCGAGGCCCTGAACGGCACCGTGGGTACCTCCATCAAGAGCTAAGCCCACTCGCCCGATCACGGGGCGCGGAACCTTCCCCGGTTCCGCGCCCCTTTTTGGCGTTCCGAATAGTTGGTACGCACCCACTTGTCCGCAATGCGGAGGTTTGGGGTGCGGTCGGGGCGTCGACAAGCAGTGCTCAAACACGCGAAAAACACGCACGAAAAAAGTGCCATTTCCGCTGGTAACAGGCGTGTGGGAAGCGTTTCTATAATGTCTCGTATCGCAACAAACAACGACGCGAAACGGGGGACATAATGACCACCACAACGGTTGATCCAGTACAGCAGGTGTGCGACGCGATTGCGAGCGAGGTGTGCCAGTCCATCGACAACGCGCACAGGGGAATGACTCGAAACAAGGCCGAACTGCTCGACGCGATCCGGAGGTTCGACGAGATGGGGCTGGCGAGGGAGGTTGGGAACCAGACCACGGCGGGGGGGCTGACACGGCGCTACGGCATGGCCTCCTCCACGGCGCACGAGTACGTGAGCGTGGCGCACAAGATCCACCGCTTCCCCTACCTTGAGCAGCACTTCCAGGAGGGCATCATCTCCTACTCCGTGGTGCGGCTGCTACTGAAGTACCTCACCGAGGACAACGAGCGGGAGCTGGTGGACCTCGCGCTCGAGCTGGGCTACCACGAGCTCGAGATTGCGCTAACCGCGCACGGCGAGACCGGCGGGGAAGACGCCGAGAAGCAACCCGAGTACTACCTGCGGCTGCACCCGAACAAGCACGGGCTGCGCCTCCACGGCATGCCCAACCCGGGCGACGCTGCGGCACTGCTGGCGGCGTTAAAGATCGGGGAGATCGCGTACAACGGCGTCGACGAGCTGCTGGGCGGCGCCGACCCCGCAGACGATGAGGCGGTGGACCGGGCGGGCGAGGCGGCCCAGGGAATCGAACCGGCCCTCACGCCGCGGCAGACCGCGTCCGGGGACGGGCTGCCGATCGGCCGGAAGCTGGGGCAGGCGCTGATGGGCATCGTTCACATCGCCCGCACCACCCCGAAAACCACCCTGGCCACGCCCGCCGCCCACGTGAACATCGTGGCCACCACCGACGGCCGCGCCTACATGCCCAACAACATCGGCGTGCCGAGCGCCGCGGTGGCCAACGTCATTGCCAACGCCGCGGTGCGCTTCAACACGGTGGACGAGACCGGGCTGATCCTCAACTCGTCGAGGTCCCGCCGCCTGGCGTCGAACGCCCAAATCAACGCGCTGATGGTCATGTGGGGTGGGCAATGCGCGGCGCCGGGCTGCACGCACACGCGCTTCATCGAGATCCACCACATACAAGAATGGGAAAACGGGGGCCACACAGATCTGGAGAATCTGCTGCCCCTATGTTCCGCGTGCCATTCACTGGTGACGGACGGCTACCTGCGCATCGTCCGGGAGGCGTCGCACCTCCACTTCATCTACGGCGACGGTAGCCGGTACGTCTCCGAGAACCACTCCCTGCCCCGCCGCTGCGACAGCGTGCTGACCGCCGAGGAGTACGCCGCGCTCATGGACGAGGAGGGCGGAGAGGAGTCCGCCGGACTTAGCCGTAAATGAGCACCTGCGCGACGAGCATCGCGCCGCCGAAGACGAACATGAACACCACCATCGGCCAGACGAACTTCAACCAGTGGGAGTACTTGATATGCAGCATCTGCAGCGTGGCCATAACCAGGCCGGTCGGAGCGATGAAGAGCATCGCGTACTGGCCCCAGTTGTAGGCGGACACGGCGATGAAGCGGGGGATGCCCACAGAGTCCGCGAGCGGGGCCATGATCGGCATCGCCAGCACGGCCAGGCCGGAGGAAGAGGGCACCACGAAGCCGAGGAAGAAGAACACCACCATCAGCATCAGGATGAACACGGGGCCGTGCATGCCGGAGACGAGGTGGGTGGCGGCGTCCAGCATGGTGTCGGAGATCATGCCCTCGTTGAGGACCAGGTTGATGCCGCGGGCGAGGCCGATGATCAGGGCCACGCCAACCATCTCGGACGCGCCCTGCGAGAAGGCCTCAACTACCTCGCCCTCGCTGAGCTTGTGCTTGCCAAACAGCGACAGGATCATGATGGCGATCGCGATGATGAGGAAGGACGCTGCCATGGTGGGGAACCACCAGCCCTGGCTCATCACGCCCCACACCATGATGGGGAAGGCCGCGGCGAAGAGAATCAGGATGACCTTCTGTTTCAGGTCGAACGGCTGGATGTCCTCCTCCGCGGTGTCGAGCTGCCACTGCGCGTTGAACTTCTCGCGGTCCTCGTAGGTGATGGAGGCGGAGGGGTCCTTCTTAATCTTCTTGGCGTACCAGTACAGGTAGGCAATCACCACGATCGCGCCCACCACCGCGCCGGCGACACGCCAGCCGATACCCTCGGTGAACTTAATGCCCGCGGAGTTGGAGGCGATGATGACCGAGAACGGGTTGATGGTGGAGAACGCCGAGCCGACGGAGCCGGCGAGGAACACCGAGCCGACCACAATGATCGCGTCGAACCCGAGCGAGATGAAGATGGGGGCGAGGATGGGGTAAAACGCCACCGCCTCCTCCTCGAGGCCGCAGAAGGAACCGCCCATCACCATGAGGATGGACACCGCGGCGACGAGGACGAACTCGCGGCCCTTCGTCTTCTTGGTCAGCGCGAACAGGCCGGATTCAAACGCCCCGGTTGCGCGCACCACGCCGATGAGGCCGCCGAGCACCAGGATGAACACGATGATGTCCACGCCCTCGATGGTGCCGCGCACCATGCTGAGCGGGATGTCCATGAAGCCGGCGTGGTTCGGGTCAACGTGCTCGTAGGTGCCGGGGATGGAGACGGGTTTGGTAATGTCCCCGCCGGTGAAGCTGTCGATGTTGATCGGCACGCCCAGCTCGTCGAGCGTTTCCTGGGTGGCGGGCATGTCGCTGGTTTCGCCGCTCGGCGCGGTGACAACGAGGTCTCCCGCGCCCTCGTTGTACTCCACCTTGGAGTAGGAGCCGGCTGGCACCCACCAGGTACAGAGCACCGCGATGACGGTGAGGAAAAAGAGAATGGTAAAGGCCGACGGGAACTCGAATTTCTTCTTCTTCTCAGGGGCCTGTTGCTGGGCAACTGCCGTGGTCACGGTGCGTGTCCTTCCCTGGCTAGGCGCCCGGGGCGAACATCCCAGGCGAGTGGTCGTTACAGGAAATACTGTAAACCCGCCGCAATGCGCCACATGCACCGCGCGAGGGTGATTATTCTTACAGCAATTGCTGGCAGGTATCAGAGCAGGTCGCGCACGGCGTCGCGGGCCTGCGTCGCCGTGGGCGCGGCCAGGGCCCGGCGCGCCATCTCGCGGCACGTCTCCAGGTCGTGCCCGCGGAGCGCGACCCGCACCGGGCCGAGCTTTACGGGGGCCATGCTTAGCGACGCCACCCCGAGCCCCACCAACACCAGAGCCGCGAGCGGGTCCCCGCCCGCCTCCCCGCACACCCCGACGGGCTTGCCGGCGGCCCGCCCACCCTCGACGGCGGCGCGGATCATGGCGAGTACGGCGGGCTGCCATACGGACAGCAGCGGGGCGAGGTCGCCCTGCGTGCGGTCGGCGGCCATCGTGTACTGCGACAGGTCATTGGTGCCGATAGAGGCGAAGTCCGCAACGCCCAGGATCCGCTCGGCGGTCAGGGCGGCGGCCGGGGTCTCCACCATCACGCCCACCCGGTCCAGGCCGAAGGAGCGGGCGCGGCCCACAAACCACTCGGCCTCCTCCTGCGTGGCAACCATGGGTGCCATGACCCGCAGGTCGCAGCCGGGGGCGGCGGCGCGGGCTTTGGCCAGGGCGAGCAGCTGGGCGTCCAGCAGTTCCTCGCGCGCCATGGACAGGCGCAGGCCGCGGCGGCCGAGGGCGGGGTTGGCCTCCGGGCCGAGGCTCGCGAAGCGCAGCGGTTTGTCGGCACCGGCGTCCAGGGTGCGCGCCACCACGCGGCGGCGCCCGAACGCCCGGAGCACGCCGGCGTACGCCTCCGCCTGCTCCTCAACGGTCGGGGCGCTCTCCCGGTCGAGGAAGAGGAACTCGGTGCGAAGCAGGCCGCAGCCCTCAACGTCGAGGGCGGAGGCCGCGGCGGCGTCCGCGGCTGTGCCAATGTTGGCCAACAGCTTCACCTCGTGGCCGTGGGCGTGGCCGGGGCCGTATTCCGCCGGGGCCGCGCGGACCGCGAGTTCTGCGGTGTCGGCGTTGGTGGGGGCGATGATGACGTCGCCTGAGGTGGCGTCGATAGCTACAAAGCTCCCGGGCGGGACCGCGAGGATCCCCTTGGCCTGCACCACGGCGGGGATACCCAGCTGGGCTGCGAGGATGGCGGTGTGGGATGTCACGCCGCCGGCCTCGGTGACGATGCCGAGGACACTGGCCGGGTCCAGGGCGACGGTGTCTGCGGGGACGAGGTCCGCGGCGACGAGGATGGAGGGGCGCTCGAGGGCGGGCACGCCGGGCTCGGGAAGGCCGCGGAGGCGGGCTACGGCGCGGTCTCGGATGTCGTAGAGGTCGGTGACGCGCTCGGCCATGGTGCCGCCGAGTGCGCGCAGCTTGGCGGCGTAGACCTCCACCGCGTCGTGGACCGCGCGGGTGACGCCGGCGCCGCCCCGCAGCTGCCCGTCCACGCTCTTGAGCAGCGCCTTGTCCGTGGCCAGCGCGGCGCAAGCCGCGAGCACGTCGCGCTGCGGCCCCTCGGCGAGCGCAGCGGCACGGGCGCGGAGGGACTCAGCCACCTCGGCCAGCGCCGCCCGCACCCGCTGGCCGTCCGCCTCGGGATCGGTGCACGCCGGCTCCTGCTCGTCCACGCCAACCGGCGGGGCCATCACCGCGACGGGGCCGACGGCGGTGCCGGCGGAAACGCCGATGCCGGTGAGGGTCCGGCGCTCGGTACCGGGGGTGGGCACCTGCATGGCAGCTCCTCGAGGTAGTGGGGAAACGGTACGGATCCTATACTTTCACGCGTGCTGCAACAGGGACATTTGCTTTACGACGACCTCGTGGGCAACCGCGTCAGCATCGCACCCAACCACCAAGTGATCCTGGGCCGCGCGGGCGACATCCGCCTCGGCGCAGACGACCCCGCCATGCACCGCCACTTCCTGCAGCTGTGGAACCAGCAGGGCTCGTGGTACATCCGCAACGTCGGCTCCTTCATCACCGCGCGCATCCTCGCCCGCGGCCAGAACCGTTTCGCCCCGCAGCGCCTGAGCCCGCGCACGACGCTGCCGCTGCCGCCGGGCGAGGTGGGCGTGACCTTCGACACCAAACACATGGCGTACGAGATCGCGCTGGTCAACGCCGCTCCCCCGCCGCGCCACGAGGCTACGCCCGTGCCGGACGTGCCGTTCACCGCCGAGGGCTTCGAGCCGAACGCGGACCAGTTGCAGCTGCTCCGCGCGCTCGCGGAGCCGCTGTGGCGCGACCCGGCCGCGGAGCCGCACCTGGTGGTGCCCAGCGTGGACCAGCTGGCGGCGCGGCTGGGGTGGACGGCGAAGCAGACCAACCAGCGCATGCAGCGCATCGTCGAGGCGCTGGAGCGGGCGGGCGTGCCCGAGTTCCAGCGCGGCACCACGCAGGTGCCGTGGCGCGTGCAGCTGGCCAAGTACGCCTCCGAGCAGTACCGGCCCTGACATGCGGCAAGGAGAGTGGGACGATTTCACCCGGCACCTGCGCAGCCGGGGTCTCGAGGTTGAAGGCGAGCTCGGGCGCGGCGGCATGGGTGTCGTGTTCAAGGCGCGGGACACCACCCTGGGCCGGGACGTGGCGGTCAAGGCCATCGCGGCGAACCTGCACGGCGACGCGCGGGCCGCCGCCCGCTTCACCACCGAGATGCAGACTATGGCCAAGCTGCGGCACGGCTCGATCGTGCAGGTGTACCAGGGCGAGGTCTCACCGGGCGGGGTGCCCTACTTCGTCATGGAGTACGCCCCGGGCCCCACCCTGGCCGCCGCGCTGGCCGCCACGACGGAGCGCTACCCCATCCAGCAGGTGGTGGAGATCCTCGCGCCGATCGCGGACGCGCTGGACTACCTGCGCCGCAGGGCGGTGGTGCACCGGGACGTGAAGCCGGCCAACATCATCCTGGGTCCGCACGGGGCGATGCTGACGGACTTCGGCATCTCCCACATCAGCGACGCATCGAGAGTGACGCAGGAGGGCCACCTAGTGGGGACCATGCGCTACATGGCGCCCGAGATGTTCCGCCCGGGCGATGACGGGCTAGCCCCAGAGCCCACGCCCGCCTCCGACAACTACGCCTTCGCGCTTATCGCGCTGGAGATGCTCACCCGCACCCAGCTGGCCCAGACCATGTCGGACGTGGCGTGGCGGGGCCCGCGCCCCCCGGACTACCTGGAGCGCGTCCCGGCCTCCGAAGTGTTCGCGCGCGCCCCGGCCAACGAGCCGGCCAAGCGCCACCCCAGCGCCCGCGCCTTCCTCGACGCGCTCGAGCGGGCGCGGCCCACCTCCACGCGGGTGATCGAGGCCGAACCGGGGCGGAAGCGGCGCCCCGCAACGCTGATCGCGGCCGCCGCGGGAGCAGCGCTGCTGGCCGCCGGGGGCGGGTGGCTGGCGCTGCGGCCGGCGCTCGAGTGGGCGGGCCCGGAGGCGCCGATCGCGGCCGCGTTCCCGCAGCTCGTCGGCGCGGGCGAGGGCGGCGAGGGCGCGTGGGGCACCACGTGCGCGGCGAGCGAGCCGGAGGGCGCCCAGCGCGCCAAGGTGTCGTGCACCGGGCCGGGCGTGGCGTTCGCCGTGGCGGACTACGGCTCGGCGGAGCAGCGAGCGAGCGCGGTGCCCACGGAGGGCTTCGCGCAATTCCGCTCCAGCCAGTGCACCTTCGAGTCGGGGCAGCTGGCTGGGGCGTCCACGGACTCGTACGCCGTGGTCATGCCGCAGCCGCGCGACCGCTTCGCCATCCTGGTGGCGGGGCCGGAGGCGCAGCGCTACCGCCTCTCGCTGCCGGTGTGCTAGCTAGCAGATGGGCAGCTGCAGGCGCAGTTGCTGCGCGTCCTTCCCGTTGACCAGGAAGCTGTACGCGGCCAGGTCGCCTTCCGGGGCGAGGAAGTAGGCCGGCAGGTCTTGGCCCGTCAGTTCGGTGGAGGTGAACTGGCAGGCGTCGTTGCCGAAGCGCTCCTGCTCGCCGTCGGCGGCGATGGAGGCGTCTCGTTGCTCGGCGCTGCCGTACTTGACAATGCTCACGCCGGCGTCGGGGCTGGAGCAGCGGATCTTCGCCTCCGCGTCGCCCTCGGCGCTCTGGGAGCGGCAGGTCATGCCGTTAAAGCCCTTGCCGCCGTCCTCCTGCGAGACCAGCTGCGGGAAGGCCCGGGCGATCTCGGCGTCGCCGCCCGCCCACGGCTCGGTGGCGGCGTTCTGGCTGTACCACCAGTAGCCGCCCGCGCCCGCGCCGCCCAGGACGAGCGCCGCCGCGAGCACCCACGGCCACGCCTTGCGCTTCGGCTTTGGCGCTTCGTACGCCGGCGCGTAGTCAGCCGGCGCGTACTCCGCGGTGACGGCCTCCATGCCGGGGTCGGTGTCCGGGAACTGCTGCTGCGGGCGCTCCGGCGCAGGCGCGGGCGCGGGCGGGTTGGCCAGCGCGTCGAGGTAACCGGCGGCGGATCCGGTCGCCTCCAGCAGCTCCTCGTCCACGGGCTGGGCGGTGAGCTGGGACACCACGTCGGCGAAGCGGCGGCGGTTGGTCGCCTCCGACACCAGTCCGGCGGTGCCCGCGGGGGGGCCCGCCATCGCCATCACCACCGGCACCGCCGGGGAGCCCGGCTGCACCATGAGGTAGTCGGGGTCGATGGAGCGGGCGAGGAAGTTGGGGTGGCCGCTTGCGTTGAATCGGTCCACGGCGCGGGCGACGGGCGCGAGCAGGCGCTCGGCCTCGGCGTTGGTGAAGGGGGTGCCCCAGCTGACGCGACCGTCGATAAGCGAGCGGGGCGGGTTGCCCCCAACCTCGTCCCTGACCACGTACAGCTGACCGGCGGGGGTCACCCCGCAGTCGCGGATCCGGGCAACGGCCGGATCCTCCAGCCACTCGAGCGACCCCGCGGTTTGGGCAATGCTTTTCGACGCATCCTCCCCCACCACCTCCCCGAAAAGCTCAACCTCCGCGGTGTGGTTGCCCCACGTGTTGGCGGCGGCGTAGACGGTGGAGATCGGCGTGGCGGCCTTCTCGGTGACCTGCGACAGGGCGTACTTGTCGTTGAGGAGCTGCGCGAACTGGGAATCGGTCATTACTGGTAGTCCTCGAAGATCTCGGAGACGTCCTCGAGGTTGCGCTCGAAGTAGGCGATCTTGCCCTTGCCGTCCTGCATAACCACGGCCACCACGCCGCCGGCGGAGGAATCGTTGCCGTTGCGCACCTCAACCAGGTACATCTCGTCCGCGCCGAGGGAGGAGATGGCGCGGTCATACGTGGCGTCGTCGTAGCGGCTGCCGAAGCGGGCAAACTCGCGGAAGTTGATCGCGTCGCCGGCCTTCGGGTCGGATGCCTTGAAGTAGTTGTCCACGCCGGAGAAGCCGTCGCCGACCTTCAAGGTCTTCAGGATGTCGCTGCGCGCATCGCCCGCGGCGTTGTCGATGAGCCAGCGCTCCGTCTCGTCGTTCGTGCGCAGCTCCAGGAACTGGTTGGCGGTCTTCTTCGCGGTACCCTCGCCGCGGTCCCCGCCCAGGCCCGAGAACAGGCCGAAGAGCAGCAGCATGATCAGCGCGGTGGCCGCCGCGGTGCCGGCGATCACGCCCTTGGAGGAGCGGGCGATCTCGGACTTGGTCTTCTCCATCGCCGGGTTCAGGCGCTCCTGCGCCTGCTTGGAGTACTGGGTGAAGGTCTCGCGGCCCTTGTCCAGGGCGCTCGGGCCCTGCTCGGCCTCCTGCACGCGGGTGGAGCCCTGGCCGCCGCCGAAGTCCGCGTCGGCCAGGTCGCGCAGGGCGGCGATGTTGATGTCCGGCGCGTTCACATCCGCCAGCTTCTGGTCGTAGAGGCCGCGGCGCTGCGAATCGCCGAGGATGCTGCGGGCGATGCGCAGCTCCTCCATGCCGCCCGGGTTGGTGGCCACACCCGAGTTAATGCGCTGGTCCAGCTCGCTCGCCAGCGCGGCGGAGTCCAGGGAGCGGTCGAGGCCGATGGAGTTGTAGAGGTCATAGTGGGCCATAGCGGGTTTCCCTTCTTCGAGAACAAGATCAAGTGCGAGCGTAGACGTACCTGTGCGTTACCACCTGCCAGAGCGGGGAGCACTCCCCGAGGAACCTGTGGGCAAGCTGGCTCTTCTTTATTGTTATCATGGCAAAAGCAGTGCCCGCACCGCAGCGGGCGGCGTTGCCTACGAGTACACCAACGCTTCGAAGGAGCACGCAATGACCAACCCGCAATCTGGCCAGTACGACTGGGGCGCGCCGGCCCAGACTCCGGCGCCCGCCCAGCCCGCCGCCAAACCCGAGCGCAGCGGCGCGCTGAAGCCCATCCTGGCAGTCCTCGGCATCGTCCTGCTCCTACTGGCGGGCCTGTGGGTCTTCCAGAAGGTGCGCCCGGCGCCGGTGGGCCCGCTGGGCTGGGACGAGGCCACCCTAGAGTCGAAGCTGGACGCCGGCCAGATCCGCGACTGCAACCTGGGCGCGGACTTCTATGACTCGGTGGGCATCCGCAACGTGGAGAACTGCTCCGGCACCATCACCACCGCCGAGGGCTACGAGATCAGGGCCTCCCTCTACACCGAGCAGGGCCCGAACGGCGAGACCACTTCCCCGTCCGACCCGGAGCTGATCGGCTGGAAGCAGTCCGCCGACGCCGGCGCGTACGTCCCGGAGACCCTGGACGCGCTGGTGGACAAGGCCTCCGGCAGCGGCACCCGCTGCCAGATGGCAAGCTCCAAGCCGATGCTTGAGAAGGTGTGGATGATGGTCGATGGCCCGTGCGAGGCCCTCTACCCGGCCGCGCGCCAGCTGAGCAACCTGCAGACGCAGTACGACTGGCAGCGCACCGACCACGGCATGTTCGACTTCTCCCGCCCGGACTACCTCGAGGTGAGCCCGGCCACGCCGAGCATCGAGGCGGCCGTGTACAAGCAGGGCAAGGACGAGGCCAAGCCGCTCGGCGAGCCGCTGGCCGTGGTGGACCCCAACAACGAAGGCTCCGTCTTCGCCGTCACCGGCGGTGAGGGCTTCTACGGCGACCCCCCCCCGGACGGCGCCAAGGGCTGCATCGACGCCACCCTCACCCCCGGCCGCGAAATCAGCGACTCCTCCCGCTTCCGAATGCCCAGCACCTACGTGGCCGTCTTCCCGGGCGGCCAGCGCGTGGACCTGGACCGCGAGCAGTCCCGCGTGCGCCTGAAGCAGGGCGAGACGGCCGACGACCTGCGCTACTGCGGCGACTTCGTGGCCGAGCTGAAGAGCGACGAGTTTGTCGCCTTCGCGGATGACAAGAACGGCGACTACGCAACCTGGCTGGTGCAGACCAACGCCGGCGGCACCGAGGGCGCGTAACATATACGCACCGTAGAGCAACCGTAGAGCAGTACTCGACGAAAGGTTTTCCCATGTCACGACGCCCCACCCGCGCCATCATGGCGGGTCTCGCGGCCGCCGCCACCCTGGCCACCGCGGCCTGCTCCAGCGGGGAGGACACGCCGGCGATCGACGAGCCGTCCTTCTCCGCGGTGGAGACCACGACGTCCTCCAGCAGCAGCAGTGCCACCACCGCCACGAGCAGCAGCTCGAGCAGCGCTTCGCCTACCAGCAGCACGGGCACTAGCAGCACGGCTACGGCTACGGAGACGTCGACAAGCGAAAGCTACAACCAGGCGCTGGACAACGGCGACGGCACGTACCGCCTCAGCCCCTACCCGCCGGGGCCGGGCGTGACCAAGGACGAGACCGCGACCTTCCGCGACCTGCAGCCGCAGGGCTTCTCGCGCCTCGAGGTGACGGTGCTGGCGCAGTACATGAACGGCAACATGCAGTACCTGCTGCAGGATTCCCGCACCCGCTACGAGCTACAGCTGCAGCTCAACGCGGAGGACCTCGCGGGCGAGAAGATCTACTCCGCCTGCCGCATCGACTACGAGCTGCTGGACGTGAACGGCAACCCGATCTCGCTGCCGGACGGCAACGTGAAGGGCACCTGCGACCTGAACGACAACGTGTTCCGCGTCAACCTAGACACGCCGGGCGAGTTCACCATGATCGCCAAGATCTACCAGCCCGGCTACGAGCCGCTGGTGATCAAGCAGCCGATCCTGGTGTTTGAGTAAGGTTCTTGGCTGGCCCTAGTTGGCCTCGGGCTTGACCAGCGGGAACAGCACGGTCTCGCGGATGCCCAGGCCGGTCAGGGCCATCAGCAGGCGGTCCACGCCCATGCCGCAGCCGGCGGTCGGCGGCATTCCCTGCTCCATGGCGGCGAGGAAGTTCTCGTCTAAGACCATGGCCTCGTCGTCGCCGTGGGCGGCCAGGCGGGCCTGGTCCTCGAAGCGCTCGCGCTGAATCACCGGGTCAATGAGCTCGGAGTAGCCCGTGGCCAGCTCGAAGCCGCGCACGTAGAGGTCCCACTTCTCGGTCACGCCCTCGCGCTCGCGGTGATCGCGGGTCAGCGGGGACGTCTCCACCGGGAAGTTCACCACGAAGGTGGGCTCGTAGAGCTGGTCCGAGCACAACTCCTCCCAGATCTCCTCCACCAGCTTGCCGTGCAGCCAGCCGGCGTTCTCCGGCACCTTCAGGCCGATGGCCCCGGCGATGGCGGTGAGCTCCTCCACCGTGGAGTGGATAGTCACCTCCGGCTGGCCCGGGAACTTGCGCGCCAGCGCCTCGTTGAGAGAGGGGTACATGTCCAGCACCTTCCACTCTCCGGAGAAGTCGTACTCGGTACCGTCGGCAAGCTGCACCTTCTCCGAGCCGAACACCTCGCGGGCGCAGAACTGCACCAGGCCCTTGATCATCTCGGCGCCGTCGCGGTACGTGCCCCACGCCTGGTAGGTCTCCAGCATGGTGAACTCGGGCGAGTGGGAGGAATCCACACCCTCGTTACGGAAGTTGCGGTTGATCTCGAAGACGCGGTCAATGCCGCCCACCACGGCGCGCTTGAGGAAGAGCTCCGGCGCGATGCGCAGGTAGAGGTCGATGTCCAGCGCGTTGGAGCGGGTGACAAAGGGGCGTGCCGCCGCGCCGCCGTGCAGGGTCTGCAGCATCGGGGTTTCCACCTCGACGAAGTCCAGGCCGGTGAGGTACTTGCGCATGGCGGCGATGACGCGCACGCGGGTCATCGCGTTGGTGCGGGCCTCCTCGCGCATGATCAGGTCGGTGTAGCGGTGGCGCACCCGCTGCTCCTCGTTCATGTCCGCGAACGCCACCGGCAGGGGGCGCAGCGCCTTCGACGCCATCTGCCAGGACTGCGCCTGCACGGAGAGCTCGCCGCGGCGCGAGGCGATCACCCGGCCGGTCACCGAGACGATGTCGCCCAAGTCCGTGTCAGCCTTCCAGTCCGCCAGCGCCTCCTCGCCCACCTCGGCGAGGGAGAGCATGACCTGCAACTGCGTACCGTCGCCCTCCTGCAGCGTGGCGAAGCAGAGCTTGCCGGTGTTGCGCTGGAACATGATGCGCCCGGCCACGGACACCACATCCTGGGTCTCCTGGCCCGGCTCAAGATCCGGGTACTTCGCCCGCAGGTCCTTCAGCGAGGTGGTGCGCTGAACCTCGGCGGGGTAGGCCTCCCGGCCTGCGCTAAGCAGCTTCTGGCGCTTGGCGCGACGGATCTGCTGCTGCTCGGAAAGGTCCTGGGTGCTTTGCTGCGGCGTCTCGGTAGTCACGCCCGACAATGCTAGTCGGTTGAGGTGGTCTCCTCACAGACAGGCAGATCGAGCCGCTTCTGCTCCGCCTCGGCCCCGTTGACCACAATGAGGTACTCGCCCTTGTCCCGCGGCGCCATCGCGAACGCGGAGGGGCTGGCCGCCGGGATCTCGTAATCCTCAATCATGCACGCGCCGCTGCCCAGCACGGTGGCGTACTGCTGGCCGGGCACCGCGTCGTCGCGCTCGGACTCCGTGGCGTACTTGGCCACGGACACGCCGAGGTCCGCGCCCGCGCACCGGATCTTGCCCTCCTGGCCGGCGTCCGTGGCGGCGGGCTCGCAAACCAGGTCCTCCCAGCCCTTCTGCCCGGACTTGCCGGAGATGATGTTGGGGTACGCCTCGGCGATCTCCGCGTTGGCGCCCGTCCACTCCTCGCCGCGCTGCGTGGTCCACCACCACGCCCCGGCCATGGCCACAAGCGCCACCGCCAGGGCGGCGATGATCCACGGCCACGGGTTCCGGCGCGCCTTCTCGGGCTGCTCGGGGGCGAAGGTTCCCGCGGGGTACGGCTCGGGCGGGCGGCGGTAGCCGTCCTGGGCGCCCGGCGCGACGTCCCCCGCCGCCGGGTCACTACCCGTGACCTCGTCCAGGTAGCCGGCGGCGGTGGCGTGCTTGGTGGCCGCCTCCTCGTCCACGGGTTGGCCCGTGACCTCCGCCACCACGTTCCAGAAATCGTGCAGGTTGTCCTCCGCCGTGGTGGCGCTGGCGTGCTGCGCGGCCGAGGCGGGGGCGCTGGGGCCCACCATGGATAGCTTCACCGGCACCTGGGACCAGGACGGTTGCACCAGCATCGCGCCCGGGTTGATGGAGCGGGTGAGGAACTCGGGGTGGCCGGCGGCGTTGTACGCGTCCACCGCCTCGGCGGCGGGGCGCAGCAGGTCGCGCGTCTCCACCGGGGTGAACGCCTCGCCGGCGGCGCGCTTGCGCTCGATCAGCTCGGCCAGCGGGGTGCCCACGGTGGCTTCGGAGAGGACGTACATCGAGCCGCCAGCGAGCAGCCCCGCGTGCCGCGGCCGGAAGGCACCCGGCGCGGTGACGGAAGCGAACGCCGCGTCCAGCGCGTCCACGTCGCCCGCGGCGGGCGGGTCAAGCACCTCGATCTGCACCGCCGCCCCGTCATCGTTGTTCGCCTCGTACACGGTGGACGTGGCGGTGCGGGCGATCTCCTTAACGCGGTCGGCCGGGAAGTCGAAGCCGTAGCGATCACGCAGGATTTCGGCGATTTGGGGCGCAGACATGCCCGCGATTCTACCGCAGCGGCCCCTCGCCGTCCCCGATGTGCTTGAAGCCCACGCCCAGCGGGAGGCCCACGTTATCCGCCAGGCGCACGCCCGCCAGGTCCACCGCACCCATCAGGCGGGCGTCGCCGGTTTCGGGCGCGGCGCGCAACGCGAGGTCCCGCACCGCCAGGTAGGCCGGCTCCACGCCCGCGGCCTCGAGCACGCCGCGGGCGGTGTCCAGCACCGCCGCCTCGCCGTGCTCCGCCGCGTGGGCGCCCGCCGTGAGCGCGGCGGACAGTGCGAGCGCGGCCTCGCGCTGCTCCTCGGGCACCCGCGCGTTGCGCAGGGAAATGGCCAGCCCGTCAGGGGTGCGCACCGTGGGCACCGAGTGCAGCTTGACCTCCATGCGCAGCGCCGTGACCGCCAGCTGCACCGCCACCAGCAACTCGAAGTCCTTCTCCCCCAGCACCACGTCGGTGGCGTGCGTGGCGTTCGCCGCGGCGATCACCCCCGCCACCTGCGCCGCCACCTCGCCCGCGTCCTCGAGGTGGTCCATGCCGGTGCGCACCTGCACCCCAGCCGTGTCCAGCGCGCCGTGGTAGACCACGTCCACGCCCTCGCGCGCGAACTCCTCGGGCACCTCCTCGCCCGCGTAGGTGACAAACACGGTGGCGCCCAGCATGGACTTCGCGGCGCGGATCAGCGCGATGTGGCCCGCGTGCAGGCCGGTAGAAAGCGGCACCACCACAATCTTCTTGCCCACCTTCCGCAGCGCGCGACCGTACTGCGCCAGGTGCGCCGCGTCCGTCACCACCACGGCTTTGCCCGGTTCAAATGCCATCTAGATCGTCCCTTCGTACTTCGAATACGCCCACAGCTCGCCCGCGGTGAGCTCCTCCTGGAGTTCGCGGATGACGGCCATGTCTGCGTCGGAAAGCGGGGCGGGCTGCGCGGGGGCGGGGGCGGGCTGCGACTCCAGCTGCCGGCGTGCTTCGGCCAACTCGGCCGCGGCGCGGTCCCGGTCCCGGCGGGTGCGGTCGGCGACCATGATGCCGGCGGCGCCCGCCCACAGCGCGAAGATGAGCGCGACCTTCAGCGCGTTGGCGGAGTTGGTAAAGAGCATGACCACGGTGCCGATCACCGCGAGCACGAACGGGACGATCACCCAGAGGTTTCCGTTGCTGCTACGCGGGGCCGGCGTCTGGTCAGTCATGGCACACATCGTAAGCGATGGGCCCGACAATATGGCGCACCTACGCCGCTTCGCCCTCCGTGGGCGGGGAAACCTCGCAGGCCCGCTCCAGCGCCACCCCGGCCGCCGCGAGCGCCAACCCGCCCAGCACCCCGGAGCACAGCGCCGGGAAATCCTCCGACGCCGCCACCAGTGTGTGCAGCCGCGGCAGCACGTAGGCGAGCGCCCCGGCGTACGCGCCGCCGCACACCGCGCCCGCCCAGGCGCAGGACTTGCCCAGCACCATCAGGTTGGCCGCCATCATGGGGTTGAGCTGCGAGCGATCCAGCCCCACGCTGCCCTCCTCGCGGCGCTTGCGCACCACCCGCGCCAGGAACGCGCACACCAGAGCCACCACCCACAGGCTCATGGGCACCACCAGGGTCAGCGATCCGAAGGCGCCGAAGAAGCGGCGCGCCAAGATGAGCGCCGCCGCGGCCGTGAACAGGGCGGCGCCGAGAAGCCCGGCGAGCGGGGTGCGCGTCATCGCTCCTCCAGCCGCCGCACGCCCTGGGGCTCGAGGCGCTCAAGCCACGTGCGCACGGGCACGCCATCGAGCACCGCGTCCGGGTCGATCTCCAGCCAGGGCCGCAGCACGAACTCGCGCAGGTGGGCGCGCGGGTGGGGCACGGTCAGCACCGGGTCGTTGGAGGTGTAGCCCTCGATGTCCACGATGTCCACGTCCAGGGTCCGCGGGCCCCACCGCACGTCGCGCACGCGGTTCGCCTCGCGCTCCAGCTCCTGGCAGGCGGCGAGGAGGGAGTGGGGCGTGAGCAGGGGGGCGTCGATAAGCAATGCTTGATTGAGAAAGGGTGGCTGCTCCACCCCGCCCCAGGGTTCGCTGATGTAGAGCGAGCTCGCGCGCACAGGGAGCATTCGCTTGACGACGCCACCCAAGAACCCGCGCGCATCCCCCATATTCGACCCCGTGGACAGCACCGCGCGCACGCTACACCCGCTTCCGGGAGCGGCGGGCGATGACGGCGACGTCGTCGAAGATGAGCGGGATCGGCGCGGGGGGCTTGTGCAGGGGGACCTCCACCGCGGAGAGCGCATCGAAGCGGGCCATGGCTGCCTCGGCGATCTCCGTGGCCACCGTCTCCACCAGCTGGCGCGGGGTGCTGGCGGCGATGTCGTGGGCGAGCTGGGCAAGCTCGGCGTAGTTGACGGTCTGCGTCAGGTCATCCGAAAGCGCCGCGCCGGAGAAGTCCAGCCAGCACACGATGTCGATGGTGAAGGCCTGGCCGTGCTCCGTCTCGTGCGGCAGCACGCCGTGGTTGGCGTGCACGCGCAGGCCCTTGAGCTCGATGCGGTCAGCCACGGCCCCTCCCCCACGCGGCGGCCACGTCCACGGCGTCGCGGGACACCGCCACCTCGTGCACCCGCACGCACCACGCCCCGGCCTGCGCGGCGAGCGCGGTCACGGCGGCGGTGGCCGGGTCCGCGTCGATCGGCGTGTGGTCCAGGCCCCGCTCCGCGCGGATGGCGGTGAGGAAGCGCTTGCGGCTCGCCCCCACCAGCACGGGGTACTCGCCCGCCACCAGCTCCGGCAGGGCGTGCAGCAGGGCCCAGTTCTCCTCGGGCGTCTTAGCAAAGCCCAGGCCCGGGTCCACGGTTATCTGCGACGGCGCAACCCCCGCGTCGGCTGCGCTTTCGACCAGGCGGGCGAGCTCCTCGCGCACGTCGCGCACCACGTCCCCGCCGTGGTCCGCCGTACCCGAGGCGTCGCCGAACGCGTCCGCCCGCCAGTGCATCAGGCACACCGGCAGGCCCGTCTGGGCCATCACGCGGTACATGTCCGGGTCCGCGAGTCCCCCCGAGACGTCATTGATCATGTCCACGCCCGCCTCCGCGGCGGCCAGGGCGGTGGCGGCGCGCATGGTGTCCACGGAGGTGCGGATCGACTCGGCGCGCAGCAAGCCCACCACCTCGGCCACGCGCTTCGCCTCCACGTCCGCCGGCACCCGCGTGGCGCCGGGGCGGGTGGATTCCGCGCCCACGTCGATGATGTCCGCGCCGGCGGCGACCAGCTCGCGGGCGTGGTTGAGGGCGGCCTCTGGGTCGAGGTAGCGCCCGCCGTCCGAGAACGAGTCCGCCGTGACGTTGAGAATGCCCATGACCGTGGTGCGGCCGGGCGCCGTCAGCTCCGCGAGTTGGGTGGGCATGGGTTTTAGCTCCGGATCAGGCTCAGGACCTCCGCGCGGGAGGCGGCGTTGGTTTGGAAGCCGCCGCGCACCGCCGAGGTGGTGGTGATCGCGCCCGGCTTGCGTATGCCGCGCATAGCCATGCACAGGTGCTCGCACTCCAGCACCACGATCACGGCCGAGGCGCCCAGCTTGTCCACCAGCGCGTCCGCGATCTGCGCGGTCAGCCGCTCCTGCACCTGCGGGCGCTTGGCGTACAGATCCGCCAGCCGCGCCAGCTTGGACAGGCCCGTCACCTTGCCCTCGGTGCCCGGGATGTAGCCGATGTGCGCCTTGCCGTAGAACGGCACCAGGTGGTGCTCGCACGTGGAGTAGATCGGAATGTCCCGCACCAAGACCAGCTCGCGGTGGTTCTCGGCGAACGTCTTCTCCAGCTGCTCGGTGGGGTCCTCGCGCAGGCCCGCGAAGGTCTCCTCGTAGGCGCGCGCCACCCGCGCCGGCGTCTCGCGCAGGCCCTCGCGGTCCGGATCCTCGCCCACCGCGAGCAGCAGCTCGCGCACGGCGGCCTCCGCGCGTTCGAAGTCAAAGTTACTCATTGCTTTCGGGCTTTCTATGCTTTGCGACGTCCTCCGCATGATCCGGGCGCTCATGCTCCGGCAGGCGGAAGCCGATTTCCTGGGTGTCGTCCTGGTCGGGGTTCTGGCCGGGGTTCTGGTCGGGCCAGCGGGGCTGCTGCTTCTCGTCGGCCGGTTGCTGCTTCTGGCCGGGGTACGTCCAGTCCGGCGGCGGGGTGGTGCCGCCGTAGGTGGGCTGCTTGCCGCGCTTCGGCTGCCAGCGGCTCGAGCCGCCCTTCTGCGCCTGGCCGCCCTGGGCCTCGCGCTCCTTGCGGCGGCGCTCGCGGGTCTCGCGCGACGCCTCCAGGATGGAGAAGCGCTTCGGCGGCTCCTCGCCGCGCTCCTTGGCCAGCTCGACCGGGGTCTTCACCGGCTCGCGTCCGGGTTGGCGTGTGAAGCGGGCGTCGTGAAGCGGAAGCTCCGGCCGCACGGGCTCGATGCCCTCGAAGATGGCCTCGAGGTCGCCGCGGCGCAGCGTCTCCTTCTCCAGGAGCTTGGAGGCCAGGGTGTCCAGCTCGTCGCGGTAGCGGGCGAGGGTGGCGTAGGCGGTCTCATGGGCGGCGTCGAGAAGCGCATGCACCTCGCTGTCGATGGTCTCCGCCACCGCCGGCGAGTACTCCAGACCCGCGCCCGCGCCGCGGCCCGAGAAGGGATCGCCCTGCTCCTCGCCGTACTTCACCGCGCCGAGGGCGCCGGACATGCCGTACTCCGTGACCATCGCGCGGGCGATCTTGGTGGCCTGCTCGATGTCGTTCGACGCGCCCGTGGTCGGCTCGCCGAACACCAGCTCCTCCGCGCTGCGCCCGCCCATGGCGAACACCATGCGCGCGAACAGCTCGTCGCGGTTGTACATGCCCTTGTCGTCCTCGTCCGCGGTCATGGCGAAGCCGCCCGTGCGGCCGCGCGCGAGGATGGTCACCTTGTACACGCGCTCGATGTCTTTGAGCGCCCACGCTGCCAGCGTGTGGCCGCCCTCGTGGTACGCCGTGACCTTCTTCTCGTGCTCCGAGATGATCTTGGAGCTGCGGCGCGGCCCGCCGATAACGCGGTCGGTGGCCTCCTCCAGCGCGTCCGGGGTGATCACGTTGCCGCCGATACGGGCCGTGAGCAGCGCCGCCTCGTTCAGCACGTTGGCCAGGTCCGCGCCGCTCATGCCCGCAGTGCGCTTGGCCAGGGCGTCCAGGTCCACCTCCTGCGACAGCGGCTTGTCCTTCGCGTGCACCTTGAGAATCTGCGCGCGGCCGGCCAGGTCCGGGTTGGTCACCGGGATCTGGCGGTCGAAGCGGCCCGGGCGCAGCAGCGCCGGATCCAGGATGTCCGGGCGGTTGGTGGCCGCGATCAGGATCACGCCCTCGCGGCCGTCGAAGCCGTCCATCTCCACCAGAAGCTGGTTCAGGGTCTGCTCGCGCTCGTCGTGGCCGCCGCCCATGCCGGAGCCGCGCTGGCGGCCCACGGCGTCGATCTCGTCCACGAAGATGATGCACGGGCTGTTCTCCCGCGCCTGCTTGAACAGGTCACGCACGCGCGACGCGCCCACGCCCACAAACATCTCCACAAAGTCCGAGCCCGAGATGGAGTAGAAGGGCACCCCCGCCTCGCCCGCCACGGCGCGGGCCAGCAGCGTCTTACCCGTGCCGGGAGGGCCGTACAACAGCACGCCGCGCGGGATCTTCGCGCCCAGCTTCTCGTACACGCTCGGATCCGTGAGGAAGTCCACGACCTCCTGCAGCTCGTCCACCGCCTCATCGGCGCCGGCGACGTCCGCAAACGTGTTGGTGGGGTTGTCCTTGGTTAGCTGCTTCGCGCGCGAACCGCCGATGCCGAACATGCCGCCGCCGGCCTGCATGCGGTACATGAAGTACGTAAGCAGCCCGAAGATCAGGATCATCGGCAGCATGAAGCCGAGCATGGACATCAGGAACGATTCCTGCGTCACGTTCGTCTTGTACTTGTCCGCGCCCGAGTTCTGCACGGCCTCGAAGATCTGCGGCGCCGTGCGGGCCGGGTACTGCGCGGAAACGGATTCCACGCCCTCGCGCTCGTCCACGGTGATCGGCTCGCGGAGGTCGATGCGCACGCGTTGCTCGCGGTCGTCGATCTGCACTTCCTCGGCGTTGCCGCTCTGCAGCTGCTCCAGCGCTACGGAGGTGTCCACGCGCTGGTAGGAGCGGGTGTCGTCCCCGATGAGCGTGAGCAGGTACAGGACGATCAACACGGTGGCGCCGATCAGGCCCCACCGCATCACGTTTTTATTTTTGGTCATAGATTTCCGTGTCTTGGTGTGTGGCTAGCTGTTTGGCTCGCGGTGTGTCTTGCCGTTTGGCTAGCCCTCGTCGGAGTAGACGCGCGGGTGCAGCGTGCCCACGTACGGCAGGTCGCGGTAGCGTTCCGCGTAATCCAGGCCGTAGCCGATGACGAACTCGTTGGGGATGTCGAAGCCCACGTCCAGCAGATCGATCTTCGCCGTCTGCACCTCCGGCTTGCGCAGCAGCGTCACCACCTCGAGGCTCTTCGGGCCGCGGCCCTTCAGGTTCTTGAGCAGCCAAGACAGGGTCAGGCCCGAGTCGATGATGTCCTCCACCACCAGCACGTCGCGGCCCTCGATCTCCTTATCCAGGTCCTTCAGAATGCGCACCACGCCAGAGCTGGTGGTGGAGTTGCCGTAGGAGGACACCGCCATGAACTCCATCTCGCACGGGATGGACAGGCTGCGCGCGAAATCGGTGAGGAAGAACACCGCCCCCTTGAGCACGCACACCAGGATCAGGTCGTCCTCGGCGCCCCGGTACTTCTCGCTGACCATGTCCGCCAGCTCCTGGATGCGCGCCTGCAGCCGGTCTTCGGGGATGAGCACCGCCTCCACGTCGTCGCCGTAGCGGTTCGCCGGGACGTTGAAGTCCTTCTGATCAAGCAACTCAGTCATGGGTGCCCTTCCCTCTCGCTGGTTCTGGCAGGCAGCTCGTCTCATCTTGCCACCATATTCGTGCGGGCTTCAAGAACCGAATGGCGGCGGGGCTACATGGTGTCCAGCAAATGCGTTCTGGCAAATGGTTTCCAACGGAGTGGATTTTGTTGGCGCGTCACCTTTCACTCGGTTGGAGACCATTTGCCAGAACGCATCTGCCAGAACGCATTTGGCTACCCCCGGCCGGGACGGGCTACGCGGTGGGCACGCGGCGCCCGCGCGCAGCCAGCGCCTCCCGCACCGCGGCGACGAAGCCCTCGGGGTCCCGGCGGATCTGGTCCGGCGTGAAGCGGAGGAACACGTAGCCCAGGTTGCCGATCGCCTTCTGCCGTTCGAACTCCCGCTGGCGCACCCGCTCGGCGTCAGGGCCTGCGTACTTCACCGCCCCGTCGATCTCGATGACGAGCCAGCCGTCGATGAGGAGGTCGGCGAAGTAGCCGCGGATGGGGGCTTGGGTTTGGATGGTGCCAACGGCGGCGTCGATAAGCAATGCTCTGGCGAGCGATTCGTACGCGGACTGGGAATCGCTCACCGCGTGCTCGACGCAGCGGCGGACGGTGGCGATACCCTTGACGCGGCCGAGCGCAAAGAGCTGCGTTTTCATCTGGCTCTCGGTGTACCCGCTTTGCATGAGGTAGTCGGCGGCGATCAGCCCCTCGACGAAGCCGTGGTAGCGCGCGATGTCGGCGAATGTGCGGAACGGGGTTGTCACCTTGCACCCGCTCGCTTCGGTGATCTCGTCCGGGCGCATGCCGGAGCGGCGGTAGACGTACCCGCGGGACACGCGGCCGGCGGATGTGCCGCGGGTAGGGAGCGCGAGCTCCAGCGGTTCGTCCTCGGGGCCGATCACCCACATGTGGTGCAGCCGCGCCGCGGAGCGTCCGCACAACACCGCGTTGCGGCTGGTCATCCCCGCCGCCAGCGACATCAACCACCGTTTTTCGTGCAGCTTGAGCGCCATCCACACTTCCTTCGGGTACAACAGGGCCGGGTCGAGCTCCACCCACGCGCCCTTCACCTTCTGCGCCTCGCTGTGCGGTAGTGTGCGCAGATCAACAATCTCCGCGGCAATCTCGTCGTAGCGCCGCGTGTTCGAAACCATCCCCACACCTACTTAGACGCGCGGGAGGCGGCCCCGGTTCCATCGCCTGTGAGCAGACCCTAGCGCCGCAGCACCAGCCGCCCGTCCACGCGCGCCACCTCGCCGCCCGCCACGTGCACCGGGCCCTGGCCGCGCCACCGCGTGACCAGGGCGTCGATCGCGTCGAGCTGGTCGGATTGGATCGGCACGCCCTCCGAAAGGAGCCATTGTGCTAATCGACGCCTCCTTGCCACCACATCCTCCCCCGCCAACTGGTCGCACCGGGTGGTGGGGGCCCGAGGGGGGCGTCGAGCACGGCCCGGGCCTGCGCGATCCGGTCGGCGGTGGCGGCGAGGGGTGGGACCGCGTCGCCGCCCAGCAGCTCGGAAAGGGCGGGGATGATGCGGGTGCGGAGGGCGACGCGTCGGAAAGCGGGGTCGGCGTTCATGGGGTCGTGCCAGGGCTCGAGGCCCAGCTCCGCGCACGCGCCCACGGTGTCGGCGCGGCGCAGCTTCAGGAAGGGGCGCACCAGGCGGCCTTCTTCCCTCTTCTCCGCGGGCGCCATGCCGGCGGGGGTGCCGCGCCGGGCGCCGAGCAGCAGGGATTCGGCTTGGGCGGCGGCGGGGTGCGCCCCCCCCCCCGCCCGCCCCCGGGCGAAGAGCGCGGCGGAGCGGGCGCGGCGGGGGGGGCCCCCCCCCCCCCCGCCCCCCCCCCCCCCCCCCCCCCCCCCCCCCCCCCCCCCCCCCCCCCCCCCCCCCCCCCCCCCCCCCCCCCCCCCCCCCCCCCCGCGGGGGGCGCGGGGGGGGCGCCCCCCCCCCCGCCCCCGCGCCCCGCCCCCCCGGGGGGCGC
>NZ_LT546024.1:82565-94347 GCF_900078305.2 Corynebacterium bouchesdurhonense
GGCCGCAGCGCCGCCGTGTCGGGGCCCTCCGCCGGCGCAGCCGCCACCTCGAACACCGAGGACAGCAGCCGCGGCGTGATGCGGTTGAGCTCCGACAGGCCCGAGTTGTCGTTGATGCTGGTCGCGGCCGTGTCGAAGCCGTGTGCCGCCAGCACCTCCATGGGCGCGCCGGGCGCGTCGGTGGTGCCGCGGCGCAGCGCCACCTCGCGGCCGATGGCCTCGGCGAAGACGTTGTCCGAGTCCTTCATGGTGGCGCGCAGGCGCTCGGTGAGGTCCGGCGAGTCCACGGCCGCCAGCTGCTCGGCGCCCTCCGGCACGGTGCCGGGGCCGGCGTTGTCGGCGCCCAGGGCGTCGGCGAGCGCCTGCGCCACGTCGAGGGCCGGGGTGTGCGAGCGGGGCACGTCCCCGGACTCCTCCTCCAACCCGCGGCCGCCGTTGAGCATGGCGGGCTGGAGCGGGGCGACGTAGCCGCCGTCGATGTCTAGGGGGTTCCAGCCCGGCAGCAGTTCCGGCATGCCCTGCCACAGCGAGGTGTCAATGGACACCGTGGTGATACCCTTGTCCCGCAGCTGCGCGGCGAGCTGGTGAACCGCCTCGCGGCCCATCCACACGTCGCCGGAGGCCTTGATCACCACCTCGCCGGGGTTCGCGCCTCGGTAGACGGGCGTGGTGACCACGTCGCGGGGGCCGAGCTCCAGCAGGGCGGCGGCCGCGGTGAGCACCTTGGTGGTGGAGGCGGGGCGCAGCGGCTCGCCGGCGAGGCGGTCGAAGACCACCTCGCCCGTCTGCGCGTTGACCACGTGGGCGTGGAACTCGGCGAGGGCGGGGTTGGCGGCTTTGTCCTGGAGGGCGTCGAAAAGCGATAGCCCCTCAACAGGCGACCCGGTGGCAGGGGCGAGCACCGGCGCGGGCGTGGTCAGGGTGAACGCGGGCGCATGCTCGAGGGCTGCGAGCTGCTCGTGGGCGGCCACGCCGAAGCCGGCCACGGAGCCGACCGCCACCAGCGCGGCCGCGGACGCGACCCAAGACCAGACCTTCATCGGGTGAAAGCGTAGTACACAACTCCACACACACCACACAGGATCACATCGGCCGCGGGGCGGTTATACACAACTCCACACAAACCACATAAGAGCACATAGGGCGGTTACACTCGCAGCATGACCTCGCCGAACAACCCTTTCCGAGCCTCACTGGGATCGAGCCCGCCGCTATTGGTAGGGCGTGACGAAGTAATCGAGGATTTCGCACTGGCGCTTGAGGAAGGACCGGGCGCGCACGAACGCGTGTCCCTCCTTGTCGGCGCGCGCGGCGTGGGCAAGACCGTCCTCCTCAACGAGATGGAGGACACGGCGGCCCAAAAGGGGTGGCTGACGTTTTCCGAGACCGCCACAGAAGGGTTTGTGGAAAGCCTCAAACAGCAGCTGACAGAGTTCCTCGACGGTGAGCGATCGAACGCGAAGCGCAGCGTGCAGGTCGGGCCGGGGTTCTTCCGTTACAAGCGGGAGAGCCAGGCACCCGACCAGACCCGAGGGAGCTTGCGAGCTCTGCTGGGGCAGGCTCTCGACTCAATCGCGGATCACGAAAGGTTCAACGGCCGAGCCCCGGGCATCCTCATCACCATCGACGAGCTTCACTACGTGCACCAGGACGAGATAACTGAGTTCGCCACCACCATCCAACACTTGGTGCGGGAAAACCGGGAGATAGCGGTGGTGCTCGCCGGCATCCCGACGTCAATCCGCCCCCTGCTCGCGAGCCAGGACGGCAAAAATCCGATCACGTTCCTCCGGAGAGCCAACAGGATAGACCTCGGCACGATCCCTGCGGCGGAAGTACGCGACGGCCTCGAAGTTCCGGTAACGCTGGCGGGCAAAGAGTGGGACGAGCGAGCGCTGCAGTACGCCGTGCAAGCCTCCGGGGGCTACCCGTTTATGATCCAACTCATCGGCAACTTCTCGTGGCGGTTCGCAGACGGTCACGTCATCTCATTGGAGGCCACGCAGGCCGGGGTTTCGAAGGCGAGGAAGAAACTGGGCCAGCTGGTACACGAACCGGCGCTCAGTGATCTTTCCAGCGAGGACCGCAGATTCCTCGCCGCAATGTCGTTAGATGACGGCCCGGCAAAAGTCACGGATGTGGCGAAGCGCCTCGGCGTGAGCGACCAGCAGGCCTACAATTACCGCGCCCGCCTGCATGAAGCCGACATCGTGACCATCGACAGAGGTACCGCAGACTTCATCCTCCCGTTCCTGCGAGAACACCTGCGGGACCATGTTGTGGCCGATGTGCTCCGGATCGAGCCAGCGCACCCGCCCGAGCTAGGATAAGTGCCAGTCAATTCCGCACGATATAAGGAGCATCATGGCTATCGAGGTCATCATCGAAATCCCGAAGGGTTCCCGCAACAAGTACGAGGTGGACCACGAGACGGGCAAGGTCTTCCTGGACCGCTACCTGTTCACCCCGATGGCGTACCCGGCGGACTACGGCTTCATTGACAACACGCTCGCGGACGACGGCGACCCGCTGGACGCCCTGGTGATCACCCCCGAGCCGGTCTTCCCCGGCGTGACCGTGATCGCTCGCCCGATCGGCGTGTTCAAGATGACGGACGAGGCCGGCGGCGACGACAAGCTGCTCTGCGTCATCGATGACCCGCGCTACGAGTCCTACCAGGACATCACCGACGTCTCCGACTTTGTCAAGGACGAGATCGAGCACTTCTTCGTGCACTACAAGGACCTGGAGCCGAACAAGCACGTCACCGGCTCCGGCTGGTCCGGCCGCGAGGACGCCGAGGCCATCCTGCAGGCCTCCCTCGACGCCTTCGAGCGCGCCGGCGAGCAGAACTCCCGCGAGAACCTCGAGGCCGAGAAGGAAGCGAAGACCGAGAACTAGCGGTTTGGGGGGCGCTGCGCGGGTGGTGCGCGGGCGCTGCGCAAAATAGTTCGCCGCGCCGTGAACTTTCTTACACACCGCGGCCGCCCGCCCCGCATTTCCCCAGGTCACTGAGGGCCAGCCCCGCGGCCCGCGCAAAATAGTTCACTCCCCGCCGCCCCTCGTGTGAACTTTCTTCCAGGGGGCTTTGCTTATCGACGCCCCCTTGCAACAGAGCCTCGGGGCCTATGCCGCTCAAAACCGATCCCGGCAGATACCTGCAATCCGGAACACTAGTTCCACATTGCAACTATCTGCCGGGTTTCGACAATTGAGCACCTTCCAGCGGCCGGGGTGAGGGGGTTGCTGCGTTCACCATTTTCACCCCGTGAACACTACGACCGCCCCCGGCGCCCCAACATCGACCGATGGGTTGAACAGGGGCTTTTACTTTTCAGCGCCCCGCTCCCCCGGCCACGACACCCGGCGAACCGCCCGGTCTTCCAGCGCCAAGTCGTCCTCCTGTTGGCGCTCCTTCTGCCGGCGCAGCCACCAGATCAGCAGCAGCACAACCAGCAGCGCCACTGCGAGAATCGCCCACATCCACCACTGCACCGGACTGCCCGCCTCATCGAACACCGAGGAGTCGTCCGGGTCCATAGGCACGCGCTTCGCGTGAACGAGCAAGCGGTGCGTATTGATGCCGTACGGCGTACAGGTGACCAGCGTGAGCAGGTCCTGTCCCGGCTCGTTCAGCAAGCTCTTCGTGTCCTCAGGCAGCACCACCTGCGTGTCGTACACCTCGTACTTGAGCTTCTCACCAAAGACGGCGAGGTAGATCGCGTCGCCCTGCTTCATCTCGGTGAGGTTGTCAAACAGGGTGGCGTTGGTCAGGCCCGTGTGCCCCGTGAGCACCGCGTGTGTGTCCGTGCCGCCCACCGGCAGCGACGTTCCGTACAGGTGACCGACGCCCTTCGCCAGCACGTCGTCGCTCGTGCCGTGGAACACCGGCAGGTGGACCTTGATGGACGGGATCACAATCTGCGCCATCGCGGGCAGACCGGACAGTTGCCCCAGGTACTCCTGGTACTCCGCGTTGCCGGTGGCGTCACGCGAGGACCAGGGATCGATGATCGGCCCGCCCTTCCCGTGGCGGTTGTACTCGCGGGCGGCATCAATCGCCGCCTGCATCGCGTCGGGGTCCTTCTCCACTGCGTCGTTCATCAGCGCTTGGTAATCCTCGGCCACTTTCGCCTGCCGAAAGTTGTTCCACTGGGTGGCCACCACTGGGTACAGCAGCACCGCGAGGCCGAGGAGGATAAGGAGCACGGGCATGAGCGTGCTTTTCGACGCACCCTGCTTCTGTTGCCTCACTACCACCTAGCTACTCCAGACCTTGTTTGCTCTCAACACCTTCCATGCCCCTCCCACCCCAGACAACGTTCCATCCTGCTGCTGGGGTGAGAACAGGCTACACACTGCGACGGCGCAACATCACGCATCCGAGTGCAACGATCACGCCTGCGAGACCGGCTAAGGTCCCGACACCAACCCCGCCTGTCCGCGGAAGCGTCCCGGGGGTCTTTATGTCCGGGTAGTTCACAAACGAGTCAGTAACGGTGACGCCAGCCGACGCGTTGGCAGCCGTCAGAACGATGGTTTCGGATTTGCGTTGGTTGTTAACCCCATATCCGTTAGGGGCTCGAACTTCTTCAATGACGTAGGTGCCTAACGGAAGGTCAGCAACCTTAAACGAGCCGGCCTCGGGGTTCATGTCATCTTTCGCGCTGAAACCAGTGTTGCCGTAAGTGCAGCCGGGAGCATTGTCGTTCACCGCCCATTGCTGATCTTGAATCTCCTTACCGTTCTCATCCTTCGTTCGCTTAAGCATCCATTGCGAGCAACCGAGCAGCTTGCCCTCGTTGTCCACTTTCTTCCAAGCGATGGACGACTTCAGCACGGGCGTGTTGGTGAACGTACAGGTGATGTTGTCATTCACAGCTGCGCCGGTAGAGACCTCCCAGACGCGCCCGGACCCGCCTCGGCGGGCATCTGGCACCGGCGACGCCGTCGCTCCTGGGCACTTCAGTTCGGTATCGTAATCCTGCAGGTTTGCGTTAGCGGCGGCGTTCTCGCGCAGCAGGTACTTCGTGTTCGGCTCCAACTTGAAGGGTCCAGCCTGCAAGGTCTTACCGTCGCTAGTCTTTTGCAGGCCGTTACTAGACCCCTGCGTCACCGCCGCACTGCCGAGCGCAGAGTCCGCATACGCCGAGCCCTGATTCCCCGTCACCTTTGAGATGGAGAGTTCGAACTGGTCACCGTCTTTTTTGCGGCCGTTCGGAAGTTCTTTTTGCAGCGAAATCTGCGGCACGACACGGTTCACCATTTTGACAACCACACGGTCGCCGGGTTTCAGTCCGTTGATCGTCTGGCTCGCGGATTGCAGGGTGCCGCTACTACGGACCGTCCCTGTAACCGCGTCTTGAATCTCGTAGGTTGAGGAGCCTGGTACAAATTCGTATCCCGATTTGCTGTTTACAACCTCGCTAATAACAGCAGTGGTTTTACTCAGGCTTGGGTCAGCATACTGCGTCAACGTCCAACGGACTTTCGCCGGATTGGATTTCGAGGCACCGTATGTAACGCCGTTCGCGCCCGCAGTTGATTGCCTGATTACCTGGTTCGCATCGCCTGAGAGGTAACCGAAGGGCGGGGTCTCTTTACCCCTCTGGATATCCGGCTGAGGATCCGGAATATTCGACAGGTTCAGGCTCATACCCCAGCCGTTCGCGGTTGACTGGTCGGAAAGCGGCTTCCCGTCTGCGCCAACTACCACCTTGTTCACTTCGAACTCGATTTGGCACGTCACCTGGCTGGCCGCGGCTCGAAGCGTGCGCGCAAGACGGGACCAGTCCGTACCAAAGTAGTCGATGCCGTAATCGGGTCCTGACACGGCCTTCAGCTGCCCCGAGCCGTTCCAGTACTGGAAATCTTTCGCGGACGCAACACCTATACTCACGATCCGCATGCCTTTGGCCTTGAGCTCGTTCGCCGCGTAAATACCAGCTTCGACACCGCGGACGGAGCCGTCAATGTTCACACTGTCTTTGGCAGTCCCCCCCATGTACCAAGTATTTGCATCACCGTCGGTAACAAAGATGATCTGGTCGAACTGTTGACCAGAGTTCAAAACGGATTCAAACCCCGATTGCCAGTTGGTGGTACCGCCGAAATCGGAAAGTGCCTCTCGCGCGTTGGCTTTCGCGAGTTTCAGTTGAGTATCTACCGGAACCGGGTCTGAGAAAGTATTCCCCTTCCTCGCATCCGCTGCGAACGGGAAGAAGGCTACACTGGCACCCGTACCCACAAGGCTATCTAGAAACCCCCCCGCCCCGTAAACCGCATTTTGATAGTCGCTAACGCCTTTGGCATCATCGATCGACTCGGTTGTATCGAGCACCAGCGCGATTCGAGGCCCACCTGTAGCCTGGCACTTTCGGGCTCGTTCCATCGGGGGGTTGTTAAGGGATTGTACGCTCGACCCAAACGATCTGATCTCGTCCCAAGTCACCAACTCACTGCTATAAAGAGGGAACACTTTGCCCCAGTAGGGGTCCGTTGAGCCGGTACGCGCGTTCGCAATGTTTACAAATCCGGGGAGGGCCGCATTAGTGCGGTTGTTGTAGTTTCCGTACTCGCCCCAGTTGATTTGGCCGATGTGGTAGGTACCAGGGTATTCGTTTTCCTGAACGACGAAACCGTACTTACCAGCGTACGACGAGGGCACGTAAATGATGCATTCGCCAGTGTTTCCGGTCGTGCACGTGGCCCAATCAGCGCTGATCGGAGCCTGCGGGCCCCGATCAGACGCGTTGAATAGGTCCCCGCTTTCATTGGCAGTCCAAAGGCGGAATTTGATCCCTTCGGAGTATTGCGAAGTGTCGTTACGAAACGCCGCGGCACTTACCCTGATGCCCACTTCGCCACTTCGGGTGTGGCGCATCTGCGTTGGGGGGAGCCCAGTCCCAGATTTCGGATCCACCGAGGTGGTCGGCGCGGTAGACGTCGGCTGAGTGGCCGACGACGCTGCTGAGGTGGGCGCCGCTGTCGTGCTTTCTGGGCTCGTCGTAGACGTTCCAGATGTGGCCGAAGCGGGAGCGGTCGTCGTCGTGGGCTCCGGCTCCACCGAAGTCGGAGAATCGGTGGTACTTGGCGTCGATTCCGGAGCGGTCGGGGTGGACTCGACGCTCGATGATTCCTCAGAAGTTGGAGGAGTCACGGTCTTGGTCGTGCACTCCTGTCGTTCGGTCTGGACCTTCGCAATAACTTCATAGTGCGATCTGTTGGTATCGGTATTCGGAAGTTCAATCTGGATACGCCCAGAGATACCTGGACCTTGCGGAGAGGCAACTGCGGTCGCCGAAGGAAGGGCCACCGTTAGCGTCTTGCCACCATTACTGAGCTGGCCGTTGTAGGGCTTAAACACGTACTGGTTGGTGCCAGTTGCAGTAAGCGACGGAATGTCGGAAAGCTCGCCAGTGCGGTTATGAACGATCAAACTGGCACTCGAGCTAGTGAACGCCCTGGTAGTATTGCGGAATTCGAAACCCGTGATTTTTTCACCAGGCTTGAGACCGTCGAAACTGAACCGCTTGAGCGTATTGTCCTTACCATTTCCGACTGTGATCGGAATCGTAAGCTGACGGTCTTCTGCGTCATAGACGGTGTTGCATTCGACAACCTCTTCCGCGTGTGTCTTCGGCGAGCCTGTGAAGATGGGCATCATGCCGACCGCGACCATCACCACCGCTAGTACCGTCAGCAGCTGCCAAGCACCCCAACCAGCTCGGCAACGGTTGGTTTTATGAGGCATGAACTCCACTTTCAGATTTAACATGGCGGTTACTCAGACTTTTCTTCGCGGGAGCGGCGAACGAGGAGGACGCCCCCGGTGATCAGGGCGGCGGCGACAACGAGCAGCCAGATCACGTTGGCGCCCGTGGAGGCCAGCGGGCCGCCGGGGCCATTGCGCTTCGGGGTGTCGCCGGGGTTGCCCGGGCCACCCGGAGAGCCGGGCACGCCCGACGTGGTGGTCACCGTGGACGGGGGCTCCGTGGCGCCGGTGGTGGACGTGGTGGTCCGGGTGGGCGGCGGCGGGGTGGCCGTTGTGGTCACGGTGCCCGGCGTGCCTGGGGTGCCGGGCGGCGGGATGCGCCGGGTGGAGGGCGGCGTCGTGGAGGGCGTCGTGGAGGGCGGCGTGGTGGTGGTGTCCGCGTGGGACTTGACCACAATCACGGTGTCCTCGTTGGGCGTCACGCAGTCCTCCTTCAGCGTCGGCATCAGCACCAGGAAGGGGTCGGAGGTTCGGTAGTTGTGCGCGGTGTCGGCCGGGGCGACCTCCTCCACTAGGTACATGGCGGGCTTGACGTCGCGGAAGACGGCGTCGCCGTTGGCGTCGGTCCGCTGGGAGCCGACGTAGTCCAGGCCGTTTGCCCGGGCCTGGTCCACGGTGAGGTGTTGGGCTTGGGAGAGGCCGGAGGGCGTCGACAAGCGAAGGCCCCGAACCGAGTAAAGCTTGAACTCGATGCCCTCGATGGAGCCGAGGGGAACCGCGGCGTCGTCGTACGGGTTGCCTGTGGTCTTACGCACGGTGAGGTTCTGGGGCTCGCCGGTGTCGCGCATGAGCGAGGCGTCGGTGAGCTGCGGGCAGGCACCAACCACCGGGCGGGTGTCAGCGACAGCGGGAGCGGCGGCAATACCCAGCGCGACTGCGCCGGCGAGCGCCGAACTTACGATTCTTGAGGCCAAAACTTCCGCTCCTCTACCACTGGTGCTTCCTGATCCTGCTGCTTGCGGCGGCGAAGCAGCCACCACGCGAGCGCGAGCACGATGAGCGCGGCCGCGCCCACCAGCGCCCACATCCACCACTGCACGGGCGTGGCGGTCTTTTCAAACACGTCGGTGTCCGCGTCCATGGGCACCCGGTGCGAGTGCACCATCAGGCGGTGCGAGTTGATGCCGTACGGCGTGCAGGTGATCAGGGTGAGCAGGTCCTCGCCCTGGCGCGTCTTCAGGCTGTCAGTCTCGTCCGGCAGCACCACCTCGGTGGCGTCCACCTGATACTTCAGCTTCTGGCCGGAAACCTGCACGTAGATGTCGTCGCCCACCTTCACGTCCGTGAGGTGGTCGAACAGCGTCGCGCTGGTCAGCCCCGTGTGGCCGGTGAGCACCGCGTGCGTGCCCTCGCCGCCCACGGGAAGGTCCGTGCCGAAGAGGTGGCCCACACCCTTCTGCAGCACGTCGTCCGAGGTGCCGTGGTACACGGGGAGGTCGATCTTGCCGGTGGGCACGATCAGGCGGGCCATCACCGGGAAGTTGTTCAGCTCCGCCGTGTAGCGCTGGTACTCCGGGTTGTCGGTGCCGATGCGGGTCAGCCACGGGTCCAGAATCGGACCCTTGGTGTGTGTGTGGTTGTACACCACCGCGGAGTCATACACCTTCCGCAGCACGTCCTCCGGCTCGCTGTGCTGCAGCTGCGCGTATTCACTGGCCACGCGGTGCTGCCGCACGTTGTTCCACTGGGTGGCAATGACCGGGTACAGCAGCACCAGCACACCAACCAGGATGATGATCACGGGTGTGAGCAGCGACTGCTTGCCCGCCTGCGGCTTCTGCCGCGGCTTCGGCGCTGTCAGCGTCCGCACACCCATCACCACCGTTCATTTCTAAGTTTGAGGGGGAGATACCGCCCGAAGGCGGCCAGTTGCGGCGAGGGCTCTCCCCGATCACCCTCGCCGGGAGGTATCGATAGTGCATTTGCCTATCGACGCCCCCTTTTCACCAAACCCCAGCACCAACGCCAGAGCCTGGCCGACTCACGCCGCGACGCTTACGCGGAGCGACGCTTTGCGGAGTACGCACCGGCCGCGATGATCAGCGCACCCAGTGCTGCGAGGATGCCGATACCCATGCCACCGGTGAGCGGCAGCTTCGGGGTGGAGTCCTCGAGGTTGACGACCTGGTTGTCGGTGTTGCCCACCTTGACGCTGCCGTTTGCGACGGTCCACACGCCGGCTTCGTTCCGGTTAGCGTTGATCTTGAACTCGATCGGCTGTGCGAGGAGCTCGTAACCCGCCGGAGACTTGGTCTCCACGAGGCAGTAGCTGGTCCACTCGTTGGCGGTGGTGAACTGGTTCTTCTCAGCGTCGTAGCCCCAGTTAGCGATGTTGTTCGCGTGCAGGCCAGTGATGGTTACCTTGCCGGTGTCATCAGAGACCCACGTGGTCTTGCCAGCGGCGGTCTGCTCCTTGGCATTTTCACCGAGATTTTTCGTGTCGAGGGCAGCGCAGGTTTGGTCACCCTTGATGCCGAAGACCTTGAACTCGGCGTCCTTCAGCCCCTTGCCGGTGGAGTTGACCTTGGTGAATTCGAGGTCGCCGAAGAAGGTGTGAATTTCTGGGGTGTTCTTCGGAGTCTCCGGCGGGGTGCCGTCCTTGTCGTGCTCCTGGCTGTCGTTGGGGTTGTTCTCGTAGTGCTGCGCAACGTTCTTCAGGTCACCGTTACCGGGCTTGGAGTTCACGGTTGCCTCGATCGTTACGGTGATCTTGTCGCCGTTATCTATCTTGGCGATGCCTTCCTTGGTGAACTTGACCAGGACCTGATCGCGGCCGTCGACTTTCGCGACCGACACGGTGTAGTCCTTGTCCTTCACAAATTCGCGATTCGGGGTGGATGCGACAGTGACCTTGTCCGCGGTGGTGCTCAGCGCCGGGTCCAGGTTGTCCTCGACGCGGTAGAAGGTGCGGTACTGAGTGTCCGGATCCACGTACTGCGCGTAGGTGTCGACGGTGTAGGTCACCTTGTCGCCAACGTTTTTACCCGTGTCCGTAACCGACTTTTCCGGGTTGGTGTTCTTGCGGTTCTTCGGGTACGCGGTGATGTCGTACAGCCACTGGGTACCACCGCCGGTATTTGCATCGTTATTGCGAGTCATCGGCACGAAAACCAAGGAGTCGGCGGCCGGGCTGTAGCCCTCGGCCGGCTTGGTTTCCCTGAGGTAGTAGACACCTACAGGGAGATCGGTCCAAGTGGCCTTGCCACCGTTTGCGGTGGTCTGCACGCTGACAACGTCCCCCTCCCCCGGTTTCACGTCCGACACCTTGAGATTGGATGCCTTCACCAGCTGGTCATTCTTAGTTAAGTCGTAGCCGGGGACTTTGTACAGAGTGAACTCGACGCCGTCGAGAGATGTGCCAGTAGCGCTGCTGTCGACCTCACCGGTGGAAGTGTGCGTCTCCTTAGGGTCAGCCTTCTTGAAGATGGTCAGCGAGCCCTTGGCCGTCGCATCAATGGTGGAGTCAGAGACGGTAAGACCATTTGACTCGTACGCTTGGCCGTCAGCAGCATAGGCGGGCATGATCGGGGCGGCAACACCCAGGGACAGAGCAGCAGCTGCGGCAACCGTCACGGAGCGCACTGCGATGGAGTGATTCTTCACGTGGTAACCCTTCGGGTTCAGGGCGGGCGACAAACCCGCAACGGAATACAGAATCCGCGGTCCACACCCCGGGTTAAGCCGGGGTGAGGGTCGCAGTATGGACCGGGGGCAACCCGGCACCGCCCAGACACTCAAAGATTCTTAAAACCGAAAAGTTCCGGCGGATAAAGCAAAGATAAGCCCCCCCCCCCTCGAAAATCGAACTGAAAAGGGCTAGGGAATCCCATCAAAATGGCTTGCCGGCACCCCACCAGTGGATAAGACGAACCTGTAACAGTGACACGGTTCTTATAAGTCCACGTAGACCGAGTAGCGCACTTAGTTGTTTTTCAAAACCTAAATATTCTGTGAAGTTGGTCACAGCAAACCCCCAACCTCCCCCTCCCCCGCGACACCGTCGTACTG
>NZ_LT546025.1 GCF_900078305.2 Corynebacterium bouchesdurhonense
CCCCTGCGCCGGCCGCACCAGCACCGCAGCCGGCACCCGCGCCCCGACCGGCGCCTGCCCCGGCGCCGCGCCCGGCTGCGGCACCCGCCCCCGCGAAAGCGTACCCCAACTGCCGCGCAGTGTGGAACGACCTCGGCCGCCCGATCCGCAGCAACGAGCCGGGCTACGGCTCCCACCTTGACCGCGATGGTGACGGGGTGGGCTGCGAGAAGCGCCCGAAGTAGCGACCAGGTACCGGAAAACGAGCGAACTCCCAGGTAAGAAACAACCTGGGAGTTCCGGCCGGTGGGGCCAGCGGGGCTCGAACCCGCGACCAACGGATTATGAGTCCGTAGCTCTAACCGACTGAGCTATAGCCCCAACCGCGCTTTGCGCTCCGCTCACTATAGCGCGCCCTTTGGGGCCAACCGGACCCGCCCGCTATCGGCCGAGCAAAACGTGAGCGGGCGGTATGTAGGGTGAAGGCTATGTATCAGTACATCGTCGGCGCCGCCGCGGGCTACGTCATGGGGACGAAGGCTGGGCGCAAGCGCTACCACCAGATTGTCAACGCCGCGCAGGCTGTGGCCAACTCGCCAGTGACCAAGCAACTAAGCAACTCGGCCCGCAAGGCGCTCGCGGACAAGATCGACCCGGAGCCGCGCATGCGCGAGGTCAAGGACGCGAACCAGGGCCGCAAGCGCCTAGGCCGCAAGGGCAAGGCGACCGGGGACCAGATCCTCGAGCCCGACGTGGACTAGTCCTCAGCCGCCAGGCCGGCCACGATGCCGTCGAGGATGTCCTTCTCGCTGACGACGAAGCTGATGGCGTTCGCGGCGGCCTGGAACGCGTCCATCATCTCCTCCACCACGGCTGAGCCGGAGGCGATGACGTCGGCGCGGCCCGGGTGCATTACCGGATCCTCCAGCCGCTGCGCCGCGGTTTTCCCGCGCAGCTCCGCGGTCACCTCGCGCATGCGGGTAAACGGGATCTCGGACATGTGGATGCGCGCCGGGTCGTAGGAGGGCAAACCTTGCGCCAGCGCCGAAAGCGTGGTGAAGGTTCCCGCGCAGCCCACAAACGTGTGGGCGCGCTCGAACGGCACCACGGCGGCAGCATCGGCGATGCGCTCCCGAATGTAGGCGCGCGCCTCCTCGGTCTCCCGCGCGGTGGGCGGGTCGGTGCGCATGAACCGCTCGGTCACGCGTACGCACCCCATCTGCGTGGACAGCGCCCGCACCTGGCCGTCAACGCGCATCACAAACTCGGTAGACCCGCCGCCGAGGTCGATCACGCACGCTGGGCCGCGACCAGGCTCGAGGTCCGCGGTGGCGCCAGCGTAGGACAACGCGGCTTCCTCGTCTCCCGAGATCACCTCCGCCTGGGCGCCTGGCTGGATCCGTCCCAGCACCTCCCGCGTCATGGCGAAGAAGTCCTCGCGGTTGGCCGCGTCGCGCGTGGCCGACGTCGCCACCATGCGCAGCCGGGCCACACCCTCGCGCCCCATCTCGGAGACGTAGTCCTCCAGCGCCGCGCGCGCTCGCTGGATAGCCCCGGCTTGGAACCTTCCCGTCTCGTCCACGCCTTCGCCGAGACGGACGATGGTGTTGCGGCGCGAAACCTCGGACACAGCACCGGTGGACGGGTCAATCTCGGAGATCAGCAGGCGGATCGAGTTGGTGCCGCAGTCGATGGCCGCGACGCGGCGCGGCCGGGTAGCAAAGGCGGATTCATGAGCGCTCACGCCAGGCCCTCCCCCGCCTCGTCGAGGCTGATGCTGAGCTGGGACAGTGTCGGCCAGTCCGCCGGGATCGCGGTGCCGCGCAGGTTGCCGTGCTCGGCGGCGAGGGCCACCGCCTCGTCCCCGAAGCGGAAGTGGCCGGGGCCCTCCGCGAGGGCATAGGCAATCAGCACGTGGAGGCACTTGACGCGGTCGGGCATCCCACCGCCGGAGAAGTCGGTGCCCAGATCGTCAACGGCGTTGCGCTTCGCAAGGTAATGCTCGTGCGCCCGGCGGTAGTCTTCCCGCAGCTGCTCGCCCTCTCCGGAATCCGCGCCCAGGCGGGCCTCCATCCACTTCATCACCTGCGCCACCTCAAGGCGCGACGCCTCGGCCGTCAGGCGGGGGTCGGTGAGGTAGTAGAGGGTGGGGAACGGGGTGCCGTCGTCAAGCTTGGGCGCGGTGGTCACCACGGCCGGCTGACCGTCTGGGGTGCGGTAGGCGATGTCGAGCACCCCGCGAGGGGTGCGGCCGAGCTGAGCGGCGACAGTTTCTAGGTCTTGCTTCTCCACGGGCATGGGCGCAATTGTCCCACAACCGCGGGGCTAGGGAGCCGGCTGGTCCGCCACGGGCGGGGCGGGCGCCGGCGCTTCCTCCGGCACCCGCGTTTCCTCGGCGTCGGGCGCTTCTACCTCGCGCAGGGAGTCCCACAGCACTTCGGCCCACATGCGGTCATCGACCACTTCCGCGTCCTCGGTGGTGATGGTCGGGTTTTGCGCCGTCATCCGCGGGTCAATGATGCGCCACTGCGTCTCGCCCTCCTGCAGCACGGAGAGCCGCCGGCGCACCTCCTGGTCGGCGAAGTCCTTGTCCTGGTAGCGCGCAATGTCCGTCTCCAAGCGGGCCTTCTCCGCCTCGAGCGCTTCAATGGATGCCTGGGCGCGCGCGATCTCCCCCCGGCCTTCGTAGTAGTTGCGCAGCGGCACCGCGATGGCCAGGAGGATGAGCAGGAGAACGGTGATCAGGATGGCCAACGAGGCGATGTCGCGCTGGAAGAAGCCGGGCTTGAACCTGGCTCCGGCCTTGGCGGCCTTGGCCGCTTGAGCTTCGCGACGCTCGTGGTCGCGGGAGGCCACAGGAACGCTGCGCGGGGTGCGGCGTCGCGTACGCTTCGCGGGCCGCGGCCCGCCCGGGGGTGTGGCGCGTGTGGTCATAGTGATTCAAAAGTGTAGCGCGCACGCCACCGCACAGGGCAGCGCCCCGCGGCACCTCAAGCAAACGGTGCCGCGGGGCGCAAGGTGGGGGCGCTGTTACTTGAAGCGCGGGAAGGCGGAGCGGCCGGCGTACACCGCCGCGTCTCCGAGCTCCTGCTCGATGCGCAGCAAGCGGTTGTACTTGGCCACGCGCTCGGAGCGGGCCGGCGCGCCGGTCTTGATCTGGCCGCAGCCGAGCGCCACAGCGAGGTCAGCGATGGTGGTGTCCTCGGTCTCGCCGGAGCGGTGGGACATCATCGTGCGGTAACCGTTGCGGTGCGCGAGGTCCACGGCATCGAAGGTCTCGGTGAGGGTGCCGATCTGGTTGACCTTCACAAGCAGTGCGTTCGCGGCCTGCTTCTCAATGCCCTCGGCGAGGCGCTGCGGGTTGGTAACAAAGAAGTCGTCGCCCACCAGCTGCACCTTGTCGCCCAGCTCGGCGGTGAGCTTGGTGTAGCCCGCCCAGTCGTTCTCATCCAGCGGGTCCTCGATGGAGACAATCGGGTAGGAAGCCACCAGGTCGGCGTACACCTGCGCCATCTCTTCGGCGGTGTGCTCTCCGCCCTCGAAGTGGTAGACACCGTCCTTGAAGAACTCGGAGGAGGCCACGTCAAGGGCCAGCGCGACATCCTCGCCGAGCGCGTAGCCGGCCTGCTCAACGGCCTCCGCGATGAGGTCCAGCGCCGCCTTGGTTGACTCCACGGACGGCGCGAAGCCGCCCTCGTCGCCCAGACCGGTGGACAGGCCCTTGCTCTTGATCACGGTCTTCAGGGCGTGGTAGACCTCGGTACCCATCCGCAGCGCCTCGCTGAAGCTCTCGGCACCAATCGGTGCGATCATGAACTCCTGGACGTCAACGCCGGAGTCCGCGTGCGCGCCACCGTTGAGGATGTTCATCATCGGCACCGGCAGGATGTGGGCGTTCGGGCCGCCGATGTAGCGGTACAGCGGCAGGTTCGCGGAGTCGGCGGCCGCCTTCGCAGTGGCCATGGACACGCCGAGAATAGCGTTGGCGCCGAGGTTCTTCTTGTTGTCGGAGCCGTCGAGCGCGATCATCGCCTGGTCCACCAGACGCTGGTCGTCCGCCTCGATGCCCACGAGCTCGTCCGCGATTGCCTCGTTGACGTTGTGCACCGCCTTCTGCACACCCTTGCCGGCGTAGCGCTCGTCGCCGTCGCGCAGCTCGTGCGCTTCGTGCTCGCCTGTCGACGCACCCGACGGCACCGCCGCGATTCCGTGCGAGCCGTCATCAAGGAAAACCTCCGCCTCGACGGTGGGGTTGCCGCGGGAATCGAGGATCTCGCGGGCGAAAACGTGGATGATGTCGGACATGCCGGTTCAACTCCTTGGGTTCCGGGTGCTTGTACCCCTCCCATTGTGCCAGCTTCAGCGGTGCGCAGGCTGGTTCATGGCGTAATTGGCCGCCGCGTCGCGCACCTTGGCCAGGTAGTCGCTCGAGTGGTTGTAGGACGCGATCGCGCCGCGCCAGCCCTCCTCGGTGTCCAAGTCCCGGCCGAAGGCGCACAGGAGGTTGGCCGCGCCGAGGGCTGCGTCGTCGATCTGCTGGGGGTTGGCCGCCCCATCGCCGTCCGCGTCGCGGCCGTAGCGCCCCCAGGATTCGGGGATGAACTGCATGGGGCCGACGGCCCGGTCGAAGCGCGTGTCGTGGTCGAGCGCGCCGGCATCGGTGTCGTCGACAAGCAAAAAGCCCCCCGTGCCGTCGAGCGCTGGGCCGATGATCTCCGGCTCGGGAATGCCCTGGGCGTTGAGTGCCGAAGAATCGAAGCGGCCGGAGTACGTGCCGTGGCGCGTTTCCACCCAGCCGATGCCCGCGAGGGTGTTCCAGTGCAGGTGACAGGCTGGCCAGGACTCCTGCGCGATCAGCGCGGCGTTGCCGTAGGCACGCAGGGCTTGGGCCGGGATCCTGGTCTGCTCGGAAATCGGCGCAGCCCACTCGGCGAGCTGGTCCGAGGTGCGGCCCGGCGCGTTGACGTCGATGGCGGGCGGGTTCGGCGCGGCCGCCGGCGGCATGGTGGCCGGCGCAGGCTCCTGCTGCTGGCCGGGGCCGGGGGCCTGGTTGATAGAGAGCAGCCAGGCGACGACGGCGACGGTGAGCACCACCGCGAGGGTTACGGCGACGAGCCCGACGCAGCCGCAGCCGCGTGCCGCCCGGCGGCGCCTCGACGGCCCCGAAGGCGTGGACTGCGCAGAATGCGCGGACGGCGCGCGCGGGGGTAGGGGCGCGCGCTGGTTGGTCATGGCGGGAGATTCTACTTCGGCGTGCCGGCGCGGGGGCACTGGCCAAGCTCGCGGGCCTTGCCCTCGGCCCACAGGCGGTCCTGGGTGGCCTTGTCCACGGGCCCGGTCGAGCCGTCGAAGAAGTACGGGGCGCGGGAGCGCATCTTGTCCACGAACGCGGCGGCGACATCACCGAAGTCGAAGGCCCCGCGCTCCGCGGCGATCTCCGAGTGGAACAGCACCTGGAGCAGCACGTCCGAGAGCTCATTTTTCAGCTCGGTGTCGGAGGTTGGGTTCTCGATTGCGTCGATAAGCTCACTGCTCTCCTCCCGAAGGTACGGAACGAGCGACGCGTGCGTCATCGACCGTTCCCACTCCCCGCGGGCGCGGGCGGCGCCCATGACGGCTCTGGCCTGATGCACCGGATCATCCAGGGAGGGGACGCGGATCCCGGGGCGGTCAAGAG
This sequence comes from Corynebacterium bouchesdurhonense, assembly GCF_900078305.2. Lineage (GTDB taxonomy): Bacteria > Actinomycetota > Actinomycetes > Mycobacteriales > Mycobacteriaceae > Corynebacterium > Corynebacterium bouchesdurhonense. The sequence continues at coordinate 5,657 of NZ_LT546025.1, forward strand.
TGGTGAGCACCCACGCCGACCCCTCCTCGTGCGGCCACGCGCGGGCGTGCTCCGGCACCTCGGGGGTGTATTCCACCGGGCCTTCGATCAGGCGCGCGATGTGCGCCGGCACCATATCCGGCCAGCGGGGGTCGAGCACGAGCGTGGGCATGCATGCGACAATAGCCCCCATGACCAACCAGGTAGCTGAAACTGTGAACCGCGTTGCGCCAACCGCCGAGGACGTGCTGGGCGATGCGGTGGCCTTCTCCCCCATCCGCTGGAAGACCGGCTGGCCGCACCACCTGCGCCGCGTCCCGCCCTTCCGCGACGACGCGCGTGCCTCCATCACCCGCGGCGAGGTGTTCGAGTTCGCGGCCGACGTGCGCGAGTCCGGCTGGAACCGCGACCAGATCATCGACTTCCTCGGTGCGGCGTTCGCGTACCTGGCGGGCCAGTCCAACGAGGTGATGCAGATGCAGGCGTTCCTGCGCAACAAGGGCAACGCCGCCAAGCTGCTCGGCGCGATCCGCACGCTGCAGGAGGTCACCGGCCCCGAGGCGGCGTACGAGGCGCTGGCCGGCACCGGGCTCGCGCCCAAGTACGCCTCCGGCCTGGCCTACTTCTTGGCAGGCCCGCAGCAGGCCGGTGATGCAAAGCCGATTATCTACACCGAGGCCGCGGCTAGCGCGATGGGCGCGTCCGGCTACGCTGAGTACCTGGCCAAGGCTGCCGAGGCCGCCGGCGACGCGCTGCCGCTAGACGCGGTCGAGTACGCGCTGAGCAAGGGCGACTAATGCAGGAGGGGCCGTTCCTGGGGAGCCACCGCGAAGAGGTCACCTACCTCGAGCAGCGGTTCAATGATCTCGTCGCCGGAGAGAGCCTCAAGCCGATCGTGCTGCTGGAGGCGCCGTCCGGCTACGGCAAGAGCCGCATCGTGCGGGAGTTCTACTCCAAGCTCGCCGACTCCCAGAAGTACTGGCCCGACCTGCCATCCCCGGCGAGCGACCCCATGTCCCTGCGCAAGGTCATCGGGCCCGATATGGCCGACTTTGTGTGGGAGGCGGGTGCGCTGCCTACCTTCACGTGGTGGAGCTTCAACTGCGAGGAGCTCGCCTCGGGCGGCGCGCTCGACGTTATCGGGGCGGCCCGCAGCCAGTGGGAGGACCACCGGGTGCCGGTGGCGATGGCCGTGGACAACATCCACTCGCGTGGAGCTTCGAAAGCGCGCTGGAAGCAGCGCGGAACGGCCGCGATGAACCGCGTGTTCTCGGAGAGCGCGAGCCTTGCCACCGACGCGCTCATCGAAGCTGCCGGGCTCACCTTCCCCGGGGCGCGTGCACTGCTCGACTGGGGCCGGGATGCCATGGACGCGGTGAGCGAGCACCAGCACCGCGAGAACCAGCTGCACAGCCGGGTGGACTTGGGCGGCGAGTCCGCGCAGCGCCGGCACGCCGAAGCCACGTCCTTCGCCGAGGTGGTGCGCGACGTGACCCGTCCGGAGCTGCCTACCGTGATCGTGGTGGAAGACATCCACCTGATGACGCCGGAGCTCGCGGAGTTTCTCAACCGCGTCACCGCCGAGCCGGTGCTACCCGTCCTGGTTGTTGCCACGGCGTGGCCGGGCACGGCAGGCCGACCGGTCTACGCCCAATGGCGCGCCGACGCCGACGGCCTCATCGAGACCCGGACAGTGCAGGGCCTGACCCAGCAGCAGCGGGAGCGCCTCGTGTCGGTGCACGCGCCGGGCACCCCGCGCGAAACGTGCGCCGCAATTGCCGCGCAGCTGACCACCCCCTTGGCCATTAAGTTGTGGCTCGCGCTGCCGCCGGTGCGCCGCCACCAGAGCATCAACCGGGGCGCGCTCAACCCCACTGAGGACGACATCTCGGAGCTGCAAACCGTGATGCGCTCCGTGCACGATGCCCGGTGGAACGAGCTTTCGCCCACCCAGAAGCTCTGCCTCGCCCTCGTGAGCGCGATCTCGCCGCTGAACGACCCGCTGCGCGCGTTCTTGCCGGACGTGGTTGCCCGCGTGGTGAACAGTTTGACCCTGGCCAGCCTAGAGCACGTGGCCAGCGAACTCGAGGCGCTGGTTACCCATGCCCACTGGTGCAGGCGCTCGAGCGGGGTGCAAATGTTTGTCGAATCTTCCTTAGTGGATTGCGCTGTGCGCAATCGGCCGACGGAGCTCCTCCACGCGGACGTGGTGGTGGCCCGGGAGCTCGCGCTGAAGGAGGTGTTCGACTTCCTCGAATCACAGCGCGACGGCCTGCACTTGCCGGAGACGCCGGAGACGCTGCTCGCCGCCCAGTGGTACGACGGATGGACCACCGACAACCAAGTTCAGGATCAGCTGTGGCTCAGCGTGCAGGAGTTGCTGGCGCGCGTGGCCGGCCAGCGGCACAACTACGCGGAAGCGATCGACCGAGGGAAGCGTGCGCTGAGGCTCATGCAGGGCGCTCCGCGAGAGGCGCTTCCCTTCTTCTCTTCGATGGCGTCGCAGGTGGCTGAGTGGCAGTTCGACAGCGGGGATCGCGAGGAGGCTTTGTCCATGGTGCGCGCCATGGCGGGCACCGCGGCGGCCACGTACGGCAACGAGCGACACCCCCAGGTGCTGCTGCTCCACGGCCAGGTCGCACGCTTTCTTGCGGGCATGGGCCAGCGCGAAGTGGCGCGGCAACTGCAGCTCGACGTGGTAGCGGGTTTGACCGAGGCGCTTGGGCCCGATCACGTCTTGACGCGCCGCGAGGCTATTTCCCTCGGTTCCTTCAGCGAGGGCAGCCCCGCCGACGCGCGGGACTACCAGGACGCGGTTGACGTCGGTGTGGCCGACGGTGCGTTCGCCGACGCGGAGGCGCTGATCATGCAACTCTCCGCGGCAGAACAACGCGCCCGCGCAGGCGACGCCTCCGCGATCGGCGCGTTCCAAACGCTCCTGGCCCAGTACGAGCAACTCCCGGAGTGCTCAACCGGAGAATTAATCATCCTTACCAACCAGTTGGCGCGGCTACTCATGCAGCACGGTCAATTCGACCAGGCAATCCCCGTACTCACTCGCGCACTTGCCAAGGCGCGCGCCGAGTACACCGCCACCGACCCGACGGTGCTGACAATCGAGATGAACCTGGGCGTGTGCTACCGGGAGGTGGGCGATACTGCCAGCGCCGCCGAAACCCTCAGCCGCGTCTACCGCCTCCGGGCCAGTCTGTTTGGACCGGATGACCACCAGACGCTCACCTCGCAGCTGCAACTGGGGCAGGCGCAGATGGTCAACGGCGATCGCGACGCGGTAGACACGCTCACCGATGTCGTGCAGCGGCGCAACCGGGTCAGTGGCCCCACTGCGAAAGAGACGCTGCTGGCCAAGCGCACCCTGTACTCACTGTTTTACCAGCTGGGAGACGACTCGGCACTGGACAGCCTTTACGCCGTCTACCGGGCCCAGTGCCAGCTACTGTCGCCCGAGCATCCCCACGCGAAGAACACGCTGTTGGAGATCAACCTCCTCACCCAACATCGGGCACCCGGAGCGCCCGGGCGTTAAGCTCGCGGCGCGCCTGCTCCAGCGCGAGCAGGTCTGAGAAGAGCGCGTTGTACGCCTGCTCATCGTCGGAGGGGCGCATGCGCTGCAGCTGCGCCTTGAGCTGTGCGATCTGGTCCCCCACCCTGGTCTCCTGCAGGCGGGAGAGCACGGAGTCGATGTAGACGTCCAGCGCGTCGGCGTGGATCTCCTCCACCGCCAGCTGGGAAACCAGGTTGCGCCCGGCCAGGTCGCGCATCTCGCCCGCCACCGCCGCGAGCCAACCGGCGCCGGAGTTGGCCGCGCTCGCACCGCCGGCGCGGGTGATCGCATCGCGGACTTGGCGGTAAGCGTCGTTGGTGAAGGCTTCCGGGTTGATGCCATCGAAGTAGCTGCCTGCCTTTTCCGGGTACTGCAGGGCGGCCTTCAGCGCCTCGCGTTGGGGCCACAGCACAGGGTCCTGCGGGTGCGGGGGCACTAGCGCCGGCGGCTGGCCGGGAGCGGCGGTGGCTGCGCTGGGGGAAGGCTGCGAAGGCGCGGCGAAGCGGTTGCTCCTCTTCGGCTTGCCCACCTCCTGGCGCACCTGCTCCACCACCTCGTCCGGGTTGGGCCAGCCGACCCACCCCGCGAGCCGCCGTGCGTACTCGTTGCGCAACACCGGGTCCGAAATGTCCGCGATCAGGGGCACGGTGCGGCGCAGCGCCTGGATGCGCCCTTCCGCCGAGTCGAGGGGGTAGTCCGCCAGGATCGACTCGAGGACGAACTCGAGCATGGGCACGCGGCGCGCCACCAGGTCGCGCACCGCGGCGTCGCCCTTGGCCTGGCGCAGGTCGCACGGGTCCATGCCGTCTGGCGCGACGGCGACGAAGCTCTGGCCGGTGAACTCGGCGTCCGTGTTGAAGGCGCGCATGGCGGCCTTCTGGCCCGCCTCGTCCCCGTCGAAGGTGTAGATGAGCTCGCCGCGGAAGAAGCTGTCATCCAGCATGAGGCGGCGGATAGTCTTCAGGTGGTCCGGGCCGAAGGCGGTGCCGCACGCCGCGACCGCCGTCTCCACCCCTGCGGCGTGCATGGCCATCACGTCGGTGTAGCCCTCCACGATCACCGCCTGGTGGCCCTCGGCGATGTGCTTCTTAGCCAGGTCCAGCCCAAAGAGCACCTTAGATTTGTGGTACAGCAGGGTGTCCTGGGTGTTCATGTACTTGCCCATCGGGTCATCGTCGAAAAGCTTGCGCGCGCCGAAACCGATGACGTTGGAGGCGGCATCCTTGATGGGCCAGATCAGGCGGCGGCGGAACTTGTCTATGGGCCCGCGCCTGCCCATCGCGCTGATGCCCGCCTCCTGGAGCTCCTCCACCGTGAAGCCCTTGCGCAGGAGGTGCTTGGTCAGGGTGTCCCAGCCGTCCGGCGCGTAGCCGCACTCGAAGTGGTAGATGTGCTCGCGAGTGAAGCCGCGGTCCAGCAGGAAGTCGCGCCCCGGCTTCGCCTCCGGCGTTTCCAGCTGCTCGCGGTAGAACTGGTGAGCTGCCTTGTTTGCGGCAAGCAGGCGCGAGCGGGTGCCGGGCTTGACGTCGCGGGCGCCGGCGGTGCCGCCCTGGTAATTGATGCGGTAGCCAATCTGGTCCGCCACCGCCTCCACCGCCTCGGGGAAGGTGAGCTGTTCCATTTCCATGAGGAAGGTGAACACGTCCCCGCCCTTGCCGGTGGAGAAGCAGTGGAAGTAGCCGCGCGCGGGGCGGACGTGGAAGGACGGCGTCTTCTCGTCCTTGAACGGGGACAGGCCCTTCATTGAGTCGTGGCCGGCGGGCTTGAGCTGCACGTATTCGCCCACGATCTCCTCGATCGACGCTCGCTCGCGGATAGCCTGAATATCGCTATCCGGAATTCTCCCCTTTGCCATGCGCTCATGGTAGCGCCACCGCGGTGTGGGACAATTCGGGTTGTGAATCGGCGGATTGCGGTGCTCGGCGCGTGCCTGTTGTTGGGTGGTTGCGCGCAGGGAGCTTCTCCTCGCTTGTCGACGCCCCTTGAGGCCAGCCCAACAACCCCCACGGCCGCCGCCACCCCCGCCGGCGCGTCGGGGCTCGACGCCTGCGGCGCCCTGCCGCGCGAGGCGTGGGAGACCGTCTCACTGGTTGAGCTCGGCGGCCCCTTCCCCTACCCGGACAACGACGACAAGCGCTTTGGCAACTACGAGGGTGCACTGCCGAAGCAGAAGTCCGGCTACTACCGCGAGTACACCGTGGACACCCCGGGTGTTCACCACCGCGGGGCGCGGCGCATTGTCACCGGTGGCGGCGCTGACGGGGACGTGGACGAGTGGTTCTACACCGCCGACCACTACGAGACGTTCTGCGAGATCAGCGGGCAGGACGTGGCAAAGAACACGGCAACAAACACGGAGGCGACACGGTGAGCAGCCCCTGGCAACCGGAGGGCGCGGGCGCGCGGGCGCCGCGGCGGGTGGACATCGCGGGCCCGGTGGGCACGGCAGCGGAGCTCGCCGAGGCGCTGTCGGCGGCGGTGTTCGGCCCGCGCCGCCCCGCCCCGCGCAACCTCGACGGGCTCGCGGACCTGCTGCGCGAGGCCCGCGTGGGCGAGGTGACGGTGCACGGTTGGCGCCTCAGCGCCGCCGCGGGTGAGCGGGTAGAGGAGGTCTTCCGCGACAACGGCGTGCGGCTGCGCCGGCGCGGCTAGCCCATGAAGGACGACAGCGCGGCCGCCTTCTTCGCGGCGCGCTCGAGGCGGGACTCCGTCATGGAGGCGATCTGATCCACGATGACTCGCTCGCGCTCCCTCGGCGTCTCGGCGGTGAGCCACCACTGCTGGTAGATCGTGTCCAGGGTGCCGGGCGCGCCCGCGGAGAGGTAGTCGTAGACGCGGAAGATGCGCTCGCGCTGCCGGTCCTGGCGCGCGAGGTGGGCGGGCGCGTCCATGACGTAGAGCACCGCGACCGTTTTCAGCAGCCGCACCTCGGCCTCGATGTCCGCGGGGATCACCAGGTCCCCGTGCATCCTCCCCATCGACTCGCCACCCGCCGCCACGCGGGTGGCCTCGGTCACAGCGCCGATGTAGCGGCCCACCAGCTCTGAGGTGAGCTGCTTGAGCTGCGCCCATGAGGCGAGCGTGTAGTTGAAGTCCGCGGCGTGCGAGATGGAGGGCAGGGAGCGCAGCCGGGAGGCGGCGTCAACCAGAGAATCCGCGGTGCCGCCGAAGGCGGCCGCGCCCTTGTCAGCCAGCGCGGCGAGCTCCACCAGATCCCACAGCACCTTCAGCGAGATGCGCCCGGAGATGATGCCGTCCTCCACGTCGTGCACGGAGTAAGCGATGTCGTCAGAAAAGTCCATCACTTGCGCCTCGATGGGTGCCCGCTCGTCGTTGTGGCCGCGGCGGATCCAGGCCAAAAGCTCTGCGTCCTCGTCGTACGCCGAGTACTTCGCGTTCACGGAGCCGTCGGCGTTGGTGCGGGTGCGCGGGTACTTGCAGGCCGCGTCCAGGGAGGCGCGGGTGAGGTTGAGGCCAAAGGAGCGCTCCCCTACCAACACCTTTGGCTCGAGCCTGGCGAGGATGCGCAGCGTCTGCGCGTTGCCCTCGAACCCGCACTCCGCCACATCGTTGAGGGCGCGCTCGCCGTTGTGGCCGTACGGCGGGTGGCCGATGTCGTGGGAAAGCCCCGCCAGCTCGCACAGGTCCGGATCGAGCCCCAGGCCCTCCCCGATGCCGCGCGAAATCTGCGCCACCTCCAGCGAGTGGGTCAGCCTCGTGCGCGGCGTGTCCCCGTCCTGCGGGCCCACCACCTGCGTTTTGTCGGCGAGCCGGCGCAGCGCCGCGGAGTGCAGGACACGGGCGCGGTCGCGGGCGAAGGCACCGCGGGTGTCGGTCTCGGGCGCAATCTGCGCGCCCTTCGGTCCCTCCGGGGCGAAGCGTTCTGCGTCTTCGGCGCTGTAGCTATACACAACCGTCCAGCGTAAGCGCTCGGGCCGCGCCCGCCTGGTTGCGACTACCCTAGTGAGCATGAAAAACCGCTTCCTCCGCCTCCTCATCGCCGCCCCCGCGCTCGGTGGCGGGCTCGTTCTTTCTGCCGCGCCCGCGGCGTTCGCGCTTTCGCTTGGCGACGCACCCTTTTCCCCCACCACCCGCATCGAGGCACAGGCCGCCGGCACGGCGACACGGCCGGGGCTGCTCACCCAGCCGGTAACGGATGATGCCGGGGTGCTCTCCCCCGGCGACGTGTCCGCCATTGAGAGCGCCATCCAGAAGGTCAGCGCGGAGCAGCGAAAGTCCCTGCGCGTGGTCTTCGTGGACAGCTTCGGCGGCGTAACCCCGGCGACCTGGGCGCAGCAGGCCGCGGACGCCAACGGCCCGAACACCGCCGTGCTGGCGGTGTCTCCCTCCGAGCGCGGCTACGCGGTGGCCGCTGGCGAGCAGTGGACCCAGTCCCAGGTGGACGCGATGGATGCCGCCGCCTATGAGCACCTTGCGCGGGAAGATTGGGCGGGTGCTGCGGTGGCCGCCGCCGACGCGGCCGCGTCCGGGCGCACAGGCGCGCCCGCCGGCGGCTCCGGCAGCTCCGGCAGTGATTCGGGCAACGGCGCCGGCTGGGTTGCCGGCGGCCTCGGTGTTGCGGCGCTGGCGGGCGGCGGCATTTACGCCGCGTCGCGGCGCGACGGCAAGAAGACGCAGGCCAAGCAGCTCGAATCCGCCAAGGCACTGGACCCCTCCGACACCGACTCCCTGGGCCGCCTGCCCACGCCCACCCTGGAGCAGGTGGCGCGCGACGCGCTGGTCTCCGCGGACGAGTCCATTACCCAGGGCAAGGAGGAGCTGCGCCTGGCCACCTCGGAGTTCGGTGCGGAGCGCGTGCGCCCGTTCACCGCGGCGATGAACCAGGCCACCTCCACGCTGCAGCGCGCATTCCGCACCCACCAGCGCCTCTACGACGCGATTCCCGAAACCGAGCCGGAGAAGCGCGCCATGCTGGTGGACATCATCTCCTCGGCCGGGCAGGCCGAGCAGGCGCTGCGGGACCGCACCCACGAGTTCAACGAGATGCGCGGCGTGCTCATGCGCGCCCCCGAGGAAGTGGAGAAGGTGCGCGCCCGCACCATTGACATCCGCGCCCGCCTCGAGCCGGCCCGGCGCACCCTCGACGAGCTGCGACAGCGCTACTCCGAGGAGATGCTCGGCTCCATCTCGGAGAACGTCGGCATCGCCGCGGCCTCCCTCGACGAGGCGGAGAAGCACCTGGATCAGGCCAGCCGGATCGCGGACCGCGCCGCCGGCCAGCAGGGCGGGCTGATCGACGAGCTCTCCGCCGCCACCCGCGCCGTGGACATCTCGGATACCAACCTCGCCGCCATCGAGCACGCCGAGGACAACATCCGCACCGCCCAGTCCAACCTCGCCGCGCTGCGCCGCGAGATCGAGGACGAGCTGCGAGAGATCGAGCAGGTCAAGGGCGCCACGCGGCAGGGCGCGCGCATCGACACCCGCGCGCTCGACGAGGTGTCCGCGGCGGCGCGCCAAGTGCTCGCCACCGCCGACGCCCGCGCCGAGAAGGACCCGCTGGCCCTCTACACCGAGCTCACGGACGTGGACGCGCGCATCGACCAGCAGCTCGCCGTGGCCAAGGGCGTGGCCGGCGACCAGAGCCGGGCCCTGCAGCTGCTCGACCAGCAACTGCGCGTGGCCGTCGCCCAGATCCAGGGCGCGGAGGACCTGATCCGCTCCCGCGGCCGCATCATCGGCTCCCACGCCCGCACCCTCCTCGCCGAGTCCAAGCGCCAGTTCGCGGAGGCCCAGCAGCGGCGGGTGAGCGATACCCGCTCGGCGATTGACTTCGCCCGGGCAGCAACCGAGACGGCGCGCCGCGCCGCCCAGGCCGCCAACGACGACATTGACCGTTACCGCGCGGCCCAGAACCGCCAAACGGCCAACAGCATGGCGCAGGCCGTGCTGTGGGGCTCCCTGCTCTCCGGAGGGTTCGGCGGCGGCTACCACGGCGGAGGAGGGTTCGGCGGCGGCGGCGGGTTCTCCGGTGGTGGCGGCGGCTTCGGCGGCCCCTCGGCCCGCGGCGGCACCTTCTAGCTGGCTAGTGGAGGGTGCGCCTCACGGGTGCGTCGACAAGCAGAAGCCCCCAGGAGATGAAGGCGAGATCCACCGTGAAGTTGGCGCTGCCGCCGGAGATCTCCAGCTCGAGGTCGCCGTTGGGAAGGCCGCGGGTGGCGGCCACGAGGCGGCCGCGCTCGTCGGTGATCTCGCGGCGCTTTGAGCGAAAGCCGCCGCCGGTGCGGCGCGCGCTGTAGCGGCGGCCGCCGCACACCGCCTCGTAGCGCGCGACGGTAGTGCTGCGCTTGATCAGGCGGAACGCCTGACCGTCGGGGGTGACGGCGCGGGCGTCGGTGGCATCGTCGGACACCACGCGCAGCTCCTCCGCGCCCACCGCGAGGGTGCGGGACTCGGGCAGGTAGGCGGTGGGCACGGGCGCACCGCGCAGCACCTGCCCCTGCCACTTCACAGGAAGAACACCACCAGGGCCACGGCCGAGAGCAGCGTGAGCGTGGCAATCAGCGCGTTGGCGGAGCCCACCTGACGAGACTCCATCAGCTCGCGCGAAAGCCACGCCAGGCCGGCGACGTGGGTTAGCGGCAGATCCGTCTCGCCCTCGAACTCGAGGATGGCCTTGCGCACGCCGGAGTTCTCGCGCGAGAACTGGGCAACCTTTGAGCCGGACGCATCCTCGATGATCCAGTTGCGCGATGTCTCGCCCACCATGGTGTAGCCGCGCCCCTGAATGTCAACGCGCACGCGGTCGCCGCGGCGCAGCGGGTCAAGCGCGCGCACAATCTCCTCGCCGCCGCGGGTGGCCACCGCGCCCGCCTCAGGGGTGAGCGTGAGGTCCCAGATCTCGCCGTTCACGCTCGCACGGTTGTCCTGAAACACGCCGAGGACCTCCGGGCCCCCCTCGGCGAGCAGCTTCGGAGCGTCCCGGTCGGTGCGATCCCAGCTGACGTAGTGCATGGCCGGGTACCTAGCAGCCCACCAGGCGGGCGGCCAGGTAGGACTCCAGCTCGGCCAGGGGCACGCGCTCCTGCTCCATCGTGTCGCGCTCGCGGACGGTGACGGCCTGGTCCTCCAGGGAGTCAAAGTCGTACGTCACGCAGAACGGAGTGCCGATCTCGTCCTGGCGGCGGTAGCGGCGGCCGATCGCACCCGAGGTGTCGAAGTCCACGTTCCAGTGCTGGCGAAGCGTGTCGGCCAGTTCCTCGGCCGGGCCCGAGAGCTCCGGCTTCTTAGACAGGGGCAGCACGGCAACCTTCACCGGGGCCAGGCGGCGGTCCAGGCGCAGCACCACGCGGGTATCGGTGCCGCCCTTCGCATTCGGCGCCTCCTCCTCGTCGTACGCGTCGATGAGGAAGGCCATCATGGCGCGGCCCAGGCCGGCGGCCGGCTCGATGCAGTAGGGGAACCAGCGCTCGCCCGTCTCCTGGTCGAAGTAGCTCAGGTCCTCGCCGGAGGCCTCCGCGTGCGTCTTCAGGTCATAGTCCGTGCGGTTGGCCACGCCCTCCAGCTCGCCCCACTTGGAGCCGGTGAAGCCGAAGGCGTACTCGATGTCCACCGTGCGCTTGGAGTAGTGGGAGAGCTTCTCCTTGGGGTGCTCGTACAGGCGCAGGTTGTCCGGGTTGATGCCCAGGTCGATGTACCACTGGTGGCGGTCGTTGATCCAGTACTCGTGCCACTGCTCGTCCTCGCCGGGCTTGACAAAGAACTCCATCTCCATCTGCTCAAACTCGCGGGTGCGGAAGATGAAGTTACCCGGGGTGATCTCGTTGCGGAAGCTCTTGCCGGTGTTGGCGATGCCGAACGGCGGCTTGAGGCGCGCGGACGTCATCACGTTCTTGAAGTTCACAAAGATGCCCTGGGCGGTCTCCGGGCGCAGGTAGTGGAGGCCCTCCTTGTCATCCACCGGACCGAGGTAGGTCTTCATCAGCCCGGAGAACTCGCGCGGCTCGGTCCAGTTGCCGGGCTGGCCGGTCTCCGGGTCCGGGACGTCCGCCAAGCCGTTGACGGGCGGGTGGCCGTGCTTCTCCTCGTACGCCTCCAGCAGGTGGTCGGCGCGGTAGCGCTTGTGGGTGTGCAAGGACTCCACCAGCGGGTCAGTGAACACCTCGACGTGGCCGGAGGCCTCCCACACCTTGGGCGGGAGGATGATGGAGGTGTCCACGCCAACAGTGTCGCGGCGGCGCTGCACCATGTGGCGCCACCACTGGCGCTTGAGGTTCTCCTTCAGCTCCACGCCCAGCGGGCCGTAGTCCCACGCAGAGCGGGTGCCGCCGTAGATTTCTCCGGCCGGGAACACCAGACCGCGGCGCTTGCAGAGGTTTACTACGGTATCGATCTTGTTGGCGGGCACTACTTCAAGCCTCCTGTTGCTGCGGTGAGCGTAGAACACACTGAAACACGTCGGGAAAATATAACGTGCCCAGTGTAGCGAACGGCCCGCCGCGGCCTGCACGACCGCGCTCGCCGCAGAACGGGGAATGCGAAGTGGGAAAGCTGGACTGGGAAGCATACAGGCGCATACGGGTGTCAAGTGTCGTAAAATTCGGGGGTTACGGGCGCTCGAAGGGGGCGTCGACAAGCAATCAGCTCCGGTGAGGAGGCCACATGAGCGGCGAGAGGCTGTCCCCGCGCGACCTCGCGCGCACCGCCGAGCTCATCAGGGCCCTCGACTCGGAGCTGCGCCTGAGCATCCTGCTGCTTCTTGATTCCGGCGAGCGCGTGGTGCACGAGATGGTGGATGAGCTGGGCAAATCCCAGCCGCTCATCTCGCAGCACCTACGGGTGCTCAAGTCCGCGGGGCTGGTGGACTCCCGGCGCGCGGGCCGCGAGGTGATTTACTCACTCACCGAGCCCGCTGTCATCGACATCATCCTGCGCCTGGCGTCGCTGAGCGCCACGGGTGACGTAGACCGCCGCCGGATCGCCGGCCTGATCTCCCGGCGCGGCATGCGGTTTGCCAGCGGGAGCGGGTCCGCGGCGATCGTGGACCCGCCCGCCGCGGTCCGCCCCGAGCAGGACCCGGGCCTGGCGCCGCGCACCCCCAAACCGCGGAGGGACTAGCCTTGCCGGGTATGTCGCAGCAGAAGCAGCCGATGCCCAAGCTGGGCCCGCGCACGACCCGCCAGCGCACCGCAGTGGTGGAGACGCTGCGGGACCTAGACAGGTTCGCGCCCGTCAAGGCCATCCACGCCGAGCTCGAGGCACGGGGCGAGAAGGTCGGCCTGACCACGGTGTACCGCACGCTGCAGTCCTTGGCGGAGATCGACGCTGTGGACGTGCTGCAGACCCCGGAGGGCGAGACGCTCTACCGCCACTGCCTCACCGACCACCACCATCACCACCTGGTGTGCACCGTGTGCGGTCGCACCGTGGAGGTCGAGGGCGGGCCCGTGGAGAAGTGGGCCGAACTCGTCGCGGCGCGCTACGGGTTCGACCTCGTCGCCCATGACGCGGAGGTGTACGGTGTGTGCCGCGCGTGCCAGGCGCAGGCGTGAGCTAATGCTTATCGACGCCTACTGAGCCGCGAACTTGTCCACCGCACCGCCGAATCGGCGGTCGCGGCGCGCGTACTCGAGCACCGCGTTGTACATGTGCTGTGGCGTGAAGTCCGGGAACAGCGTGTCCTGGTACACCATCTCGGCGTACACGGACTGCCACGGCAGGAAGTTGGAGGTGCGCTGCTCGCCGGAGGGGCGCAGGAACAGGTCCACGTCCGGCATGTCTGGCCGGTAGAGGTAGCGCGCGATCGTCTCCTCCGAGATGGCCGCCGGGTCGAGGGCGCCCGAGCGGGCGTCTTCGGCGAGGCGCCGGGTGGCGTCGACAAGCTCGGCCCTTCCCCCGTAGTTCACACACATGGCGAGGGTGACGCCGGTGTTGTTCCGGGTGAGCTCCTCCGCAGCCTCGAGCTCGCGGATGACGCTGCGCCACAGGCGCGGGCGGCGGCCCGACCACACCACGCGCACGTTCTTCTCGTGCAGCTCGTCGCGGTGGCGGCGCAGCACGTCGCGCGAGAAACCCATGAGGAAGCGCACCTCGGAGGGTGAGCGGCGCCAGTTCTCGGTGGAGAACGCGTACGCCGAGAGCCACTCCACGTGGCCGAGAGCGATGCATGCGTCCACGCACTCCATCAGCACGTTCTCCCCGCGGCGGTGCCCCTCCGTGCGCGGCAGGCCGCGCTCCTGGGCCCAGCGACCGTTGCCGTCCATCACCAGCGCGATGTGGCGAGGGATGAACTCCGGGGCGAGCGGCGGCGGGGCGGGGAAACCGGCAGGCAGGACGGCGCTCGGGTTGGCACTCGGGTTGGCGCCGAGGGAGGGCTTCTGGTCGGGGCTGGTCACCCCGCCATTATGCCTGCTCCATGATCCGCAGCGTTTTCAGACCTGCCTCCAGGTGGTACTGCAGGTGGGCCGTGGTGGCGCGGTGCACCTGGCCCACGTGCTCGCCGGGGGCCGGGTGGCCGTGCTGGATCAGCCACATGGTGTGGAGCGCCTCCGGGTCCACGTCCAACGATCCCGGGGGCCGGCAGTTGTTGCACACCGCCCCGCCCACGGCCGCGTTGAAGGCCTTGTGCGGGCCCGGGGTGCCGCAGTTGGCGCAGTTGTACAGGCTCAAGCCCCAGCCGGCGTGCTCGGTGGCGCGCAGAATGAAGGCGTCCAGCACCAGCGTGGGCAAAGAAGGCGTCTGCAGCGCGGCGAGGGCCTCGCGCACCAGGTCGAACAGGTGCGGGTCCGCCTCCTCGTAGGCCAGCTTCTCCGCCGTCTCCATCACCGCGCAGGCGGCGGCGTAGCGGTCAAAGTCGTCGATGATGCGCGCCCCGTAATAGTCCACGGTGTCCGCGGCGGTGATAGTGGCCAGGTTCTTCGCCGGGTCCCGCCCGGGGTAGACCTGCACATCCACGTCCACAAAGGGTTGGAGGCGCGAGCCGAAGCGGGATTTTGATTTGCGCACCCCCTTGGCCACGCCCCGCACCAGCCCGTGGCCGCGGGTGAGCAGGACGATTACCCGGTCCGCCTCCCCGAAGTCGTAGGTGCGAACCACAAAGGCGCGATCGCGCCAGCTCGGCCTGCCTGGGGAGGTGCGCCTAGAAGCCAAGTCGGCCGAGCGCCTTCGGGTCGGACTGCCAGTTCTTCAGCACCTTGATGCGCAGGTCCAGGTAGACGTTTCGGCCCAAAAGCTCGATGATCTGCTGGCGGGCGCGGTGCGTGATGCCGCTCAGGCGCCGCCCGCCCGGCCCCTCGATGATGCGCTTCTGGCCTGGGCGCTCCAGGTAGATCACCGCGTAGATCTTCATCCGCTTCGGGTCGCGGGTGTCTTCGGCGTCCTCGTGCATCTCGTCGATCTGCACGGCGACGGAGTGCGGCAGCTCTTCGCGCAAGCCGTGCAGTGCCTCCTCGCGGATCAGCTCGGCGATGCGAGTCTCGGTGTCCTCGTCCGTCACGTCCCCCTCCGGGTAGAAACGGGGCCCCTCCGGCAGCTTGCTCACCAAAATGTCCGTCAGCACGTCCAGCTGCACCTGCTGCGTGGCGGAGACCGGCACCACGTCGCTGTCCGGCCCGAGCATCTCGTGCAGCTCGATCAGGCGCTCGCCGACGACGTCCTTGCCCACCTTGTCCAGCTTGGTCACGATTCCCACCACCGGGGCGTTGGGCTTCACCGCCCGGATTTGCTCGTAGATGAAGCGGTCGCCCGGGCCCAGCTTCTCGTCCGCTGGCACGGTGAACCCGATGACATCCACGTCCGCGTAGGTGTCCTTCACCACCTCGTTGAGCCGCTCGCCCAACAGCGTGCGCGGGCGGTGGATCCCCGGCGTGTCAACCACAATGATTTGCGCATCCTCGCGGTTGACAATGCCACGGATGGGGTGGCGGGTGGTTTCCGGCTGGTCCGCCATGATGGCGATCTTCTCCCCCACCAGCGCGTTGGTGAGGGTGGACTTGCCGGTATTCGGGCGGCCCACGAAGCCGACGAAGCCGGAGCGGAACCCCTCGGGCGTGTCGGTGAAGCCTCCGTATGCGCCGGGGCCCGCCTGCGCCGTCGCGTCCGCGGGCAAGTTCGCCTCATCGAAGGGGTCGAAGGGGTCGAAACCAGCGCCGAAAACGGGATCCGCATTGCTCATGGCCTGCAATTCTAGCGCAGGCGCGCGCATCAACCTTCCCGCATGGCGGCTGGGGGTTGGCGTTGCGGGAGCGTCGAAAAGCACGAGCCCCTCCCGCGCCTTCGCGATCGGCGTTACACTGGCGGCGCTTCTGTGATCGCTACAACAAAAGGTACGACGATGCCCATCTACGAGTTCAAGTGCGGCGAGGGACACCTGGCCGAGCGCCACCTGCCGATGTCCAGCGAGCAACGCGAAATCGAGTGCCCCGACTGCGGACAGATGGCCAGGCGCATAATCAGCGCACCGAGCGTGCGCCGAACAGACTCGAAGATCGCCTCCGCTGTCGAAGCGACCCAGAAGAGCGCGCACGAACCGGCCGTGGTCAATTCGCTGCCCGCATCCGGCAACAGGCGGGCCACCCCGGTGAGCCGCAACCCGCAACACGCAAAGCTTCCGAAACCCTGAGGAGGTACGACCCATGCCAACCAATCTGTTCCCGCTCGACTCGTCCAAGCGCTTCGCCGACCAGGAGAAAGTGGGCCACAACCGCTGGCACCCCGACATCCCGCCGGCCGTGACCGTGCAGCCTGGCGACACGTTCCGCGTGGACTGCCGCGAGTGGTTTGACGGGTACATCAAGAACGACGACAGCGCCGACGACATCCGCGACGCGCCGCTCAACCGCGTCCACGCACTGTCCGGCCCATTCCGCATCGAAGGCGCCAAGCCCGGCGACCTGCTCATTGTGGACATCCTCGACGTCGGGCCGATCCCGCAGGAGGAGGGCCCGCTAGCCGGCCAGGGCTGGGGCTACACCGGCATCTTTGCCAAGAAAAACGGCGGCAGCTTCCTCACCGACCAGTTCCCGGACGCGTACAAAGCGGTGTGGGACTTCACCGGCCAGACCGCCACCTCGCGCCACGTCCCCGGCGTGAGCTTCACCGGCATCATCCACCCGGGACTGATGGGCACCGCGCCCTCCCACGAGCTCCTCAACACCTGGCACACCCGTGAGGCGGCGCTCATCGCCACCGATCCGGAGCGCGTGCCGCCGCTGGCGCTCCCGCCCGAGCCGGATCAGGCCATCCTGGGCTCGTTGACCGGCGAGGAGTTCGACCGCGTGGCCTCCGAGGGCGCACGCACCGCTCCCCCGCGCGAGAACGGCGGCAACCAGGACATCAAGAACCTGTCCAAGGGCACCCGCGTGTTCTACCCCGTGTATGTGGACGGCGCGAACTTCTCCGTCGGCGACCTCCACTTCTCCCAGGGCGACGGCGAGATCACCTTCTGCGGCGGCATCGAGATGAGCGGCTTCATCGACATCCACGTGGACATCATCAAGGACGGTATGGCCAAGTACGGCGTAAAGGAGAACGCCATCTTCATGCCGGGCAACGTCGAGCCGCGCTACAGCCAGTGGCTCGCGTTCTCCGGCACCTCCGTCACCCTCGACGGCGAGCAGCGCTACCTGGACTCCCAGCTTGCTTACCAGCGCGCCTGCCTCCACGCCATTGATTACCTGACCACCTTCGGCTGGTCCCCCGAGCAGGCCTACCTGCTGCTTGGCGCGGCCCCGATCGAGGGCAGGTTCTCCGGCGTGGTGGACATCCCGAACGCTTGCGCCACCGTGTACCTGCCCACCGAGATCTTCGACATCGACATCCGGCCGGGCAGCGGCGAGACCCCGAAGATTGACCCGGGTATCGGCGCGCCGCGCTCGTCATTCGAGGGGTAGGCGGGCTTCCGCCCGGGGGTAGGCGGGCTTCCGCCCGGTCGTCGCCCGCGGCCGAAGCCAAAACTCGAAAAGCGCACATCGTTAAGGCTGGTCCTGAGCTCTCTCTTTTACACACCCCACGCCTCCGCCGAACTCCCCCGGTTTCATCCTCTTACTACGGTTGCCCCGTAGCCCTTCCACCCCGCCTTCACACACCGCCTACTCACCCCATACCCCCAGCCCATCCCACCGCGACCGGGGTGAAACGGGAGTGCGGCGAGACGATTAGATCCTGGCACTGCACCAGCGGCAGCTCGGCGAGATTTTGCTCGCGCACCTCAGTGACCACGTCAAACATGGTCCCGGCTAGGTGAAGGACATGCCGTCCAAAACGTCCGCGACCTGCTGCGGGGTCATCACGGGCCCGCGCCACGTGGGGTACTCGGTGTGGTTGGAAAAGTTCACCGTGTAGACGGGCCAGACCTCATTGCCCAGCCGCTGCATGGGAAAGACGGCGGCGGAGTTGCCCACGTGGCCGTAGGCCACCGCGGATTGGAGGGAAACGATTTACACCTACAGCGCCTCGACCTCGAACTGCATCGCCGGGTTGGCAAAGTACTCCTGCGCCCGCACCAGCTCCAGCTCGTTCGCACCGGCGTCGTGGGTGAGCTTGAGCATGTCGTACACGGCGGAGGCGGTGCGGGCCAGCGCGTCGGCGGCGTCGCCGGACTCGATGTAGTGGCCGGTGAACAGCGCCGCCGTCACATCGCCCGAGCCGTTGCGCTTGACCGGCAGCCGCGGTGTGCGCACGATCCATTTACCGTGGTCGTCCACCGCGATCATCTCGAGGGTGTCCGCGGGGGCGTCGGGGCGCTCCACGGAGGTGACCAGCACGGTGCTCGGCCCCATCTCGCGGGCGGCGTCCACGGCGGCCAGGGTGGAATCTAAGTCGTTCGCTTCCCGCTCGGTGAGGTAACCCAGCTCGAACTGGTTCGGCGTGATCAGGTCGGCTACTGGCACAACCTTGGAGCGCAGCAGCGGCGGGATGGTGTCGGCGACGAAGCAGCCGGACTTCGCGCTGCCCATCACCGGGTCGCAGGCGTAGATCGCGGCCGGGTTGGCGGCCTTGATCTGCGCGACGGCCTGCACGATCACGTCCGCGATGTCGTCCCCGCCCTGGTAGCCGGACAAGATTGCGTCGATACGCGGAAACGCCCCGCGCTCGCCGATGCCCTCGATGACGGCGGCCACATCGGCGGCCGGGATCATCGGCCCTTTCCACGAGCCGTAGCCGGTGTGATTGGAGTAGTTCACGGTGTACACGGGCCACACTTCGTGCCCGATGCGCTGCAGGGGGAACACGGCGGCGGAGTTGCCCACGTGCCCGTACGCGACGGCGGACTGGATCGAGAGAACGTTCTTCATAGGGCTATTTTGCTTTTCGACGCTCACATTTCACCAATCCCCTCCACCTCCGCGCGCTCCGGCACCTCAATGAGCACGCTGCGCGTCTTCACCCGGCCGCGGCGGTCCCGGCCGCCCTCGGCCGTGTAGGACAGCCCGTCCATGGTGATGGAGGAGCCCGGCAGCGGCACGCGCCCGAGCTCGTAGGACAGCAGTCCGGCGACGGTGTCCACGGAGTCCCGCACCTCGTCGTCGTACTCCAGCTCGTAGTCGAGGTGGTCGGCGAGGTGGTCCACCAAGTCATCCAGCGGCAGGCGAGCTTGGACGCGCAGGGTGCGCTCGCCCACGTGCTCGATGGGGGCGACCTCGTCCTCGTCGTACTCGTCCGTAATCTCGCCGACGATCTCCTCCAGCAGGTCCTCCATGGTGAGCAGGCCCGCCACGCCGCCGTACTCGTCGATGACGATGGCGATGTGGGTGTTCTCCCGCTGCATCTCCTTGAGCAGCACGTCCAGCGGCTTGGAGTCGGGCACGAAGAGGGGCTCGCGCACCACGTCGGTGATCACGGTCTCGCGGTCGATGGGCGCGCCCGACTCGCCGAACATGTCCTTCAGGTAGGCCACGCCCTCGATGTCGTCCACCGTCTCCCCGATCACCGGCACGCGCGAGTGCCCCGATCGCACCATGAGGCGAGTGGCCTGGGCGGCCGTTTTGTCCGACTCGATCCAGATCATCTCCGGCCGCGGCACCATCACCTGGCGGGCGTGGGTGGAAGCGAGGTCGAAGATGTTCTGAATCATGCGGCCCTCGGTGGTCTCCACCACGCCCTGCTCTTGGGCGATGTCCACCATCTCGCGCAGCTCCACCTCGGTGGAGTACGGGCCCTCGCGGAAGTCCTCGCCCGGGTGGAAGAGGTTGCCCACCTTGATCAGCAGGCCGGACAGCGGGCCCAAGATAGTGTGGAACGCCACCAGCCACTGCGCCGAGCGCAGCGAGATGGTGTACGGGTTGCGCTTTCCCGCGGTGCGGGCGAAGACGCCGATGATGCCGAACTGCAGCAGCGTTACCGCGGCCACGGCGGCGGTAATTGCCCACGCGTCGGAGTCGATCACCTCCATGGCCAACATCGCGGCGAACACCGCGGCGGTGACGTCGAGGACGGTGCGCAGCATCACCAGCGTGTTGACGTGGCTGGCGCGGTGGTCCACCACTCGCAGCAGCGCCTGGGAGCCGGATACCTCGTCCTTGACCATCCCCTCCACGCGGGCGCGCGAGATCGGTGCGAGCGCGGACTCCGCCGAGCCGAGCAACCCAGAGAGCAGCAGCGCGATGACCGCAGTGGCCAGGTACGCGAACGTGAAACCCACCGGGCTACTCCCCCGCCCCGTCCGCGCCGGCCCCACCGGCCTCGCGGGAGCGCATCAGCTTGTCCAGCTCGTCGCGGTCCGCTGCCGAGGGGAATGCGTGCGGGCCGGTGGGCTTCGGCTGGTAGGACACGCCGCGGGCGGCCAGCGAGTCGTACCAGTCCGCCAGAATCTCGTTCTGCAGTGCGAACATCTCGCGCTCGTCCTCCGGCGCGATGTGGTCATAGCCCAGCAGGTGCAGCACGCCATGCACCGTCAGCAGAGCCATCTCGTGGGCCAGGTCGTGGCCCGCCATCTCGGCCTGCTTCCGGTCGTACGCCGGGCACAAAATGATGTCGCCCAACATGGCGGCCCCGAACGGGGACGCGTCGGGCCGACCGCCGCCGGGGGTGAGCTCATCCATGGGGAAGCTCATCACGTCGGTGGGGCCTTCCAAGTCCATCCAGCGCACGTGGAGGTCCGCCATGGTGGTCTCGTCCACCAGGGTGATGGTGGCCTCCGTGTCGGGGTGGACGTCCATCGCGGTCAGGGCGAAGGAGCAGACATCCACCAGCATCTCCTCGTTGACGTCGGCCTCGCCGGACTCGTTGAGAACTTCGATGCTCACTACTCCTCCTCCGCATCCGTTCCGATCGCAATGGCCGCGCCGGCCCCGCCCGCTTCGGCCGCGCGCTCGCGCTCGATGTCGCGTTGGCGCTTCTCGTAGCGGGCCGCGTTCTGGGCGTCGTGGCGGTCGTAGGCGGCCACGATGCGAGAGATCAGGTGGTGGCGCACCACGTCCTCGGCCGCGAGCTCCTGGAATGAGATGCCCTCGATGTCGCCCAGGATGCGCCGGGCCACGCGCAGGCCGGAGACGGTCCCGCGCGGCAGGTCCACCTGGGACACGTCGCCGGTGACCACCATCTTCGAGCCGAAGCCCAGGCGGGTGAGGAACATTTTCATCTGCGCGCCGGTGGTGTTCTGCGCCTCGTCCAGGATCACAAACGCATCGGACAGGGTGCGTCCGCGCATGTAGGCCAGGGGCGCGACCTCGATGATGCCGGCCTCGATGAGCTTGGGAATCATCTCCGGGTCCAGCATGTCGCGCAGCGCGTCATACAGCGGGCGCAGGTACGGGTCGATCTTGTCCGACAGCGTGCCCGGCAAGAAACCGAGCTTCTCCCCCGCCTCGACGGCCGGGCGGGTGAGGATGATCCGCTTGACCTCTTTGTTCTGCAGCGCCTGCACCGCCTTCGCCACGGCCAGGTACGTCTTGCCGGAACCCGCGGGGCCGATGCCGAAGGTGATCGTGTTCTCGTCGATCGCGTCGACGTAGCGGCGCTGGCCGGCCGTCTTCGGGCGGATCACCTTGCCCTTGCGCGCCACGATCTCGGCACCGAGGATCTCGGCTACGGATTCAGGCGCCTCCGTTTCCATGATGCGCGTGGCGTGCACCACCGTGTCGCCGGTGATGGGCACACCCCGCCTCGCCATCGATTCCAGCTCGTCGAGCACGCGCAGCACGTAGGCCACGTCGCGCTCCGCGCCCCGCACCGTGACGGTGGTGCCGCGGGCGTGCACGTCCGCGGCGTGGTGCTGGTTGAGCACCCGCAGGTTGTCGTCGTTGATGCCGAGCACCGACTGCGCGTACGCGGAGTCCAGTTCGATCTTGCGGGTGACCAGTTCTTCCATAATGCTCCCTAAACTACCAGCGCCCGGTCAGCGCACCGATGGCGCAGAGCCCGGCAAAGGCGGCGCTCGCCGTGCGAAGCACCTCCGGGCCCAGCCGCACCGGCTCGCCGCCGATCAGCTGCAGCTCGTCCGCGCCGATGCCGCCCTCGGGGCCGATCACCAGCCAGATGTCGTCCGAGAACGCCACGTCCTTGATCGAGGTCTGCGCGTCCTCGTGGAGGACGAGCTTTTGCTTGTCCACGCTTCCCAGCTCGCGGGTACCCACCGGCATCCGCACCTCCGGCACCCACGCCCGCCGCGCCTGCTTCGCCGCGGCCACCGCCTGGTTCTGCCACTTCTCCACCTGCTTGGCTTGCTTCTGCTCGGGCCAGCGCGCGATGGTGCGGTGGCTGATCCACGGGACGATCTCGTCGGCGCCGGCCTGCACCGCCAGGTCCACGGCCAACTCCGCGCGCTCGGATTTCGGGATGGCCTGGACCACCGTCACCCGCGGGGTGGGCGCGGGCACTTCGGTATGCGCGATGACCTCGCCCACCACCTCCTCCTTGGAGGCGCGGGTCACGGTGATGGTGGCGGTGAGCCCGGCGCCGTCGGTAAGCACAATGCTCTCCCCCGGCGCGATCCGCTTCACGTGGGCGTGCTGCGCCTCCGCTCCGGTGAGCCGGCCGGAAAGCGGGTCCGGGGTGAGGAAGTAGGCCAGCGACACTAGCGGCGGAACCTGTCTCGCATGCGGGAGAAGAAGCCCTCCCCGCCCGCGCCCTGGTCTGTGTGCACCTCGGCGTTGTGCGGGGAGCCGTCGCGCAGCTGGGTCAGCGCCTCGCGCTCCGCGCCGCTGAGCTCGGTTGGCACGGTGACCTGGACGTGCGCAACCAGGTCGCCGCGGCGGTCCGAGCGGATCAGCGGCATACCCTCTCCGGGCAGGTGCACCGTGTCGCCCGGCTGGGTGCCGGCGGGCACGTCGATGCGGGTCTGGCCGCCCGCCAGGTCCTCCACGGTGACGGAGGTGCCCAGCGCCGCGTCGTACATCGGCACGTTGAGCTGGAGGAAGAGGTCATTGCCCTCGCGCACGAAGTAGGGGTGCGGCTCGGTCTGCACCTCCACGTAGAGATCACCTGCCGGGCCTCCGCCGTGGCCCACCTCGCCCTGGCCGGCCATGCGGATGCGCATGCCGGAGGCGATGCCCGCCGGCACGTTGACGGTGAGGTCGCGGGTGGCGCGCACGCGGCCGTCGCCCGCGCACTGGCGGCACGGGTCCTGAATAATCTCGCCGTAGCCGTGGCACTTGGGGCAGTCCCGGGTGGTCATCACGTTGCCCAGGAAGGACTGCTGCACCTCCTGCACGGAGCCGGTCCCCGCGCAGTGGTCGCACGTCACGGGCGCGGACTCGGACTCGGAGCCGGTGCCGTGGCACTGCTCGCACAGCACGGCCGTGTCCAGCGCCACCTCCTTCTTCACGCCGGAGAACGCCTCCTCGAGGGTGATGGTGGTGCGCAACAGCGCGTCGTTGCCCGGCTGCACTCGCGAGCGAGGCCCGCGGGTGGTGCCCCCGCCGCCGAAGAAGGCCTCGAAGATGTCGCCCAATCCCCCGCCGAAGCCGCCGGGCGCGCCGCCTCCCTGCTCCATCGGGTCGCCGCCGCGGTCCACAATCGAGCGTTTCTGCGGATCCAGCAGCACCTCCTGCGCCAGCGAGATCTCGGCGAACCGCTCCTGCGCTTCCTCGGACGGGTTCACGTCCGGGTGGTACTTGCGCGCCAGCTTGCGGTACGCCTTCTTAATCTCCTGCTCCGTCGCCTCCCGGTCCACACCGAGGATGCCGTAGTAATCCCGAGCCAAGGTTGTAACTCTTTCCCTTCCACACCTGTGCTGCGTTTACACGTTGCCGCGTCTCAAGGTTCAAGCGGCGCCGCGGGCGTCTACTCGCCGCTGAGAATGCGGCTGATGTAGCCGGCCACCGCCGCAACTTTCTGAATGGTACCCGGATAGTCCATGTGCGTCGGACCGACTACTCCCAAGCCGCCCAGCGCTTCCGCCCCGGCACCATATGCAGTTGTAACAACCGCGGCGCGCGATAATTCCTCGTCCTCGTTCTCCCGGCCGATGCGCACCGAGACGTGCTCGAGTTCCTGCGCGCTGGCCAGGAGCTTCAGTACCACCACCTGCTCCTCCAGCGCGTCGATCACGCTGTGCAGGTCGCCCGTGCCGTAGAGGGTGAGATTGCCGGCGCCGGCGATGAGCAGGCGGTCCGAGGTCGTCTCCACCAGCGTGCCGATCAGCACGCCCGTGGCGCGCTGCGCCGCGTGCGCAATGTCCGCGGGCGCGCCGGCGGCCAACGCGCTGAGCGATTCCGCAGCCTCGCGCATGGTCTTGCCCACCAGCACCTGGTTGAGCACGTCGCGCAGCTGGCGCACCGCCTCCTCGCCCACCGGCGTATCCAGCTCCACGTTGCGCTGGTCCACGCGCCCGGCGTCGGTGATCAGCACCAGCAGCAGGCGGGTGGGCGTGAGCGCAACCACCTCGCAGTGCTTGACGCGCGACACGTTCAGGGTGGGCAGCTGCACCACGGCGGCCTGGTTGGTCAGCTGCGCCAGAAGCTGCACCGAGCGGCGCAGCACATCCTCCATGTCCACGCCGCTCTCCAGGAAGGTGAGCATCGCCCGGCGCTCGGCGGCGGAGAGCGGCTTCACGTCGTGCAACGCGTCCACGAACGCGCGGTAACCGGCCTCGGTGGGGATGCGCCCGGAGCTGGCGTGGGTCTGCTCGATGTAGCCCTGCTGCTCCAGCACGCTCATGTCGTTGCGGATGGTTGCGGGGCTGACTTTCAGGCCGTGGCGCTCCACCAGCGACTTGGAGCCCACCGGCTCCTGGCTGGCGATGTAGTCCGCAACGATGGCGCGCAGCACGGCTTTGCGTCTTGCGTCGGCGGCACTCATAGTGGCAAATGGTACCCGCGCGCTACTCGGACGCCAGTAGGTCGGTCACGATGCCGTCGACAAGCAATCGCCCCTTGTCCGTCACCGCAATGCGCTCACCGACGGTGATCAGCCCAGCTCGAGCATGCTTTTCGACGTCCCCCGTAACGCTGCCCCTCCGCACCCCCTCGCGCAGCCGCAGGCCGAGCATGACCTCCTCGAAGTGGCGGATCTCCGGGGTAATCTCCTCCGTCTCCGCGACGGGCAGCCGGCCGGCGGCGAGGGTCTCGGCGTAGCGCTCGGGGCGCTTGACGTTGAAGAAGCGGCTGTCCCCGATGGTGCTGTACGCGCCCGGGCCCGCGCCCCACCAGTTGCCGCCTCGCCAATAAAGCAGGTTGTGGCGGCACTCCCCGCCCGCCTTGGCCCAGTTGGACACCTCGTACCATCCGTAGCCGGCGGCCTCGAGCGTGTCCGCGATCAGCTCGTAGCGCGAAGCGTAGGCCTCCTCCTGCGGCGGGGGCAGCTCACCGCGGCGGATCTTGCGCGACATGGCGGTGCCATCCTCCACGATCAGGGAGTAGGCGCTGACGTGGTCCACGCCCGTACCCAGGATCGCCTCGAGGGTGGCGCGCACGTCATCGTCGGTTTCCGTGGGCGTGCCGTAGATCATGTCAAGGTTCACGTGCTCGAACCCGGCCGCCAGCGCCTCCCTCGCCGCCGCCGTGGCCCGCCCGGGGGTGTGGCGGCGGTCCAGCACCTTGAGCACCGGGGCCGAGGCGGACTGCATACCGAGCGAGACGCGGGTGAAGCCGTGGTCGAGCAGGCCATCGAAGTAGGCGGGGCTGGTGGATTCCGGGTTGGACTCGGTGGTGATCTCCGCGCCCGGGCGGATGCCGATGTGCTGGCGGATCATGCCCAGGATGCGGCCTAGGCCCTCCGCCCCCAGAAGGCTCGGGGTGCCGCCGCCGATGAACACGGTGTCCGCCTCCGGCAGCTCGGCCCCCGCCGCCGCCAGCTCCAGCTCGCGGCCCAGCGCCTCCAGGTAGGTGGCGTGCGAGGTGTCTACCTCCGTGGGCGTGTAGGTGTTGAAGTCGCAGTACCCGCAGCGGCTCGCGCAAAAGGGCACGTGGATGTACACGCCAAAGTTGTCCATGGCGGACATTCTAGGGACACCTAGGCGATACCTATGGATACCTAGGCGCCGCGGCGGCTCCGCTTGGCCGCCACCTTGGCCACCACCGCGTCGATGCGGGCGCGCTCCTCCAAAAACTCGGGAGGGTTGGAGCCGCGCATGGTGCGGGTGAACGCCGGGTGGTCCTCGCACACCGTCTCGATCCACCCCTCCGCCGCGGCCTCCACCAGCTCGCCGGCGCGGGCGTAGAGGTGCGGCAGGCTCACCGCGCCGAGCTCGCGTGCCACCATCTCGGTCTGCTCCAGCACGTACTGCACCACCTCGCCCAGGTGCTGCACCACCAAGTCGGTGCGGCCGGTCAGCGAGTCGTGCATGGTCTGCACGGAGTAGGGCGCTTCCAGGGGGTAGAGGTCGACCAACCCGGATGCGTCGAGAAGCTCGGGCTCCGGAACCTTCTCCTCCTCGCGCGCGGAAGCAGAGAGAATCCCGGCGCGCATGCCGGAGGTCAGCGCCTGGCGCAGGCCAATCAGCTCGCCGACCACGCGGCGGGCGTCCTGGCGCGCGTCGTCCACGATCTCGGAGAACTCGGCGAGGCAGTCGTCTGCCAGCTCGCCGTCATAATCCGCCACCGCCTCCGCGATGTGCTCGATGTACTCCGCCACCTCGTCGCCGATGTTGTAGATCTCCTGCGTCAGCTCGCGGTGGCGCAGCACGGCCGCGGTTTTGTGCATGGCGTGCGCCCCCTTTGCAGCAAGTGTGGAATCCATGGCGAAGTGCTCGGAAACGGATGCTAGGCCAACGGGGGCGCGGCGGGCTTGAGGCGCGCCGAAATCTAGCGCTGGTACAGCTTGTCGATGTCCTCCTGGAAACGCTGGAACACCACGTTGCGCTTGACCTTCATGGTCGGGGTCATCTCGTCGTGCTGTTCGGAGAGGTCCCGGTCCAGGATGCGGAACTTCTTGATGGCCTCGGTGCGCGAGACCGTGGCGTTGGCCATGTTCACCGCGTCCTGCACCTCCGCGCGCAGGGCCGGGTCCTGCGCCAGGTCAGAGAGCTTGCGGTTGGCCGGGATGTTGTGGTTTGCCTTCCAGCGCTTCAGCTCCTCCTCGTCGAGGGTGACCAGCACGCCAACGAACGGCTTGCCGTCCCCCACCACCAGGGCGTTGGAGATCAGCGGGTCCTGGCGGATGATCTCCTCCATCGGCCCGGGCGAGATGTTCTTGCCGCCGGCGGTGACAATCAGGTCCTTCTTGCGGCCGGTGATGGAGACGAAGCCGTCCTCGTCCACCTCGCCCAAGTCGCCGGTGTTGAACCAGCCGTCATCGAAGGCCTCCTCGGTGGCCTCGGGGTTGTTCCAGTAGCGGCTGATCACGCCGGGGCCGGAGAACTCGATCTCCCCGTCATCGTTGATGCGCACCGCGTAGCCGTTCACCGGCTGGCCCACGGTGCCCACCTTGTGCGCGTCGGCGTGGTTCACGCAGCAGGCGGCGCAGGTCTCGGTGAGCCCGTAGCCCTCGTAGATGGGCAGGCCCATGCCGCGGAAGAAGTGACCCAGGTCCTGGCTCATCGCGGAGCCGCCGGTGATGCCGTACCAGGCGGAGCCGCCCACCGCGGCCTTGATCTTGCTGTAGACCAGCTTGTCGTACAGCGCCACCTTGGCCCTCTGCACCCTGGTGGGGCCGGCCTCGGTGTCCAGCGCGCGGGAATATTCGATGGCGGCCTTCTCCGCCTCCAGGAAGACGCGCTTGCCCACGGCCGAGCCGTCCGCGGCCTTGTTGTAGGCAGCCTCGCGCACCTTCTCAAACACGCGGGGCACGCCCACCACCAGGTTCGGGCGAACGCGCTGCAGCTCCACGGTCAAAGTGGAGATGTCGGACCAGTGCGACTGGGTGGCGCCGGAGATGGTCCAGGAGATGGACACCGCGCGCATCAGCACGTGCGCCAGCGGCAGGAAGGTGACCATGCGCTGGCCGGGGTAGGACACCTCGCCGATCTTGTTCTCCAGCAGCGCCCAGCACTGGTGCGCCCAGTTGCCGTGGGTGATCTCCACGCCCTTGGGCCGGCCGGTGGTGCCGGAGGTGTAGATGATGGAGGCGAGGTCCGGCTGGCGGATGGCCTCCCACCGTGCGTCGACAAGCGATTGCTCCACCGAGCGCCCCTCGAACTTCAACGTCTCCACCCCGGAGGCGTTGAATTCGTAGACGCGCTCGAGGCGCGAGTTCTTGTACACGCCGTCCGGCAAAAACGGTTCAAGCAGCTGGGTGTGGTCCCGCGTCTCGCTGAACGCGATCTTGGCGCCCGAATCCTCCAAAATCCACTGGATCTGGTGCGTGGAACTGGTGGGGTAAATCGGCACGGACGCCGCGCCGGCGGCCCAGATGGCGAAATCCATCAAGGACCACTCGTAGCGGGTGCTGGAGAAGATAGCCACCCGGTCCCCCGGCTCCACCCCTGCGGCGATAAGCCCCTTTGCCGCTTCGAACACCTCGGTGAGGAACTCGCCCGCGGTCACGGACACCCACTCGTAGTTGCGCGGCCGGTAGTACAGCACCAGGTGCGGCTGCTCGCGGCACAGG
Organism: Corynebacterium bouchesdurhonense; assembly: GCF_900078305.2. GTDB lineage: Bacteria > Actinomycetota > Actinomycetes > Mycobacteriales > Mycobacteriaceae > Corynebacterium > Corynebacterium bouchesdurhonense. The sequence continues at coordinate 34,086 of NZ_LT546025.1, forward strand.
GTGATCAGGCGGCGCAGACAGTTGTCCGTGTCTTTCAGGGTGAAACCGGATTCGGTTGCATACGTCTTCGACGGCATAGGGGCAACTGTACCCCGCACTCCCCACACGGCTCGGCGTTGAAGCGGGACGTTTGGCACAATGGCCACTTGTGATGAACGGGGACCTGCTGCTCGAACTCGCCGAGGCCTACGGCTTCGGCACCGTCTACCGCGCCTCGAACGGCCTGATCACGGCGCCTCCCGAAACGTCGTTTCTGAAGCTGCTCCGCGCATTGGGGCTCGAGCTTGACGACGACCCCTCGGAAGAAACCCTCCGCTTCTACCTCGAAGCCCGCCGCCGCGAGCAGGCGACGCGCCCCCTGCCGCCCTGCGTGGTGGCCACAGAGGGCGAGGAGCGCCACTTCAACGTGCACGTGCACGACGGCCACCCGGCCCACTGCTGGATCCGCCTGGAGGACGGCGGTTCCCGCGACGCGTACCAGGACGAGAACTGGGCGCCGCCCGTCACCGCCGCCGACGGCGTGGTGTGGGGCGAGGCTACCTTCCACGTCCCCGGGGACCTGCCCGCGGGCTGGCACGAGCTGCACCTCGAGTCAGACGACTTCACCCAAACCTGCACCCTGATTGTCACCCCCGCCCAGCTGGAGACCAACCAGCGCTACATCCAGGACCCGGTGTGGGGCGTGATGGCGCAGCTCTACTCCGTGCGCTCGGCTCAATCCTGGGGCATCGGGGACTTCGAGGACCTCGGGCGCCTGGCGCAGGTGGTGGCGGCGGAGGGTGCCGACTACCTGCTGATCAACCCCGTCCACGCCGCACAGCCCGTCCCGCCCGTGGAGGATTCCCCGTACCTGCCCACCTCGCGCAGGTTTGTCAACCCCATCTACATCTCCGTCGAGTCCGTGCCGGAGTTCGGGCGTTTGCCTGACGACGTCCGCGCCGAGGTCGCCGCCCTAGCTGCCCCGTTGAAGGCCGCGAACCGCTCCGCCTCCCCGCTTGAGCGGGACGCCATCTTCGCCGCCAAGCTCCAGGTGCTGCGCGAGCTGTTCTACCTCTCCGGCGAGGACGAAGAGCGCACCCGCAGCTTCGAGCTGTTCGCGCTGGACGAGGGCGAGGGCCTGGAGGACTTCGCGCGCTGGTGCGCCGAGGCGGCGCTGGCCGCGGAGGCTGCGCTGGCTGCAGAGGCCGCGGAGGTTACGGGGGCTGCGGGGCGCGGCGGGGTGACTCGGCACGGCGGTGGCGAGGAGCTGGCCGAAACAACCCGCTTCTACATGTGGCTGCAGTTCATCGCCGACGAGCAGCGCCGCGTGGCCCAGGAGCAGGCGCTGGCCGCCGGCATGCGCATCGGCATCATGACCGACCTGGCGGTGGGCATCCACCCCGACGGCGCCGACGCGCACACCCTGGCCGCCTCCCTGGTGGCCGACGCCTCCGTGGGCGCTCCGCCCGACCAGTACTCCCAGCAGGGCCAGGACTGGTCCCAGCCGCCGTGGAACCCGCAGGCCCTGGCGGAGTCCGGCTACGCCCCCTGGCGCGACCTGCTGCGCACAGTGCTGCGCCACTCCGGCGGCATCCGCGTCGACCACGTCTTAGGCCTGTTCCGCCTGTTCTGGCTCCCGCGCATGGGCACACCGGCTGAGGGCGCCTACATGAACTACGACCACGAGGCCATGGTGGGCGTCCTCGCCCTCGAGGCGCAGCGCGCCGGCGCCGTGGTGGTGGGCGAGGACCTGGGTACCTTCGAGCCGTGGGTGCAGGAGGTCCTGCGCGACAAGGGCATCCTGGGCACCACCGTGGTGTGGTTCGAGTCGACCCCGCCGGACAATTCACCGCGCCCGAGCGAGCAGTACCGCAACCTCTCCCTCACCGCCATCGGCACCCACGACCTCCCGCCCACGGCCGGCTACATGGTGGGCGCCCACAACGCCCTGCGCCACGAGCTCGGCCTGGTCAAAGAGTCCCTCGAGGAGCTCAACGCCTCCGACGCGGTGTGGATCAGCCAGGTGCTCGCCCACGCGCAGGCGGAGGGCGCGTTCGAGGGCACGCCGCTTGCGCGCGTCGACTTCCTAGACAAAGACCTCGGCGAGTACGAGGATGTGGAGTCCCTCCTGGTAGGCCTGACCCGCTTTGTGGCCTCCACCCCGTCCGCCATGACGTGCACCAACCTCGTGGACATGGTGGGTGACGTGCGCATCCAAAACCAGCCTGGCACAAACGCTACGCAGTACTCCAATTGGTGCATCCCGCTGTGCACCGGCGGCGGCGAGGCGGTGCTGATCGAGGACCTCGCCGACATGGAGCTCTTCCACCGCGTCGCGGAGGCCTCCCGCCGGCCGTAGCGCGGCGGCGGCGCGGCGCGGGCAGGCGGCGGCCCGGACAGCCAGAACTCGAAAGTAGCAGCTCGTTAAGGCCGTGTTTTCGGGGAATAACGAATTGCTACTTTCGAGTTCTGGGGCGAGGGTGCTGCGGCGGGGCCCAGCCCGGCGCGCTCGGTGCCCGGGGACGGGCGCTAGAGCGCGCTAACGATCGCCGCCACCACAACCAGGGCGATCATGATCCACATAACCTGCGTGACGCGCGAGCGCGGGTACTTGCGCTGCGCCTTCGGCAGCTCCTGGTCGCGGCGCCGCAACTCCTCCGGGTTAGCCATGGTGTTCAAGGGTAGCCCACCGGGCGGCGAGGCCACCCAGCCAGTCCACCAGCTTCAACCCCGCCCAGGCGACGAGGCCGGCCGGCGGCAGCAGCACCGCGAGCACGATGGGCAGCTGCAGCCAGGGGCTGAGCTCGAGCAGCCAGCCCATTTACAGATCCACCCCGGCCAGGCCGCGGCGCACCAGCAGGGGCCGCGTGTCCTTGTCGCGGCCGCGGAAGGCGCGGTAGGCCTCGGTGTAGTCGCGCGAGGCGCCCTTGGACAGGATCGCGTCTCGGAACTTCTGGCCCGTGGCGCGGGTGATGCCTTCGCGCTGCACCAGCTCGAAGCCGTCTGCGTCCAGGGCCTCGGCCCACAGGTAGGAGTAGTAGCCGGCAGAGTACCCGCCGGCGAAGATGTGGTTGAACCAGGTTGAGCGGTAGCGCGGCTCCAGGCCTTCCACGTCCAGGCCCACCTCGCGCAGCGCCTCGGCCTCGAACGCCTCGATCGCGCCCGGTCCCTCCCGCAGCGGCCCGTCTGCCGCGCTCAGGGAGTGCCAAGCAAGGTCGATGGCGGACGCCGCGAGGTACTCGGCGGTAGCGAAGCCTTGGCCGAACTGGCGCGAGGCGCGCACCGCGTCGAGCAACGCGTCGGGGATCACCTCGCCGGTGTCCACGTGGCGGGCGTAGTTGCGCACGATCTCGGGGGCGAAGGCGTAGTTTTCGTTGATCTGGGAGGGGAACTCCACCCAGTCCCGGGGCACGTTGGTGCCGGACATCGAGGGGTAGCGCACGTGGGACAGCAGGCCGTGCAGTGCGTGGCCGAACTCGTGGAAGACGGTGGTCACCTCGTCGATGCTCAGCAGCTCGCCGGCTACATTCATCACGTTGACCACCACCGGCTTGGTGCCCGCCAGCGTGGATTGGTCCACAAACGAGCTCATCCACGCGCCGCCGCGCTTGGACGGGCGCGCCGCGTAGTCGGTCAAGAGCAGGCCGATGCCGGTGCCGTCTTCCTCGGTGACCTCCCACACGTCCACGTCGTCGCGGTACCCCGCGAGGTCTTCGCGCTTGTGCACCTTCACGCCGTAGAGGAGGTTGGCGGCGTGGAAGGCGCCGTCGACAATCACTTGCTCAAGCGGGAAGTACTTGCGCAGCTCGGCCTCGTCCACGTCGAGCTCCGCCTCGCGGCGGCGGGCCTGCCAGTAGGGCCAGTCGGCGCCGTCGATGTCGTGGCCGGCGAGCTCGGCTGCCAGCTTGCGCTCCGCCTCGGCGTTGGCGGCGGCGGCCGGCGCGAGGTCGGCGATCAGGGCCCGGGCGGCCGCCGCGGTACCGGCGGTCTCCTCCGCAATTACGTAATCCGCGTGGGAGTTGAAGCCGAGCAGCTGCGCGCGCTCGCGGCGCAGGGCGACGGACTGGAGAACGAGGTCGCGGTTGGAGTCGGCACCGCGGGCGCGGGAGGCGTTAAAAAGCTTGCGCCTCGCCGAGGCCTCCTGCAGCTCCGCCTGGAGGGACTGGGTGGTGGGCAGCTCGATGGGCACGAGGTAGGTGCCGTCCTCCTCGCGGTAGGCGGCGAGCTGCTCCTCGCCCAGGCCCGCGAGCTCGGCGCGCTCGAAGCGCACGGCCAGGGCCCGCGTGTCCGCGAGCAGGTTGCGGCCGAAGCGCTCGGAGAGCTCCGAGAGGCGCCGGTTGATCTCTTGCAGGCGGGTCTTTCCGGCGGCGGCCAGCCTCGCGCCGCGCCGCTCGAAGCGCCGCCGCAGCAGCCCGGGGGGCCGCCGCGACTCCTCGTCCGCGGGGGGGACCACCTCCCGCAGCCGGCGGTACAGCTCCTCGTTCTGGTAAATCGAGTCCGTGTGCGCGGACAGCTTCGGCACGATCCGGTCCGCCACGGCGTCGAACTCGTCGGTGGCGTCCGTGCCCTGCAGGTTGAAGAACCAGGCCAGCACGCGCTCCAGGTCGCGCCCGGACAGCTCGAAGGCCTCCACCGTGTTCTCCCACGTCGGCTCAGCCTCGGTGAGGATGTCGGAGATCTCGCGGGCGTGCGCGCCGAGCGCCTGCTCGAAGGCGGGCTCGACGTGCTCGAGGCGGATCGCGGCGAAGTCCGGCAGGTTGTACGGCAGGGCGGACGCTTCCAGCAGGGGGTTGGTCATGCGAACACTCTATAAAACGCCGCGCGCCGCGCCGGGGTTACGATGTTCCGCATGAGCTCCCCAGCGCGCACCGCCGAGGTCACCTGCCCCGCCGGCACCGTGATCGGGGTGCGCGACGGGAGGTGCAACCACTTCCGCTCCGTGCCGTACGCGCGCGTTGCGCGCCCCTTCGACGATCCGGTTGCGCCGCAGCGGGGCATGCTTATCGACGCAACCTCAGACGCACCCGCCACCCCAGCCCTGTCCATCACCACCCCCGCCGGGGCGCGGGCGATGGCGGACCTGCCGGTGGTGGTGTGGATCCACGGCGGCCGATTCGAGGAGGGCAGCCACACCGAGCTGGTGTCGAACCCCACCGGCGTTGCCGCCGCGGGCGTGGTGCACGTGCGGGTGGGCTACCGGCTGAAGTTCCCGGGCATGCTGCCGGTCACGGCCGACGCACCGGGGCACTACCGCGCGGCGGCGGACTGCGCCGCGGCGCTGACCTGGATCCAGCGCAACATCGAGGCATTCGGCGGGGACCCCACCAACGTGACGGTGGTTGGCCAGTCCGCGGGCGGGTCCCTCGCGCTGTGGCTGACGCGCCGCGACCACTACCGGGGCGAGTTCCGCCGCGCCCTGGCCATCTCCCCCGCGTTCCCCCGCCGCGGCTTCGAGGCGCGGAAGTGGGCGGCGCGCGGTGCGCTCGGCGTCCCGCTTACCCGCGAGGCGCTCAACGAGCTCGCGGAGCGCAACCCCGCCAAGCTGGACCGCGCCTACCAGCGTTTCCGCGCCCACTACCCCACCGACATGGCCCTCGGCCCCCATCCGCTCGACCCGACTGAGCTCGCTCCGGTGCCCACCGTGGTCACGTACGCGGACGGGGAGTTTTACAGGGAGGGCCTTGCTTTCCGACGCACCCGCCAACGCATCTCCGACGCCTCCGTGCGCCGCCCCGCCCGCGCGGTGGCCGCCGGCGCGCCGGGCCCGGTGTGGCTGGCCGAGCACGTGCGCCCCGGCGGCGCGCCGCTGGGACACTCGGAGGACCTGCCGGCGCTGTTCGCCCCAGACCCGTGGCTGCTGCGATTCCTCCGCACCGGCGAGGTGGGCTGGGCGCCATTCGCCGAGGGCGGCCACGTGGAGCGCCGCAGCCTCGGCGCTGTGGCCGGCACTGCCTAGGTGCCCGCCTCGGTGCCTGTGAGGCGGCGGCGCAGCGGCTCGCAGGCGAGCTCCTCCACCAGCCATGGCGAGAATGCGAAGGGCGCGCTATCCACCGCGGCGATCAGGCCGACGGGGTCGGCCCAGGCGTACTCGGCCACCTCGTCCGGGTTGGGGCGCAGCTGCGCGCCCACCGCGCTCCCCGTGTCTTCGGCGAGGACGGCGAGGTAAACGGGGCAGATCTCGTTCTCCACCGTCCCCGACGCGTCCACCGCGCGGTAGCGGAAGTCCGGCAGCACCAGCTCGAGCGACGCAAGCGAGCCGGGTGCGAGCCCCAGCTCCGCCTCCGCGCGGCGGTAGACGGCGGCCTGGGTCTCCTCGCCAGGGCCGGGGTGGCCGCAAAACGCGTTGGTCCACACACCCGGCCACGTCTTTTTGCCCAGGGCGCGCCTCGTGAGCAGCACCCGCCCGTCCGCGCCCAGCACCCAGCAGGAGAACGCCAGGTGCAGCGGGGTGTGGTCGGTGTGGACGGCGTGTTTCTCGGCGGTGCCTACGGGGTGCCCGGAGTCGTCGACAAGCACAACGAGCTCCATTAGTTGTTCAAGTTCCCCTCGAAGGTGACGTTGCCGATGCTGAAGCGGGCATCCCAGAGATTGCCGGTGGCCACGTCGAAGGCGTACTTGACGTTGGCGGTGGCGCCGGGGCCGAGCGGGAGGTCGAGGCCGACCGTGTCCACGCCGGCGGCCTCCGCATCCATCGGCTTCGCCTCGCGCATGTCCTTGTTACCGGCGTTGTACTCCAGCTTGGGCTGCAGGGTGTCCGCGGGCATCGGCGCGTCGGACTGGTTGGTCACCGCCACTACCACCACTGTGCCGCCGTTCGGCGCGTAGGAAGTGCCCTGCCACTTGTAGGAGAGGTCCATCGCCGGATCCTTGACGCGCTCGCCCTGGATCTCGGTGGAGACCGCGGCGGGCGCCTCCTGCTTCTCAAACGTCTCCTGCGGCCGGCCGATCGTGCTGGTAGCGGACACCTCGGTGGCCTCCGCGGCTTGGTCCGCCGCGTTTTCCGCCGCATCATCCTCCGCGCCGGCGCAGGCCGCCAGCGGCAGGGCCACCGCCAGAGCAACAACCGTGGTGGCGAGGCGGTGGGTCATGGTGCAGCTCCCAATGGGTCGGCCGAGGCTGGGCGGCTCGGCGTTGACAGTTCCTCGCCATCCTACAGCCCGCGGTAGCGTGGGCGGCCATGCAGCCTTTCGTCCGAGTCTTGCGCAGCGCCTCCGCCCTGTGGCCCTTCTACCTCGCCGTGGTTCTCGTGTCTTCCGCGGTCGCGGCGCTGGGCCTAGTCTCCCCGTTCATCCTGCGCGAGGCCACGGACACGATCGTCGGGCACCTCTCCGGCGGGGGCGGCGGGGGCGGCGTCGCGGATGCCCCGGGTGCCGAGTCCGTGCGCCGGGTAGCGCTGCTCGCGTTCGCCCTCTTCGCGGCGGAGGCGGGTGCGTCCATCCTGCGCAACGTCTCCGGCTACCTGGGCGACGTGATGGTGGCGCGCCTCCGCCAGATCCTGTCCACCCGGTACTTTGCCAAGCTGCTCGCGCTGCCCCAGCGCTACTTTGATAATCAGGTCACCGGCACCATCATCGCGCGCCTGGACCGCTCGATTGCGAACGTCACGCAGTTCATCCAGTCCTTCGCCAACAACTTCCTGCCGATGCTGCTGCAGGTGGTGGCCATCTTGGCCATCACCGGCTACTACTACTGGCCGCTCGCGGTGCTGCTCGCGCTGCTGTTTCCGCTCTACACGTGGCTCACGGCGCTGACCTCCAAGCGCTGGCAGAAGTTCGAATCGGAGAAGAACGCCAACGTGGACCAGGGCAACGGCCGCTTCGCGGAGGTGGTGGGCCAAGTCAAGGTGACGAAGTCCTTCGTGGCGGAGACTCGCGAGCTGGACAAATTCAGCTCCCACTACGCCAACACGGTGGACATCACCCGCCCGCAGTCGCGCTGGTGGCACTCCATGGACACCGCTCGCGGCGTGGCCATGAACCTGATCTTCTTCGGCATCTACCTCATCTTGTTCCTGCGCACCCTGCACGGCTTCTTCACCATCGGCGAGATGGTGATGCTCATTCAGATGACCACCATGGCCCGCCAGCCGGTGACCATGATGAGCTGGATCGTCGATTCCGCGCAGCGCGCCATCGCCGGTTCTCGCGACTACTTCAAGGTGATGGACGAGCCGGTGGAGCCCACCGCCAACGCCGAGCTGGTGGCCGCAACCGCCGCCGCGGACGTGCCCCGCTTGAGCACCGCCGCGCACCGGGCGCTGCCCGTGCGCGAGCCGGTGATCGCGTTCGACCACGTGGACTTCTCCTACACCGAGGGGGAGCAGGTGCTTGCCGACGTCACCTTCGCCGCCCGCGAAGGCGAGAAGATTGCCCTGGTGGGCGAGTCGGGCGGCGGCAAGTCCACCATTGTCAACCTGCTGCTGGGCCTCTACCCCATTACCGCCGGCCGGCTCACGGTGTGCGGCCGTGATGTGACGGAGCTCGGCGTGGAGGACCTGCGGGCCTCCACCGGCGTGGTGTTCCAGGAGCCGGCGCTGTTTTCCGGCACGGTGTTTGAGAACATCGCCTACGGCAAGCCGGACGCGACGATGGATGAGGTGGTTGCCGTGGCGAAGCGGGCCAACGCCCACGGGTTCATCTCCAAGTTCGCCGACGGGTACGCGACGGTGATCGGCGAGCGGGGCCTGCGCCTTTCCGGCGGGCAGAAGCAGCGCGTTGCCGTCGCCCGCGCGATGCTCAAAGACGCCCCGATCCTGGTGCTCGACGAGGCCACATCCGCGCTGGACACCAAGGCCGAGCGCGCCGTGCAGGCCGGCCTGGACGAGCTGATGGAGGGCCGCACCACCATCATGATCGCCCACCGCCTGTCCACCATCGCGGGCGTGGACACCATCATCACGCTCCGCGACGGCCGGATCGACGAGATCGGCTCGCCGGCGCAGCTGGCCACATCCGGCGGCATCTACTCCGAGCTGTTGCGGCTCACGGCGTCCTCCTCGGCGGCGGACCGCGCGCGGCTGAAGGCGTTCGGCTTCCACGACGGCCAACCTGCCTCCGACGACGCCGACGAAGCAGAAGACACCGACAAAACCGACACCGGGGACACGGATATATAGGAGCGGACCGCCGCGGGCCCGCGCTACCGTGGGCCGCATGGAGTTCCCCGACATCGAGACACTGAAGGCCCGCGGCACCCGCAAGTGGACGCAGTACGACGAGGACGTGCTGCCGCTGTTCATCGCGGAGAGCGACTTCCCCACCGCCCCGGCGGTCAAGCGAGCGATCGTCGACGCCTGCGAGCGGGAGATGTTCGGCTACACGCCCGCCCCGCGCGCCCACCGCCTAGGCGATTCCGTGGCGGACTTCTACGAGCACCGCTACGGCTGGCGTCCGGACCCGGCAATGGTGTTCCCGGTGGCGGACGTGGTGCGCGGCGTGCTGCTGGCCATCCAGTACTTCACCGAGGGCGACGTGATCGTGCCGGTGCCGGCCTACTTCCCCTTCCTCGAGATTGCCGAGGCGGCCGGGCGGGAGCGCGTTGACGTCGGTTCCCTGAACGGGCTCGACCTGATGGAGGTGGAGGCCGCGTTCAAAAACGGCGCTGGCAGCATCGTAGTGACTAACCCGTTCAACCCGGGCGGGTGGATCTTCGACGCGGAGGAGCTGGACCAGATTTGCGCCATCGCCCGGCGCTACGGCGGGCGCGTCATCGTGGACGAGATCCACGCGCCGCTGGTGTTCGACGGCCGCCACGTGTGCGCCGCAGAGCGAAACCCGGACGTGTGCATCACGGTCACCGCCACCTCCAAGGCGTGGAACGTGGCGGGGCTGAAGTGCGCCCAGATCATCTTCGCCAACAAAGATGACGTGCGGCGCTGGAACGCCATCAACCACGTAGCCAAGGACGGGGTGGGCACGCTCGGCATCGTCGCCGCGGAGGCGTGCTACGACCTAGGACGCGAGTTCCTGGACGAGGAGGTGGCCCAGCTTGAGGCCAACCGCATCTGGCTGGCGGAGCACCTGCCCCAGGCGGTGCCGGGCATCGAGTTCGACGTCCCGCAGGCCACCTACCTGATGTTCCTAGACTTTCGCAATACCGCGCTCACCGATGAGCGCCCGGCGGCGTGGCTGCTCAAGCACGCGCGCGTAGCGATGAGCGAGGGCGCGGATTTCGGCCCCGGCGGCGAGCACAAAGCACGCCTGAACTTCGCCACGAGCCCCGCCATTTTGGAGGAGGCGCTCACCCGCATCGGGGACGCCGTCCGGCTACGCTAGCGGGCTATGGACCATACTCCCCAGGCTTCTGACTTCACGCCCCCCGCACCCGTCGAGCAGCCGTGGGAGCGGCCTGACCCGGAGTGGTACAAGGACGCGGTGTTCTACGAGGTGCTCGTCCGCGCGTTCTACGACCCGGACGGCACCGGCTCGGGCACGCTCAAGGGCTTGGAGGAGAAACTCGACTACCTGCAGTGGTTGGGCGTGGACTGCCTGTGGATCCCCCCGTTCTACGACTCGCCGCTGAAAGACGGCGGGTACGACATCCGGGATTTCCGCAAGGTGCTGCCGGAGTTCGGCACGGTGGAGGACTTTGTTTCGCTTGTCGACGCAGCCCATAAACGCGGCATCCGCATCATCACGGACTTCCCCATCAACCACACCTCGGACCAGCACGAGTGGTTCCAACAGTCGCGCCAGGATCCGGACGGCCCCTACGGCGACTACTACGTGTGGACGGACGACGAGACCCAGTACAGCGGCACCCGCATCATCTTCATCGACACGGAAGACTCGAACTGGACGTGGGACCCGGTGCGCAAGCAGTACTTCTGGCACCGTTTCTTCTCCCACCAGCCGGACCTGAACTACGACAACCCGCGGGTGCAGGAGGAGGTCCTCGACGTCATCCGCTTCTGGCTGGACCTGGGCATGGACGGCATCCGCCTGGATGCCATCCCCTACCTCTTCGAGCGCGAGGGCACGACCTCGGAGAACCTGCCGGAGACCCACCAGTTCATCAAACGCGTGCGGAAGCTTTTCGACGAAGAGTACCCCGGCCGCTTCCTCCTGGCGGAGGCGAATCAAATGCCAAACGAGGTGGTGGAGTACTTCGGCCAAGGTGAGGACGGCACCGGGGACGAGTGCCAGATGGCGTTCCACTTCCCCGTCATGCCGCGCATCTTCATGGGGCTGCACAAGGAGTCGGCGCAGCCGATCATCGACATCCTTCGCGAGACCCCGGCGATCCCGGACAGCGCGCAGTGGGGCATCTTCCTGCGCAACCACGACGAGCTGACTCTGGAGATGGTCACCGAGGAAGAGCGGGACTACATGTACAAGTCCTACGCGTTCGACCCGCGCATGCGCGCGAACGTGGGCATCCGCCGCCGCCTCGCGCCGCTGCTCGGCGGGCACCGCGACCGCCTCGAGCTGGCGCATGCCCTGTTGTTGTCCCTGCCCGGCTCGCCGTTCCTCTACTACGGCGACGAGATTGGCATGGGCGACAACATCTGGCTCACCGACCGCGACGGGGTGCGCACCCCGATGCAGTGGTCCAACGACCGCAACGGCGGCTTCTCCACCGCGGACCCCGAGCGCCTCTACCTGCCGCCGGTGCGCAACGACAATTACGGGTACCACGCCGTCAACGTGGAGTCCCAGATGAACCGGGACAACTCCCTGCTGCACTGGGTGCGCACGCTGGTGCACATCCGCAAGCAGTACAGGGCGTTCGGACGCGGCTCCTACACCGAAGTGGACCACGGCAACGACCAGGTGCTCGCCTTCATCCGCGAGTACACCGACGAGGGCGGGCGCACCGAGCGCATCCTCTGCGTGCACAACATGAGCTCGCGCCCCCAGCCGGTGCAGATGCAGCTGTCCCAGTACAACGGTGTCGTCCCACGCGAGCTCTCCGGCGGGGTGCAGTTCCCGGCCATCGGCGAGCTGCCGTGGCTGGTCACGCTCGCGCCGCACGGGTTCTTCTGGTTCGACATCTCATAAAAGGGGCAGCCGTCATGCACAACACCATCGACATCACGCGGGAGCGGTTCTTCGCCTCGAAATCGGAGCGGGTGCTCGAGGTGGGCGTCGAGAAGCAGCGCGCGCTCGGCGAGTACACCTGGCAGCTCGTGCGGGTCGAGCTCGAGCACCGCACGGAGCTTTACCAGTTGCTTGTCGACGCTTCCGGAGACGCGCTGTCCACCCCCGCCGGCGCCACTGCCTACGTGGCGCACGCCCCTGAGCTCGGCGAGGTGCACGGCAGCCTGGAGGCGGGGCGCGCGCGGCCGATGGGCGCCGAGCAGTCCAACACCAACCTGATCGTGGGCGCGAGCATTGTGAAGGTGTTCCGCAAGCTCGAGGACGGGCTGAACCCGGACGTGGAGCTGCTCAGCCGCATCGACAACCCGCACGTGGCGAAGGTGACGGGCTACGTCACCGACGAGGGCCGCACGCTGGCGATGCAGCAGGAGCTGGTGCGCGGCGTAGACGGCTTCGAGCTGGCCACCTCGGGCCGCATGGAACCCGCCGACGCGTACGAGCTCGGCGCGGCGGTGCGCAGCGTGCACGAGTCCCTCGCCGCCGAGTTCGGCACCGAGATGCTCTCCGGCGCCCGCGTGCGCGACCGCCTCAACACGAACCTGGACGCGTACGTGCGCCGCGCGGAGGCGCTGCGCCCATACGAGGGGCGGCTGCGCGCCCTCTACGGCTCGCTCGCCGATGGGGATGCACGGGTGCAGCGCGTGCACGGCGACCTTCACCTGGGGCAGACCCTGCGGGGCGAGGACACCTGGTTCCTCATCGACTTCGAGGGCGAGCCGGCGCGCCCGCTCGCCGAGCGTCGCCTGCCCGATGTCCCGGCGCGCGACTTGGCCGGCATGATCCGCTCGTTCGGCTACGCCCGGGCTGTCGGGGGATTCCGGGAGGGGTGGTACCAGGGGTGCGTCGACAAGCTCAAGCTCGGTTACGGCGAGGTGGACGGGGGCCTCCTGGCCGCGTATGTGGCGGACAAGGCCGCGTACGAGGTGGTGTACGAGGCCAACAACCGGCCGGACTGGGTGGGCATCCCGCTGGCGGCCGTGGAGGAGATTTGTTCCACCTAGTGGAATTAGTTTCCCGCAGGCGGGTACGGGCGGTACTGTGAACGAAATTGTTTCTCACAGGCCACTACAAGGAGGCACCCATGGGCTCCACCGCGGTTCCGCGGGGTAGATCCGGATCCACCAAGACGATCCTCATCACCTCGCTCGCGCTCTTTTCCATGTTCTTCGGCGCGGGCAACCTGATCTTCCCGCCCATGCTCGCCGTGCAGGCGGGCGACAACTTTTGGCCCGCCATCCTGGGCTTTTTGAGCACCGGTGCGCTGCTGCCGGTGCTGGCCGTGATCGCCATCGCCCTGTCCGGCGCCTCGGTGCGCGACCTGGCGCAGCGCGCCGGCACCGTCTTCGGCGTGCTCTTCCCGGTGCTGGCCTACCTGTCCATCGGCGCTTTCTACGCGCTGCCGCGCACCGGCGCCGTGTCCATGGAAACCGCCATCACGCCGCTGCTGGGCGTTGACGGGCTGGTTGCCTCGGGCGTATTCAACGTCATCTTCTTCGGCGTCGCGCTGGCGCTGGCGTGGAACCCCTCCACCATCATGGACAAGCTGGGTAAGTTCCTGGTCCCGGCCCTGGTGGTGCTGCTGATCATCATGATTTCCGTGGCGCTGACCCGCTGGGACGCCGATGCGAGCGTGCCGGCGGAGCAGTACGCAGAGGGCGCGTTCACCTCCGGCCTACTCGAGGGCTACCTCACCATGGACTCGATCGCGGCGCTCGCGTTTTCCATCGTGATCATCTCCAACCTGCGCGCCAAGGGTTACGCCGAGGGCAAGGAGATCGTGAACGGCACCATCACCGCCGGCATCGGCGCGGGCGTGCTACTCGCCCTGATCTACCTCGGCCTGGCCGGCATCGGCCGCGTGATCCCCAACCCCGAGCAGTACGACAACGGAGCCGGCCTGCTGGCTGACGCCGCCAATCTGACCATGGGCAAGCCCGGCCAGGTCATCTTCTCCCTCGTGGTGCTGCTGGCCTGCCTGACCACGGCCGTGGGCCTGATCACCGCCACCGCCGAGTACTTCTCTGAGAACTTCGCCGGCTCCTACAAGGTGTGGGCCGTGATCTTCACCGCCACCTCAATCATCTTCGCCACCCAGGGTCTCGAGTTTGTCATGTCCATCGCCGCCCCGGTGATCGGCTTCCTCTACCCGCCGGCGATCACCCTGATCTTTGTCACCCTGATCGAGCCGGCGTTCCGCTCCCGCACCCGCTTCACGTGGGCCATGTTCGTGCCGATCTGGGTGGCTACCATCTGGTCCGCCTTCGAGACCTTCATTGCGCAGGGCTGGGCGGCCGATGCGCTGAGCAACGTCGTGGACTGGGCGCCGCTGGCGGAAGACGGTCTGGGCTGGGTTGTCCCCGTGCTCGTGGCCTTCGTCATCGGCCTGATCATCGACTTTGCCAACCCTAAGCCGCCGATGATCGTGGGCACCAACGAGGCAGTCGACGGCGAGGTGGTCACGGCGTAGCGTAGTGGTATGACCACTCCGCTCTCGCTGATCGACTTCTGCACCCGGTACCCCGGCGAATCCGTCCGCGACGCCACGGCACGCTCCGTGAAGTTCGCGCAACAGGCGGAATCGCTGGGGTACTCGCGCATCTGGTACTCGGAGCACCACAACATGAGCACCATCGTCTCCTCCACCCCGGCGGTGCTCATCGCCCACATCGGCGCTCATACCAAGAAGATCCGCCTCGGCTCCGGCGGCGTGATGCTGCCCAACCACTCCCCTTACGTCAGCGCGGAACAGTTTGGCATGCTCGCCGAGCTCTACCCGGACCGCATCGACCTGGGCCTCGGCCGCGCCCCGGGCACGGACCAGCAGACCCTTGGCAGGGCGCTGCGCCGCGACCCCCGCGCCGCCGAAAACTTCCCGCAGGACGTGCAGGAGCTGCAGGCGTGGCTCTCTAACAACTCCCCCATCCCGGGCGTCACCGCGTTCCCGGGCGTGGGCACCAACGTCCCGCTGTACATCCTGGGCTCCTCCATGTTCGGTGCCTCCCTGGCCGCGAAGCTGGGTTTGCCGTACTCCTTCGCTTCCCACTTCGCGCCGCAGCAGCTCGAGCAGGCAACCACGTACTACCGGGAGAACTACGAGCCCTCCGAGCGCTACCCCGAGCCCTACTGCATCGCGGCCGTCAACGTCACCGCGTCTTCCTCCACCGAGGACGCGAAGCGCCAGCAGGAGATCGTGCACCGCCAGCGCGTCCGCGCCTTCGTGCAGCGCCAGGGCACGGTCCTGACGGAAGGGCAGCTGGACACCATCGTTAATTCCTACCAGGGCCGCCAGATCATCGACATGCTCCGCTACACGGCAGTGGGCACCGGCGAAGAGGTCAAGGAGTACCTGGAGTGGTTCAAGGACCACGCCAAGGCAGACGAGCTCATGATTTCGCTGCAGTCCGCTTCCGAGGAGGAGCAGGCCGCGTCCATGGAGATCCTCGCGGACGCTTGGGGCCTGCGAGGCTAGGAGCAGATGAGGCGGCGCAGGCCCCGGCCTGCACCTCATGTACGCTTCCCACGCATGAAGTGCTCCCGGCTCGCCGGCCCACTCGCCGCCGTAGCAACGCTTGCTGCCTGCGCCTCCCCTCACGGCGGCCAAGACCTGCTCACGGTCGCCGCCTCCGCACCGCCCGCCAGCCTGGACTTCACCACCACCGGCGGCGCCGCCGCACCGCAGGCGCTCATGGGCAACGTGTACGAGACGCTCGTGCTTATCGACGCCTCCGGCACACCGCAACCCTTCCTCGCCACGTCGTGGGACATCAGCGACGATAAAACCGTGTACACGTTCCACCTGCGCGAGGGGGTGACCTTCTCCGATGGGGCGCCTTTTACCGCCCACGACGCGGCGTTTTCCATCAACTACGTCCAAAATGGCTGGACCAACGGGCTGAAAGCCCAGATGGACCCAGTGCGTAGTGCGGAGGCGGTGGACGACCTGACGCTGCGCGTGGAGCTCACCGAGCCGACGGAGGGCTGGCTGTGGTCCATGGGCACCTTCACCGGCGCGATGATGAGCGAGCGCAGCGTCGACCGCCTGGCCACGGACCCGCTGGGAACCGGCCCCTACACCGTTGCCCGCTTCGACGAGGGCACCGCGATCCGCTTCCACGCCCGCCAGGACTACTGGGGCGAGCAGGGCCGCGACGCCCAGATCCGCTACTTCGCCGATGCCACCTCCGCTGTCAACGCGCTGCGCGCCGGGGACGTGGACGTGGTGTGGTCGATGCAGGCGCCGCAGCTGATCCACACACTGCCAGAGGACATCCAGGTAGCGGTGGGCACCACCAACGGCGAGGTGCTGTTGTCCATGAACAACAACGCGGCGCCGTTCGACGACCCGGACGTGCGCCGAGCCGCCGCCCACGCCATCGACCGCGAGGCCGTCAACCAGGTGGTCTACGACGGCCTGGCCACCGATACCGGCGGCGCCCCCGTGCCGCCGACTGACCCGTGGTTCACCGGCAAGGACTACTTCCCCTTCGACCCAGACGAGGCGCGTCGCCTCCTCGCCGGCCGCACCCCTGAAGTGACCATCACGGTGCCGAGCCTGCCGTACGCGCAGACCGCGGCGGAGCTGATCTTCTCCCAGCTGCGCGACGTCGGCTTCGACGTGCGGTTGGAAACCGTCGAGTTCCCCGCCGTCTGGTTGAACAAAGTGCTCAAGCAGGCCGACTATCAGGCCTCCATCGTGGCCCACGTGGAGCCGCGGGACATGGGCAACCTCTTTGGCAATCCGGACTACTACCTTGGCTACGACTCCGCCCGCGCCCGCGAGCTGATCCAGGCGGGCGACGCGGAGAGCATGCGGCTTGCCGTGGACCAGATCATGGGCGACGCGGCAGCGCTGACACTCGTGAACGCGCCGAACATTGTGCTCATGCGCCCTGGTGTCAGTGGTGTGAACCCGAACGTGGTGACGGACTCGTTGCCGCTGAACGGCATCAAGGACAACACGATTAGGGAGGTGCAATGACCGGAAGGATGCTACGCAGCCTTGGCCGCTTCCTCGGCCTGCTGGCCGCGGCCAGTGCCGTGATCTTCGTGCTCCTCCGGGCGGTGCCGGGGGACCCGGCGCGCGTCGCCCTCGGCGTGAACGCCACCGACGAGGCGGTGGCCGAGCTCTCGCAGCGCCTGGGCACGGACCGCCCGCTGCTCACCCAATACGGGGACTGGGTCGGCGGGCTCGTCACCGGGGACTTCGGCGTGTCCATGGCCTCGGGCCGCGACATCACCGACACCGTCCTCGAGCGGGCCGGGGTTTCGCTGACGCTGACGCTAACCGCCATGGCGCTCGCGCTCGTGGTGGCGGTGCCGCTGGGGGTGCGCCTGGCCCGCCGGCCCAGCTTCGCCCTCGACGCACTGACGCAGGTGGGTATGGCGGTGCCGTCCTTCCTCGTGGGCATCCTCGCGGTCGCGTTGTTCTCCGTGCGCCTCGGGTGGCTGCCCGCCAACGGGTGGGGCACCCCGGCGCACGCGGTGCTGCCGGTTGCTTCGCTGGCGCTGGTGCAGGCGGCCATCCTCACCCGCTACGTGCGCGCGGCGGTGGCGGAGGAAATGGGGAAAGACTATGTGCGGACGGGGCGTGCGCAGGGGGCGTCGATAAGCCAAGTGCTCTACTCCTCCGTGCTGCGCAACGCGGCCCTGCCGGTGCTGACGGTGACCGGGCTGCAGCTGTCCACCATGGTGGTCGGCGCGGTGGTGGTCGAGCGCGTCTTCGCGGTGCCCGGGCTCGGCTCGCTGCTGGTCAGCTCGGTGGCCAACCGGGACCTCACCGCCGTGCAGACCGTGATGATGCTGCTGGTGGCGTTCACCCTGGCCGTGAACCTGGTGGTGGACCTGCTGTACGCGGCGGTGGATCCGAGGAGCAGGCGATGAAGCGCGCGGGATACGTCATCCTGGGATTGGTGGTTCTCGCGGCAGTGCTGTCCGCGGTGTGGACGCCGTACGACCCACTGCAGGCGGACCCCGCGGCGCGCCTCGAGGGATCCAGCTTGCGGCACCGGATGGGCACCGACGAGCTCGGTCGCGACGAGCTGAGCCGCGTCATGGCGGGTGCGCGCCTCACCGTTTTGGTGGTTCTCGGCGCGGTGGGCCTGTCCGCGCTGGTGGGCGTGCCGCTGGGTGTCTGGGCGGGGATGCGGCGCGGCGCCGGCCGGGCGATCACCGCGGCGAGCGACCTGCTGCTTGCTTTCCCGGCGCTGCTGCTCGCGATCGTGTTCACCGCCGTCTTCGGGGCCTCCATCTGGATCGTGGTGCTGGCCATCGGCATCGCGGGCATCCCCGGGTTCGTGCGCGTGGCGCGCGTGGGCACCCTGCAGGTGATGAGCCGCGATTACATCCTCGCCGCGCGCATGGCCCGGGTTTCCGGCCCCGCCATCGCGGTGCGCCACGTGCTGCCCAACATCGCCCACCTGCTTGTAACCCAGGCCACCGTGGCCGCGGCGCTGGCCATCCTCGCGGAGGCGGGCCTGAGCTTTTTGGGCCTCGGCGCGCCCGCGCCCTACGCCTCGTGGGGACGGATGCTACAGGCCTCCCAGCCGTACCTGGCCACCTCGTGGCACCTCGCCCTGTGGCCCGGTATTGCTATCGCGGCCACCGTGCTGGCATGCAACCTAATCGGAGGCGCTCGTGATCGTCGTTGAGCAGCTGACCATCCCCGGCATCCTGCACGGCGTCTCGCTTACGGTCGACCGCGGGGAGCGACTGGGCATCATCGGTGAGTCCGGCTCGGGCAAGTCGCTCACCGCCCTGTCCATCATGGGGCTTGCGGATCTCCCCGCCACGGGCTCCGTCACCGTCGACGGCGTGCAGATGGTGGGCACGCCCGACCGCGTGCGCCGCAAGGTGCGCGGGGCGAAGGTGGGCATGGTGTTCCAGGAGCCGATGACGGCGCTGGATCCGCTGAAGCGCGTGGGCGCACTCGTGCCCAGGGAGCTTTTGGCGGAGGTGGGTGTGGACCGCCCCGAGGCCTACCCGCACGAGCTCTCCGGCGGCCAGCGGCAGCGCGTGCTGGTGGCGCTGGCGCTGTCGCAGAACCCGGACTACCTCATCTGCGACGAGCCCACCACGGCACTCGACGCCACCTCGCAGCGCCACGTGCTGGATTTGATCGACCGGCTGGTGGCGCAGCGCGGCATGGGCCTGATCTTCATCTCCCACGACCTCGCCGTGGTGCGGCGCATGACGTCGCGCCAGCTTGTGGTCAAGGACGGCCGCATCGCCTCGCCGGACTCCGCCTACGCCCGCCACCTGGAGGAGGCGGCGCGCCCTGGCCCGCCGGCCGCGCCGAACCCGCTCGGCGAGCCCGTGGTGGAACTTGCAGACGTCACCGTGCGCCGCGGCCGCACGCTCGCCCTCGACCGCGTCTCGCTGACCGTGCGAGCCGGTGAGAAGCTCGGCATCGTCGGCGGCTCCGGCTCCGGCAAGACCACCCTGCTGCACACCATTGCGGGGCTGATCGCGCCGGACGCGGGCACGGTCACCGCGCGCGGCGACATGCGCATGGTGTTCCAGGACCCGTACTCCTCCCTCGACCCCCGCATGCGCGTGGTGGACAGCGTGCGCGAGGGCGGCGTTGCCGAGGCGCGCGCCCGCGAGGTGCTCGCCGGCGTGGGTATCACGGACAACCGTCTGCCAAGGGAGTTCTCCGGCGGCCAGCGTCAGCGCATCTCGATCGCGCGCGCCGCGGCCCCCAGCCCGGGCATTTTGCTTGCCGACGAACCCGTCTCAGCCCTCGACGTCTCCCTACGCGCCGAAGTCCTGGACCTGATCCGCGCTACCGTCGACACCCCGCGGGCCGAGGGCCCGGCCAGCACGCTCATCTTCGTCTCCCATGACCTTTCGGTGGTGCGAGAGGTCTGCCCGCGCATCGCGGTAGTTTCCGGCGGGCGCATCGTGGAGCACGGGGAGACGGAGGAGATATGGCGCAACCCGCGCCACGAGTACACCCGGGCGCTGCTGGCCGCCGTAATCACCTAACCTGGGGCGCATGATCACCGTCGTCGGATCAATCAACGCGGACCTCACCGTCAACGTCGAGCGCCACCCCCTGCCGGGCGAGACCCTGCTCGGCGGCGGGGGCGCCGTCACCGCCGGCGGGAAGGGCGCGAACCAGGCCGTCGCCGCCGCCAAGCTCGGCGCGGAGGTGGCGCTGGTCGGCGCTGTGGGCACGGACGCCAACGCCGCGCCCGCCACCGCCCTGCTGCGCGAGGCTGGGGTGGACCTCAGCCACGTGGAGGAGGTTGCCGCCCTCGGCGGCGAGCCGGTGGTGACGGGCCTGGCCGTGATCACGGTGTCCGCCGACGGCGAGAACACCATCATCGTGGCGCCGGGGGCGAATCGGGCGGTGGACGCGGGGTACGTCGACAAGCATGCAGCCCCCATTGCGGCCGCTGACCTGGTGCTTATGCAAGGCGAGATCCCGGCGGACGGCATCATGCGGGCGGCGGAGCTCGCGCGCGGGCGGGTGGTGATCAATCTCGCGCCGGTGGTGGACGTGCCGCGCGAGGCGCTGCTGCGCGCGGACCCGCTGCTGGCCAACGAGCACGAGGCCGGCCTCATCCTCGAGCAGCTGGGGTTGCCGGCGGGCGGCGAGCCGGAAGAGCTGGCCGAGCGCCTGCGCGGCGCCGGGTTCGCCTCCGTGGTGCTCACCCTCGGCGCGGCGGGCGCGCTGGTGGCGGACGGCGAGGGTGTGGCGCACGTGGCCTCGCCCCACGTTGAGGCCGTGGACACCGTGGGCGCCGGCGACGCGTTCGCGGGCGCGCTGTGCCACCGTTTGGTGGCCGGAGACACGTTGCGCGAGGCCGCGGGCTACGCCGCGAGGGTGGGCGCGTACTCCGTGACCCGCCCCGGCGCGCAGCCCTCCTACCCCGGCGCCGCCGACCAGCTGCCCGGCTAGCGGGTGATGTAGAGCATCAGAGACTGATCCAGCAGGTGCTCCTCCACCCGCTCAAAACCCGCCGCGAGCTCGGAGAACTCCTGTACTTCTGCGGCGCTGAGATGGACCTGCTCGCGGGGAACCGGTGTCTGCATGGGGCAATCCTACCGCGCGGGCTACGGCCGGGGCCCGCTAGCGTGGCTGGCATGGCCGATCCCACTCTAGATCCCACCGTGCGCCACCTGCCCCACCCAAGCGGCGACCTATTGTTCCGCTCCGCCGCGGGCCCCGAGCACGCCGGCATCCCCATCGTCGCGCCGTGGTTCGCGCAGACCCTGGGCGAGCAGATGCACGGCTGGGCCCGCGCGCTGCCGTGGCGGCGCGTCTCCGACACCGCATGCGCGCTGGAGCACGACGGACTCGCGCTCACCTTCACCGCCGACGGCCTCGATTTCACGCTGTCCTGCCGCAACACAACCGCCAAGCCGCGCCGGGTGCAGCTCGCCCTGCACCCCTACTGGGCCGTGGACGCCCCCGCTGCGCGGGTGGTTGGCCTCGACGGCGCCGCCTACCTGGACAAGACCGACGGCCGCGTAAAGCGCTTCGCGGGCGAGCTGCGCTTCGGCGAGGAGACGGACTTCGTCTTCGCCGGGGTTCGGGAGCTTTCGCTTGTCGACGCCACCCGCGCCGTCCACCTCACCCTCACCGGCGCCGACCACGCCGTGGTGTGGAACCCCGGGCCGGTGGAGTGCCGCAAGGCGCCGGCGCTGGAAGATGAGGACTGGGAGCGTTTCGCCTGCCTCGAGCCGGCGCTGCTCGGCGCGGACCGCGGCGGCGTGGTGCTGGCGCCCGGGGACGAGGCGCGCATCGGCATGCGCGTTCGGGTCACCACCGCGTGGTAAGCGTGGGAGGCATGGACTATCACCCTGATTTTCACCTTGCGGCCCGCCCGCGCAGCGGGTGGAAGGCGCTTGCGGAGCTCGCCCTGCTGGCCGTCGCGTTCATCGGCTTGCAGGTGCTGGCCGTGTTGGCGCTCGGCCTGATCAACCCGGGCGCGGTGGAGGAATCGGTGGCAACCGGCGGCGCCGGGGCTTTCGACATCTTCGCCATCGCCCTGTCCCTGCCGGCGGCGTTTGTAGCTGCGCGCCTTACCGGGCGTGACCCGGGCGCTCTCCTTTCTGTGGAGCGCAGGGTGCGGTGGCCGCTGGTGGGCCGGGCGCTCGCCGTGGCAGCGCCGGTCTACGCCGTGGTGGCGGCGGTGGATCTCGCCTCAGAGGAGGTCACGCTTACCGCCGGCACGCTGCTGACAGCGGCGGTGTTCCTCGCCGTGGTGCCCCTGCAGGCCGCCACCGAGGAGGCGGTGTTCCGCGGGGCGCTGCCGCAGATCGTGGGCAACTGGATCCGGTCGCCGTGGCTCGCCTACGGCGCCGCCGCCGCGCCCTTTGTTGCGCTGCACATCTACAACTGGATCGGGCTGGTGGACGTGCTGGTGATCTGCCTGTGCCTGTCCTACCTCACCTGGCGCAGCGGCGGGTTGGAGCAGGCAATTGTGGTCCACGCCTGTTCCAACCTGTCCGTGTTCATCCCGCAGGCGCTGCGCCCCGGCGTGCTGCCCACCACCGACATCGGCTGGGCAGAGGGGCTGGGCACCGCGCTCCTCACCGTGGCGGTGACGGCGGCGGTTGCGCGGTGGGGCGGAAGCGCATCCGCGCAAGCGCTCCCTAGCGGATTGACAGCGACCCGTCCGGGTTCACGCTGACCTGCGCGGCGGTCGCGGCGACCAGGTTGATGCGCTGCCAGGACCCGCCCGGCCCCTGCCAGTCCAGGGGGTTTCCCGCAGGCGCGGCCGTGCGGCGCAGCACCTCGGCGCGCTGCTCCCACGTCAGGTGCGGGAACCGGGCGGCGAGCAGCACCGGCGCTGCCTGCGGCACCTGCATCGGCGCGTCCGGCACGTAGACCATGGGAAGGCCGTAGCCCATCCAGCCCTGCATCTGCCCCACCGCGTCCGCCGTGGCGATGTACGGGGCGTCCGATGCCACCAGCTGCGCGATCGGCTTCCCCGTGCGCCACTCCATCTCTGCGCGTAGCTCCGCGCCCGCCTGGTTCAGCGCGTCGCGCATCTTCGGGTCATTGAGGCGGTCCGCGGCCGCGGCGTAGCCGGACATGCGCCCGCCGATCACGTCCAGCGGGTAGTGCACGCCGAGCACCACGCGCGAGTTGCCGGCCTCCGCGCCGCGGTACAGAAGCTGCGGGGCGAGCTCGGGGATCATGTAGGCCAGCAGCGTGGTCACCCACACGGCCTGGTTGGTGTGGCCCGAGGGGAAGGACGGGGAGGTGAGGTACAAGTCCCCCGTCTCGGCGGTGTTGTAGCGCCGAATGCGCTCCGGCGCCGCCACGTGCGGGCGGGGGTAGTTGAACACCTGCTTTTCCACCAGCGTGGAGCTGGCCAGGCCGCCGGCGCGGGCGAAGTAGCCGTTATCCAGCAGGTACGCCGTCTTGGGCAGGCGTCCCTCCGCGAGCGAGGTGCGGAACGCGGCCCCGAACTCCGCGCCGAGCGCCGCCGAGATATTGGCCAACAGCCCGCCCTCGGCCGCGGCCGCGTCGAGCTGAGCCTTGGTGATCTGCTCGGGGCTCGCCGTGTTGTTGATCCGCACCACCGTGTCCATATTGGCCGCCATCGTCTGCGGCTGGGTGTCGCGCACCTGCGGGAAGAGCCGGTTGACCTCGGCGTAGATGCCGTACTGATAGGGCGAGATGTCCGAGATGTAGCCCGCCAGGTAGTCCGGGGTGAACGGGCGCGGCACGGGCGCACCCGGGTGCTGGATCGGGGCTTTGCCTGTCGACGATCCCGTCACCTGACTCTGCAACTGCGGAGCGGCCGGCAGCGCCTGCGCCGCCGGGACGGTGAGGGACACGGCGAGCGCGACGGAAGTCACGGCAGTGGCCAGGGCAGGGGTCAGGACAGAGGAGGGGCTACGTTGGCGCACAGCGAAATACTACGGCGCGGCAACCGGGCCCGCAGCGCGGGAAGCGGGCCCTAATCCAGCATGCCGAAGATGCCCTTGGCCACGGCGTCGCCGTGCACCCAGATGGCGTCGTGAAGCCACTGCTCGTGCGTCCACACCTGGAGGTTGCCCACCTTGGCCGCGGACTGGATGGACAGCTCGTACGGCAGGTAGACGTCGTTGGTGAACAGCAGCGCGGCGGCGGGTACCTGGTTACCCGAGACGTCCCCCGACTGGGCTTTCAGGCTGTCCATCCGGTGCACCTCGTCCACCGCCTCGAAGAAGGGGCGCAGCGCCGGGTCCTCCTCGAAGTGGGTGGTGAAGAACTGGTTGCCCAGCAGGGTCAAGTCCGCGAACTCCTCCCGGTAGATGCGCTCGGCGGACCAGTTCACGGGGTGGCCGGGGCGCGCCATGACCGTTTCGTGCACCACGGCCCACAGCGGCATTGTTTCGGTGGAGATGATGCCACCCAGCTGCGCCAGGAAGTCCCCGCGCAGGCGCAGCTCGCCCCGGTGGGCGGTAAAGGGGGCCTCGAAGAGGTTGGCCAGCGCGCCGAAGTCGCCCTCCTCCCCCAGCAGCACGCCGGAGCTGCGCAGGCGCGTCGAGGAGAGGCGCTCGCCGGTGGGCATCCGCTCGTCGTGCGTGTCCACGTGGCGCGCCACCTCCTCCACGCGGGCCTGCAACCACGGCACCTCGGCAAACAACTCCCGCTGGCGCCCAGCCAGCAGGCGGTAGCCAGCGCGGTTGAATGCGTCCACGTCCATCTCGGGCTCGGGCACCGATCCGACCAGGTGGGCGCGGCGTACGCCGTGGGGGAAGTAGGACAGGTAGGACCCGGCGCACGCGGCGCCGAAGGAGTTGCCCAGAAGGTCCCACTGCTCGATGCCCAAGTGCTGGCGCAGCGCCTCCGCGTCCGCGGCAACGTCCGGCGGGCGCAGGTGGGACAGGTACTGCGGGGTGATGCGCTCGGGCGTGGTTTTGTCCACTTTGGTGGAGCGGCCGGTGCCGCGTTCGTCGAGAAGCACGATGCGATACCGGCGCAGGGCCTCAGGCATCCACTCCATCACCGTGCGGGGACCGGGCTTGCCCGGGCCGCCCTGGAAGTAGATCAAAGGCGGCAGCGTCTCGTCCGTGAACAGTTCGCGGGCGAAAACGCTGATCTCGCCGGCGGCGGGGTTGTCGCGGTCGAGGGGAACCTGGATCTCGTGCTCGCGGCTGGTTACGCCGGGGAAATAGACGGTCGAGCTCACAGGTATCCTCCCAGGTATGCAGCTGCAGTCGTTGGACCACCTCGGGCACGACTTTCTCGTACCGGACGCGTTCGAGGCCCCGATCCTACCCGAGTGGCGGTTGGCGGTTTTCTCCATTGTGCTGCCGATCCCGCGCGCCGCGGCCTTGGCGGCGGACGCCCCGTTCGACTTCGCGCAGGCCGCGCCGACCTCCCCGGCCGGGCGCGACGGCATCGGCTGGCGCTACGGGCGGGACAAGGGTGTGCGCACCATAGAGAACCCGCAGTGGGATGCGGCGCGGCAGGTGTTCCGCGCGCCCACCACGCGCTACGGCTACTACGGCGAGCCGATCGTGGAGGGCGGCCGGCCGTTCTACAACGATGCGCGCTCGCGGTTCGTGGACCCGCTGGACAAGGCAACGGGTGCCGCCTCGGTGGACGTGGACGTGGAGCGGCGCTCGCCCCACTCCCCCGATGCGCCCGGCGCTTCCGGACAGTCGGCGGCGGAACGCGAGGTGCTGCGCCACGAGGACGCGCAGCGCCGCGCCGAGGGGCACCAGGAGCGGGATGCCCGGCAGGCCGCGCCCGGGCGCGAAACCACATTGGCGGATGCGGGCTGGAACCCGGAGATCGGCGCCCACCACTTCCTCTTCGCGCCGAGGCGCAACGAGACGGAGTTCGAACTGGTCAACTACGACGAGCAGCTGCCGTGGGAGGACCAGCGGCGCGGCGAGCGCGGCAGCCACGGCACGGCCACGCTGCGCCTGCTGTCCGCTGAGGTGGTGCAGTTCCACGACCTGAAGCTGACCAACCTCTCGGCCGCGGTGCCGGAGCCGTCGCACACCACCAGCGACTTCCTCGTGCTCAACGTCTCAGCGGAGAACGTCTCCTCGGCCACGCTGGCCTTCCTCAGCGCCACGCTCAACCGGCCCCGCAACTCCTCCCAGTTCTACGAGGAGGACCGGCACTACCATGAGAGCCCGCCGCAGCTGCACGCGCTGACCAAGTTCACCAACCTGGCCGTGGCGCAGATTGACCGGGCGCTGGGGCGGGAGCGCTCGATGCGCCTAACCACCGGCGGCGCCCTGGAGGCCACCGCGGCCGCGCCCGGCGAGGCGGGCACCTTCACCCTTCCGGCCCCGCAGCGGGTGGCGTTCGCGGTGCCCAACCCGGCGCGTCCCGGGATGGACGCAGCCCCGGAGGGCACGCTCGGCGAGGGCAACAACGGCTCTGTGCCGGAGCGCATCGACCCCCCGCTGGCGCTCGCGGGCACCCCGGAGCGGTCCTGGGAGTGGCACGAGCAGTGGGCGTGGCAGATCCTCACTGGCGCCGACTCCTACCCGGAGTCCGTCCCGGCGCAGACTCCGGAGGCGCTGCGCGGGTTCCTCGCCGCGAAGTTATCGTCCTGGACCATCTTCACCTCGGACAGCGGCGTGGGCATGGTGCGCACCAAATCGGCCAGCCGCGAGGGGATGCGCTACTGGTCAATGGCGGGCACCCGGTTCGTGGACCTGGTGATGCTGCAGATGCGCGCCCAGGCGGGCGAGGCGCACCTGCGCAAGTCCCTGCAAATCGTGGGCGAGAAGAGCACCGCCGCCCACGGCGCCGCGGAGCGCAAGACGCACCAGCGCGAGCTGCAGGCGGACCTCAAGCGGTTGGAGAAGCTGCAGCTTGACCACATTGAGATCCGCGACAAGCTGTGGTTCCGCTCCGTGCCGGGCCGCGACATTGACACCCGCGTGCTCAAGGGCCTGCAGCAAGCCACCGACTTTAACCAGCTGCGCGACGATTTCGATTCGAAGGTCCACTCGCGCCAGAACGTGATCCGCACCCAGTTCGAGCAGCTCTCCGGCGCGATCGCGGACGAGGAGTCCAAGCGCGCCGAGGCTATGAACCTCGTGCTCGGCTTCGTCGCGGCCGCGATCGGCGCGCCGGACTGGGCAGACGTGGTGGGCGTGACCTCCCTGCCAGGCATGCTCGGGCTCGCGGCGGTCATCTTCGTGCTGATGTTCGCCGTGGTTTGGGTGGTGCAGGGGCTGTTCGCTTTAGGACGCCACCGCAGGCGCTAGCGGCCCAACCGCCCCGAGCGCCCCGGGCTGCCCTACTCCCCCCTACTCCTCGTCCGTGGACAGCGCGGCCACAAAGGCCTCCTGCGGCACGGTGACCGAGCCGATGGACTTCATGCGCTTCTTACCGGCCTTCTGCTTCTCAAGCAGCTTGCGCTTTCGCGAGATGTCGCCGCCGTAGCACTTGGACAGCACGTCCTTGCGCAACGCTCGGATGTTCTCGCGAGCGATGATCTTCGAGCCGATGGCCGCCTGCACGGGCACC
Organism: Corynebacterium bouchesdurhonense; assembly: GCF_900078305.2. Lineage (GTDB taxonomy): Bacteria > Actinomycetota > Actinomycetes > Mycobacteriales > Mycobacteriaceae > Corynebacterium > Corynebacterium bouchesdurhonense. The sequence goes on from NZ_LT546025.1 coordinate 61,608, forward strand.
TCGAACTGCTGGCGCGGGATGAGCTCCTTGAGCTTCTTGGTCATCTTGTTGCCGTACCACTGCGCCGAGTCTTTGTGCACGATGGCGGAGAACGCGTCCACCGGCTCGCCCTGGAGGAGGATGTCCACCTTGACCAGGTCGCCGAGCTGCTCGCCGGCGTCCTCGTAGTTCAGGGAGGCGTAGCCCTTGGTGCGGGACTTCAGCATGTCGAAGAAGTCGAAGATGATCTCGCCGAGAGGCATGATGTAGCGCAGCTCGACGCGGTCCTCGGAGAGGTACTCCATGTTCTTCATGGTGCCGCGCTTGGATTGGCACAGCTCCATCGTCGTGCCCACGAACTCCTGGGGCACGATGATGGTCATGTTGACGATCGGCTCGTAGACCTCTTCGATCTTGCCGCCCGGCCAGTCGGAGGGGTTGTGCACGACCTGCTCGGTGCCGTCCTCGCGGATCACCCGGTAGGTCACGCTCGGCGCGGTGGAGATGAGGTCCAAGTCGAATTCACGCTCGAGGCGGTCGCGGGTGATCTCCATGTGGAGCAGGCCGAGGAAGCCGCAGCGGAAGCCGAAGCCCAGGGCTACGGAGGTTTCGGGCTCCCAGGTCAAGGATGCGTCGTTAAGCTGCAGCTTCTCCAACGACTCGCGCAGGGCCGGGAAGTCCTCCTGGCTGACCGGGAACAGGCCCGAGTACACCATCGGCTTGACCTCCTCAAACCCCTCGAGGGGCTCGGTGGCACCCTTCGATGCCCAGGTCACGGTGTCGCCGACGCGGGTCTCGCGCACGTCCTTCACGCCGGTGATGAGGTAGCCCACCTCGCCGGGGCCGAGCCCCTTGGTCTTCTTCATCGTGGGCGAGACGACGCCGATTTCCAGGATCTCCAGCTTCGTGCCGGTGTTCATCATCTGCACCTGCTGGTTGGGCGTGAGCTTGCCGTCCACCATGCGGATGTAGGTGACCACGCCGCGGTACGTGTCGTAGACCGAGTCGAAGATCAGGGCGCGGGCCGGCGCGTCCACCGGGTGGTCCGTGGCGGGCGCTGGCACCAGCTCGACCACCTTGTCCAGAAGCTCCGGCACGCCCTCGCCGGTCTTGCCGGAGACGCGCAGCACCTCTTCGGGCTCGCAACCGATGATGTTGGCGATCTCCAGCGCGTACTTCTCCGGATCCGCCGCCGGGAGGTCGATCTTGTTCAGGACCGGGATGATTTCCAGGTCATTGTCCATGGCCATGTAGAGGTTGGCCAGGGTTTGGGCTTCGATGCCCTGGGCTGCGTCGACAAGCAGGATGGCCCCCTCGCACGCGTCGAGGGAGCGCGCAACCTCGTAGGAGAAGTCCACGTGGCCGGGGGTGTCGATCATCTGCAGCACCATCTGCTCGCCGGCGAACTCGCCGGTGGACGGCGTCCACGGCAGGCGGACGTTCTGCGCCTTGATGGTGATGCCGCGCTCGCGCTCGATGTCCATGTTGTCCAAGTACTGGTCGCGCATATCGCGGGCGTCAACCACGTTGGAGAGCTGGAGGATGCGGTCCGCCAGCGTGGACTTACCGTGGTCGATGTGCGCGATGATGCAGAAGTTGCGGATGCGACTGGGATCCGTGAACGTCTCCTCCGCAAAGTTCTTCTTTTGAGCAGCCATAATTACCACATCCTACCGGGCCGAATTCCCAGAAGACATATCGGCGCGGATCGCTTGTGGCCGCCCATTTTGCCCCCTATGGTGAACAGGAGACGCACCTGCCAACCGCGGGACATCCGCGCGAACGGCCGGCGCAGGAGGTGGCTTTACGGTGCCGAGGAAGTTCAGGCGCTCGCGCTCGCGAGGCGGCTCGCTCGACCAGGGGCTGGCCATGCTCGGCGAGCGCCTAGCCAACCCCGTCTCCCAGCACCGCGCCAAACTCGCCGCCCGCGTGCGCGTGCAGCCCACCTCCAACGTGCCGCGCAACATCTACTACGCGCCCGACATGGACGGCAACACCGAGCCCGGCGAGGTGGTGTGGGTGACCGTGCCCTCCCAGCCGCCGTCCGAGCGCTCGATGCTGGTGGTCGGCCGCGAGCACCACGACGTGCTAGGCCTGCTCATCTCCCCCGGCGCGCAGCACGCGGACGATTCCCGCTGGCTGGGCATCGGCGCCGGCGAGTGGGACGCGTCCGGAGCACCCTGCTGGGTGCGCCTGGACAAGACGCTGCTCGTGCCCGAGACCGACGTGCACCGGCGTGGCACCACCGTGCCCCGGCCGCGGTTCGACCGGGTGGCCACCCGGCTGCGGGACCACTTCGACTGGACCTGACGTGGGCGCTGGCGGTGCCCCGGCGGTTTTGGTGCCCGGGGCCGCCGCCTGCTACATTGGGGCAGTTGTTCGTATCCGGGTCAACCGGGGTAGGCGGCGCTGCGCGGGCAGGACCTTGGGTCCGCGTTTGAAATGCGCCGGCCGTTTGTCGCCCCGCCGGATCTTCGACAGTTCCATCGAATCGAAATCCAAGAGGTGCAACCATGGCAAACATCAAGCAGCAGAAGAAGCGCGTTCTCACTAACGAGAAGCGTCGCGTGCGCAACAAGTCCGTCCGTTCCGCGACCCGCACGGAGATCCGCAAGTTCCGCGAAGCCGTCGAGTCCGGTGACAAGGCAGCCGCCGAGGCACAGCTGCGCGTCGCCTCGCGCAAGCTGGACAAGGCCGTGACCAAGGGCGTGTTCCACCGCAACTCCGCGGCGAACAAGAAGTCCAACATGGCCCGCGCCCTGAACAAGATGGCGTAACGCGCCGCGCCAGAGCCCTCGACCTACACGGGTCGGGGGCTTTTTGCTTGCCGACGCCCCCTCCAGCTCCAGCCCCTACACCAGCTCAGCGATCCGGCGCACGGCGTTTTCCACCGCGAACTCGGCCTCGCCGCCGTTGCCCTTCACCTCCGCGTCGAGATCGGCCACGATGATAACGGCCTCCGAAACGGCGTCTCCCGACCACTGGCGGGCCACCTGCATGGTCTTGCGCACCACAAACGGGTGCATCCCCAGCTCGCCGGCCAGCTGGTTGGGGTTGCCGCGCACTCCGTACAGTTTGGCCACGTCCCCCACCTTGTGCCCGAGCGCCGCGGCGATGGCCACGGGCGAGGTGCCGAGCTGCAACGCGCGCCGCGTGGAGGCAAGCGCGCGGTCCACCCGGCCCGTCACGGCCTCGTCCGCGATGTCGAAGCCTTCGACCTCCGCCACGCCCGTGTAGTAGTCCCGCACCGAGGCGACCGTGATGTCGCCCTCGGTGTCCGCCACCAGCTGGCTCACCGCGGACGCAAGCTCGCGCAGGTCCGAGCCCACCGACTCCATGAGCGCTGCCGCCACGTCCGGCGTCGGGCGCACGCCGTGGCTGCGGAACTCGGCGGTGACCCAGGCGTGCCGGTCCCGGTCGTCGATGGTTGCCTCGTGGACCTCGGCAACCTTTTTGAATTTGCCCACCATGGCCTTCTGGCGGCCGCCGCCCGTGTGCTGGATGATGAGCGTCACGCCGGGCGCCACGTCCACGCAGGATTTCAGCAGGGCGTCGGTGGCGTCCTTGCCCGCCAGCTCGGTCTTCTCCACCACCACCACGCGGTCTTCCGCAAACAGGGAGGGGCTCGCGGCCATCGCGATCGCATCCCGCGTCACCTCCGAGGCGCGCATCGTGGTCACCTCAGCGCCCGGTCCGGCGGACTGGATGATCTGCTTGGTCAGGCGCTCTGCAAGGAACTCCTCATCACCCAGGACGAGGTGGACGGGGTTGAGCATGCGGCCCATCATAGATCTCCCGCGTCCCGTCGGTGCGCAGCAGCACGGGCCCGTCCCGGTTAGGGAAGACCACCGGGATGCCGGCGGGTGTGACCGTGGGACGCTTCGTGGGCGAGCCCGCCTCGAGCACCACCACCAGCTGGGTGCCCGGCGGCACCGGCTCGATGTCCGCGCGGGTGGCCACCACGTGGGCCCGCAGGCTCGAGATGTCCATCAGCGGGGCTTGCGGCAGCTGGACCTGACCTACAGCGAGCACAGCGGCCACCGCGCCGGCCGTAAGGCGGGGACGGTGCGCGAAAAGCCCGGCCAACACCCAGCCGTAGCACACCGCCACCGCCGCCGGGGTGGCCGAGATGGTTGCCACGGGCAGGCCCGCCCCCACCACCGCCACCTTGTGCACCCACCACGTCAGGGGTTCGATGAGCGCCAGCAGCGGCGCCTCGAGGCCACCTGGCGCAAGGCTCAGCGCCGCGGCAGTGAGACCCAGCACCGTAACCGCGGCGGTGACCGGCGCGACCAGCACGTTGGCCAGGACGGAGACCAGGGACACGCGGCCCGCCATGAGCGCCACGATCGGCATGGTGACCACGTCCGCCGCAACCGCAACTGCCAGGGCGCGCACCAGGATGTCCGGCCACCCGGTGGGGGCGAGCGCGCGGTAAAGCAGCGGGTAGAGCGCGACGATGCCCGCCGTGGCCGCCACCGAGAGCGCGAAGCCGTAGTGCACGGCAAGGTCAGAATCCACCAGCACGAGCACGATCACGGAGAGGCACAGCGCGTGCAGCGGCTCCGCCCTGCGCGTGGATACAACAGCGATCAGCCCCACCAGCCCCGTCACCGAGGCGCGCAGCACGCTCGGCTCCGGGCCAACCAGCGCGGCGAATCCGAGCAGGGCCGCGGCGGCGGTGGCCAGGCGGGCGCGCAGGCCGAGCCGCATTGCGGTCGCCGCAACCACCGCGAAAGTGGTGACTATTGCCACGTTCGCCCCGCTCACGGCGCTCAAGTGGGACAGCCCGGTGTCCACGTACGCCTGCTGCTCCGCCGCGGTTTGGGCGCTCGTGTCCCCCAACACCATGCCGGGGATGAGCCCCCGCGAGGCCGGCCCCGTGTGGGCGGCGACGGACTCCCCAAAGGTGGAGCGAACGTGCTGAGCGAACGCCGCGAGACCGCGCGGCGAGTCGGTGACCTCCACCGTGCCCGTGAGCACCTCACGGCTGACCCCGGGAAACGTCGACGGCCGCAGCCGGCCCGTCGCCTCCACACCAGCGCCGGGCACCGCCCCGGCGGGGAGGTCGTCGGCGAACACGCTGAGGGTGGAGGGGTAGCCCTCCACCCTCAGGCGCACCAGCCACGCGCCGCTTTGGAGCTGCTTCGGTTGGCCGCTCACCTCGCCGACCACACGGTGCGGGAACACCCAGGTGCGGGCCACGCGGAGCCTCACTAGAGCCACGGCCGCGGACGCCGAGCCCAGCAGGGCCACCAGGACGGCCTGACCCCACTGGCGTGCGGCGCAGCAGGCCACGGCCAGGCACGCCACCGCCGCGGCGGCGGCCCGGGCGCCGGAGAGAATGCAGGCCAGGCTGGCCAGCCACACCGCAAGCGCCGCCGGAACCAGGCGCAGTTCGCTCATGGCTACAGCGTGACCAGGTCGCGCAGGGCCTCAAACTTGGCTGGCCCGATGCCCTTGACATCCATCAGGCCTTCGACGGACGCGAACGGTCCGCTCGCCTCCCGGTGCGCCACGATCGCGGCGGCCGTGGCCGCACCCACCCCGGGCAGGGTGGTCAGCTCGGCGGGGCCGGCCGAATTGATTGACACGCCCGCGCCCGCGCCCGCGGCGGCGGCGCCGGGCGGCGCGCCCTGCGGGGGTGCGGCGGCGCCGCGGGGAAGGACGAGGATCTGCTGGCCGTCGACAAGCAACTGCGCCTGGTTCAGCGCGAGCAGGTCGGCCTCCGGGCGGGGGCGGGCGGTACCGAGCGCGTCGGCTACCCGCGCGCCCTGCTCGAGGGTGACCAGGCCGGGGTTGTCCACCTCCCCCACCACGGAGACGACGAGCTGGGCAGGGGCCGCGGTGTCAGCGGCGGCCTCCCACTGCGGCGGAGCCTGCGGCTCGGGATGGCGGCTGAACGCCCAGCCGCCGACGAGGGCGAGCGCCACCGCCCCCGCCGCCAACGCCTGCTTCGGCTCCACGCGCACTCGAGGGGATGGGTAGCGAACAGGGAGGAGATCTTCTTCCCCGGTGGGTCTCAACAGGTCTTGGATGCGGTCGGCGGCGGCGCTCATACCGGCACCGTAAACCACGGATAATCGAAGCGGAAGGTGCGAAAACGAAACTGTGGATAACCCGGCGGCGGCGCCGAGCGGGCGCGTCGGGTTATCCACAGTCATGGCCCCTATTGAAAACGCGGGGGCCGGAAATGGAAACGGCTAGCGGGGCTAGCGGTAGCGGACCTGGTCCACGAAGCGGCCAAAGGAGTCCGAGACCTGGTTGTCCCACTGCGACGGCCACAGGTAGTAGCGCCCGTGGTTGCCGCCGCCGGACTGCGCGGAGGCCTGCAGGGTGGGCACCGACAGGTCGCACACCGCGTCTTGCGGCAGGCAGTAGTTCACTCGGTTGGTCGAGCCGGCCGCGGAGAGCGAGTTAAAGGGCAGGAAGCCGAGCATGCCGCCAGCGCCGCCGCCCGGCACGCCCACGGTGGCCGGGTCGCCCGGCGCGGTGTTGGGGTTGCCAAAGTACACCGCGCCCGCCAGTTGGCCGCGCCGCGCCAGCGTGCGCTCATGCTCCAGCAGGATCATCGCGCCCTGCGAGTAGCCGGAAAGCACGTAGGACGGGTGGCAGCCGGTGGCGGCCTCGTAGTCGTTGATCTGGCGCATCACGCCCGCGCGCCCCACCTGCACGGAGCCGGTGAACTCGGTGGCCGCCCGGCGCGCGGTTCGCAGCACCGGCAAGGCGTATTCGAGCGCGATCAGCGCGGCCTGGGCCGCGGTGGCCGGCACGGAGACGGCCGGGACCTCGTACTCCGGGTAAATGGCCGGGTAGTAGCGGGGCTCGAGGCCGATGACCTCCACGTCCTTCATCAAGGACGCGCCGCCGTGCGTGGCCTGGTAGCGGTTTTCCGCCTGGCGCAGGAACGCGCGGATGGTCTCGCCTTCCCAGCCGTTGGACACCCACGGCGCCTGCGGGGAGTAGCTGGTGGGGAAAATGTGGCCGTTCTGCCCGGAACCGCGCGCAGCGATCACCGCAACCGCGGGGCAGCGGCGCTGGGCCTGGGCCTCGGGCGCGTGGGAGAGGGGGACAACGAAAGAGAGCGCGAACGCCGCGATCAGCGCGGCAGCGACTGAGCGCACGCGGAACCTGTAAGTGGAAAGCACGAACAGAGCATAGCGGTGACAGTCATGGCTGTCTTAGTGAAGGGACAGGGTTTTCCAAGGGGCCGTCGACAAGCAGCCGGCTGGCGCAGGCCCACTACTCGGAGGCAAACACCACCGACAGCCCGATCGCGCCCGGGCCGGTGTGCGCCGCGAGCACCTCCGCGAGCGGCCCGACCAGCACTTTTGAGCCGTCCGGCAGGACCTCCTCGAGGGTCGCGGCGACCTGCTGGGCCGCCTCGGGCGCCTCAGCGTGCTGCACCGCGGCGAAGACGGGCTGGTCACCCGCGGGCTCCATGACGAGCTCCGCCAGGCGCGCGAAGGCCTTCGTCTGCGTGCGGGTCTTGGCCGCCAGCTCAAGCTTGCCCCCGTGCAGGTGCAGGATCGGTTTGGTGGCCAGCAGAGTCGCGGACAACGCCGTACCCGCGGAGAGCCGGCCGGACTTGCGCAGATCCTCCAGCTGGTGCAGGTAGAGCCACGTGCCCGCGCGCTCGAGGGTGGACTTTGCCATTGCTTCGCAGGCATCCAGGTCACCGCCCTCGCGGGCCACCGCGGCCGCTGCCATCGCGGCGGCGCCGATGGCCATCCCCACCGTGTCCGTCTCCACCACGCGGACGGTGCCCGGGAACACCGCGGCGGCGGTCACGGCGGCAGACCAGGTGGAGGACAGGGTCTTGGACAGGTGCAGCGCCAGGACCCCGTCGTCCCCGCCGCGCTCCAGCTGCCGGGCGTAGCACGCGCAAAGTTCCAGCGCGCTGAGGCCGGAGGTGGACTCCTCGCCCTCGGACTCCCCCATCACGTGTAGGGGGATCACGGTGATGCCGAGCTCCTCGACGATCTCCGGCGGCAGGCTGGCCGTGGAATCTACGACGATGCGAACGCTCACGTCTCGCTCAACCCCTGGTTCCAGGCCTCCAGGTACCACTGCACGTCGCCTCCTGCCGGCGCGTCCCCGGCACCCGCGTCCTCGCCCCGGTAGCGCGGCAGCGCGTGGAGGCGGGCCGTGTTGGTGTTGCCCAGCCCTTTGAGCAGCGGGTACTGGTGCTCCTCAAGGCCTAGGAGGTTGGAGGTCAGCGCGGAAATGGTGCCGCCGTGCGCTACCAGCAGCACCGCGTTGCCGTCCCACTGCGGGAAGTCCCGCATCAACTCGTCCACCACGGGGCGGGATCGGCGCGCAACGTCGAGGCGGCTCTCCCCTGCCGGCGGGGCCCATCCGGCGTTGTGGCGCCAGTGCGCGCGGATGCCGGCGTCCCGGGCGTCCACCTCGTCGTGCGTGAGGCCCTGCCACTCCCCCAGGTGCGTCTCGCGCAGCCGCTCGTCCACGCTGACCTCGTGGCCGAGCTCGGCGGCGATGATCTCGGCGGTGCGCCGGGCGCGCGCCAGGTCGGAGGAGATGATCTTCACCACGCGCTGCCCCCGCAAGGTCTGCGCGGCGGCGCGGGCCTGCGCCACCCCGGTGGCGGACAGCTCCGTGTCCAGTTGCCCTTGCATCCGGCGCGTGGCGTTGTATTCCGTCTGCCCGTGGCGCAGGAGGATGAGCCGCCTAGATCTCATCCGCGTCAGGGCCCTCGCCGGCGAGCGGGAGGTCCTCGATCCGGGCTGCCTCGCGCACCCCGGCGGAATCCGCGGCGTCGGCGAACGAGCCCGGGCGCTGGTACGGCTCGAGGCCCTCGACCTCGATGACGGGGCAGTCAGCGTACAAGCGGTCCAGGCCGTAGAAGTCGCGCTCCGCCTCGCGCTGGACGTGCACCACAAAGTGCCCGTAATCCAAAAGCACCCAGCGGTACTCCCGGTTGCCTTCGCGCCGCTTGGGCTCAAGGCCGGCCTTGGTCAGCTCGTCTTCCACCTCCTCAACAATCGCCGCCACCTGGCGCTCGGTCTCGGCCGAGGCCACGACGAAGATGTCGGTGATGGCCATGACGTTGGAGACGTCGATGACGGCGATGTTCGCGCCGAGCTTCTCGTCCGCGGCCTTGGCGGCGATTTTCGCTTGGTCGATGGAGATCTGCGAAGCAGTCAAGCTACATCCTTATATCCGGAGAAACGCTGGCAATTGCCCCTAGTGTACTGGCAGCTTGCCGAGCGCACGCGCCCGGCCGTCAGGCGTAGAGGCGGTGCTTGGCTATGTACTGCACCACGCCGTCGGGCACCAGGTACCACACGGGCCGCCCGGCGGCGGCGCGCGCGCGGCAGTCGGTGGAGGAGATCGCCATCGCGGGGATGTCCAGCAGGTGGACGCGTTCCTGAATGTCGGCCGGCAGCATGTCCTCGGTTAGCTCGTAGCCGGGGCGCGTCACGCCGACGAACTCCGCCAGCGCGAACATGTCCTCCCAGTCGTGCCAGGACATGATCGAGCTGAGCGCGTCGGCGCCGGTGATGAAGTAGAGATCCGCGTCCGGGTAGTCGCCCCGCACGTCGCGCAGGGTGTCGATGGTGTAGGTCGGACCTGCGCGGTCGATGTCCACGCGGGAGACGGTGAATCGCGGGTTGGAGGCGGTGGCAATCACCGTCATCAGGTAGCGGTCCTCCGCGGGCGAGATTTTCCGCCCGGCTTTCTGCCATGGCTCGCCGGTGGGCACGAACACCACCTCGTCCAGCCCAAAGCGGTGCGCCGCCTCGCTCGCGGCCACCAGGTGGCCGTGGTGGATGGGGTCGAAGGTGCCGCCCATCACCCCCACCCGGAGCTTGTTGCTTGTCGACGCACCCATCTACGCCCTCACCTGGCCCGAGCCCTCAAGAATCCACTTGGTGGTGGTGAGCTCCGGCAGCGCCATCGGCCCGCGCGCGTGCAGCTTCTGGGTGGAGATGCCGATCTCCGCGCCCATGCCGTACTGCTCGCCGTCCGTGAAGGCTGTAGAGGCGTTGAGCACCACCGCGGCGGAATCCACGGCGCCGGCGAAGCGCCGCAGCGCGTCTGCGTCCTGGGAGGCGATGGCGTCGGTGTGGCCGCTGGAGTAGCGGGCGATGTGCGAAACGGCGCCGTCAACGCCGTCCACCACCGCGCTTGCAATGTCCATGCTCAGGTACTCCTCGGCGAAATCCGCCTCGGTGGCGGGCTCCACCCGCGCGCCGAAGGCGGCGTGGGCGTCCATGTCGCCGTGCACCCGCACGCCCGCCTGCTGCAGCGCCTGGATCACCGCGAGCTTGTCGGCGTCGGGCAGGGCGGCGTCGAGCAGCACGGTCTCGGTTGCGTTGCAGACGGACACGCGCCGCGTCTTGCCGTTTATCAGCATCGCGATCGCCTTGTCCAGGTCCGCGGCCTTATCCACGTAGAAGTGGCAGTTGCCCGTGCCCGTCTCGATGGTGGGCACGGTGGCGCCGGTCACCACGGCCTCGATCAGGCGCGCCCCGCCGCGGGGGATCACCACGTCCACCAGGCCGCGCGCGGTGATGAGGTCCTGCACCGAGTCGTGCGTCTCGCACGGCAGGAGCTGCACGGCTTCGCGCGGGAGGTCGTGCGCGGCGAGCACGTCCTGGAGCACCTCCACGAGCTGGGCGTTGGAGTGCCTGGCAGTCTTCGAGCCGCGCAGCAGCGCGGCGTTGCCGGACTTCAGTGCGAGGCCGAACGCGTCGACGGTGACGTTGGGACGCGCCTCGTAGACCATGCCCATCACGCCGAGCGGCACGCGCACCTGCTTCATGGCGATGCCGTTATCCATGGTGTGGCCGCGTAGCACCTCCCCCACCGGGTCCTCCAGGCCAGCGACTTGGCGCAGCCCTCCGGCGATGCCGTTGATGCGTTCCTCGCTGAGCGCCAAGCGATCCAGCAGCGACTCAGCCATACCGCCAGCGCGGCCAGCGTCGATGTCCTGCCGGTTCGCCTCGAGGATCTCCGCTGCGCGGGACTCGAGTGTGTCCGCCGCAGCGAGGAGCGTCTCGTTCTTCTTCGGTGTGCTCAGCGTGGCAAGTGTTGGCGCGACCTGCTTCGCGGCGCGGGCCTTGGCAAGGACTTCGTCGCGTTCTGCCTGGCGTTGTGCGGTGGGCTCAGTCATGGGGCAATCGTAGCGGAGCGGCCAAGTCCGGGGAGCGCACCAGTCGAAGGAGCCTTGACACGCAGCAGGGCCCGCGCCACCATCAAAACATGGCTGAGTTGAAGGTGGACAATGTTCCAGAGGAACTGATGGAGCGTCTGAGCGAGAAAGCCCAGGGTCGGGGCCTCACCATTTCTGCCCTAGTCGTGGCGGAGCTGTCGGAATCGCTCCGCCGACCGACGCGAAATGAGGTTCTAGACCGAATCGCAGCACAAGCGCCAGCAAGCCTTAGAGAAGACGAAATCGTCCGCGCGGTGCGTTCGGAGCGGGACTCACGTTGAAAGTCCTAGATTCTTCCGCGGCGATCGAGCTGATTCTGGCGACGCCCCGCGGACAGCGCGTCGCTGCGGTATTTCGCGATCCTGCAACCGCGATCGCCGCCCCTGAGTTATTGATAACTGAGACTCTTCAGGTGCTCCGCCGGTTGATGCGTTCGGGAGCGCTCACGGAATCGGAGGCTCAGGTAGCGATTGCCAATCTTCGAGATCTCGATGTTATTTATTACGGCCACGGTAGCCTTATCGATCGGGTTTGGGAACTCCGTGACAATATGTCCGCCTACGATGCCACCTTCACTTCCCTCGCGGAGCATTTGGGGGCCACTCTTGTCACCGCAGATGCGCGGCTCTCAAACGCTCCGGGATCATCCGCTGAAGTAGTCCTGATTCGTTGAATTCCGCTCTTAGTACCCGGCGTCGACATCGACCTCGGTCTGCATCTTCTCCCCGGCCTGGAAGAGCTCCCAGTTCTTCGCTGCAAGCGGGCCCACGCGGCGCTTCATGTACCGCGGAATGTTCGCGGTGTGCGGTGTGATCACGCAGTTATCCAGATCCCACAGCGGGTGGTCGGACGGGAGCGGTTCGGGGTCGGTGACATCGAGACCAGCACCACCGATTGCGCCGTTACGTAGCGCTTCTGTGAGAGCGTCGGTGTCAATCAACGGGCCGCGGCCTACGTTGACCACCACCGCGGTGTCCTTCATCTTGGCCAGCACATCCGCGTCGACAATGTGGCGGGTCTGGTCGGTGAGCGGGGTGAGCAGCACGAAGATGTCGTTTTCCGTCCACACTTTGTCGGCCTCGTCGATCTTCACCGTGCGCGCCGCACCTTCGACGTCGTTGCCAGAGCGATTCACTGCCGTGACCTCGACGCCAAACGGGGCAATGAACTCGATCAGCTTCTTGCCGATGCCGCCGGCACCGATCAGGGCGAGCTTCTGGCCGTCGAAAAGGAAACCTGTTTCCTCGGCGAGCTCCTTTTGGTTCCACTCGCGCGAGACGGCCTTGTGGCGGTGCAGCACGGCGAGGATGAGCGCGAGCGTCGACTCTGCAACGGTGTCATCGTAAAGCCCGGCGGCGTTGGCCCAACGTACGTCGTGGGCAGTGAGCACACCGGCGGACAACAGGTTGTCCACGCCCGCGTAGGCGATCTGGACGACCTTGACGCTCTCTGGCAGGGTCTCCGGGAACTCGTCCGGGCCGCCGCGGTAGATCAGCATGTCCGGGTTATCGCTAAGCTCGACGAACTCGTGGCCTTCCGCCTCGAGTGCATGCACGACTTCGTCCCATGGCTTAGGCAAGAATGCGAACTTCATGCCTGCCCAAGGTAGCGCTCGCGCCAGCCTCGCGTCACGCTTTGAGTATCTCGTCCACCAGGTCGCGCACCTTCGCGTCAATATCGCCGCGCACCAACCGCATGCGCTCCATCCCCTCGATGCCGCACTCCGAAGGCTCGTCGATGAGCCATTGCTCCAGTGTGCCACTTGCGTCAGCGGGCAGATCAACGCTCGCCTCCTGCCCCAGCACGACAACGCGGTCAGCGGAGCGCAAGAGCTTCCCATCAATCGGCTTCGGATGGCCTTTCGCCATGTCCACTCCGACCTCTGCAAGCGCCTCTACCGACTGCTGGTTCAGCGACGCGCCCGGCTCGGTGCCCGCGGAGAACACTTCGAGCCGCTCCCCCGCATGATGCTGGGCCAAAGCCGCAGCCATCTGGGACTTCCCGCTGTTCCGGACGCAGATGAATAGTACTTGAGGCGTAGATTGCATAGTGGCAGTTCCTTCCTAATAGGTTCCCGCTAAGTCGCGGCTGGAGCCGATGAGTGGGCGGGCGGCAAGGCGGGATCCCCCGGGAACAATCTTGGCCCGAGGAACCTCATGACGTAGACGAGCCCGACAAGCACCGGGATCTCGATGAGCGGACCGATCGTGCCGGCGAGTGCTTGGGCGGACGCCGCGCCGAAGGTGCCGATCGATACCGCGATCGCCAGCTCGAAGTTGTTGCCGGCGGCGGTAAAAGCGACGGATGCGGATTGCGCGTACCCCATCCCCGTTGCCTGTGCAACGATGAGCGCCACGGCGAACATGCCCACGAAGTAGATCAACAGCGGCAGCGCCACCCGGGCCACGGTCCACGGGCGTGCGATGATCTGTTCCCCTTGGAGCGAGAAGAGCAGGACAATGGTGTACAGCAGTCCGACCAACGCCAGCGGCGAGATCGCCGGCAGAAAGGTGCGCTCGTACCAGTCGCGGCCCTTGGTCTGCTCGCCGACGATGCGCGAGCACACCCCGGCAAGCAGCGGGATGCCCAGGAAGACCAGCACCGAGGACACGATCGACCAGAACGAAAAGTCCGCGGAAGTCGTGGGAAGGCCCAGCCAGCCGGGCAGGATTTGCAAGTAGAACCATCCCAGCACGCCGAACATCGCGACCTGGAACACCGAGTTGATTGCCACCAGCACCGCGGTTGCCTCTCGATCGGCGCAGGCGAGATCGGACCACACGAGCACCATCGCGATGCAGCGCGCCAGTCCGACGATGATCAACCCGGTGCGAAGCTCCGGCTCCTCGGGCAGGAAAGTCCACGCCAGCGCGAACATGAACGCGGGTCCGACGACCCAGTTGAGCACGGTGGAAACGACCATCAACCGGGTGTCGCGCGTCAGCTCGCGGGTTTTGTCGTAGCGCACTTTAGCCAGCGGCGGGTACATCATCACCAGCAGGCCGAGGGCGATCGGAATGGAAATGCCACCCACTTCCAGCCCTTTGAGCACGTGGCCCAGCTCCGGGACCGCATGCCCGAGTGCAAGCCCCAGCGCCATCGCCAGAAGAATCCACACCGGAAGGAACCGGTCAAGGAAAGACAGTCGGGCAGGTTTCGCCTGTATATTGACGTTCATCGATATGAAAACTAGTCGTCATATCGACGTATGTCAATACTTAGAGGTGAGGGAGATTGTCTAGTCGTCCGAATTGCTGCTCACTCGGAGCGGGTTTGCTCACCGCTGAGGAAGCGGAGCATTACGCCGATATTTTCAAAGTGCTCGCAGACCCCGCCCGCCTGCAACTGCTTTCACGTTTGGCTGCCGAGGAGTGCGAACCGATGAGCGTGACTGAACTCGCTCAGGGCTCTGGGTTGAGCCAGCCCACCGTTTCACACCACCTGAAGAAACTCACGGAAGCTGGGTTGCTGGAAAAAGTCCGCACGGGCAGAACCGTCACACATCAGGTCTGCTCCGCCCCGTTTGCAGATCTTCGCACCGTGCTCCAGATGGATTGATCGGCCCTACAGGCGCGACGCGTAGTTGGACAGGTAGTCCGCGTGCACCACCGGGCGGCGCTGGTGCTCCGGTAGGTCCGCCGTGGGCTTGCCCAGCATGCCGGCGAGCTCCGCGGCGTTGTACGCCACCTCGCCGCGGCCGATCACCGCGGAATCGGGGCCGAGGATTTCCACGATGTCGCCCGCGTGGAACTCGCCCTCGATACCGGTGATGCCCACCGCGAGCAGGCTGGTGCCGCCGCGGGTGACCGCCTCCACCGCGCCGGCGTCGAGCCGCAGCACGCCCTCCGCGTCGGCCGCGTAGAGCGCCCAGAACTTCCACGCCGAGAGCTTGCGGCCCGGGCGGGTGTGGAAGACGGTGCCCACGTCAGCGGCACCGAGCGCGGCGTCGATGCTGGCGGTGGAGGTCAAAAGCACCGGTACCCCGCCGCGCGCTGCTAGGCGCGCCGCGGAGACCTTCGCTGCCATGCCGCCGGTGCCGAACACGCCGCCGTCCCCGGCCCGCACCGCCTCCAGGTCGCTGCCACTTCGCACCTCGCCGATGAACCGGGCGCCCGGCACGGCGGGGTTGCGGTCATACAGCCCGTCCACGTCGGAGAGCAGCACGAGCGCATCCGCCGAGATCAGCGTGGCCACGATCGCACTGAGCCGGTCGTTGTCGCCGAAGCGCATTTCGGACGTGGCCACCGTGTCGTTCTCGTTCACAATCGGCACCGCCCCCATCTGGCGCAGCCGGTCGATGGTGCGCTGCGCGTTGCGGGCGCGCTCGCGCGACCCGGCGTCTGACTGGGTCAGCAGCACCTGCCCCACCGTGCGGCCGTAGCGCGCGAACGAGGCGCCCCACACCTGCGCCAGGTGGATCTGCCCCACCGACGCCGCCGCCTGCTTGGTGGCCAGGTCGCGCGGCCGGGCGCGCAGCCCAAGTGGCGCCATGCCGGCCGCGATCGCGCCGGAGGAGACGACCACCACGTCGGTGCCGCGCGCGATGCGGGCCTCGATCGCGTCGACGATGCGGTCCACTTTTGCCTTGGACACGGCCCCGGTTGCGTCGACAAGCGAGCTCGTACCCAGCTTGACCACAATCCGCCGAGCGGAGGCGATCTGCCCGCGCAGGTCGGTCGGCACAGCCACGGCCCTACCCCTGCCAGCGCTCGCGGTCGGCGGCCTCATCGGTGCCGAAGTCGTACTCGTCGATCAGGCCGCGGCGGGCCTGCGAGGCGCGCTTGCGCTCCTCGGCGGACGCGCGGGTGGTGCCTCCCAGGCGCGCGTCCTGCCCGCGACCGGCCAGGGTCGGGTCGCCGCCGCGCGAGGGCTCCCAGTCGAAGGAAATGTCGCCGATGGTCACCGTGTCGCCCTCCTGCGCGCCGATCTTGCGCAGCGCGTCCTCCACGCCGGCCTTCTCCAGCCTGTCGGACAGGTAGCCCACCGCCTCGTCGTTCTCAAAATCTGTCTGGCGGATCCACCGCTCCGCCTTCTCGCCGGTGACCAGCCAGCCCTGCGGGTACAGCGGATCTCGCTCCACGCGGATGCCGGCGTTCCGCGAGCGGTTCGCGTCCTGGGGGCGGATAACCTCGGGTTTTTGGGCTTCGCTTGCCGTCGCCCGCTGCGAGCGCGACCCCTTCACCACATCCCACAACGCCCACTTGAGCTCGTCGAGCCCCTCGCGCGTGGCGGTGGAGGTGAGGTAGACGGGCCAGCCGAAGCGCTCCACGATGTCTGCGCGGAGGAACTCGGCGAGCTCCTTCGCCTCGGGCACGTCCACCTTGTTCAGCACCACGATGCGCGGACGTTCGCGCAGGTCGCCGAGGCCGGAATCCATGTCCAGCGCCTCGGCGTAATTGGCCAGCTCACCCTCGAGCGCCTCGATGTCTGAAAGCGGGTCACGCCCCGGCTCCATGGTGGCGGTGTCCACCACGTGCGCGAGCACGGCCGTGCGCTCGATGTGGCGCAGGAAGTCTAGTCCCAAGCCCTTGCCCTGGCTCGCGCCCGGGATCAGCCCGGGCACGTCCGCAATGGTGAAGGTGTCGTGCCCAACGTCGACCACGCCCAGATTCGGCGCCAGCGTGGTGAACGGGTAGTCCGCGATCTTCGGCTTCGCGGCCGAGAGCACAGAGATGAGCGAAGACTTGCCGGCTGAGGGGAAGCCCACCAGGCCCACGTCCGCCATGGACTTCAGCTCCAGGATCAGGTCGAGCGCCTCACCCGGCTCGCCCTTCAGCGCAAAACCGGGGGCCTTGCGCTTCGCGGTGGCCAGCGCCGCGTTGCCCAGGCCCCCGAAGCCGCCCTCGGCGGCGACGAAGCGGGTGCCGGGAACGGTGAGATCCGCCAGGATCTCACCGTCCTCGCTGCGCACGACGGTGCCGACGGGAACCTCCAGCACCAAGTCCTCGCCGCGGGCGCCGTTGCGGTGATCGCCCTCGCCGTTGCCGCCGCGCTTCGCCTTCACGTGCGGGCGGTACTGGAAATCCAGCAGCGTGTGCACTTGCGGGGAGACTTCCAAGATGATGTCACCGCCGTGGCCGCCGTTGCCGCCGTCAGGCCCGCCGAGCGGCTTAAACTTTTCGCGGTGCACTGACACGCAGCCGTGCCCGCCGTCACCGGCTTGCAGGTGCAGAACAGCTTGGTCAACAAATTGCGCCATAGTCTCTCAGCCTACTTGGGCAGGACCTCAGAGGACCTCAGAGGACCGGGCCCTCGTTCGCCCCGCTGCCCACAACGACGCACATCTCCGGGTCAACGTTGATGTGGGCGTCGCCCTCGACGCTGATTCGGACGCGCGCGCCGTCGGTTTGGATGCGGGAGATGTCCACTGTCGCGTCGTCGATGTGGATGTAGGGGCTATTGCCCTTGTAGTAGAGCTGCGGGGCGGTGAACGTTCCGCCGGAATCGACCACGAGACCCGGGCCCTTGCCCGCAGGCACCAGCGTGCAAGCCCCGCCAAGCACGACAATCGCGTCGCTGTTTACGCGCACCGCGCCCAGCGTGGACTGGAAAACGGACAGCTTCGACCCACCGCCGACGGTAATGTGGCCCACCCGGGAGCGCTCGATGGATAGACGCGCCTTCCTGGCAACGAGGGCGGGGCGCTCCTCGGTCTCCTCGACCACGCAGTCGTCGATCTCCAAACCGGCGTCGTTGACGCGGATCGCAACCTCCTCAGCGTCTGGACGCAGGCGCGCCGCGCAGTGGATCAGTGTGGGAAATCCGGAGACCACGTCGAAGGCCGGGCCGTCCTTGGGTGCGTGGACGCCGATCCCCCACACCTGGGACAACGTCCCGGACAACACCACCGTGCCGTGGATGCGGACGACGTCGGCGCCGTTGCCCTGCAAGAAGCGGTCATCAACAAACAGGGGGCGGTGAAGGAAGTAATCTCCGCCAGCCAGCTCAAGCCCGTCGCCCGGAGCCACGGACGCGAGTGCCGCCTCGAGGTTCGACGACGGGCCCACCGCTCGGGATGTGTCGTTATACATACGGCACGACTGGAGAAAACGCGAAAGACGCGCTGCGGATCCTCGGATCCTGCAACGCGCCCATCGTCAAAAACGTGCCCTACGCGGTAGCCTCCGCCACGGTGCCTTCCTCAACCACACCTGCGGCCTCAGCCTGCTCGAGGACCTCGGCGGCCACGCCCTCGCCGTCGGCGGGGACGATGTTGACCACGCGGCGACCCTTCTTGATGCCGAACTGGACGGCGCCGGCGGCCAGCGCGAACAGCGTGTCATCGCCGCCGCGGCCGACGTTGTCGCCCGGGTGGAACTTGGTGCCGCGCTGGCGGACGAGGATCTCGCCGGCCTTGACCTGCTGGCCGCCGAAGCGCTTCACGCCGAGGCGCTTGGACTCGGAGTCACGGCCGTTCGCGGAGCTGGATGCACCCTTCTTGTGTGCCATTGTTCAAATCTCCTTGATAGAAAGTCGTTTGCTGCTGGGCTTACTTGATACCGGTGATCTTGACGGTGGTCAGCGGCTGGCGGTGGCCCTGGCGCTTCTTGTAGCCGGTCTTGTTCTTGTACTTGAGGATGTCGACCTTCTTGCCCTTGCCGTGCTCGACGATCTCGGCCTCAACGGTGACCTGGGACAGCTTGTCCTGGCCGGAGGTGACGTCTGCGCCATCAACGAGAAGGACCGGGGTGAGTGCAACCTTGTCGCCTGCTTCACCCTCCAGCTTCTCGACCTTGACGAGGTCGCCCTCGGCAACCTTGTACTGCTTGCCGCCGGTCTTGACGATCGCGTACATAGAGGGTTACCCCTTATCTCTACTCGTACGCCCCCGGCATGCTTCGGCGGCGTGTGGAACAGTGCTTTTTCAATGTTCCGGGGCCTTAGCTGGGCCCGCCGTGCCCGCATGCGAGGGCGACGGGGCGGGAGCGCCCCGAAACAGCGACTGTCAAAGACTACACCGCCAAACCGCAGTTCTCCAAACTAGCTCGAGGTACTCCGCCGCGTGGCCCGGCGGCGCCCGCGACGCGCCGTGGGCTGGGTGCCGCGCTCGCTGCCGCCCCCGCCCCGCCGCTCAGTGCGCTCCGGCTCCCTGTCCGCCCGGCGCTCGGCGGGCTGTGCCTGGCCGCGCGCCGAAGCGTCGGACTTGCGGGTCGCGCGCCGGCGCCCGCGCGCGGGTCGCTGCGGCTTCTCCTCGCGAGGCCGCTCCGTTTCGCGCTCGGCGGCGCGGTCCTGCGAATCCTGGTGATCTTCGCGCTGCTTGTCGACGTAATCCTCGCGGCGCGGCCGGTGGTCAGAACGCGAGTTGCCCCGGGTCCGGCGCTTGCGGCGCGGCGACGCCTCGAACTCGGCCACGGCCGCCTCGAAGGCCTCCTCGCCCCGCGCTGTGTCGGGCGCTGTGTCCTGCGCGGCGTCGGGCGCTGTGTCCTGGCTGCGCTCCCCGCTCACCTGCTTGCCGCGCCCGCGGGAGCCGCCGCGGCGCCCGCGCCGGCGGGAGCGCTTCTCACCCTCGCTGCCGTCCGAGGTATCGCCGCTCTCGCCCCCCTCGTTGTCCTCGTTGCCTGCGTTGACCTCGGGAGCGTCGGGCACGACGGAGCCGGCGATGGCCTCCAGCTCTTCGTCGGCAAGCAACGGCTCCTTCTTGCGCTTCGGGCGCTGCTCCTCCTGGGACCGGGCGCGCGGGAGGTCGAAGGGATCGATCGGGTCCTCGGCGAGGATGATGCCGCGGCCTCCGCAGTGCTCGCAGGGCTCGGAGAACGTCTCCAACAGTCCGGTGCCCAGGCGCTTGCGGGTCAGCTGCACGAGGCCCAGCGAGGTCACCTCGGAGACTTGGTGCTTGGTGCGGTCGCGGCCCAGCGCTTCCTTCAGGCGGCGCAGCACCAAGTCCTGGTTCTCCGGGAGGATCATGTCGATGAAGTCGATGATGATGATCCCGCCGATGTCCCGCAGCCGTATCTGGCGCACGATCTCCTCCGCAGCCTCCAGGTTGTTGGAAGTCACGGTCTCCTCCAGCGAGCCGCCGGAGCCGGTGAACTTGCCGGTGTTGACGTCGATGACGGTCATGGCCTCGGTGCGGTCGATGATCAGCGAGCCGCCCGACGGCAGCCACACCGAGCGCGACAGGGCCTTCTGGATCTGCTCGTCCACGCGGTAAACCTCGAAGGCGTCCTTGCCGCCGTGCTCGTTGCGGTCGAAGCGCTCGAGGCGGTCCAGCAGGTCGGGGGCCACGGACTGCACGTAGGCGTTGACGGTGTTCCACGGCTTCTTGCCGTCCACGACAAGCGCGGAGAAGTCCTCGTTAAATAGGTCGCGCACCACCTTGACCAGCAGGTTCGGCTCCTCGTAGAGGGTAACCGGCTTCGCACCCTTGGCCTTTTTGTGCTTCTCGGCGGCCTCCTGGATGGTCTCCCACTGCGTGTGCAGGCGGTTGACGTCCGCGGCGATAGCGTCCTCCGGCACGCCCTCGGCGGCGGTGCGGATGATGGCGCCGCCCTTGCCGGGCACCACGTTGCTCAAGATCTCCTTCAGGCGCTTGCGCTCCGGCGCCGGCAGCTTGCGGGAGATGCCCGCGCTGCGCCCGCCAGGCACGTACACCAAGAAGCGGCCGGCCAGGGAAATCTGGGTGGTCAGGCGCGCGCCCTTGTGGCCCACCGGGTCCTTGGTCACCTGCACCACTACCTGGTCGCCGGACTTCAGGGCGTGCTCGATGCGCCGGGAACGCCCACCCAGCCCAGCGGCCTTCCAGTCCACCTCGCCGGCGTAGAGCACACCGTTGCGGCCCTGCCCGATGTCGATGAACGCGGCCTCCATGCTCGGCAGGACGTTCTGCACACGGCCGAGGTAGATATTGCCGATCATGGAAGCCTGCTGGTCCGAGGTAACAAAGTGCTCCACCAGCAAGCCGTCTTCCAGCACGCCCACCTGCGTGATCTTGCCAGCACCGTCGTGGCGCTCGCGTTCTCGCACCACCATCGTGCGGGTGACGGATTCGCGGCGGGCGAGGAACTCGGCCTGGGAGACGATGCGCGAGCGCTTGCGCTCCTCCTCGCGCTTCTCACTGCGCCGGCGTCGCTGCGCCTCCAGGCGGGACGAGCCCTTAATGGCCTTCGGCTCCTGCAGGACCTCGGCAGCCGCGGCAGCGCCTGCGGCGTCCGCGGTTTCCTCAACAGGCTCGGCGGTTTCTACCGCGGGCGCGGCGACCCCCGCGGGCGCGGCAGGGGTCTCCGCCGGGCGGCTCGCGCGGCGGCGGCCGGAGCGCGTCGGTGCCTTGAAGAGCGGTGCGTAGGCACCCGCGTCGTCCTCCTCGGGCGCGGGCGTGACCTCGGGCTCGACGTCGGTGAGGGGCCCGGTGGCCCCGGTCCCCTCGGTGTCCCCTGCCGGGTCGGCCGCCTCGACGATGTCTTCTGGGTCGGCGAGGGCATCGGTGTCGTCGTCAAGCGAGATGCTCTCCGAAAGCTCCGCGTCCACCTTGCGCTCAATCTGCGTGATCTCGTTGGCCACGTCCTTGCGCACGCGGTCGCGGATCTTCTCGTCCGCGGCCTCGGGCTCCGTGGCGGGCTCGGCGGCCAAAGCGTCCAGCAGCTGCTCGGCCTCAGCGCGCGTGAGCGAAGACTGCGCGACTTTAACCACACCCATCTCGGACAGGGCCACAATCAGCTCCTTCGACGGCACGTCCAGCGCCTTGGCCAGCTGGAACACGCGCGTCTTCTCCCCCAGCTGCGAGCGGTCGAACGAAGCGGAGGGAGCGTGCTGTTTGTCGACGCTCCCCTTCTTCACCCGCTTCCGACTCGCCTTACGCGCCGCCTTCTTCTCCTGCTGCCCCTGCTCCTGCGCCTCTGAAGCGTCTGCCACGGTATTCTCCTATGTCCTTATGTTGCCACCGCGCGGCGGGCCGGCGGCACCGGGCGCTGGCGGATCCGTGCCCGCCGCCGCCGCACAGTGCCGCGGGCGGTGATCGCCGCGCGAACCAAACGGTGTGAAGTCTCATCTGCGCCGGCCGGTCCGGCCCGCGCATGCCCACCATTGTTCCACACGTGGCCAAAGCGGGCGCGGGCGGCGTGTGCGCGCGGGTGGTGCACAACGCGAAACAGCCCCGCACTTGGCGGGGCTGCTGCTCGGCGCGGTTCCTACTTGTTGGGGAACCAGATGGCGATCTCGCGCTCGGCCGACTCCGGGGAGTCCGAGCCGTGAACCACGTTCTCGCCCACGGTGAGGGCGAAGTCGCCGCGGATGGTGCCCGGGGTGGCCTTCTCCACCGGGTGGGTGCCGCCCGCGAGCTGGCGCCACGCGGCGATGGCGGACTCGCCCTCCACGATGCCGGCGACCAGCGGAGCGGAGGTGATGAAGTCAACCAGCTCGCCGAAGAACGGCTTGTCCTTGTGCTCGGCGTAGTGGGCCTCGGCGGTCTCGCGGTCCGCGGTGCGTAGGTCCATCTCCACCAGCTTCAGGCCCTTGCGCTCGATGCGGGTGATGATTTCGCCGATGTGGCCGTTTGCCACGCCGTCCGGCTTGATCAGAATCAGAGTGCGTTCAGTCATGGTTGCCGATTTTAGCGAATCCCCAACCACCCCGCGCTACACACCGCGCACGATGGCGGCCGCCTCCTCCTGTGAGGTATTGCGGAACCACAGCTGCACCTGCTGGATGGCCAACTGCGTGTTGCCCTCGGACTTCATGCGCCGGATAGTCGCCCGCTGCTCCTCGTCCAGCTCCCGCTCCTCCGCCGGCGCCTTCTGCGCCGCGTCCCAAAACCCCCAGGCCAGAAACGCGCCGGCGAGTATTAGCGCCCCGATGGTCACCGGTCGCGACCACCCGAGCCACTGGCCGGCGATTGCGGCCAAGGAGAAGACACCGGCGAGTGTGAAGGCGAGGTAGCGCATAGCTCGTTTATACCGGTTTATACCGCGCGTACCCTCTCACCCATGCTGTTCACGAGCCCGCTGCCGGACATCGAGCTTCCCCGCACCAACGTCTTCGACATGGTTTTCGGTGCGGCATTCGGCCCGGTATCCGACACGTCCCGGCCCGCGATCACGGAAATCGACACCGGGCGCAGCACCACCTACGCGGAGCTGCGGCAGCGCGCGGAGCGAGTGGCCGCGGAGCTCGTGGCGCGCGGCGTCGGGCGCGGGGACGTGGTGGCGCTGCGCCTGCCCAACTCGATCGACTTCGCCGCAGGCCTGCTCGGCATCGCCCGCTCGGGTGCCGCCGCGGCGCTGCTGAGCCCGCTTTTCACCGAGCGGGAGGCAGCGGAGCTCACCGCGCTCGCGGGCGCCTCCGCGGAGCTCACGGCCGCGGACATCGCGGGGGCGACAGCCACCGCAGCCGCTGATACCACCGCGAATGCCCCCGCGAACGCCCCCGCCCCGGCGCCGGAGGACCTCACCGTCATCGCCTTCTCCTCCGGCACCACCGGCCTGCCCAAGGCAGTGGAGCTCACGCACGCCGCCGTGACGGCCAACGCCGCGCAGTTCGCCGCCGCGCTGGCGGCAAGCGGTGTGCAACCTGGCCGGCGCGTCGCAGCCCCGTTGCCGTTCAGCCACATCTACGGCCTGAACACCCTGCTGCTGTCCTCGCTCGCCGCCGGCCACCACGTGCACACCGCGGCGCGCTTCGACCTCGCCCAGTTCGCCGACGCCCACGCGCGCCACGGTATCGAGCTGAGCTTCATCGCGCCCCCGATCGCGCTCGCCCTTGCCAAAAACGAGGGCATCGACGCTGCCGCCTTTGCCGCCTCACGCTGGATGGTCTGCGGCGCCGCCCCGCTCGACGAGGGCCTCGCCCGCGCCGTCGAGCGCCGCCTAGGCACCACCATCCTGCAGGGCTACGGCACCACGGAATCGGCCCCCGTCACCCACGTCGGCATCGCGGGCCGCTCGAACCCCGGCTCCATCGGCTACGCCGTGCCCAACACGCAATTCCGCGTGGTCGAGCCGGGCACGCTTGCCGACGCCGCCCCAGGCCAGCCCGGCGAGCTCGTCGTCCGCGGCCCACAGCTCATGCGCGGCTACCGCGGCGACCCCGCCGCAACTGAGCGCTCGCTTATCCACGGCTGGCTGCGCACCGGGGACCTCGCCCGCGCGCGCCCAGACGGCAGCGTGTGGATCATCGACCGCGTCAAAGAGGTGATCAAGTACCGCGGCTACCAAGTGGCGCCCGCGGAGCTGGAGGCCCTGCTGCTGACCCACCCGGGTGTGCGCGATGCCGCCGTGGTGGGCGTGCGCCGCGCCGCGGACGGGGAGGAAGTGCCGAAGGCCTTTGTGGTGGCGAAGGGGGCGTCGACAAGCAAAGAAGCTCTTATGGCGTGGGTGGCGGAACGCGTCGCCCCCTACAAGAAGATCCGCGACGTGGAATTTGTGGGCGCGATCCCCCGCAACGCCGCCGGCAAGATCCTGCGCCGCGAGCTGCGCTAGCGCGCCGGATCCGCCGACGAGCCGAGGTGCTGCGTGACCAGGTATCCCCCGCGCATGCGCTGCGCCATCTCCGAGCGCAGCTTGACAATGTAGAACCACACGATGCCGAAGATGATGCCCACGGCCGTCACGGACCAGTGGACGAAGAAGCCGAGGATGAGCGGGATCTGCAGCGCCAAGTTAATCCACAGCGCGCCGGGCACCCGCTGGAAGAACGCCATGACGAGGTGCGCCGCGCCCAGCACTGTGATGTAGACCCAGTTGAACGTGGTCCAGTGCGCGCCCTCGTCCACCTTCAGCACCACCAGCAGAATGAGGAAGACGGTAATCGCCTCGAGCACCAGCGTGCCGGAGAGCACGCCGCTGAGCCCCTGCATCGGGTCCTTGACCGGTTCGTGCCCCGGGCCGAGCGGGCCGTAGGCGGGGCGGGTCTCGCGCGAGTGTTCCTTGGCAGCCATGCGGCTCATGCTAGCGCCGGGCGAGACCGCGGAGGTAGTCGGCCACGTGCCCCGCAACGTCCACGCCTGTGGTGTGCGCCAGCGTGACAAACTGCGCGTTGGAGTTCACCTCACCCACCATGGGCTCCGCGGCGCCGGGGTTGAGGAAGTCCACCGAGCCGATGTCGAGGCCGAGCGCGCCCATCGCCTCGCGCGCCGCAGCAACGTACGGCGCCGGGGGCACCCACGGCTCGGCGCTGCCCCCGCCGGTGATGTTGGAGCGGAAATCCCCCTCCGCGCCGCGGCGGCGCATGGCGGCCACCGGCGCATTGCCCACCATGTAGATGCGGGCGTCATGGCCTGCCGATTCGGCAATGAACGCCTCCGCGATCAGCGGCCGTGTACCGGCTTCCGCGAGCATCCGCACCAGCTCGGCGCGCGAGCGCGCGAGGAACACGCCGCTGCCCCAGGACCCGACGGCGTGCTTGAGCACCACCGGGTAGCCGAGCTGCTTTTCGACGCCCCCGACAAACGCGCTCCCCTCCCACTCCGCCTCGCTCAGCGGGCGGTAGGTAAGCGGCGCGGTCACGGTGGGCGCGTGGGTGATGCCGTGGCGTGCCAGCACCGCGTGGGTGTAGGCCTTGTTGTCGCACAGCGCAATCGCGCGCGCCGAGTTGACGCAGCGCACGCCCCGCGCCTCGAGCTGCGCGGCAGCGGCCACGTCCTTGTCCATGATCAGCGCGAGCGGCGGCAGCGGGCCGTCGAGGTGCGCTACGGCATCGTCGGTGGTCACCCGCTGAAGCTCAAGGCCGGCGCGGGCCGCCGCCTGCTGCAGCTGGGCGAACTGCTGCTCAAACTTGTCCCACTCGAGCCACCGGTTGGTCACGAGCCAGGCGCTCGCGGCGCTCGCGGCGCTCACGGTGCTCACGGCGCTCACAGCGCTCACGGCCGGTAGGTGCGAAAGTAGGCCCGCGCGTCGCCCGCGGTCGCAACCGAGCCGGTGGCCAGCACGCCCACGCCCTCTGGGCCCTGTTCCTCGGCCAGTTCTACGGCCAGCTCGAGGGCGGCGCCGAAGTGCTCCTCCACGCGGACCAGGTCATCGCCGAACACCTCGTAGGCCACCTCCGCGAGGTCGCCTGCCTCCATGGCGCGCGGCGAAGAGTTGCGGGTGACCACCACCTCGCTGAGCACCGGGCGCAGGGATTCGAGCATGGCTCGGGCGTCCTTGTCGGCGAAGACCGAGACCACGCCGATGACGGAGCGGAAGTTGAAGTCGCGCTCAAGCGTCGCGGCGAGGGTGGCGGCGCCGTGGGGGTTGTGCGCGGCGTCGACAAGCACCACCGGCTCCCCGTGCACCCGCTCGACGCGGCCCGGCACCTCCACGGCCGCGAAGCCTTCGCGCACCGCGTCCGCGTTCAGCGGGTGCTCGCGCGTCACGCCGAAGAAGCTCTCCACTGCCGCCAGCGCCACCGCGGCATTGGCCGCCTGGTGCGCCCCGGCCAGGGGTAGGAAGATCTCGCCGTATTCCCCGCCGAGCCCGTTGAGGACGAGCTGTTGCCCGCCGACGGCCACGCGGGACTCGGCGACCGCGAAGTCGCGACCCAGCCGCGCCACTGCGGCGTCCGCCTCCACGGCGCGGCGCAGGATCGCCTCCATGGCCTCGGGCTCCTGCTCCGCCACGATGGCCACGTTCTCCGCCGGGCCGTAGCCGCCCTCGGCGCGCGGCTTGATGATGCCGGCCTTGTGCGCCGCGATCTCACCCAGCGTCTCACCCAGGAAGCGCTGGTGGTCCAGCCCGACCGGCGTGATGACGGCGACGTCGGCCTCAACGACGTTCGTGGCGTCCCAGGTGCCGCCCATGCCCACCTCGATCACGGCCACGTCCACCGGGGCGTCGGCGAACGCGGCGTACGCCACGCCCACCAGCAGCTCGAAGCGGCTCATCGCCGGCTTGCCCTGGGCCTCGAAGTGCTCGTCCACCATCCGCACGTACGGCTCGATGTCGCGGTAGACATCCACGAACCTGGCCTGGGAGATCTCTTCGCCGTCGATCACGATGCACTCGGTGATGCGGCGCAGCTCCGGGCTGGTGAACAGCCCCGTCCGCCGGTTCAGGGAGCGCAGCAGCGAATCCGCCATCCGCGCCGTGGAGGTCTTGCCGTTCGTGCCGGCGACCTGGATCACGTCGAAGGATTGCTGCGGGGAGCCGAGGAGGTCCATCAGCATCGCCACCCGCTCGAGCGTGGGGTTGGGGTCGGTGGCGGCGGCGCGGGCGTCGAAAAGCGAACAAAGCTCCTCGAACTCCGGGTGCGTGCCCTCCTCCCCCACCTCCGGCGCGGCCGCGGGCGGCTCGCCGAGGTTGAGCGTGATGCCGGAGTCTGTCATCTCGATACGGCCGAAGTCGGTGTCGCGCGCGGGCTCGAGATCGGACTCGTCGAGCCCCTCGAGCGCCTCGCTGCCCAGCTGCATGCGCAGCGCCTCAAACGCGGCGCGGGTCTCCGGGTCGAGCTGCGCCATTAGTGCAGGCCCTCCAGGCGGGCGGTGACGCGGTCGAACTCTTCCTGCGCCACGCGCTGGCGCTCGCGGATCTTCTCCACCACCTGTTCCGGCGCATTGGCCAGGAACTGCTCGTTGCCCAGCTTGCCGCCGGTGGTGTCGAGCTCCTTCTGCGCCGCCGCGAGCTCCTTCTCCAGGCGCTTTCGCTCGGCCGCCACGTCCACCGTGCCGGAGGTGTCCAGCGCTGCGTTCAGCGTGGCCTGGCTCAAGCGCACTTCGATGCTTGCCGACGCCCCGAAGCCCTCACCAGGCTCCTCCACGCGCGCGATGCTGCGCACCAACGCCTCCTGCCCGGCGAGGTCCGCTTCAGCGAAGTCGAGCGCGGCCGGCACCTTCTGGCTCGGCTTCACGCCCTGGTCAGCGCGGAAGCGGCGCAGCTCGGTGATCAGCTTGATGGAGTCCTCGATGCGGCGCCGGGCGGTCAGGTCTGTCTCCGCACCGCCGTTGGTGTCCGCGTCGGTGGGCCACGGCGCCACCGTCACGGTTTCGCCGCCGGTCAGGGCCCTCCACAGCACCTCGGTAATGAACGGCATGGTGGGGTGCAGCAGGCGCAGGACCACGTCGAGGACGCGGCCGAGCACGATCTGGGTGGCGCGGCCGCGCTCGAGCTCCTCCGCCGTCGCCGCCTCCTCATCGCGCGGAATCTGGGTCTTGGCAATCTCGAGATACCAGTCGCACAGCTCGTCCCACGCGAAGTGGTAGAGCTCCTCATTGGCCTTAGCAAACTGGTAGTCATCCAGGTACGCGTCCACCTTGGCGCGCACCTCCTCGCAGCGGTCGAGGATCCAGCGGTCCGCGTCGGTCAGCGCCTCCCGGGCCGGCAGCTCGCCCACCGCGGCGCCGTTCATCAGCGCGAACTTGGCGGCGTTAAACAGCTTGGTGGCGAAGTTGCGGGCGCTGGTGGCGTTGTCCTCGCCGATCGGCAAGTCCACGCCCGGGTTCGCGCCGCGGGCAAGGGCGAAGCGCAGCGCATCCGCGCCGTAGCGCTCCACCCAGTCCATCGGGTCGATGCCGTTGCCCAGGGACTTCGACATCTTGCGGCCCTTCTCGTCGCGCACCAGGCCGTGGAGGTAAAGGTCGGTGAACGGGACTTGCGGGCGGCCGCCGTTGCCCTCCCCCAGGATCTCCGGGGTCTGCGTAGCCGCGAACGTGCCGAACATCATCATGCGCGCCACCCAGAAGAACAGGATGTCGTACGCCGTAACCAGTACCGAGGTGGGGTAGAAGGCGTCCAGCTCCGGTGTCTTCTCCGGCCAGCCCATCGTGGAAAACGGCCACAGCGCAGAGGAGAACCACGTGTCCAGCACGTCCGGGTCCTGCTCGTAGCCGGCGGGCGGCTCCTCGTCCGGGCCCACGCACACCACGTCGCGCTGCCCCGTTTCGTCCGCCGGGCCGTACCAGATGGGGATGCGGTGGCCCCACCACAGCTGGCGCGAGATGGTCCAGTCGTGCATGTTGTCCACCCAGTCGAAGTAGCGCTTCTCCATCGACTGCGGGTGGATCACGGTGTCGCCGGAGCGCACCGCCTCGGCCGACATGCGGGCGAGCTCGTCAACCTTGACAAACCACTGCAGGCTCAGGCGCGGCTCGATCGGCTCGCCGGAGCGCTCGGAGTGGCCCACGGAGTGCACGTACGGGCGCACCTCCTTGACAATGCGCCCCTGCTCGGCCAGCGCCTCGCGCACCGCCACGCGGGCTTCCTCGCGGGTCATGCCGTCGAAGCGGGTGCCCGTGTCCGCGATGTGGCCCTGCTCGTCCATGATGATGGGCATGTCCAGGTTGTGGCGCAGCCCCATCTCGTAGTCGTTCGGGTCGTGCGCCGGGGTGATCTTCACCGCGCCGGTGCCCAGCTCGCGGTCCACGTAGTCGTCCGCGATCACCTGGATCGTGAGGTCCTCGCGGAAGGGGTGGGCGAACTCCTGGCCCACCAGGTGCGCGTAGCGCTCGTCCTCCGGGTGCACGGCAATTGCGACGTCTCCCAGCATGGTCTCCACGCGGGTGGTGGCCACCACCAGGTGCGGCTCATCGTCGTCGAGCGAGCCGTAGCGGATGGACACGAACTCGCCGTCGACGTCCTTGTACACCACCTCGATGTCGGACACGGCCGTCTCCAGCACCGGCGACCAGTTCACCAGCCGGTAGTCCTGGTAAATCATGCCCGCGTCGTAGAGCTGCTTGAAGATGGTCTGGACGGCGCGCGAGAGCCCCTCGTCGAGCGTGAAGCGCTCCCGGGACCAATCGACGGAGTCGCCGATCGCCCGCATCTGCTTGGTGATGGTGCCGCCGAACTCGTGCTTCCACTCCCAGACGCGGTCGATGAACTCCTCGCGCCCGTAGTCGTAGCGGTCCTTGCCCTCCTCGGCCTTTAGCTTCGCCTCGACCTTGGTCTGGGTGGCGATGCCGGCGTGGTCCATGCCCGGCAGCCACAGCACCTCGTAGCCCTGCATGCGCTTGCGGCGCACCAGAGAATCCATCAGCGTGTGGTCGAGCGCGTGTCCCATGTGAAGCTGACCGGTCACGTTCGGCGGCGGCAGCACGATGGAGTACGCCGGCTTGCCGGAGGCTGGGTCCGCCGTGAAGTACCCGGCCTCGACCCAGCCCTCGTACAGCTCGCGCTCGTGGTCCTGCGGCTCCCAGGACTTGGGGAGCGCGTCAGCGCGGTTGGTGCCTACCAGATCGTTGTTCTCGCGGTTCGCTTCAGTCACGCTAGGCCATTGTAGGCCATAGTAGGAGGCCTAAAACAGGCGGTTGGCAACCTCCGCCTCGCCCCGCAGCGCCTCGATGTTGGCGTCGATGCGCGGACGCTGGAACTCGTCGATCTCGAGGCCCTCCACGATCTCCCACGCACCGTCGCGCCCCACCACCGGGTAGCCGAAGACGAGGCCTTCATCCACGCCGTATTCGCTTGCCGACGGCACCGCGGCAGTGACCCACCGGCCATCGGTGCCGTGAACCCAGTCCCGCATGTGGTCTACGGCTGCCGATGCCGCGGACGCCGCCGAGGACTTGCCGCGCACCTCGATGATCTCGCCGCCGCGCTTGGCCACGCGCGGGATGAACTCGCCCGTGTACCAGTCGCGGTCAACCTGGTCCGCGAGGCGTTCGCCCCGCAGCGTGGCGTAGGTGATGTCCGGGAACTGGGTGTCCGAGTGGTTGCCCCACACCGCGACCTTCGAAAACTCCGCGGGGCTGGCGCCCAGCTTCTGGCCCAGCATGGACAGCGCGCGGTTGTGGTCCAGGCGCATGAGCGCGTTGAAGCGGTCGCGCGGGATGTCCCCGGCCGCCTTGTAGGTGATGTAGGCGTTTGTGTTGGCGGGGTTACCAACCACCAGCACGCGCACGTCCTCTGCCGCGCCAGCATTGATTGCCGCGCCCTGCTCCAGGAAGATCTTGCCGTTTGCCTCGAGCATGTCCGAGCGGGATTCGCCCTTGCCGCGCGGCTTCGCGCCCACCAGGAAGGCTGCGTTGACGCCCTCGAAGGCGGCGCGCTGATCATCGCGCACGTCCACGCCGTGCAGCAGCGGCAGCGCAGAGTCAGCCAGCTCCATCGCGGTGCCCTCCGCAGCGCGGACGGCGTCGGGGATCTCCAGCAGGGTCAGGTGCACAGGCTGCTCCGGGCCGAAGACATCGCCCGCTGCGATGCGCCACAACAGCGAGTAGGCGATGTTGCCGGCCGCACCGGTGACGGTGACGCGGACCGGGGTGTGCGAGGAAGTGGAAGCAGTCATTCTGGGCTCCTTTGCTGTCGGCTGACAAACGGATTTGTCTACAACCCCAGTATACGAATCGGTGCACACGCGCGGCCGGCCGCGAGCTCCCCCCGTTTTGGGCAACCGCCCCACCCGGGTAGTACCAATCAGCGCGCCGGGGGCTTGAAGTAGGGCACGATAACTGTGTTAGGAAAACGGTGACAGGAACTGTGACAGGAACAGCCGGTTGCTCGGCGACGGGAAGGACGGACCCGGTATGGAGGCTCAGCAGGGCGGCACCGGCGGGCAGCTCCCCGCCGCCGACGCCGCGGCCGCCCTGGACGCGGCGCTGGAGCTGTTCGCCCGGCGCGGGTACGCAGAGACCAAGCTCGAGGCGGTGGCTCGGCAGGCCGGCATTTCCAAACGCATGATCCACTACCACTTCGGGGACAAGCGGGGCCTCTACATCCAGTCGCTCGCGCTCGCCGAGGAGCGTCTCACGCCTCCGACAGCGGTGCTGGAGCGCTCGTCCGCGGTCCCCGTGGACGGCATGCGCCGCTTCATCGACGCGCTCTTCCACGCCTTCCTCGACCATCCCGATTGCGTGCGGCTGCTGCTGCGCGAGAACCTCGCGCCCGTCCTGGAAGCGGGCGAATCCGAACCCGGCCAGCGCGACAACCTCGTCTCGCTGCACGCCGAGCGGCTGCTGCTCCTCGGCCAAGACGCGGGTGCCTTCCGCCCGGGCATCAGCGCCCAGGACATGCTCGCACTGGTGGTCTCCCTGTGCGAGTTTCACGTCGCGCACGAGCGCGGCATCTACGCAGCGGGCCGCGTCGACTTCCGCGACCGCCGCAACGTGGACGGTATGCGCCGCATGGTGATCGACACCGTGCTGGCCTTCCTCACCTCGAACATCGCCTACTCGGGCTACGAAAGCTACCTGCGCCCCGCCGCTGCCGCGGCGAAACCGCAGCCCGCGTCGCCGCAGTTCTACGAGGTGGAAGCCCCCGGCATCTACTAGCCCCGGCGGGCCCTTAGGCGGAGGCCTTTTCGTCCTTGGCCAGAAACTCCGGCTCGGCCTCGCCGCGTACCACCGCGCCGGTGACCACCACCTCTGCCACGTCCTCGCGGTCCGGCAGCTCGTACATGACCGGCACGAGCAGCTCCTCCATGATCGCGCGCAGGCCGCGGGCGCCGGTCTTGCGCTCAGCCGCCTTGTCGGCGATCTCCCCCAGCGCGTCGTCGCTGATGGTCAGCTCCGCGCCGTCCATGGCGAAGAGGCGTTGGTACTGCTTCACCAGCGAATTCTTCGGCTCGGTCAGCACGCGCACCATGGAGTCCCGGTCCAGGTCGTCCACGTGGGCGATGATGGGCAAGCGGCCGATGAACTCGGGGATGAGGCCGAACTTGACCAGGTCCCCGGGCTGCACCTGCGCCATGAGGTTGGACTCGTCGCGCTCCGCCTTCGAGTCAATCTCCGCACCGAAGCCGATGCCCTTCTTACCCACGCGCTCCGCAATCACCTTGTCCAGGCCGGCGAACGCACCGGCCACGATGAAGAGGATGTTGGTGGTGTCTAGCTGGATGAACTCCTGGTTGGGGTGCTTGCGCCCGCCCTGCGGCGGCACGGAGGCGACCGTGCCCTCCAGGATCTTCAACAGCGCCTGCTGTACGCCCTCACCGGACACGTCGCGCGTAATCGACGGGTTCTCGCTCTTGCGCGAGATCTTGTCCACCTCGTCCACGTAGATAATGCCGGTCTGCGCCCGATTCACGTCAAAGTCCGCCGCCTGCAGCAGCTTGAGCAGGATGTTCTCCACGTCCTCGCCCACGTAGCCGGCCTCGGTCAGGCTCGTCGCGTCCGCGATGGCAAACGGCACGTTGAGCATGCGCGCCAGCGTCTGCGCGAGATACGTCTTGCCGGAGCCGGTCGGGCCGAGCAGGAGGATGTTGGACTTGGCAATCTCCACCTCCTCGTCCCGGCGGCGGCTGCCCAGCACGGTCTGCTCGGCGCGGATGCGCTTGTAGTGGTTGTACACCGCCACCGCCAACGTGCGCTTGGCGGTGTCCTGCCCGATCACGTACTCGTCCAAGAACGCCGTAATTTCCGACGGCCGCGGCAGGCGCTCCTCACCGTCCCGGGCCTGCTGGTTCGCGCCGGCAAGCTCTTCTTCGATGATCTCGTTGCACAGCTCAATGCATTCGTCACAAATGTAGACGCCGCCCCCGGCGATGAGCTTGCGCACCTGCTTCTGCGTCTTGCCGCAGAACGAGCACTTCAAAAGCTCCGAGCTGTCGTGCGTAACTGCCATGTACCTGACTTACTCCCGCATTGTTGTTCACGTTCCAGTTCGTGGTCTTTCCAGCATACTGGCCTAGTCAAACATGCCCCACCCAACACTGCACCCGACGGCTACGCTGGTCGCCATGAGCAACCTCAGCGTGCACGAGTACGGCCGTTCAGGCAGTGATACTACCGTTGTCCTCCTCAGCTCCATCGCCACCACGCACGAGGCGTGGGCGCAGCAGATCCCCGCGCTCGAGGAGGACTACCGCGTCATCACGGTCGACCACCGCGGGCACGGCGGTTCGGAGGTGGCCAAGGTCGAGCCGGGCTCGTCGACGGTGCAGTTGCTTTGCGACGATCTCCTCCACGCCCTCGATTCCGCCGGCGTCAACCGCTTCGCCGTGGTGGGCCTGTCCCTCGGCGGCGTCTTGGCCCAGTGGCTCGCCGCCAACTCCGGCCGCGTGGAGAAGGCCGTCTTCGCCTCCACCGCCACCTACCTGGGCGGCGAAGAGCGGTGGTCTGAGCGCACCCGCACCGCCAGGGAGCAGGGCCTGGACGCCATGGCCGACGGGTTCCTGGAGAACTGGTTCACCGAGGGGTTCCGCGCCGGGCAACCGGACCGCGTCGCCAGCGTGCGCGAGATGATCGCGGGCGTGGATCCGGAGGGCTACGCCCAAAACGGCGACGCGCTGGCGGAATGGGATTTCGTTGGAGAGCTGGGCAAGATCACCTGCCCGGTGCTCACCATCGCGGGCGCCCAAGACCCGAGCACCACCCCGGCGGAGCTGGCCGCAATCGCCTCGGGCGTAGCCGGCCCGGCGGAGTCCGTGGTCATCGACCCGGGCTCGCACCAGGTGGCCATCGAGAACCCGGCGGAATTCAACGCCGCACTCACGAGGTTCCTCCGCAGCTGATCCGCTAGCCTAGAGGGGACTTGGACAGCGTCCCCGCCGCCGACCGGAAGGAAACCCGCGCCGTGAGAAGCAACCGTGCCGTGCCCGCCTGCGCGACCGCAGTGATCGCTGCGGCGCTGCTGGCGGGTTGCACCAGCGAGACCGAGGTGCGGCTGGCAGAGCCGGAGCTGGATTTCCCCTACACCAGCACCACGGCGGCGCCCACCCCCACCACCACGCAGGCAAGCACGTCCGCAACAACCACCGCGTCGTCCACCACCAGCTCCTCGTCTTCGAGCTCGAGCAGCTCGTCGTCGAAGTCGTCCACGTCCACGCGGACGTCGACAAGCACCCGCTCCGCCGCCCAAAACTCCTCGCGCAACGACGACGATGAGCCGGCACCGGCGCCCGCGGCCCCGCCCGCCCGCGTAGAGGAACAGCCGGCGCCGGTCGAGCCGGGTGCAGCCTGCGCGTGGCCCAGCCAGAACGAGTCGCGGGACAAGGAGTTCAGCACCTTCTGCGACCGCGAGTGGGCCCGCACCGTTATGCCGTCCACGGAGCAGCAGTACTTCTGGCGGGCAAAGGGGGCGGGCTGGGTCAGCATCGACCCGGCCGGGCAGGCCGAAAACGGGGTGTGCTGGAACCCCAAGGACTTCGAGGGCGCGCCGGAAGCCATCCGCAACGCCGCAGTGTTCTGCGATCCGGAGTAGCAGCGGCGCGCACGCACCCCCGCAGACGAACGCACCGGCGCCGCCCGGGAACGGGCGGCGCCGGTGGCGTCGGCAAGCAAAGGCCCCTTAGGCGTTGAGCTTGCGGTAGTCGAAGACCTGGTCGATGATCCCGTACTCCTTGGCCTCGGCCGCGGTGAGGATCTTGTCGCGGTCCGTGTCAATACGGACCTGCTCCGCCGTGCGGCCGGAGTGGTGCGCCAGCGTCTCCTCCATCAGGCGACGCATGCGCTCGATCTCGGCGGCCTGGATCTCCAGGTCGGAGACCTGGCCGCGGGTGCCCTCGGTGGCCGGCTGGTGGATCAGCACGCGCGAGTTCGGCAGCGCGGCGCGCTTCCCCGGTGCACCGGCGGCGAGGATCACCGCGGCGGCGGACGCCGCCTGACCCAGGCACACGGTCTGCACGTCCGGGCGGACGTACTGCATCGTGTCGTAGATTGCCATCAGCGCGGTGAAGGAGCCGCCCGGCGAGTTGATGTACATGGTGATGTCGCGGTCCGGGTCCTGGGACTCGAGCACCAGCAGCTGAGCCATGATGTCGTTCGCCGACGTGTCGTCCACCTGGGTGCCCAGGAAGACGATGCGCTCCTCGAAGAGCTTGCCGTACGGGTCGATCTGCTTGGTGCCGAAGGAGGTCTCCTCCAGGAACTGCGGCAGCACGTAGCGGGAAGTGGGCATCTGGAAAGTCATAGTCGCTTCTCCTTAGTTTCCGACGGTGCCGTTCGTAGCCTGGGCAGCGTTCTCAATCACGTGGTCCACGATGCCGTAGTCCCGCGCCTCGTAGGCGTTGAACCAGCGGTCCCGGTCCGAGTCCTTGGTGATCTGCTCGAAGGTCTGCCCGGTGTGCTTCGCGATGAGCTCGGCCATCTCGCGCTTCGTCTGCGCGAACTGCTCCGCCTGGATGGCGATGTCCGCCGCGGTGCCGCCGACGCCGGCGGAGGGCTGGTGCATCATGATGCGGGCGTGCGGCAGGGCGTAGCGCTTGCCCTTCGTGCCGCCGGACAGCAGGAACTGGCCCATCGAGGCGGCGAGGCCCATGCCGTAGGTGGCCACGTCGCACGGGGAGTATCGCATCGTGTCGTAGATGGCCATCCCCGCGGTCACAGAGCCGCCCGGGGAGTTGATGTAAAGCGAAATGTCGCGGGTCGGGTCCTCGGCGGACAACAGGAGGATCTGCGCGCACAGCTTGTTCGCGATCTCGTCGTCCACCTCTTGGCCGAGGAAGATGATGCGCTCGCGCAGCAGGCGCTCATATACCGAGTCGCCCAAGTTCATTCCGTTTGGCGATGTCATCTAGCTGCTCCTTCTCGTAAGAGTTGCGGTGCTCTGTGTAACGCCACCACCCTACCCGCGCATTTCCGGTGCACCCGGCTTGTTCGCTACCGGCGTACGGCGCTGTCCGAGTATTCGAGTGGAGGTGGCGCGCAAAAAGCCACCAGCGCCGCCGGGCGGCTGGTGGCCTGTCGCAGGAATCCGAGGGTTAGTTCTCCTCGGTCTCCTCGGTGGTCTCCACGGCCTCCACGGCCTCCGCATCGTCTTCCTCGATCTCGCCGAAGTACTCGTTCGGATCGATGGTGTTGCCGTCCTCGTCCTGCACGTTGGTGCGGGAGATCGCGGCGGCGAGCGCCTTGCCGCGGCGGACGTCGGAGAAGAGGTTGGCAATCTGGCCGGACTGCTGCAGCTGGGCCACGAACTGGTTCGGGTCCATGCCGTAGGACTGGGCGGTGAACAGAATGTGGTCGGTCAGCTCCTCCTGGGAGACCTCCGGCTGCTCCTGCTCGGCGACCGCGTCGAGGAACAGCTGGGTGCGCACGGACTCCTCGGCCTGCTCGCGGGAGTTCGCGTCGAACTCCTCGCGGGTGGTGCCCTGCGCCTCGAGCAGCTGGGCGAGCGCGTTCTCGTCGTGCGCCAGCTGGCCCAGGATCTGGTGGAGCTGGTTGTGCACCTGCTCGTCCACGATGGACTGCGGCAGCTCGAACTCGGACTCCGCGAGCGCCGCCTTGAGCACCTCGTCGCGGATGTCGGCGGCCTGCTGCGCCTTGAGGTTCTCCTCGAGCTGGGTCTTGGTGGACTCGCGCAGCTCCTCCACGGTGTCGAACTCGGAGGCAAGCTGCGCGAAGTCGTCGTCCAGCTCAGGCAGCGTGCGCTCCTTGGTCTGCTGGACGGTCACCTTCACGGTGGCCTCTTCGCCCTTGTGCTCACCGTGCTCGATGGTGGTGGTGAACTCGGCCTCCTCGCCCGTCTTCAGCCCCTTGATCGCCTTGTCCAAGCCCGTGATCAGGTCGTCGGAGCCCAGCTGGTAGGTCAGGCCCTCGGTCGAGGCGTCATCCAGCTTCTCGCCGTCAACCTCCGCGAGGATGTCGATGATGGCGAAGTCGTCCTTCTTCAGCTTGCGCTTCGTGTCCTTCAGCTCGCCGAAGCGGGAGCGCAGGTTGTCCAGCTCCTCCTCCACAGCCGCGTCGTCCACCTTGATGGCCGGGACGGTGACGGAGATCGCGGAGAAGTCCGGCACGGTGATCTCGGGGCGCACGTCGAGCTCGGCAGTGAACTCCACCACGTCGTTGTCCTCAATCTTGGTGATGTCGATCTCGGGCTGGCCGATCGGGTTCAGGTCGTTCTCCTGGAGGGCCTGCTCGTAGCGGGTCGGCAGCATGTCGTTGACCACCTGCTCGAGGATGGGGCCGCGCCCAAATCGTGCGTCGATAAGCTGGCGCGGGGCCTTACCGCGACGGAAACCGGGGATGGTGACCTGCTGCGCGATCACGCTGTAAGCCTGATCGATCTCCTTGCCCAGCTCGTCGAACGGGACGGAGACGTTCAGCTTGACCCGGGTGTCGCTGAGCTTCTCGACGTTAGTCTTCACGGATTACTCCTGTACTAGATCAGTGGATTGCAAGTCTGTTATGTGCAGCAAGCCCGCCTGTGCGGACGGGCTTGCCCTTGTCGGGGCGACAGGATTTGAACCTGCGACCCCCTGCTCCCAAAGCAGGTGCGCTACCAAGCTGCGCCACGCCCCGCGGACGGTTTCCCGCCGCGGCGTGAGCCGCTTCGCGCAACTCACGACGGCCAATTGTACCGGCCCCTCCACACACCGGCGATTGGGGTGCCATAAATGCAAAAGCCCGGTTCAGCAACCGCTGGAGCGCCGGAACCGGGGTATGGAGGGAATGACGGGAATCGAACCCGCGTCTTCAGCTTGGAAGGCTGAGGTATTAGCCACTATACGACATTCCCACAGCATCTGTGTATCTCTACGATCTCTATGCCTCATGGAATGGTAGCGCAGCCCGGTTCGTTGAACCAAACACGAACCCGCCGCGCCGCCGGCACCGAAAGCGGCCCCGCCCCTCAAGGAGTAGAGACCATGCTGACCCTGTTCATGTTGTTCGTGTTCCTCATCCCGCTGTTCGGCCTCATGCAGATGAGCAGCGGCCAGCGCGGCCCAACATACCCTGTCGGCGCAACACAACCACCGCGTCAATTGCGGCGCCAGGAGGAGCTTTCGCTTGACGACGCCATGGCTGACGCCAAGCGCTGGACCGACCGGCTCGGCTCGCAGGTGCTGAACCTCGACGGGACCGACCCGGCCTCGAAGCAGGCGATGGCCGACGCGTCCGAGCGCTTCACCGCCGCCTCCGCGGGCTTGGCGGACGCGCGCACCCCGAGGCAGGCGATGCTGGCCCGCGAATCGGCGCTGGAGGGACTGCACTACGTCAACGCGGCGCGGGAAATCATGGGCCTGCCCGCCGGCCCGCAGCTGCCCGAGCTGGAGGGCCAGCGCCAGGCCGGCCGGGTGACGGAGGAGCGCACCGTGCGCCAGGAGGACGGCACCGTGGTCACCGCCTCCCCGCGCGCCACGGCGCAGACGCCGCACTACTACCCCGGCGGCGCGGTGGCCGGCCGCCCGGTGCCCGCGGGCTGGTACTCGGTGGCCTGGTGGGCGCCGGCGATGATGACCGGCATGTGGGCCGCGAGCTCCATGATGCTGTATTCCTCGATGTTCGCCGGGATGGCGGGCGCCCCGTCTCCGGCGGCGTTCGAGGCAGGTGACTTGGGTGGGGACACTGGCGCGGACTTCGACGGGGGCGACTTCGGCGGGGGCGACTTCGGCGGCTTCGATGGGG
This sequence comes from Corynebacterium bouchesdurhonense, assembly GCF_900078305.2. Taxonomy (GTDB): domain Bacteria; phylum Actinomycetota; class Actinomycetes; order Mycobacteriales; family Mycobacteriaceae; genus Corynebacterium; species Corynebacterium bouchesdurhonense. Next base: position 100,886 of record NZ_LT546025.1, read on the forward strand.
GCGACTTCGGCGGCTTCGATTTCGGCTTCGACTTCTAGCCGGCTCCCCGCCCCGGTTTGGGCGTGGGTGCCGTGCGCTAAACTCGCAGCACAATAACGCCGAGTTACAACCCAGTCACAACCCAGTGACAACCCAGCGACCACAAGGAGCGCCCGTGCGCATTGCCGTGCTGATGAAAGAGGTCCCGGACACCTACAGCGACCGGGCCATGAACTTGGAGACGGGCCTGACCGACCGCACCGGCGACGTTGCGGCTGACGAGGTGTGCGAGCGCGCCGTCGAAGCTGCGCTGCGTATCGCCGAGAAGGCGGGCAAGGACACGACGCAGGTGGACGTCCTTTCCATCGGCCCGGCGTCCGCGGCCGACGCGGTGCGCCGCGGCATCGCCATGGGCGCGAACGAGGGCATTTTGCTTACCGACGACGCGTTGGCCGGCGCTGACCTCACCCTCACCGCAGAGGTGCTCGCCGCGCTGATCCGCCGCGGCGAGTACGACCTCGTCATCACCGGCGCCGAGTCATCGGACGGCGGCTCGGGCGTGATCGCACCCATGCTGGGCGAGCTGCTGGACTGGCCGGCGCTGACCAACCTCACCGATCTCGCGGTCGAGGGGGGCGTGGCCGAGGCGACGCAGGCGGGTGACGGGAGCGTCGTCAAGCTAAAAGCTCCCCTCCCCGCGGTTGCCGCGGTCTCGGACGAGTTCCCCGACGCGCGCTTCCCCAACTTCAAGGGCCTGATGGCGGCGAAGAAGCAGGAGCTGGACCACGTCACGCTGGCCGACCTGGGCATCGACGCGGCCGATTACGCGCGGCCGCGGGCGATCATGGTTGGCATCGAGCGCCGGCCGGCCCGCGAGCGCGGCGAAATCATCGACGCAGGTCCGGGCGCCGCAGCCGCGCTGGTGGACTTCCTCGACTCCCGCGGACTGGTGTAGGAGGCCAGCTATGCAACACACGATTCTTGTAGTGCTCGACACCGTCGACGGCGGCCTCACCCCCACCGCCGCGGAGCTGATCGGGGCGGCGGCTGCCGTGGGTGCGCCCGCGGTGGTCGCCTCGCGCGTCGATGACGCGGACGCGCTCGGCCAGCTCGGTGCGGCCCGTGTGCTCGTCGCCCCGGAGGGCGCGGACGCCGCGGATGCGGCCCAAGCCGCCTTCGACGAGCTCGGGCCGGACGCTGTGGTGTTCGCGCACACGATTGCCGGCCGCGATGCGGCGGCGCGCTTCGCGGTGCGCGTGGGCCGAGCATTGCTTACCGACGCCACCGGCATCCGCCGCGACGACCAAGGCATCATCACCGACCACTCCAACTACGGCGGGACCTACAGCGCCGTGGCCGCGGCGACGCACCTCGCGCCCGTGATCACCCTGCGCGTGGGCAGTGTCGAGGCCCGCGCCGAGGCCGTGCAACCCGAGGTCACTGAGCTGGCCGTGACGCCGTCCGGCAAGCGCGCCGCCGAGGTGGTGTCCGTGGAGCGCGTGGAGCGCGCCTCCTCGCGCCCGGACCTGCTCACCGCCGACAAGGTGGTGGCCGGCGGCGTGTCCCTCGGCAGCGACGACATGTTCGAGGAGCTCGTGGGCGGGCTCGCCGACGCGCTCGGCGCCGCGGTGGGCGCAACCCGCTCCGCCGTGGACGAGGGCCAGGTGCCCTACGAGGCGCAGATCGGCCAGACCGGCGTGTTGATCAGCCCCAAGCTGTACATCGGCGTGGGCATCTCCGGCGCCGTGCAGCACCTGGTGGGCATGCAGACCGCGGACACGATCGTGGCCATAAACACCGACGAGGACGCCCCGATCTTCGACATTGCGGACTTCGGCATCATCGGCGACATCTTCGACCTCGTGCCGGAGATCATCGCCGAGGTGGAGCGCCGCGCATCCGGGGAGGCTGAGCAGTAGGCATGCAGGTACCCGTGCGCCGCGGCCTTCCCCGCACCCCGGGCGGCGAGCCATGGCCGCCGGTCTCCACCGTCGACGTTCCGGGCCTCGTTCCGGGCCTCCGCCCGGCAACGACCCCCGCCCCGGCCGAACCAGGCGAGCTGACCGAGGTGCCCGTTCGCCGCGGCCTGCCCCGCTCCCCCGGCGGCGAGCCGTGGCCGCCCGTCAACAGCGTGCGCGTCACGCTGCCCGCGCGAGCGCAGGCGGATAACGCGGCGCCGGCCAAGGTCGCGGACGCCGAGGGGACCGCGGTACCGCTGCGCCGCGGGCTGCCGCGCAGCCCGGGCGGCGAGCCGTGGCCGCCGGTGGAGACCGCAACCGTCGCGCCCGGCGCACCGGAGCTGCGCGAGCGCGCCGAGGCGCCCGCGCCCGAACCCACGCCGCAACCCGAACCCGAGCCACGTCCGGCACCCGTGCCTGCACCCAAGGCTGCCGCGGCGGCGGAAGGGAGCGTCGACAAGCACGCTCCCACACGGCGTACCTGGCTGTGGCCCGCGGCTGCGGTGGCGGTGCTGGCGGTTGGCGTGCTGCTCTCGCGGTGGTTCCTGGGCACGCCAACGGGCGCGGACTTCGTGGAGCGCTACGACGGCACCCAGCCCCTGCCCGCGGACGCGCCGACCGGCTTCCCCGCGTGGCTGGGGTGGGCGCACTTCTTCAACATGTTCCTGATGGCCCTGATTGTGAAGACGGGCTGGCAGGTGCGCAAAGAGACGAAGGCCCCCGCGTACTGGGCGCCGAAGTCCGCACCGCGCGCAAAGATCTCGCTCACGCAGTGGACACACCTGGTGCTCGACGCGGCGTGGATCGCGCTCGGCGCGGTGTTCTACGTGCTGCTGTTCACCACCGGGCAGTGGGTGCGGATCGTGCCCACGAGCTGGGAAACCGTGCCCAACGCCGTCTCCGCGGGGTTGCAGTACCTCTCGCTGGACTGGCCGGAGGAGGACCCGTGGCTGCACTACAACGCCCTGCAGGAGCTGAGCTACTTCGCGGTTGTGTTCATCGCGGCGCCGCTGGCAATCCTCTCCGGGTGGCGCATGAGCCCGCTGTGGCCGAAGGGCTGGACCGGGGTGCCGATGAAGGCCGCGCGCCGAGTCCACTTCTCGGTCATGGTGTTCTTCGTGCTGTTCCTCGTCGTGCACATCACCCTCGTGCTGCTCACGGGCGTGCGCGGGAACCTCAACGCGATGTTCGCGATGCGCCAGGACCCGGCCGGGTGGACGGGCGTGATCATCTTCCTCGGCGCGGCGCTCGCCACCGTCGCCGGCTGGTTCGCGGTGCGGCCGCTGGTGGTCGCCCCGGTGGCGGGCAAGTTCGGCAGCGTCAGCCAGCGCTAGCGCGTTTAAGCGCCAAACGGTCGAACGCGGGCGCCTACAGCGGGCGGCCGACCTCTAAACCGGCGATCCGCTCGGCCTCGCGCAGCACCTCGGCGAGGGCTGCGGCCACGCGGCCGGCGGTGTCGCTGCCCTCCTCCAGCAGGTCGTCGCGGACCTCGAACATGATGCCCAGCACGCGCGCGTTGTTCTCGTAGGCCTCCGGCACATACACGCCGGTGAACGGAGTGTTTCGCTCCACGTGGAAGCCGGCCTCGGTGAAGATGCGCGCGGCCGCGTCGGTGAGCACCGCCGGGGAGTGGACGGAGTGGGTGCCGATGCACACGTCCGGCAGCAGTTTGCCTGCGTGGATGCGGTACTCCTCGGGCTGGTCGGCATACGAGTGCACGTCCACGATCACGGTCGCGCCGAGGGCCTCGAGGCGCTGGCGCACAACCTCGCCCACCGCGTCGTCGTAGGGGAAGAAGTACTTCGCCTTCAGGTCGGCCGGGTCGAAGCCGGCGGGGCGCAGCACGCCGCCGTCGCTCAGCCGGGTGTACACCGCGCCGCGCCCGGACGCCTCCATGGACGCGCGCTGGTTGTAGAACCGGCCCGGGTCCGCCACCAGCCGCGACACCTCGTTGCGCAGCAGCCAGGCGCGCTCGCCCGCCTCCCCGCGGGCGGCCTCCGCCAGCGCCCCCGTGCCTTTATCGGTGACCTTGTCCAGCTCGGCGGCGACCTCCTCCGGCGTGGCCACAAAGTCCGCGGCCACGTCGTCGGGGATGAAGCGTGAGTCGTGCGGCACGTGCAGGATCACGGGGCAGTCGGCGGCCCCGGCGGTGACGTTGAGGATGTCGCTCATACCCAGGAATGCTAGGGCGCGCGGCTGGGTTGCGCTCGGCGAGTGAGGGGTGAGCTAGGGGGCGGTGCGTTGGTAGGTGCCGTCGATAAGCGCAATAGCCCCTTGCTCCTCGAACGCGTCGAGCCACCCCTGCATCGGCCACTCGCCCCACTTGTCGCGGAAGCGCGCGGCGTTGCGCAGGATGTCGTCGAGGTGCTCGACCGGCGGCGAACTCACCGGGTGCCACTGGTGGAACGCGTGCGCGCCGCCGACCCACAACAGGGCGACACCGTGCTCGCGCAGCTGGCGCGCGAAGTCCGTGTCCTCGCCGCCGTAGCCGGAGAAGCCCTCGTCGAAGCCGCCGAACTCCGCCTCGATGCGCCGCCAAGTATCGGCCGTTAGCGCGAAGGACAGGGACCAGAAGAGGTTGTAGTCCTGCGCCGGCACCACCTCGCCCGGCGCGGGGTTCGGCCGCGCGGGGTGCGGGTCGGGCCGCACGGTGCGCAGCTCGCCGGGGCGCATGTACGTCACGGGGCCCGCCACCACCGCGTCGGGGTGGCGCTCGAGGGCCCGCATGTAGTGGCTGATCAGGTCGCCCGAGGCCACGCAGTCCGCGTCGAGGAAGATGATGATCTCTGCGCCGCGCTCGATCGCGGTCCGCGCGGCGAGGTTGCGGGCGGCTGCGAGGTTGCGGTTCGGGGCATTGTGCTTGACGACGTCACTCTTCGGCACCGCCTTCCCTATCTCCTCGGCGTCAGCCAGGGCGACGGTGATGTGGTGCGTGCCCTCCGGCAGGAGGTTGACCTGGTGTGTCAGGTGGGTTTTGCGGTTCGCGTCGGCGAGGGTGACTACGGCGACCTTGGGTTGGGCGGGGTCCGAGGCCACGTCCGCGATCACCTCGGCGGCCCGGCGCGCCGCCCCGCGCGTCTGCCAGCGCGACCAGTCCGCCTCCAGGGCGCGGGCCTGGTCGAGCAGCGCCGGCCACTGCGCCGCGGGCGGAAAACCGTCCGGCACCACGGCAAGGCCGGCGTCGCGTAAGGTGGCCGCGTTGGTCTTCTGCTCAATGAAGGGCCGCGGCTGCGGCAGCAGGACCGCGGGCGCGCCGGTGACGGCGATGTCCGCGATGGAGTTCTGCCCGCCCGCGGTGACCACCACGCCCGCGGACTGGAGGAGCTCGGTCGGGTCCTCCACCCGGTTCTCACCGGTTAGGTGGGTGAAGCGGTAGCCGGGGCAGGCGGCCTCCACGGCGTCCCAATCGGAAGGTTCCCAGGTGGAGCCGCCCTTGCCCGCCATCACCACCACGTGGCGCGGGTCGCGCTCCACCCCGGGTTTGGGCGTGAGGCGGGAGATGCCGCCGACGGCGTGGAGCCGATCCGCGTGGGCCTGCAGGTACTCGGGCACGGGCACCCAGTCGGGCCAGGCGGCGATGATGGCGTCCGCCTGGGCGTAGGCCAGCTGGTGGGGGGCGTCGTCGCGCAGCCCGGGCATTGCCAGCGTAACTATGGGCACGCCCATCAATCGGATGAACGCACCCACCTCCACGGAGACGTCCACGTAGAAGGCGTCCGGCGCGTTGTCCGCCACCCACCGGGCGATCACGGCGAAGCGTTCTCGCAGCCCCGCGTTGCCGTAGGGGGCGTAGTGCAGCGTGCCCCCCGCGGTCATTGCGCGGCCGTAGTGGCCGTGGCCCGCGTCGTCGGGCAGCGCAACGTCGGCGTCGGGTGCCGTGGACAGGATTGTCGCGCGGTGGCCCAGGCGCTCGAGCTCCCGCTGGATCTCCCTGCACCGCTGGATGTGGCCCGCGCCGTGGTGGTGGGCGTAGATGCCGATGACGTGCTGCGCCAAAGTGTGTGGCCTCCCTAGAGATGCGGCGACGCGGCGCGGTGGGCGTCCCGCACCTGCGCGTAGAGGTGGACATAATTGCGGGCGGTCTGCGTGAGGGAGTGGTGGTCCACCACCCATTGCCGCACAGCGGCCCGGTCGATGTGCCGCGCCGCCTTGATGGCCTCGGCGAGGGCCGCCGTGTCGTCCGGCGGCGCGAGGGCGGCCGGCGCACTGTGCAGCAGCTCGCCAAGCCCGCCGCGCTCAAACGCGGCCACCGGCGTGCCGCAGGCCATGGCTTCGAAGGCCACGAGGCCGAAGGGCTCCTCCCACCGCGGGCTAACCACGGCCACGGAGCAGTGCGCCACCAGCCGGCGCAGCTCGGCGTGGGACATCTCCCCTAGCCACGTGGCCTGGCCCGCGGCCAGGCGCGGCTCAATCTCCTCGCGCACGTAGTGGTGGTCTCCGTTGCGCCCCGCCAGCACCAGTTCGATGCCCGCCTCGCGGGCGGCGTCCATGGCCATGTGCGCGCCCTTTTCGGGCACGAGGCGGCCGAACCACACCGCCTGCTCGCCGCCGGGGCCGGGGCGCCACTTGGACACGTTGACGCCGTTGGGAATCACCGCGGTCCGGCCGGGCAGGCTCCAATCGCACGCGGTGGTGTGGCTGACCGCGGCGAAGCGGCCGGCGCGGGGGCCGGCGGCGGTGATGGCGGCCTGAATCTCCTCCACCTGCGGGGTGTGCAGGGTGGTCACCATCGGCAGCGGCTCCGGGCTGTGCGCGCCCGGGAAGATGTAGGGGTTGAGGCTGTTGTTGTGCACCACGTCGTAGCCCCGCTCCACCAGCAAGCGGCGAAGCCGGATAAAGGCGCGGTCCTCCCGCTCCTTCCCGCCCTCGGGGTAGGTGGTGTCGGTGGCGTCCTCGAGCGAGTCGCCCCAGTCCACGCCGGGCAGCTCGAAGCCCTTATCGTTGCCGTCGGAGCCCTGTGCCGCAAAGAAGTCCACCTCGTGGCCCTGGGCGCGAAGGGCGTGGACCATGGTGTGGCAGAAGGCCTCGAGCCCCCCGGCGTACGGCTCCCGCACCGGGTAGCGGGCCGGCCCGATGAACGCGATGCGCAGCTTCTGCACCGGCGCGCGGCGGCCCGCCGCGGTGGTGCAGGGCGTGGAAGTGATCGTCATCGGCGTCCGCGTCCTCCTTCCAAAGCCAAGCCAGCATAGATTGCCCGGTGCACCTCGCACACCCGTTCGAGCTGTGCCGCGCGGTCCACCGCCAGGGGCACCTCGCCGCCGGCGAGCAGCGCAGCGGCCGCCTCGCCCGCGGATTCTCCGTTGCCAGCACGGTACTCCGCCACGGCGGCAGGCGTGTCCGCTTGACCCGCGTAGCACCCCACATCCGGGACGGCCACGCTGGTTGCCTGGTCGCGGCACATTTCCAGCCAGCCCGAGTGGGTACCCCGGGTGTAGGGGAGGATGCACACCCCGGCGCTCGCCACCGCCGCGTGCAGCTCGGGGTCGCCCATCGGTTCGTGCACGCGCAGGCGCAGGTCCGCGCCCTGCAAAGCCTCGCGCAGCGCGCGGGTCGCCTCCACGTCGTGCACGTAGACGTCCAGCGGCACGCCGGCCGCGGCATCCAGGTAGAACTGCGGGTCCGCGACAACGTTGCCGCGCAGGGATTTCAGAAAGACGGCGGCGCGGCCGCTCTTGGGTGCGTCGATAGGCAATGCGATGCGCGGGTGCGGGACCACAACCGGCTCGGCCACCCCGAAGCGGTGCCGCAAGACCTCGGCCGCGCACTCGGTGAGCGTGAGAACCGCGGCGGCCGCGTCAACGAGGATCTGCAGGCGCTCGTGGTGCTCGCGCTGGTCCGACAGGTGGGGATTGTCTATGTCGTGCACCGTCACTACCAGCGGCACCGGCAGCGCTTCCACCAGTTCCCGGATCTCGGCCGGGGAGAAGTGCTCGAAGCCGAAGTGCACGTGCATCGCATCGGGCCGGTCGGCGGGGTCGAGCTGCTCCCAGTACCGTGCGGTGAGCGCCGGGTGCGGCCACCAGTTGCCGTCGATGTCCGGGTCCGGCAGGTACTCCACACCGGCGGGCCGCACGGCCTGCGTGTACGGGTGTTCTGCCGGGATTGCCAGGATCTTCACGGCGCGCTGCTCGGACTGCACCCCATTAATATAATCTTTTTCGCATCGTTCGGTTTTCTCAGGAGTGCCTATGCCCACGCTGACCGTTGTCGGCAACTGCCAGGCGGAATCGACGCGCCGCCTGCTCATGTCCACCGGCGCCTTCGAGTCGGAGCGCATCAAACCCGTGCACGAGATCGAGCCGGAGGACCTCGGCTGGTTCACGGACCTGCTCGCGCGCACGGACGTGCTGGTCACGCAGCCGATCCGCAATGACTACCGCGGCGTGCCCGTCGGCACCGCCCAAATGCTGCCGCACCTCCCCCGCGGCGCGAAGCACGTGGTGGTGCCGGTGCTGCGCTTCGACGGCCTGATGCCGTACCAGGCCATCATCCGCAACCCGGCGGACACCTCGGAGAACCCGCCGGTGGTGCCGTACCATGACCTGCGCATTCTCGCGGCCGCCGCACGCGGGCTTGACGCCCCGGTTGAAGCCCACCCGGAAGCGGAGGCGCTGGCGCGCGCGGCGGCGATGTCGGTGGCGCAGATCCGCACCCGCGAGCGGGCTCACGGCGCGGTGGCCATCTCCGACTTCCTCGAAACCACCCCCGTATGGCACACCGTGAACCACCCGGACAACGCCACCCTCGGCGTGCTGGCACAGCGGATCTTGGACGCCCTGGGCATCGATGCGCACCCGCAGCTGCCGGATTACGAGATGCTGGGCCAGCTCGATGCCCCGGTGGACCCGGAGGCGGCCGCCGCCCTCGGCGTCGAGGTGCCGGGCCGCGGGCAGTGGCGCGACCGCACCACCGGCCCCATCGACGAGGCGGACATCGCGAGCGCCCAGTTGGAGCACTACCGCGCCCGCCCGGGGCTGGTCGAGCACGGGCTGACCCGCCACGCCGAGCGCCTGGCCAACCTAGGGTTGATGCCGTGAAGCACCTGATTGTCGGCCCCGACGGCCACGGCGTGACCGAGTACGCCCTGCAGCTCGCGCGCGCGACCGGCGCCGACGTCATCCGCGAGGAGGCGTTCACGGACCGCGAGCTGCCGGACGAGGCGGTCCACGTTGCGTTCACCGACCACCTATTTGGTGCGGGCCCCGCGGAGGCCGCGGACTTGCTGCTCTCGCGCGTGGGTCGGCGCCCGCTCTCGGTGAGTTTCCACGACGTTCCCCAGCCCGAGGAGGGGCACGATCGCTACGAGAGGCGGGCTGTTGCTTATCGACGCCTCCATGAGCACGCCGCAATCTCCGCCACCAACTCCGACCACGAGGCGCGGTTCTTCGGCGCTACGCGCGTGATCCGGCTGCCGGTGCCCGCGATCGACGCCCCCTTCGCCCCCGAGCCGGGCACCGTTGGGGTGCTGGGCTTCATCTACCCCGGCAAGGGCCACGAGGAGCTGATCCGTGCGCTCCAGGGCTCGGGGCGGCGGCTGCGCTTCCTCGGCTCCGTCTCCCCCGGCCACGAGGCGTGGGCCCGCGAGCTGGCCGCGCACGCGGAGATCACCGGCTGGCTCACCGACGACGAGCTGGCCCAGGAGATGGGGCGCATCGAGGTGCCCGTGTGCGCCCACCGGCACTTCTCCGCCTCCGGGTCGCTGATGACGTGGCTGGGCGCTGGCCGGAACGTCTTGGCCACGGATTCGGACTACACCCGCGAGATCGACGCGTGGTTGCCCGGGCGCATCACCCGTGTGGCGGGCGGCGCGTGGCGCGGCGCGGTGGAGGCCTTCGAGCCGCAGGGTACGGCACCGCCCGCGGACGGGGGGGCCGAGGGGGCGCAGGAATGGGAGGACGCATGGCGTTCAGCTGGCCTTCTGTGAGCGTGGTGATCCCGCACTACAACTCGCACGAGTCGCTCGAGCGCGTGGTGCGGGCCGTGCGCGCCCAGGATTATGCGGGCGACGTTGAGATCGTGGTCGCCGACGACGGCTCAGAGCACCTGCCCCAGATCGCCGGCGTGCGGCTGGTGCGGCAGGAGGACGTGGGGTTCCGAGCGGCCGCGGCCCGCAACCTCGGCGCCGGCGCGGCGGGCGGCGAAGTGCTCGCCTTCCTGGACGCGGACACGGTGCCGGAGCCGGGGTACCTCTCGGCGGTGGTGCCGCACATCATGGGCGACGAGCGCGCCGTGGTGGTGGGCACGCGCCTCACCGGAGCGGCGCGCGAAGAGCCGCAGTGGCTGCAAGACGCGTGGGAACGCACCGACCACCTGCGCGCGGCGGACCACACGTCGTGGCGCTACATCATCTCCGCGGTTGTAAGCTGCTCCGCGGCGTTTTTCAAACGCGCAGGCGGCTTCGACGGCTCCTTCGTCGGCTACGGCGGCGAGGACTGGGAGTTCGGGTGGCGCGCATGGAACGCCGGCGCGACGTTCGTGCACGAGCCGGGCGCAGTGGCGGTGCACCCCGAGGAGGACTTCGGCGGGCGCTTCGCTGATCCCGCCGAGGCCGTGCGGGGGAAGAACGCCGAGACGCCCGCGCTGGCGCAGCGCATCAGCCACCCGCTGGCGCGCCCGGAGCACGTGCTGTTCCCCGACTTCGACATCGCCGTGACCGTCCCGCCGCTCGACGGCGAGGGCGTGATGGAGTTCGTCATCTCCGAGTGGGTGAAAGTCGGCGCGTACGTCCAGGTTGCGCAGGTGCCGAACCTGTTCGCCGCCGACCCGCGGGTGGGCAGCGGCGAGGTGCGCGCCCGCGTGTCCGTCGCCGTCGGCGCCGGCTGGGCGCCGCAGGACTTGGACGCGCTGTTGGCGTGCGAGTACGTCCTGTGCCCCGACGGGACGATGGTCCGCACGGCGCGGGCCGCAGCGCTCGGGCTCGAGCCGGTGACCGCCTCCCCCGAATCGGTGGGCCTGACCCCGGTCAGCGGCCCGCTCCAGCTCGAGCGGTACTTCGCGGGCTGGTAGCTGCCCGCGCCCGCCGGCTACTGCTGCGGCAGCTCCGGTGCCTGCCCGGTCGCCTCGTACTCGGCCAGGATGTCAATGCGGCGCTGGTGGCGCTCCTCGCCGCTCCAAGGCTGGGACACGAACGCGTCCACGATCGCCAGCGCCTCCTCCTCGGTGTGCATGCGGCCGCCGATGCCGATGAGCTGGGCGTTGTTGTGCTCGCGCGCCAGCTTCGCCGTCTCCACCGACCACGCGAGGGCGCAGCGGGCGCCCTTCACCTTGTTCGCGGCAATCTGCTCGCCGTTGCCCGAGCCGCCGAGCACGATGCCCAAAGAGCCCGGGTCGTCCACGGTGGCCTGCGCGGCGGCGATGCAGTACGCCGGGTAGTCATCCGCCGCGTCGTACTCGTGGGCACCGCAGTCGGTCACCTCGAAGCCGCGTGCCTCGAGGTGCGCCTTGATCTGGTTCTTCCGCTCGAATCCGGCGTGGTCTGCTCCAAGGTAAATACGCATGCGGCTAGCGTACCTGCGGGTCCTCGGTGCGCGTGCGCTTGAGTTCAAAGAAGTAGTCGTAGGAGGCGAGCTCCACGGCTGCGTCGAAAAGCTTGCCCGCTTCCTCCCCCTCCGGCACGCGCGTGATCACCGGCCCGAAGAAGGCGTGGCCCTCGAGCTTGAGCACCGGGGTGCCAACTTCGTCGCCCACCGCGTCGATGGCCTGCTGGTGGTAGCCGCGCAGCAAATCGTCATCGTCCGAGGTGTTGGCCACCTCGGCGAAGGAGGCAGGCAGGCCAACCTCGGCGAGCGCCTCGGCGATGATGGCGTCGTACGCGCCGTAGCCCTTCTTGCCGCCCTGGCCCTCCGCGTGGACCTTGGTGCCCATCACGGTGTAAAGCTCGTCGATCTTCTCCGGGGCCTCCTGCTTCACCTTGGCAAACACTCGTGCCGGGCCCCAGTTGGCCTCCATCATCTGCGCGTAATCGGCGGGCAGGTCGCGGCCGTCGTTCAAGACCGCGAGGGACATCGGGGTCCATTCGATGTCCACGTCGCGGACCTTCTCCACCTCCTTCATCCAGCGGGAGGTCTGCCACGCAAACGGGCAGGAAACGTCGAAGTAAAAGGTTACTTTTTCAGCCATGGTGCCCACGATAGAGGAATTGCCCGCATGTAAGTTGGGGCCCATGAAGACGAACCTCGCACGTACAGACGCGCGGCACCGCGCGGACCTTATCTCCAACGTCCACTACACCATCGAGGTGGACGTCACGGGCGCGGAGCAGTTCACGTCCCGCAGCACCGTCACCTTCGAATCCAAGGAGGGCGACACCTTCTTCGACCTGGTGGCAGACGAGTTCTCCGCCACCCTGGACGGGGACGCGCTGAAGGGCCGCGAGCTGCGCCTCTCCGCCGGCCGTCACGAGCTCGTCGTGGACGCGACCATCACCTACAACCGCACCGGCGAGGGCCTGCACAAGTTCACCGACCCGGTGGACGGCAAGGACTACCTTTACACCCAGTTCGAGCCTGCGATGGCGATGAAGGTGTTCGCCGGGTTCGACCAGCCGGACCTGAAGGCCACCTACACCATCCGCGTCACCGCGCCGGAGCGCTACACCGTGGTGCTCAACGAGGCCGCAACGCGCGAGGGAAACACGTGGTCAACCCGCATTGATTACCCGCTGTCCACCTACCTCATAGCGATCGTGGCCGGCGAGTACGAGCGCATCGGCGACACATATGAGGCGGGCGACGGCCGCGTGATCGACTTGGGCCTCTACGCCCGCGCCTCGCTCATCGAGCACATGGACGCGGAGCGCATCTTCCGTCAGACCAAGGACGGCTTCGACTTCTACCACGCGCACTTCGGCCGCACCTACCCGTTCGGGGACAAGTACGACCAGATCTTCTGCCCCGAGTACAACATGGGCGCGATGGAGCACGTCGGGGCGGTGACGTACCGCGACGAGTACGTGTTCACCTCGGAGCCCACGCCGTACCGCCTCGAGCGCCGCAATGACACGATCCTGCACGAGATGGCGCACATGTGGTTCGGGGACCTGGTGACCATGCAGTGGTGGGACGACCTGTGGCTCAACGAGTCCTTCGCCACCTGGTCCGCCGCCACCGCGCAGACCGGCATCGGGGAGTACGCGGACGCGTGGACCACGTTCGCCGCGGTGGAGAAGGCCTGGGCTTACAGCCAGGACCAGCTGCCCACCACGCACCCGATCGCCGCCGACGCCCCGGACATTGAGACCGCGGAGCAGAACTTCGACGGCATCACGTACGCCAAGGGCGCCTCCGTGCTGAAGCAGCTGCAGGCCTACGTGGGCTACGAGGAGTTCTTTGCCGGCGTGCGACGGCACTTTGACAACCACGCGTACGGCAACGCCACCTTCGCCGACCTCCTGCACGCGCTCGAGGAGGCGTCCGGCCGCGACCTGTCCGATTGGGCCGAGCAGTGGCTGCGCACCACGGGTGTCTCGCGGCTGCGGCCGGAGATCGGCGAGGAGTTCGTAGTGGTGCAGGAGTCCGACGTTGTGCGCACGCACCGCGTGGGCATCGGGCTGTATTCGCTTGTCGACGGCACCTTGCAGCGCACCCACCACGTCCGCACCGACATCACCGGTGAGCGCACCGTGGTCCCCGAGCTCGCCGGGGTGGAGCACGACCTCGCCCTGGTCAACGACGAAGACCTCACCTACTGCAAGATGGGCCTGACCGGGGAGCACCAGCGCTTCGCGCTCGAGCACCTGGGCCAAATCGAGGATTCCCTGGCGCGCACCCTGGTGTGGTCGAGCCTGTGGGAGGCCGTGCGCGACGGCCTCCTGCCGGCCCGCGAGTTCGTCCGCCTCGTGGCGCGCCTCGCCCCCGCGGAGACCCACCCGAGCGTGCAGGAGCGCCTCCTCGCCCAGGCCACCCTGGCGGTGCGCCAGTACGTCGACCCGGCGTGGCGCGGCGAAGGCATGGACCTTTTGAACAACGCCTTCCGCGGCGCGCAGCCGGCGGCGATCTTCGACCGCGCGCTCGCACGCCTCACCCCCACCGAGGAAACCGTGGGCTACCTCAAGGGTCTGCTCGAGACGAGCGAGAACCAGGAGGTGCGCTGGCTCGCCTTGACCAGCCTGGTCGCGGCGGGTGCGCTACCGGTGCAGGCCGCCGACGAGGAGCAGGACGACACCTCCGAGGGCCGCATCTCGCGCTTGCGGGTGCGCGCGGTGGCGGACAAGCGCTGGGCGTGGGACAAGCTGGTCAACGAGGATCTGACCAACCTAGAGGCTCGCTACCTCATGGACGGCCTCACCTTCACCGACGAGGGGCTCGAGGGACTTGCCGACGAGTACTTCCGCGTCGCGCCCGCCCTGTGGGACCGCCTGACCAACGAGATGGCGCAGCGCACCCTCGAGGGTATGTACCCGGGGTGGGAGGTTGATGAAGGGAGCGTCGACAAGGCAAACGCGCTGTTGAACAGCGACGCTCCCGCGGGCCTGAAGCGCGTGGTGGCCGAGGGGCAGGACCGCGCGGCGCGGGCCGTGCGCAACCGCCAGGTGGACGCTACAGCTGCTGCAGTGCAGTAACGGCCTTGAGCCGCGGGGCCTCTGCTACAGGCGGGAAAGTGCCTGGCGCAGGTCAGCGATCAGGTCCTCCTCGTCCTCGATGCCGACGGAAATGCGCACCAGCTCCGCGGGCACCTCCAGCGCCGAGCCCGCCACGCTCACGTGCGTCATGGACGCCGGGTGCTCAACCAGGCTCTCCACCCCTCCGAGGGACTCGGCGAGGCAGAAGAGGTTGGTGGAGAGGCAGAACTTCTTCGCCTGCGCCTCCGTCTCGAACAGCACGGACACCATGCCGCCGAAGCGCCGCATCTGGCGCTTGGCCACCTCGTGGCCCGGGTGATCGGGCAGCCCGGGGTAGCACACCTTGACCACCACGTCCTGCTCCTGCAAGAACGCGGCCACGGCCTCGGCGTTGTCGCAGTGGCGCTCCATGCGCACCGGCAGCGTCTTCAAGCCGCGCGCGGTGAGGTAGGTGTCGAACGGGGACGGGATCGCGCCCACCCAGCCGAAGAAGAAGCGCAGCTGCTCATGCAGCTCCGGGTCGTTACCGCACACCACGCCGCCGACCACGTCGGAGTGGCCGCCGATGTACTTGGTGGTGGAGTGCACCACAATGTCGGCGCCGAGCGTGAACGGCTGCTGCAGGTACGGCGAGGCGAAGGTGTTGTCCACCACCAGCTTCGCGCCGCCCTTGACCTTGGACAGCGCCTCGATGTCCGCGATGTCCAGCAGCGGGTTGGTCGGGCTTTCCACCCACACCACCTTGGTGTTGTCTTGAATTGCCGCGGCCACGGCGTCCACGTCCGTCATGTCCACCACGGTGTTCTCAATGCCCCATTGGGTGAACACCTGCTGGATCAGGCGGTAGGTGCCGCCGTAGGCGTCGTTGCTCACCACCACGTGGTCGCCCGGGCGCAGAAGGGCGCGCAGCACGGTGTCCACCGCGGCCATGCCCGAGGCGAAGGCCACCGCGTAGTCCGAGCCCTCGAGCGCGGCAACGGTCTTCTCCAGCGCGGTGACCGTCGGGTTGCCAACGCGGGTGTACTCGTAGCCGCCGCGCAGCTTGGCCAGGCCGTCCTGCGCGAAGGTGGTGGAGGCGTAGATCGGGGTGTTGATCGGCCCGTACAGGTTGTCCGGCTCGTAGCCGGCGTGGATCGCGGCGGTGGAGGTTGCTCGGTTCGGGCCGATAGTCACGGTTACACCTTTCGTCGAAAAAGCGGGCGCGCGGGCGCGCACGGTCGGTTGGGTCGAATCCTAAACCACAAACTAGACCAAGCTGTCCGTTCTGTCCGACTTTTATGCACCGCGTAAACTATTGGCCCGATGAGCACTATGTACAGAATCCTCGCGCAGGGCGCCGTGGGCGATGCCGCCGCCGACGCAACCCAAAAGGTCGACACCGCGGTGAGCGACGTCACCAGCTGGTGGAACGACCCCTCCACCCGAGACGCGTTTGTCGAGCGGCCCCTGAAGATCCTCCTGATCCTCATCGTGGCGCTGGTGCTGGACCGGCTCGCCGCCCACCTGATCCGCCGCGCGGCCCAGCGCGGCATCGACAACCCACCCGGCCTGCTTGGACGCGAGGTGGACAACACTCCGCAGTCCCGCGCCCAGGAGAATCGCCGCCAGCAGCGGATGCGCACGCTGGCGAACGTGGGGCGCTCCGTAGCCGCCATCATCATCTGGACATGGGCGGTGTTGGCCGTCCTGGACCAATTGGACGTGAACGTCGCGCCGCTGATCGCCTCCGCCGGTGTGGTGGGCGTGGCCATCGGTTTCGGCGCCCAGTCCCTCGTCAAAGACTTCTTCAGTGGCGTCTTCATCCTGCTGGAGAACCAGTACGGCGTGGGCGACACCATCGAGGTCAACGACGTGGTGGGCACCGTCGAGGAGATGACCCTGCGCATGACCACGCTGCGCGACATGGACGGCGCGCTGTGGTACATCCGCAACGGCGACATTGACAAGGTGGGCAACCACTCCATCCAATACTCCGTGGCCCGCCTGCAGATCCCGGTTTCCGTGATGGCGAATCCGGACAAGGTCAACGCGGTGATCGAGAAAGCCGCCCTAGCCGCCGCGAAGGACCCGGAGATCCGCGGCATGATCATGGAGGCCCCGCAGATGCTCGGCCCCTCCGACTTCAACCCCAACTACGTCTCCTTCCGCCTCACGGTGAAGACGATGCCGGGCGAGCAGTGGGCCGTGGCCCGCCACATGCACCACCGCATCCTGGCGGAGCTGCACCGCGGCAACGTGGTGCTCGCCCCCATGGATTCGGTACTGGTTGAGTTCGCCAACAAGAAAGGATCCCAAGATGGACATCACGCCGATTCCGCGCAGTAGCGAGCCGGAGCATTCGCTTTTCGACGCACTCGGGGGAGACACCTTCTTCCGCCCCCTGGTCGCCCGCTTCTACGCCCAGGTCAAGGAGGACGACCTCATCGGCCCCATGTACCCGGACCAAGACTGGGAGGGCGCCGAGAACCGGCTGCGCTGGTTCTTGGAGCAGTACTGGGGCGGGCCGCGCACCTACCAGGAGCAGCGCGGCAACCCGATGCTGCGCCGCCGCCACCTCCCCTTCCCCATCGGCGAGGCGGAGGCGGACCGCTGGCTCGAGCTGATGGGCCGCTCCCTCGATCAGTTCAGCGAGGAGCAGCTGCCGCCCGCCTACCGCGCCCAGCTGTGGAACCACATGCAGCGCGTGGCCTACATGATGATCAACCAGGGCCCCCGCGCCCTCTAACCCGGCTAGACCGGCTAGACCGGCTAGACCGGCTAGAACAGCAGCCCGAGGCCGCTATTGCGGTAGACGGAGCCGAAGGGCGCGTCAAGGCGCACCCACCGGCCCCGGGTGGACACGCGCAGGTGCCGGGGCACCCCGGCGGACGCCTCGAAGCCGGGGATCAGGCCCAGCGACGTGCACGCGAACACCATGCGCATGGGGATGTCCACGGGATCCCCGGACTCGGTGTCGGCCGTAATCACCGTGGAATCCAGCAGCGAGCGAGGCGGGCCGGCGGGGCCGGAGAACTGGCGGGCGAGGGCGCGGCCCTCATCGGCGAGACGGCTGGCCACGCCGACCGGGATGGTGTCGCGCTCGGTGAACCCGCCGGCCGGCGGCAGGGCGCCGGGCCAGGACGCGTCGCTCGCGGGCCCGACCTCGAGGCGTACGGGCTCCCCCGGTTCCGCAGGCGCAAGCGCGCCAGTGGCCTCCATAGCGTCGAGCAGGGTCTTGGCGCGAACGGCGGCGCCGTCGCGCGCCGCCCGCCCGCGCACCCGGCGGGCGGCGAGGCAGTCGAAGGGGGTGGTCACAAACACGTCGAGCGCGCCTTCGCCCACGGCCTGCCACCGCGCGGAGGCATCCGCGTCGAGCGCGGCGGCGCGTCGGAGGAGGGTGGTGAGGCCCCCCGTGCCGTCGCCAAGCAAAAGCTCCTCGGCCACGTTACTGCGCCACCGTTTGGGAGAGGATCCCGATCTCCTTCTGGGTGATCTCGCGCGGCGAGGTGGTGGTGTTGTCCACCGCCACCTGCACGCACTCGACCGTGCAGCACACCCGGCCCTGGGAATCCTTAATCTCCTGGCGGGTGGTGAAGGAGGTGTTGCCCACGCGCGCCACCTGCGTCTCCACCGACACCGCCGTGGTGTTGGGCAGAATCGGGCGAACGTAGTCCGCCTCGAGGCGGCGCACGAAGACCACAAACTCGTGGCCCTGGGAGTAGAAGAACTCCTGGGCGAACGCGAGCCGCGCTTCCTGGGCCAGCTCAATGTACGCCGAGTTGGTCACGTGCCCGTAGCGGTCGAAGTCGCCCCAGCGAAGGGGGATCTCGTGCACGTGCACGTTGCTTGCCCCGCTGCTCGGCATGCGGCCTGCTACACCCTGGTCAGCCATGCGCCCAACCCTACCGGGTCAGCTTGCGGTGCGTCACGCGGGAAGGCTTCGCGGCCTCCTCGCCGAGGCGCTCGACCTTGTTGCGCTCGTAGTCGCCGAAGTTGCCCTCGAACCAGAACCACTGGCCCTCCTCCACGTTGCCCTCCCAGGCAAGGATGTGGGTGCAGGTGCGATCCAGGAACCAGCGGTCGTGCGAGATCACCACGGCGCAGCCCGGGAAGTTCTGCAGCGCGTTCTCCAGCGAGCCGAGCGTCTCCACGTCCAGGTCGTTGGTGGGCTCATCGAGGAGGATGAGGTTACCGCCCTGCTTCAGGGTCAGCGCCAGGTTGAGGCGGTTGCGCTCGCCACCGGAGAGCACCTTGGACGGCTTCTGCTGGTCCGGGCCCTTGAAGCCGAACGCCGAGAGGTACGCGCGGGACGGCATCTCGTTCTGGCCCACGTGGATGTAGTCGAGCCCGTCGGAGACGACCTCCCAGACCGTCTTCTCCGGGTCGATGTTCTCGCGGTTCTGGTCCACGTACGAGATCTTCACGGTCTCGCCGACCTCCACAGAGCCGTCGTCCGGGTCCTCGAAGCCCACGATGGTCTTGAACAGGGTCGACTTGCCCACGCCGTTGGGGCCGATCACGCCCACGATGCCGTTGCGCGGCAGAGTGAACGAGAGGTCCTTGATCAGCACGCGGCCGTCGAAGCCCTTGTCCAGGTTCTCCACCTCGACCACCTTGTTGCCCAGGCGCGGCGGGGTGGGGATCTGGATCTCCTCGAAGTCGAGCTTGCGGTACTGCTCGGCCTCGGCAGCCATCTCCTCGTAGCGCTCCAGGCGGGCCTTGTTCTTGGCCCGGCGGGCCCTCGGCGAGGAGCGCACCCACTCCAGCTCGTTCTTGAGCCGCTTCTGCAGCTTCTGGTCCTTCTTGCCGGCCACCTCGAGGCGCTCGGCCTTCTTCTCCAGGTAGGTGGAGTAGTTGCCCTCGTACGGGTAGAGCTTGCCGCGGTCCACCTCGCAGATCCACTCGGCGACGTTGTCCAGGAAGTAGCGGTCGTGGGTCACAGCCAGCACGGCGCCCGGGTAGGACTGCAGGTGCTTCTCCAGCCACAGGACGCTCTCCGCGTCGAGGTGGTTGGTGGGCTCGTCAAGCAGGAGGAGGTCCGGCTCGGAGAGGAGGAGCTTCGCAAGCGCTACTCGACGCCGCTCGCCACCGGAAAGGTTGGTCACCGGCGCATCGGACGGCGGGCAGCGCAGCGCCTCCATGGCCTGCTCGATCTTGGAATCAACCTCCCAGGCGTCCGCCGCGTCGAGCTCTTCCTGGAGCTTGCCCATCTCCTCCATCAGCTCGTCGGAGTAGTTGGTGGCCATCTCCTCGGCAATCTCCTCGAAGCGCTGCTTCTTCTCGAAGATCTCGCCGAGCCCCTCCTCCACGTTGCCGCGGACGGTCTTCTCCTCGTTCAGCGGCGGCTCCTGGAGGAGGATGCCCACCGTGGCGCCCGGCTGGAGGAAGGCCTCGCCGTTGTTCGGCTGGTCGATGCCCGCCATGATCTTCAGCAGCGACGACTTACCCGCGCCGTTCGGGCCCACAACGCCGATCTTGGCGCCGGGGTAGAAGGCCATGGTGACGTTGTCCAAAATGACCTTGTCACCGATGGCCCTGCGAACATTCTTCATCGTGTAGATGAACTCAGCCACGTGGATTCCCCTTGGTAAAAAGCGTGAAAATTCACTCCACAGGGTACATCACGGGCAAAGCGCCCACCTACCGCCGGTTTGTCCCGCTAAAACGGCATCTCCTCCCCCGACCCGGCGTCCGCGGCCTGGTCATCGAAGGACAGGTCGCCGCCCCCGCCGGCGCCCACGAGCACCGGCTCGCGCTCCTCGCGCTCCTCGCGCTGCTCGAGCTGCGCGGCCCGCGCCACCCCGTCCTCGGCGCTGAGGCGGTGCTCGGAGCCGTAGAGCTCGCTGGCACTTCGCACAGCCATTTCCTCGCTGCCGGGCAAGGTGTTGGTGACGTTGGTGGTTTTCACCGAGTTGACCTGGAAGTTGGACAGGTTGAAGCCCACCTGCGTGGCCTTCAGCTTGATCTTGGAGCGCAGGATCGGCTCGCCGGTTTCGCTGCGGTCTTCCCAGGTCTCGGTAACCAGCTTGCCGCTGACAGTCACGGGGAAGCCCTTGCGCAGGGAGACGGCGGTGTTGTCCGCCAGCGCGCCCCAGCACTCCACGTCGATGTAGAGCTGGTCCACATCCTGCCAGATGGGCTGGCCGTTGGGAGTGGTCTTGTCGGTGCGGCGGCGGCCGGAGGCGGCCACGCGGAACTTGGTCAGCTGATGGCCGGGGGTGTTGGTGTAGTGACTCGGGTTTTCAACGAGGTTGCCTTGGACAGAAACGAACGTGGTTGCCATGGGTGGTCCCTTCGGATTGCGGTTCGGGTGGTGTGGGTGTGGCGTTGCGAGGGGGCGTCGATAAGCAGTGCACAAAACCCCTAAACGCAACACCTGAACCTTCGCACGAAACCTGCGCTATGGGAAGGGCCGGCGAAATAGCCCTGTGGATAGAGGGAAACTTATCCACAGGTTATTGAAAATGCGCAGCTCACTTGCGGTTGTACTGCGCCAGCATCTCGTTGTAGCGGCGCCACTCCTCGTCGTCCGTCTCCTCCGCGCGGCGATCCGAATCCCGCGAATCAGCGCGGTCCTCCCGCAACCAATCCCGAAAGAGCACGCCGAAGACGATCACCAGCGGGAAAGAGCCTGACGCCCAGCCGATGCCGCCGCCCACCTTCTGGTCCGCCAAGAGGTCCGGATTCCACGGCAGCTCGAGCGAGCGGTAGAAATCCTCCGCAGCGATCACGTTGAGCTGCATCAGGTACACGCCCATGAACAGGTGGATCGGCATGGAGACCCACAGCCACGCCAGGCGCACCTTGGCGCTGGAGCGGTGCGGCAGCTCGTCCGGGCCGATCAGCTCCCAGAAGTAGAAGTAGCCGGAGACCATGAAGATGCCGTTCATGATCACGTGGCCGGCGTGCTCCGAGATCATCAGCTCGTACAGGGGCAGGAACACGTACATGACGTAGAAGAGGACGATGAACTGCGCCAGGTTCACCGGCGGGAAGGTGACGACGCGGACGAACCGCGAGTGCTGGAAGCTCTCCGCCCACAGCCGCGGGTTGAACTCGCCGGCCGGGTACGCCTCGCGCACGAGCGTCAACGGGGCGCCGAGCACGAGGAAGACGGGCACAACCATGGACAGCACCATGTGCACCGTCATGTGCGCGGAGTACGAAGCGGCCATGTGCATACCCAGCCGCGAACTGAGGGTGACCACTACCGTGCCGCAGCCCGCCAACCACCACGCCGTGCGCGAGGCCTGCCACCCGGGCACCCGGCGCGCCAGGTGGAGGTAGTAGGCGGCCAAGAGCAGCGCGATGACGCTGTAGAGCAGCTCCGGACGCCACAGGGTGAGCCAGTTGGCGGGCGTGAGCGGCTCGGTGAGGGCGTAGCCCAGCTTCACTTCCATGGCGCTCAGGTCAGTCACCCGCGGGGGCGGCGGCGGGGTGCGGCCCAGGGTGGCGGCCAGGCCCGTCACCGCCGCCATCACGGCGATCTCCACCGCCGCGAGGCGCCGGAACGCCCGCGGGTCGGTGGCCAGGCGGGGGATGGTGGCGCGGCGGTGCGCGTAGCCCATCGCGCCGAGCACGAGCAGGCCGACAAACTTGGCCATCAGCACCCAGCCGTAGTGGTACTGGGCAAGCTCACTGATTCGGATGCGGATCGCGGCGTTGACCACGCCCGAGACGGCCATCACCGCGAAGGCGAACAGCGCCACCGCGGAGTAGCGGCGTACCGCGGCCTCGAGCCCGGGGCCGAGCCGGCGCCCGTGTGCGAGTAGCGCCATGAGCGCGCCCACCCACACCAGGGCGAACACGAGGTGCCAGATGTAAGAGTTGGTGCCGTAGTCGTGGTTGCCGCCCGCGGCGGAGTGCCCGGTCAGCGCAACCGGCATCACCATGGCCACGGCGCCGAGCAGGAGCGCCACCTGCGGCCACCAGTGCGTTGCCACGCGCCCGCCAACGGCCACCACCGCCGCGACCCCCGCCACGATCAGCCACACTTGGGCCTCCTGCACCTGCTCCACGGCGGTGGACCAGGCGGCGGCCTGGAAGAAGACGGAGGAAAGCGGCTGGCCGGAGACGTCGGAAAGCACGAGCGGGATCATCACCAGGCCGATCAGCGCCACGCCAGCGGCCGCCGATGCCCCCGTGCGCGACGCGATGTGCCCGTCCACGCTCAAGGCCGCCCCGTTCAAGTCCCGCCCTTCCTGGCGCGGCGGGATGAGGAACGCGCTGAAGAGGAACGAGCCGACGGTCAGCGCGGCAAGCATCCACGCGGCGCCGCGCAGCGCGGGCAGCCCGAAGGTGGTGGGCCAACCCGGATCCGGGATGCCCAGCGCGGCCAGCGACTCCCCCGCCATCGCCTGCGATACCGCGCCGGCCACCACCGCCGCCACAAGCACCGCCGCCAGGTAGAACGGCCACGCCGCCTTCGCTGCCCGCATTTTTGCCATGCGCCCGATCCTACGTTCGGCAGTTTGCGGCTCCTAACCGGCCGTGCGATAGAATGCGGTGCGTTGGCCGAGGGCTTTTGCTTTTCGACGCGCCCTTGTAAAGCCACGCCACCATAGCCTCCATAGCTCAGTGGATTAGAGCAACCGGCTTCTACCCGGTGTGTCGCGGGTTCGAGTCCTGCTGGGGGCGCCACTGACCAGCGAAAACGGCCCGCCGGGCACGGTTTCCGACTGGGCGGGCGGGTTTGTGCGTACTCTGGGCGGATACAGCCTTTCCGCAACCCCACGAGGAGCACGCCATGAGCGAAACAACCCCGCCGAAGAGCGAAGACAGCATCAACGACCTGGGCGATCCGGACGCCACGAACGCGCTGCAGGAGGAGACCTCGGCGGACGACACGGACTCCAACAACGAGCCCGCCGAATAGGACCGAGCAGGACCGAGCAGGAGAGCACCACCATGGCTGACACCACCAACCCGAACAACGAGACCGAGCGCCTGCTGGATGCGGCTACGCGCCGCATCGGCAACGAGCCGGATAACGGCAAGACCTTCGACGACTTCGAGGAAGCCGACAGCAACGCCTCGGAAAACCGCACCGACGTGGGCATTGATGGCACCGACGGTACTGACGGTGCAGATACCCCGGTGCAGGACGAGCGCAGCACCGACGGCCTCGGTGTGGAGAACACCGGCCGCGAAGATCGCTAAGCCCCCCGGGCCACACGCCGCCGCGACCGCCGACCCCGTTCCGGGGCCGGCGGCTTTTTCGCGCATCACCCTTGTTTTCCACAGTGGAAATCATTATGGTTTTCAGTATGGAAAGTAACGAAGTGCGCGAGGCGCTTGCCGCCGCGGACGCCGTGGAGCGCCGCGCCGCGGGAGCATCACCGGCCGGCGGAGTGTCTGGGGTTTCGATCGCCCTCACTGGGGCCATCGCGGGGCTGGTGGTGTTTTTCGCGCTCCAGGGCTGGCCTATCCCCACCTTCATCACATGTTTTGTGCTGATGGGCGTGGGGGTCTGGATCGGCACCGCCCGCCACCGGAACGTGCGGCTCGCCGTGAAGCAGGACGTGGATACCACCGAAGGCGAGTGGAGCTGGAAATCCTTCCTCGGCTTCGTCGCGGCCTACAGCGTGATGTTTCTTGCGCTGCAGCTGCTGCCCCAAGGCAACACCGGCGTCTCGGCGGCGGCGGGTGCCGTGGCAGCCGTCGTGTGGGCCTCCGGGATGTGGTGGGGTCAGAAGCGCGGATGGATCCGGTGATCGCAGTGCCCGACCCGCAGCTCGACCCGCAGCTCGACCCAGTCATCCACCCCATCAACCGCCTGCGCATCTGCGCCGCGCTAAAGGCGGGCGGCGCCACCGAGGGCACGGTGCGCAAGGAGATGAGGTTCGCCCACCTGCGGGAGCTCACAGACCTTTCAGACGCCACCTTGTCCAAGCAGCTCACCGTGCTAGAGGAGCACGGCTACATCACGCGCTTCCGGGAGTACGGCTCCAGCAGGGCGAAGGACACGGTCTGGGTCACGCTCACAGGCGACGGGCTCGCGGCGTACAACGCCCACCTCGAGGCCTTGCGGCAGCTCGCCGGGCAATAGCCGTGTGGGAGGGGCGGGTACGGTAAGGGGCATGAGTTTCCCGCAGGCGTCGAAAAGCAACTATGCCCTCATCACGGGGGCGAGCCAGGGCATCGGCGAGGCGATGGCCCGCAAACTCGCGGCAGCCGGCTACAACCTGATCCTCGTGGCGCGGCGCGAAGAAGTGCTCACCCGCATCGCGGACGAGCTCGCCAGCACGCACGGAGTTCACGTGGAGGTGTTCGCCGCCGACCTGTCCAACGCGCGCGACGTGGACGCGCTGCTTGCGCACATCGCCCGGCGCGAGATCTCCATCTGCGTCAACTCCGCCGGCATTGCCTCCTTCGGCCCGTTCATGGAGCAGGACTGGGGGTACGAGACGAACCAGTTCAACCTGAACGCCACTGCGGTGTTCCGCATCACCAAGGCCGTGCTGGACCAGATGGTGCCGCGCGGCAGCGGCGCGCTGTGCAACGTCGGCTCCGCCGCCGGCAACTCCCCCATCCCCAACAACGCCACCTACGTGTTTACCAAGGCCGGCGTGAACACCTTCACCGAGTCTTTGCACTACGAGCTGAAACCCACCGGCGTGCACTGCACGCTGCTCGCGCCGGGGCCAGTCCGGGAGGCGGAAATCCCGGAGGAGGAGCAGAGCTTCATCGACCGGCTCGTGCCCGATTTCTTGTGGACCACCTACGAGTCCTGCGCCGAGGACACGCTGCGCGCCATGCGCCGCAACAAGCGCCGCGTGGTACCCGGACCCCTGTCCAAGGCCATGGACGTGGTGTCCACCTACGCGCCCCGCGGCTCGCTCGCACCGCTGCTCGGGTCCTTCTACGCCAAGATGGGAGAGGAACAACATGGCTGATATCGCGCCCACTGTCGCGTCCACTATCGCGCCCAAGGACAACCGAATCGTCTGGGTCGACCTGGAAATGACGGGGCTCGACCCGAAGCGCCACGTGATCGTGGAGGTCGCGGCGCTGGTCACCGACGCGGAGCTGAACATCCTCGACGAGGGCATTGACTTGGTGGTCCACGCGAGCGACGCCGAGCTCGCGGAGATGGACGACTTTGTCACCCGCATGCACTCCGAGAATGGCCTCATCGAGCAGATCAAGGCCTCGCCGGTGACGATCGGGGAGGCGGAGGAGGCCGTGCTGGGGCTCGTTGCCAAGCACTGCGATCCCGCGCACCCCGCGCCGCTGGCCGGCAACTCCATCGCCACCGACCGCGCTTTTATCCGCGCCCACATGCCGCGCCTGGACCGCGCGCTGCACTACCGCATGATCGACGTCTCCACCATCAAGGAGCTCACCCGCCGCTGGTACCCAAAGGTGTACCAGCACCAGCCTGACAAGGGCATGGCGCACCGCGCGTTGGCGGACATCGTCGAATCCATCCAGGAGTTGGACTACTACCGCCGCGCTGTGTTTGCCCCAGCGCCGGGGCCGGACGGCGCCGCCGCCCGCACCGCGGCCGCCGGCGCCAGCGAGCGCTTCGCTCCTTACCTCTAAGCCTTTTCTACACTGGCGGTGATCACCACCCCAGGAAGAAAGGAAGGCGGCACCCATGGAAACGCCGACAACCTCCACCCCGCACATCGTGCCCACCGGGCCGATCGCGGAAACGGTCCTCATGCCCGGCGACCCGCTGCGCGCGAAGTTCATCGCCGAGACGTACCTCGAGGACGCGGTGCAGTTCAACGCCGTGCGCAACATGCTCGGCTTCACCGGCACATACCAGGGCCACGAGGTCTCCGTGATGGGCTCCGGCATGGGCATCCCCTCCATCAGCCTCTACGCCTACGAGCTGATCCACTTCTTCGGCGCGAAAAAGCTGGTGCGCGTGGGTTCCTGCGCCGGTTTCCAGCCGGGCATGGAGCTGTTCGACATCATCGTCGCCTCCTCCGCGTCCACCGACTCGAATTTTCTCGAGCAGTACAACCTGCCGGGCACCTACGCCCCCACCGCGTCGTGGAAGCTGCTCGAGGCCACGTACCGCCAGGCGCAGATGCAGCAGGTTGACATCCACGTGGGCAACATCTTGTCCTCGGACATCTTCTACAACTTCCAAGACGACGTGAACGCCCGCTGGACCCGCATGGGAGTACTCGGGGTGGAGATGGAGTCCGCCGGGCTTTACGCCACCGCGGCGGAGGCGGGCGTTGACGCCCTGGGCATCTTCACCGTCTCCGACGTCATCGGCTCCGGCGCGAAGGCCACTGCCGAGCAGCGCGAGCGCGCCTTCACCCAGATGATGGAGCTCGCGCTGCCGCTCGCCGCCGTCTAGGGGCAATTGCTTTTCGACGCCCCCTTCCCCCCCCCCTCCCCCACCCCCCCCCCCCCCGCCCCCCCCATGGCATCCCGCCCGCCACCGGCCCCCCCCCCCCGCCCCCGGGCCGCCCCGCACCCCCAACCACCCCGCCCCGGGGCAATTGCTTTTCGACGCCCCCTCCCCCCCCCCTTCCCCAACCCCAGACACCAAGGAACCCCGCATGGCATCACGCCCGCAGCCGGCCGCACCCGCCGGCGCCGGGACCGCGCTGAACCCCAAGCACGCCGTCCCCATCATCCTGTTCACCTTCGTCTTCTCGCTGATCATCGACAACGGCTTCAAGTTCATGACCGACTCGATGGGCGAGGCGCTCAACCTCTCGCTCAACGAGGTCAGCCTGCAGGCGTCGCTCGCCGGCGTGATCATCGGCATCGGCGCGGTGGTCTACGCGGCGCTGGCCGACGTGTTTAGCATCCGCAAGCTGCTGCTCGCCGGCGTTATCCTCACGCTCATCGGCTCGCTGATCGGCTTCCTCGGCCAGAACGTGTGGCCGCTGGTGCTCACCGGCCGCATCATCCAGACCACGGGCCTGGCCGCCGCCGAGACGCTCTACGTCATTTACGTGACCAAGCACCTCTCCGAGCAGGACCAGAAGACCTACCTCGGCTTCTCCACCGCCGCGTTCCAGGCCGCCACCCTCTTCGGCGCGCTGACCTCGGGGCTGCTCGCCACCAAGGTCTCGTGGACCGCCATGTTCCTGGTGCCGCTTGTGCTGATCCTGGCCATCCCGGTGATTCTCAAGACGGTGCCGGAGGAGGAATCGCTGGAGGCGGGCCACGTGGACTGGATCGGGCTGGGCCTGATCGCCGTGCTGGCCACCACCGCCATCCTGTTTATGCAGGCCTTCAACTGGCTATGGCTGATCCCGCTGGCGGCGTCCGTGGTGCTGTTCTCCATGCACGTCAAGAACGCGGAGCGCCCGCTGGTGAACCCGGAGTTTTTCCGCCACCGCCCGTACGTGACCGCGCTCATCCTGGTCTTCATCGTCTACTCGGTGCAGCTGGGCTACCTGGTGCTCTTCCCCGCAATGGCCAAGGAGGTGCACGGCATGAGCGCGGACGGCGCGTCGTACCTGCTCATCCCGGGCTACACCGCGGCCATCGCGGTGGGCGTGCTCTCCGGGCGCATCGCAAAGTTCCTGCCCACGCGCACGGCCATTTTCACCGCGCTCGTCTCGATCACCGTTGCGCTGCTGGTGCTCGCTTTCTTCATGGAGTCCGGCCCATGGGCGTTCGTGGTGTCCTCGCTGCTCTTCGCCAGCGGCTTCGCCCTGCTCTACGCCCCGCTCATGGCCACGGCCATCGGCGCGATCCCGGCCGCCAAGTCCGGCATCGCGATCGGCTTCTACAACCTCACCATCAACGTCGCGGTGCCGCTCGGCATCGCGTACAGCGCCAAGCTGGTGGACATGGGCCTGGGCACCCCCGGGTTCCTGCCTTCCGGCGCCGGCAGCTACCCGGTGGTCATGCTTATCCTCGCGGCCATCGCTCTCGGCGGCGCGCTGCTCTACGCGGCGATGACCGCCCGCATGAAGCAGCCCGCGTAAACCCCACCTCACCAAAAAGGAGATCGCACCCATGCACGCACTTTCGCGCACCGACGTGGCCCAAATGGTGGACCACACCCTGCTCAAGCCCGAGGCGACCCACGCCGACGTGGAGGCGCTGATCGCGGACGCGGCGCGCCTCGGCGCCTATTCCGTGTGCGTCTCGCCGTCGATGCTGCCGCTGGACACCCCTGAGGGCCTGAAGGTAGCCGTGGTGTGCGGCTTCCCCTCCGGCGCCGTGCCCACGCCCGCCAAGGCCGCGGAGGCCGAGTACGCGGTGGCCAACGGCGCCGACGAAGTGGACATGGTGATCAACATCGGCGCCGCCAAGGAGGACGACTGGGACACCGTGCGCGAGGACATCGCAGCGGTGAAGCGCGCGTGCGGCAGCGCGTTGCTCAAGGTCATTATCGAGAGCGCAGTGCTTGACGACGCCCAGGTAGTGCGCGCCTGCCAAGCAGCAGCCGACGCGGGCGCCGAGTACGTGAAGACATCCACGGGCTTCCACCCCGCCGGCGGCGCCTCCGCCCACGCGGTGCGGCTGATGCGCGAGACCGTCGGCGACGCCCTAGGCGTGAAAGCCTCCGGCGGCATCCGCACCGCCGAGGCCGCCCGCGAGATGATCGACGCCGGCGCCAGCCGACTCGGCCTCTCCGGCACCGAGGCCGTCCTCGACGGGTGGGACTAGCGGTGGGCGACGCCCTGCGCGCCACGGCCCGGGCCTGGCTGGAGCACGACCCGGATCCCGCCACGCGCGGGGAGCTGCGCCGCGCAATCGAGGCGAGCGAGGCCGGCTCGGCGGAAGCTGACGCGGCGCTCGCCGCCGCCTTCGCCGGGCCGCTGGAGTTCGGCACGGCGGGGCTGCGGGGTCCCATCGGGTTCGGCGAATCCGCCATGAACCAGGCGGTGGTCATGCGCGCCACCGCGGGCCTGATGGACTGGCTGAACGCCCAGGTGAGCCGCCCCCGCGTGGTAATCGGCTGCGACGCGCGACACGGCTCCGCCCAGTTCGCCGAGGCCGCGGCCCGGGTGGTCGCGGGCGCTGGCGGGGAGGCGCTGTTGCTGCCGCTCGCCCAGCCCACGCCCCTGACCGCGTTCAGCGTGCGCGCGCTCGACGCGGACGCGGGCGTGATGATCACCGCGTCGCATAACCCGAAGTGGGACAACGGGTACAAGGTCTACCTCGGCGGCCGCATCGCCGCGGGGGACGCGGCGGGCGTGCAGATCGTCCCGCCGGCGGACGCCGAGATCGCGGCCCGCATCGCCGCAGCGCCCGGTGCGGACGAGCTGCCCCTGGGCGACGCCATTGAGCGGGTAGACACCCGAGACGCCTACTGCGCCGCCGCGCGCCGGCTCGGCTCCCCCGCCGCGGACGTGCGCATCGTGCTCACGCCCATGCATGGGGTGGGTGGCGAGCTGGCGCTGCGGGCGTTGGGGGAGGCGGGATTTGGCTCGGTGGTGGGCGTCGATAAGCAATGGGCCCCTGACCCGGAGTTCCCCACGGTGGCGTTCCCCAACCCCGAGGAGCGGGGCGCGTTGGATCTGGCGGTGGCGAAGGCGAACGAGGTGGGTGCGGAGCTGATCATCGCGCTGGACCCCGACGCGGACCGGTGCGCGCTCGCGGTGCCCGCGCGCGATACCCCCAGCGCCGGCACCCCGATCGGCGGGGGCTGGGTGGCGCTCTCCGGCGACGAGACGGGCGCGCTGCTGGGCGATTACCTGGCAGGCCGCGCGGACGGCGGGTCGACCGCCTGTTCCATCGTCTCGGGGAGGCTGCTCGGGCGCATCGCGCAGGCGCACGGGCTAGATCACGCCACCACGCTCACCGGGTTCAAGTGGATCGGCCGCACCCCGGAGCTGGTGTACGGCTACGAGGAGGCGATCGGGCACTGCGCGGACCCGGAGCACGTGCGCGACAAGGACGGCATCACCGCCGCCGTAGTTGCTGCCAGCGCCGTGGCCGAGCTGAAGGCCGCGGGGCTCGGCGTGCTCGACCTGTTCGACCGCCAGGCCGCGCGCTACGGGCTCTACCGCACCCAGCCGCTGACCTTCCGCGTGAAGGACTTGGAGGTGATCTCGGCCGCGATGGAGCGGTTGCGCGCCTCGGTGCCGAGCCAGCTCGCTGGCGCGCGCGTGACCGAGTACGTGGACCTTGCCGACGGTTACGGGCAGACACCGGGCACCAACGGGATCCTCCTGCGCACCGAGCGCGATGACCGCGTGATCATCCGCCCCAGCGGCACTGAGCCGAAGCTGAAGTGCTACCTGGAGGTGGTCCTCGACGCGGCCGAGACACCCGATTGGGACGCCGCCCGCGCCCGGCTGGGCGAGCTGTCCGCGGCCACCCGCGCGCTCTGCGGGCTGTGACGAGACGGGACCGAACCGCTGCTGTGGTGCGGTTTTTGTAAAGGCGCGGCACCGTACTAAGGTAGGCGGAGTTGTCCGCGCCACCGGCGCACGGCAACGATGGTGGCTGTAGTTCAGCTGGTAGAGCACCAGGTTGTGATCCTGGGTGTCGCGGGTTCGAGTCCCGTCAGCCACCCCAAAAATACCCCGTGACCTGCATAAAACAGGTTATGGGGTACATTGCTTTAATCGCCGGGTACGTTAAAGATTCTAGAAATCTGGGGGTTGAACGACAAAACAAAAAGTGTGTCTGGTTCGGCGTGTCGCGGGGCAGGATGGGCAGGATGTGTCAAGGGGCTTCTATTTTCGTGGCAGTAAAGCTGACGGTAGCCTAGTTTCATGGAACCTCGACGAATTTTCCTCCGGCCAGAATATGGCCATCCAAGTTCCTTGTGGCCTTCTAAAGAACTAGTACGCACCGGTTCCGAAGGAAAGGGCTACTATCTTCCCGCGGATTTAGGCATAAAGCCTGCTTTGGGAAACGAGATCCTTGAGTGGACGAGAGAATTTGGATTAAATTTCATCGAGGAACCCGACAGCTTTCGCGAGCGACCTAAGTGGAGAGAAGAATTCGATCGGTTTCGGTGGTACGACAAGGGTTGGGACATCACGTATACATTGAGGGAGGAGTTCCCAGCGGTGCAGATCGTCCCTCAATTTTCTCATTTCGTTTTTTCCATCAATGAAAGACGAGAAAATCTCGGAAAAAGCCCCATCTGCTTTCCGGGAGAAAACCTTACGGGTCACGTATCCGTAAGGGATATTGGGAAAAATAGCTAACCCCCTTACTCATGCCTCGCCCGTTCACTGGCACCATAGATCTAGTTGCGACGAACCGAAGAGCGAACCAGCCATACCCCGCTTGCTCGTATCACGGCCTCGTAAAGCACGCCGCGCAGAGTTAGCGGTATCGGGGCGTCTTCCGGTGGCGAAGGCGCCACAGGTCGAGCATTTCGTCGTAGGCTCACCAACGACGACGGCGACCGCATGGGACGCGACCAACGCCGACGACAAAGTACCGGAGCTGTACTCACAGATCGCCGACGAGACGGATGTCGAGATTCTTCGCGACCTTCGCAGCCACTCATGGCGCGCCACACTGCACGGCGTGTACGCCGACGTGATGGACGCGAGGACACGGGCGAACATTTTCGGCCACACCGAGCAGATCGCAGACGAGTACTACAACGACCGCGCCAACGTCGAAGCACTCATTCGTGCGACCGCGCAAGCACGTCCCTCCGCGGACGAACCAAAGTAGACATGCGTGCGCTGCAGTCAGTTGAACTCGCGAGCTGACGCCAAGCTCGCAGCGCCTTCTCCAAGCATCCAAAGAGCTAACACGATAAAAATCGAGCCTGTGCCCATATCAACGAAGTGGCCGTAGCGGGACAGGAAGCTGGAAAAGACATCAACAAGAAGCGCAAAGCCAGCCGACATCACAAAGCCCACAACAAATAGAGTGACGAGAATCAGCAGCATCCACTCTGCACCCATATCGGGTTTCACAAACTGCGCAAATACTGCTCCGAAAAACAGCACCGATTTAGGGTTCGACAGGTTTGTTGCCATCCCAACCCCAAAAGCCTTGCGCGTTTCCACTGACTGATCGGGAATATTCGTAGGCAGAGCCGCAGACTCACCCGATCGCCAGGCTCGAAGCCCGCCACGCA
Organism: Corynebacterium bouchesdurhonense; assembly: GCF_900078305.2. Lineage (GTDB taxonomy): Bacteria > Actinomycetota > Actinomycetes > Mycobacteriales > Mycobacteriaceae > Corynebacterium > Corynebacterium bouchesdurhonense. The sequence goes on from NZ_LT546025.1 coordinate 133,350, forward strand.
CCGCGCCAAACCCCATGTAGAGAAGGTAAGCCCCACCAACCAGTTGTAGAACGGCGAGCAACTGGGGCGCAGCTTGCATGAGTGCGCTTAATCCCAGCAGCGATGCAGCGATCCAGACTGCGTACCCCGCCATGATGCCCGTAGCACACGCCACGCCAGCGGCCCGGGACTTCACGCTGAAACGAATGATCTGTACAACATCAGGACCAGGCACTGCCACCGCGGCAGCGAACACGCCGATGAGCGCGAGAAAATCTCCGATTACCATTACTCTCCCTAAACCCTGGTGGTCCCACGCTGATGTGCCAGCCACTCCGGTCCGGCGACGAATCGGAACATGGCCCAAGTCACCACTTTAGTGGCACGCTTCCGCCCTGCCTTTAGTGAGGAATCGTGTCTTCCCTGCAAAATCGACCGATCCAATTACAGGAATCGGACGGGTACGTAGAAGTACGTTAAAAAGTACGTTAAGCGATTCAGTAACAGCACGTATCCGGCAGTAGCCCACAGTAGATAACACATCGCTGACAACTACCTACGGCCACATACCTACAGGTACTGAAGTTGTCCGTCAAGATCCTGGGTGTCGCGGGTTCGAGTCCCGTCAGCCACCCCAACGCAAGAATCCCGGCTCGCACACCCGCGGGCCGGGATTTTCGTGTGCGCGCCTACTGCGCCCGGGGGTCCTCGGTACCGCCGGAGCGCTCCTCCCAGCTGTAGTTCCAGTACCCCAGCCCGTCGTAGCCCGGCAGCGTCCCGCCGAGTGCGCCAACTACCTCCACCGGGTCTCCCCTTTGGACGTACTGCTGGAACCACTTCGCGTCCTCCGACGAGGCGTTGACGCAGCCGTGGGACTGGTTCTGCGCCCCCAGCGCCCACGTCGCCCACGGCGCGGCGTGCACGTAGATGCCGGAGTAAGACATCTGGGTAGCCCAGTCCACGTCAGTGACGTAGCCGCCCTGGTTCAGACCGAGGCCGTAGGAGCGGGAGTCCATCACCAAATGCTCGTGCGAGTCGCCGATGACGTAGGTGCCATTCGGGGTGTCGTACTTGCCGTCGGCGCCCAGCGAGACGGGGAAGGAGCGCACTAGCTCCCCGTCCCGGTACACGCGCAGGGTCTTGTCGCGGTTGTCCACCACCGTCTCCACTCGGTCGCCGATGGTGAAGGAGTTCTCAGCGTCGGCCGCGCCCCACACGCCGCCGCCGAAATCCTTGCCGTAGATGTCGGCGCGCACGGTCACGGCGGTGCCGGGCTCCCAGAACTCCTTCGGCCGCCAGAGCAGCTCGTAGGGGCTCTGCCAGAAAAATCCGCCCTCGGTGTCGTTGGAGGTCTCCACCGTAATCGCGTCCTCGGCCGCCTTCGTGTCGGTGATGGCGGACCCGAAGCGGAACGTCACGGCCTGCGCCACGCCCACCGTCGCGCCGTCGTACGGGCCGATGGCCACGTTGGTCTGCTCGGCGGGGCTGACGGTGGTGAAGGTGGCGGTGGAGCTCGTCCCGTCCTCGTTTCGCGCCTCGAGGGTGTAGGTGCGCCCGTAGCCGAGCGGCTCCGTGGTCTCCCACTCGGTTTTCTCGGGGTTGTACTCCGCCTTCACCGCGCGCCCTTGCTCGTTGGTCAGGGTCACGTCTTGGAGCTTGCTTGCCGACGCCACCTTCGCACCCGCCAAAGGCTCCACCCCGGCCTCCCCGTCCTTCACCGACAGGCGGGGAGGCTCCCCGTGTTCCCGGCCGTGCTTCTGGGCAGTCGAGCTGACCGTGTTCTGTGCGCCGCGTGAGCCCCCAGCGGCGCCGCCGTCGCAGGCCGCAAGCCCGAGCGTAAGCGCCGCAGCCAACGCAACCACTACCCCGCTCCGCCGCCGCACCCGCATGCGCTCCACGCTCCTCACTCTGGCCGGCCCTGCCGGGCCGCGCACGTCTCTCGGACACCTTATCGCCTCGAGTCCCGAAAACGTTACTGCGCCGCGGGCCCGCCAGTCGAAGCGCGAAACCTCGCCAAAATTGACCCTGACCAGGCGATTTCAAAGCTTGGGAGGTGGCTGCTATAGTTCTTTTTCGTTGCCCGGAAGGGTGACAAAGAACAAAAAGCGCCATTAGCTCAATTGGTAGAGCAACTGACTCTTAATCAGTGGGTTCGGGGTTCGATTCCCTGATGGCGCACTATACAGCGAGGTCAGGGGCGATGGCACCCCCGGCCTCGCTTTTCTTTGGCTAACCACCTTACCCACCCCAAGCCGGGGGTAAGGTGATGGCCATGACTCGCGCACTGCTGCTCGTTGACGTCCAGAACGATTTCTGCCCCGGCGGCTCGCTCGGCACCGATCGCGGCGATGAGGTGGCTTCCAGCATCGCCGCCCTCATCGCCCCGGGGGCCGACGCCGCCGGCTACAGCGAGATCCTGGCCACCCAGGACTGGCACATCGACCCGGGCTCGCACTTCTCCGAGCACCCAGACTTCGTGGATTCCTGGCCGGTGCACTGCGTCGCCGGCTCAGAGGGCGCCGAAATCCGCGAGCCGGTGGACACCTCCCAGATCGCCCGCTACTTCCGCAAGGGCGAGTACACGGCCGCCTACTCCGGCTTCGAGGGAGCGGACGAGGAGGGCACTGCCCTAGCCGAGTACCTGCGCGGACGCGGCATCGACGCGCTCGACGTGTGCGGTATCGCCACGGACCACTGCGTGCGCGCCACGGTCCTCGACGCGCGCGCGGAGGGCTTTGCGGTTCGCGTGCTCAGCTCCCTGTGCTCCCCCGTGGACGAGGCTCGCGGCGAGGCCGCCCTCGAGGAGATGCGCGAGGCCGGTGCCGAGATCATCTAACGGCTAGGCCGCCGGCACGGAGCCGTCGGGCACGTAGCCGAGGAGGTCCTCCATCTCCTTCATCTCGCGCGTCTGCACATCGACCATCTCGGCGGCCATGTCCTTCAGCGGCCCGTAGGCGCCGTTTTTCACTTCATCGCTGGTCATGGCGATGACGTGGGCGTGGTGGTAGTGCATCCACTCTAGGAAGGTGGTGCGCAGCTCGTCGCCCCGCAGCCGGCCAAAGGCCTCAAGCTCGGCGGGCTGGAACATGCCGTTGGCGATGTGCTTGGAGTGCATCTCCATGTCTTCCTGGATGCCCCACTCGTCGGCCCAGGCGCGCATCTGCTCGTTCTCGCGCTCCTGGCCGTCCTTGATGCGCTCGGCGAGGTCTCGCACCTGCGGGTCGGTGACGTCGGAGGCCAGCAGCACGTCGGACATCTCGATCGCCTGCTCGTGGTGCGGCACCATCATGCCCAGGAAGTGCACGTCCACGTCGTTGCCCGGCATCGCCGCGGTATCCCCGTCCCCGCCGCGCAGCCCGGGCAGGACGAGCGCGGCGATGAGGGTGAGGACCGCCACGATGGCGAGCCCGATGAACAGTGGCCGGCGTGAGGTATTGGTCATACTTTGATTAGAGCATAAAAAATCGCCGCCCGATGGGGTTCGGGTGGCGATTGTTGCGGATCTCTCCTGGGGGACCGTCGATAAGCAGAAAGCCCCTACCGGCGCGACAGCAGGCGCTGCAGCTCCTTGAGCTCCTTCTTCCGCTTGCGGCCGTTGAAGAACTTAATGCCGACCAGCGCAACGGCGCCGGCCGCGATCCCGCCGAGGATCTTCTGCACGGTCTCGTCCTGGAGCCACGCCGAAGCCTGGTCCTTCGCATTGTCGGCGAGCGCGGACGGGCTGAGGCGGTCCGCCAGCTCATCCAAGGTGCCGGCCAGCTGGGTGCGGGTGCGGGCGAGGTCGCGCTCGATGTCGTTGATGTCTCGTGCCACGGTGAACTCCTGACATTTCGTTTGTGTAGCTACCTGTGACCACAGTAATGGAAAACCGTGTAGAACGGAGAAGCATGACAGCACCAATCCGCCTCGAACCCGGCGACGCCGCCCCCGCTTTCACCCTGCGCAATGACCGCGGCGAGGAGGTCTCGCTGGCGGACTTCGCGGGCCAGCGCGTGCTGGTCTACTTCTATCCGCGCGCGAACACTCCTGGCTGCACCACCGAGGCGTGCGACTTCAGCGAGAACCTCGAGCGCTTCAACGAGGCGTCGGTGACCGTGCTGGGCATCTCCCCCGACCCGGTGGAGAAGCTGGCAACGTTCCGCGCCGACCACAACCTCACCATCGAGCTCCTCTCGGACGAATCGCGGGAGACCCTGCGCGCCTGGGGTGCCTTCGGCGAGAAGAAGAATTACGGCAAAGTGGTCGAGGGGGTCATCCGCTCCTCGTTCCTCGTCGGCGCGGACGGCACAATCGAGCAGGCCCAGTACAACGTCCGCGCCTCCGGCCACGTGGGCCGGGTGCTGCGGGATTGGGGCATCTAGCTTCCACCAAGCTTTCGCGGTGCGCCCGGGGAGACTTGAACTCCCACGTCCGTAGACACTGGAACCTAAATCCAGCGCGTCTGCCAATTCCGCCACGGGCGCAGCGTCCCTTCACTCTACACAGCCCCGCGCGCGCCACGCGCCGGGCCCCTCCAACTTTAGTTTGGTGCCCGTGCCCACCGGAGTAGACTGAGGCGCTGTGAGTGAGCGACCGAACCAGGACCCCGGCGCCGGCCCAGAGCGCCCGCCGCGCAACCGCATCAAGGTGCGCGCCTGGCACATCCTCCTCCTCGCCGCCGCGGTGGTGACCTGCCTGCTCCTCGCGAGGTGGCAGTGGCACCGCTACCAGTCCGGCAGCGGCACGTTTCAGAACCTGGGCTACGCCATGCAGTGGCCGTTCTTCGCCGCCTTCTTCGTCTACGCCTACCGTATGGGCATCAAGATGGAGAACGAGAAGATCGACGCCGAGAACGCCGGCGGCACCATGGACGACCTGTACGAGGCGGACCTGCGGCGCTACGGCGGCGCGGCCACCACCGAGCTCGATGAGGCCTTCCTCCCCGAGCGCCCCCGCCTCGACGTGGAGGAGTACAACGAGATGCTCACCCCGCGGCGCGGGCGGCCGCGCCAAACCCGCGACGATTTGAGCCAGGAGAACTAATGACAGCCCCCCAGCCCCAGCCAGGATCCGCCCCGCGCATCCACCCGGAGCGCCAACGCCGCGTGCGCACCGCGCTCAACCTGTTCTCGGTGGCGGCGTGGATCACCGGTACCCTGCTGCTGCTGTTGGTGCTGCGCATGGTGCTTGACTACGGCTTCCACCAAGACGTCTCGGCGTTGGCGTGGGTCGGGCGCGTGCACGGCTTCGCGTTCGCGCTGTTCCTTCTCGCCTCGCTGAACCTGGGCATGAAGGCGCGCTGGCCGGTGAAGACGTGGATCCTCACCGCGGTCTCCGGCGTGGTGCCGTTCATGTCCTTCGTGGTGGAGTCCAAGCGCCGCAAGGAAGTGGCGCGCACCTTCCAGCTGTAGCGCGGCCCTATCGCAACGCCGCGATCGCGGGCGCGAGCTCGCGCAGCGCCCGGCCGCGGTGGGAGCGGGCGTTCTTCTCCTCCGCCGTGAGCTCAGCCGAGGAGCGCCCGCCACAGTCCACCGGGGCGAAGAGCGGATCATAGCCGAAGCCGTTTTCCCCGCGCGGGGCGCGCAGCAGCTCGCCCTCCCACCGGCCCTGGGCAACCCACTCGCCGCGCCCCGGGGCAACGAGCGCGCAGCACGACACGAAGGCGGCGCTGCGCAGCTCGATGTCTTCCATCTGGGCAAGAAGGAGGCGGTTATTGGCCTCGTCGTCGCCGTGCGCGCCGCTCCAGCGCGCGGAGAGCACGCCCGGCATGCCGCGGAGGGCGTCGACGGCCAGGCCGGAATCGTCCGCCACGCACGCGAGCCCAGTGGCGGCCGCGCCGGCGCGGGCCTTGATCAGGGCGTTGTCCTCGAAGGTGAGGCCGTCCTCCTTCGGCTCGCCGGTATAGCCCGCGTCGCGCGCCGAGACGAGCCCTACGCCCTCGATGCCCAGCTCCGCCAGCACCTGCTCGAGCTCGGCCAGCTTCTTCGGGTTGTTGGAGGCCACGAGCAGCTTCACAGGCCCAGCGCCTCCTTCTGCGCGGCGATGAGCTGGGTGCAACCGAGCTCCGCCACGTCCAGCATCTGGTTGAGCTCGGCGCGGCCGAACAGCCCGTGCTCGCCGGTGCCCTGGATCTCCACGAAGTTGCTGCCCTCCTGCATCACCACGTTCAGGTCCACCTCGGCGCGGGAGTCCTCCTCGTACGGCAGGTCCAGGCACACGCGGCCGTCCACGATGCCGGCGGACACCGCCGCGACGGGCGCGAGCAGCGGCTCGCCGGGCACCACGCCACGCTCCTTGAGCACGGCGATCGCGTCCGCCAGCGCCACGTAGGCGCCGGTGATGGAGGCGGTTCGCGTGCCGCCGTCAGCCTGCAACACGTCGCAGTCCAGCTGGATCGTGTTCTCCCCCAGTTGCGCAAGGTCCACCGCGGCGCGCAGGGAGCGGCCGACCAGGCGGGAGATCTCGTGGGTGCGGCCCTTTACCTTTCCCTTCATGGACTCGCGGGGCATGCGCTCGTGCGTGGCGGCCGGGAGCATGGAGTACTCGGCGGTGAGCCAGCCCTCGCCGGAATCCTTCTTGAAGCGCGGCACACCTTCCTCCACCGTGGCGGTGCACATGACGCGGGTGCGGCCGAACTCAATGAGCACGCTGCCGGCGGGGTTGGAGGTGAAGCCGCGGGTGATGCGCACCGGGCGCATCTCGTCGAGCGCGCGGCCGTCGAGACGGGTGAATGTAGCTGGGTCAGTCATGCGCCCAAGGGTAACGCACGCCCGAGCCGCTAGACCTCGAAGACGGCGCCAGCTGCGCCCACCACCACCTCGCCGTCAAACTCGGACTCGGCGGCGGCGCGGGTCGCTTCGGCGTCGCTCCACGGCTGGATGTGCACCAGCACCAGCTTGCCCACCCCGGCCTCGCGAGCGATCCGGCCGGCCTCGCGGCCGGACAGGTGCATGCCCGCCGGCTGGCCCGCGGAGTCCGGGCCCCATGCGGACTCGCAGAGGAGGAGGTCGGCGCCTAAGGATGCGTCGACAAGCGAGTGCGTGAAGCCCGAATCTCCGGTGTAGGTGACCACCCTGCCGGTGGCGAGCTCCTGCACGCGAAGCGCGTGAGACTCCGCCGCCGGGTGCTCCACGGGGAACGGGGTGATGCGCACACCGTCAAGCTCCACGGCCTCGCCGCCGCGCAGCGCGGTGAACTCGAACGTGTCCGAGATGTCCGTCGGCGCATCCGGCCCGTCCGCGCCGAGGGTGCCGATATGCTGCGGCGCGTAGGAGGGGCCTAGCAGGCGGTGGCGGCGCGTGGCCGCGAGCTCAGGGTGGAAGCGGCGCCACACCAGCAGCGACGCGATATCCGAGCAGTGGTCCGCGTGCAAGTGGCTGAACACCACGTGCGCCTCCGACGGGTTGAAGCGCTCCTGCATCGCCGCCAGGGCTCCCGGTCCGAAGTCCAGCACCACGTCCGGGTTTCCCGGCGTGGAGACCACGTAGGAGGATCCGGGGTTGCCCGGCGCGCCCAGGCTCCCGGAACATCCGAGGATGGTGAGTTGCATGGAAATACTGTGCCACGTTTTGCCAGCGAAGACGAACGGGCCACGCGGAAATTTTTGCGGTGCCGGCTAGACCGGCGGGTGGCCCACAGCGCTGATCCGGGGCCCGAGGATGCGCTCGGCCAGCCGGTCGAAGGTGCCCGGGTCCCCGGTGGACTCGAACACGCGGGTGGGGGTGTGGCCGGGCGGGGCGAGCATGTCCAGCTCCGTGAGGATGCGCAACACGTCCTTCGACGTCTCCTCCGCCGAGGAGACCAGCGTGACCTGGTCGCCCACCGCCAGCTGGATCACGCCGGAGAGCAGCGGGTAGTGCGTGCACCCGAGCACCAGCGTGTCCACCCCCGCGGCCTGCAGGGGCTCGAGGTAGCCCTGCGCCACGCCCAGGATCTGGCGGCCGGAGGTCACGCCGCGCTCCACAAACTCCACGAAGGCGGGGCACGCCGCGGCCGTCACCTCGATGTTGGGGTTGAGCGAGAAGAGATCCTGGTACGCGCCGGACTGGATGGTACCCACGGTGCCGATCACGCCCACCTTGCCGTTGCGGGTGGTGGCCATGGCGCGGCGCACGGCTGGCTGGATCACCTCCACGACCGGGATGCTGTAACGCTCGCGGGCGTCGTGCAGGAAAGCGGCGGTGGCGGTGTTGCAGGCGATGACCAGCATCTTGCAGCCGCGCTCCACCAGCTCGTCGGCGATGCACTGCGCGTGCGCCCGCACGTCCGCGATGGGCTGCGGCCCGTAGGGGCTGTTGGCGGTGTCGCCGATGTAGATGATGGACTCGCCCGGCAGCTGGTCCATCACAGCGCGTGCGACGGTCAGCCCGCCCACGCCGGAGTCAAAGATGCCGATCGGCGCGGGATCGCCCTGCTCACCCGGCACGGTAACGCTGCCCACGCGCCTACCTGCCGCCCTGCTTCTCCAGCTGGCGCCGCTCACGCTTCGCCGCGAGCTCCGGCGGGTCATCCGAGGTGATGATCATCGCGGCCACCACGCCGCCCACGGCGCCGAAGAGGTGCGCCTGCCAGCTCACGCCCGGGGTGCCCGGCAACATGCCCCACACCAGACCGGAATAGAGGAAACCGAGGATGATGCCGAGGAAGATCTGGGAGCCGGAACGGTTGAAGAAGCCCCGCACCAACAGATACGCCAGCCACCCGTACACCAGGCCGGACGCGCCGATGTGGTTGGTGCCCACGCCGCCGAATAGCCAGGTGCCAATGCCGCCGATGAACACCACAAACGCTGTGACCTCCCAGAACACGCGCTTGCCGGAGTAGCCCACCAGGAAGGCGAAGATCGCGCCGGGCACCGTGTTGGAGACGATGTGCTCGAGGCTGCCGTGCAGCAGCGGCGAGGTGAGGATGCACGGCAGCGAATCCGGGTCCAGCGGCTGGATGCCGAAGTAGAGCAGGTTCCCGTCGAACAGAGTGAGGTTGATGATGTAGACCAGCCAGATCGCCACCACGTACAGCGCCGCGAAGCGGAGCCCCGTGTTGCGCTGGGCCTTGCGCTTGGCCTTCAGCGCGCCGCGCGGGTCCGGCTGCCCGCCGGGGGTGTATCCGCGCGGCATGGGCACCGGCGAGAACGCGGGCGGCTGCGACTCAGGGTGGGAGAAGGGCCGTTGGAAGGGCTTGCCGTACCCGGGCTGCCCGGTCTGGCCGTAGCCCCAGCCGTCTTGGGGGGAAGGGTAGTTGGTCATCGCCGCCCAAGCTTAGCGGGTGAGGTCGCGCCAAGCCGTCACCCCGTGGGCGCTTTCCGCGCTCGTCACGGCGTCTACAATCGCGGCCTGGACCGCGTCCGCAGCGGCTTCGCCGAGGAGCATTTGCTTGTCGACGCCCACCTCCCCACGCCCCTCCCCAGCCGAAACCGCAAACAGGGTGTCGCCGTCCAGCGGGGAGTGCGCAGGGCGCACGGCGCGCGCGATCCCGTCGTGCGCCGTCATTGCCAGGCGTTTGAGCTGCGGGGTGCGCAGCGGGGCGTCGGTGGCCACCACCCCGATGGTGGTGTTCAGCCGCGGCGCGGGGCGGGTCAAGGCGGCGAAACGCGACAGGTCTACAGCCGGTCTGGCCGCGTCGCCGTAGAGGCGCCCGGTGGTGGCGTCCACCACGGAGCCCACGGGGTTGGCCACCACGTACGCCTCCACCGTGTAGCCGGCGGCGCGGGCGCGCGCGGCGCCGAACCCGCCGCGCAGCACGCCCGCGGTGGCGCTGCAGCCCGCGCCAACGCTTCCCGACGCCACCTCCGCGCCCCCACCGGCCTCCAGCGCCGCCGCCACGGCTGCGGCACCATCCGCGGCGGACGGCCGGTGCGCCGGATCCCCCACCGCCAGGTCGAAGATCACGGCCGCGGGCACGATGGGCACCACCGGCCCACCCGCACCCTGCCCAAACACCTCGAAGCCGAAGCGGCGGCGCTCAAGCTCGGCCATGGCGCCGTCCGCCGCGGCCAGGCCGAACGCCGAACCGCCGCACAGCAAGATGGCGTTGACCCGCTCGACCGTGTTGTGCGGCTCCAGCAGGTCGGTCTCGCGGGTGCCGGGGCCGCCGCCGCGCACGTCCACGGCAGCCCGCATCCCGCGCGGGTCGGCGGCGACCACGGCCGTCACCCCGGTGTCGCCGAGGGAGGTGTGGGAGATGGTGATACCGGGGACGTCGATAAGCAAAAAGGCCCCCTTTTTAATCCATCATCGCCTGCAGCAGCGAATCCTGGCAGTAGGCCAGCCACTCCATGAGCATCTCGCGGTCTTGCTGGGCGGCCTCGCCGCCGCGGTCATCCTCAGAGACGTAGAGGCGCATGTCATTGAGCGCGGCGACGAAGCGCGGGGCGTCCGCCTCCTCGATGGTCACCTCCACGCCCCCGGTGGGGCCGAGCGCGGCGTTAACCACCTGGAGGTTCTCCAGCTTGGCGCGAATAATGTCGTTCTCGTGCAGGGAACGCAGCAGCCCATTGTCCCCGTCGAACTCCTCGTCGCCCTCGCGCTCGAAATCCGGCAGGAGGCGGGCCAGCTTCGGATCCTGCGGCGCCTCGGTGTGGCCGGTGGCAACGCCCAGCATCTCCGCGAACTCATCCTTCGGCGCGGACTGCGCGCGGGCGATCAGTGCCTCCGACACCGTAGCGGTGAGATCCCCGATCACCTCCCGCTCCATCGGCTCGAAGCGGGTGGAGAACTTCGCGCTCGCGCGCATCAGGCCTTTCTTGCGGCGCCACTCTTGCATGCGGAAACTCCTCCTTTTACCCGGCCTGCTGCATGGTGGCCCACAAACCGGCGGTGTGCAGCTTCTTCACGTCGCCCTCCACCTTGTCCTTCTCGCCGCTGGAGACCACAGCCTTGCCCTCCGTGTGCACCTGCATCATCAGCTCGGTGGCGCGCTTGCGGTCGTAGCCCAGCACGGTCTGGAACACGTAGGCCACGTAGCTCATCAGGTTCACCGGGTCGTCCCACACGATGCACATCCACGGCAGGTTCTCGCCCGTGGCCACCTCGACGTTGAGCGCCTCGTCCAGATCGGGCGTGGCCAGCGGCGAGCCCATGCGGGGCGCATCCGCGCGGCCTGCATTCATAGAGCGTGCGTACATGTGGCCTACCTTACCCGCCCTCGCGGGGCGCGCGGGGTGTGCGGCTGGCGCTTATACACATCTGCAGCCGCCCACGCTCAATATCGTGTTCATCTCCTTTTTTCTCGCCCTTTGAACTTGCAGGTGCAGCCTACATTGCCAACCTCATAGGCTCTTGGGCTGCTTCATAGGGTTCCAAATAGGCATAACCCCAGGTCAGTTTTTCCGGCGGGCGAATATGCCTGTTTGGAATATGCCTGTTTGCGGCCGGGCGCCCGCCACTGCCGTCGGCCGGCGCACGTCCCGCGGCTCACGGGGTAGCCTTGTACAGCATGAATGACGCCCCCACCCCATCCAGCGTGAGCGACGCGCGCACCCAGACGTGCCACGAGTCCACCGCGTTCCTCACGGATATGTACGAGCTGACCATGCTCGACGCCGCGCTGCAGGACGGCACCGCCCACCGGGCCTGCGCGTTCGAGGTGTTCACCCGCCGCCTGCCCGCCGAGCGCCGCTACGGCGTAGTGGCTGGCACCGCGCGCGTGATCGACGCCATCTCCCACTTCCGCTTCACCGACGAGCAGATCGACAACGCCGAGTTCCTCTCCGACGTGGCGAAGGACTACCTGCGCAACTACTCCTTCACCGGCGACGTGGACGGCTACCGGGAGGGCGACCTCTACTTCCCCTACTCCCCCATCCTCACCGTGCGCGGCACATTTGCGGAGTGCGTGATCCTGGAGACGGTAATTTTGTCCATCTTCAACTCGGACTCGGCCGTCGCCTCCGCTGCATCGCGCATGGTGCTGGCGGCGGACGGCCGCCCGATCATCGAGATGGGCTCGCGCCGCACCCACGAGCAGTCCGCCGTCACCTCGGCGCGCGCCACCTACATCGCCGGCTTCGACGCCACGTCCAACATGGAGGCGTCCCTGCGCTACGGCATCCCCGCCTCCGGCACCGCCGCCCACGCGTGGACCTTGCTGCACGTGGACGAGGACGGCGTGCCGGACGAGAAGGCCGCCTTCAAGGCCCAGATCGAGGCCGCGGGAGTGGGCACCACCCTGCTGGTGGACACCTTCGACATCACCAAGGGCGTGGAGAACGCCCTCGAGGTTGCCGGTACGGAGCTCGGCGCGGTGCGCATCGACTCCGGAGACTTGGGCATCATGTCGCGCCGCGTCCGCGCCCAGCTGGATGAGGCCGGCGCCTTCAACACCCGCATCATCGTCTCCTCCGACCTGGACGAGTTCGCCATCGCCGGCCTCCGCGGGGACCCGGTGGACGGCTTCGGCGTGGGCACCTCCGTGGTTACCGGCTCCGGCGCCCCCACCGCGGGCCTGGTGTACAAGCTTGTGGAGGTGGAGGGCCACCCCGTGTCCAAGCGCTCCTCCGGCAAGCGCACGTACGGCGGCGCGAAGACCGCCGCCCGCGCTTACCGCGCCTCCGGTGTGGCGGTGTCCGAGGTGATCAGCCCCGCCGGCGCCGAGATCGAGCGCAAGGCCCACCTGGACTACCGGGAGCTCACCGTGCCGATGATTCGCGAGGGCCAGCCTGTCGACGGCCCCTTTGACCTGAACGACGCCCGCGAGCTGCACCGCGAAGCCCGCACCACGCTGCCCTGGGAGGGCCTGGCCCTGTCCAAGGGCGACGTGGCGATCCCCACGCAGTTCGTCGGCTTCCCCGAGCCGGCGGAATAGGCACCCGCGTGAGCGACCACGAACAGCCGTTGAGCCAGACCACCGAGGATCTCCTCGCCGCCGCCGTGGGCGCGATCGGCGGCACGACCCGGCCCGGCCAGCTAAAGATGGCCCAGGCGGTCACGCGCGCTTTCGAGCGGGAGCGTCACCTGGCTGTGCAGGCCGGCACCGGCACTGGCAAGTCCTTGGCCTACCTCGTGCCGGCCATCCTTCACGCGCAGCGCACCAAAACCACTGTGGTGGTCTCAACGGCCACCATCGCGCTGCAGCGGCAACTGGTGGAGCGCGACCTGCCACGGCTGGCCGACGCGCTGGAGCCGCTCATGGAGCGCCGCCCCACGTTCGCCATCCTCAAGGGCCGCAACAACTACGCCTGCCTGCACAAGCTCTCCCTGCCGGAGGACGCCCCGGAGGCGCTCATCGAGGAGGACAACCTCAGCCGCATCGGCCGCGAGGTCAAGCGCGTTGCCGAGTGGGCCCAGGAGACGGAGACGGGCGACCGCGACGACCTGGTCCCCGGCGTCTCCGACCTGGTGTGGCGCCAGGTGTCCGTGACGTCATCGGAGTGCCTGGGCGCCGCCCGCTGCCCGCACGGGGACGAGTGCTTCGCGCAGCTCGCCCGCGAGGAGGCGTCGAAGGTGGACGTGGTGGTGACCAACCACGCACTGCTGGCCATCGACGCGCTGTCGGACGTGAACATCCTCCCCGAGCACTCCGCGGTAGTCATCGACGAGGCCCATGAGCTGGAGGGCCGCATCACCTCCGTGGCCACGAACGTGATCTCGGCCCGCGCCCTGACGCTCGCCGCCCGGCGCGCCGGCAGGATCGGCGGCGACAAGGATGTGCTCGAGGGCGTGATAGAAGATGTCACCCTCGCCCTCGCCGCGGAGCAGCCGGGGCGTTGGGAGACCATCGCCGAGCCCGCCCGCGCCGCCTTCGCCGCGCTCAGCGCTGCGCTGCGCAAGACCTACGACGCCATCGCGGAGCCTCGGCCCGGCGAGTCCGAGAACGACCCGGAGACCTTCGCCGAGCGCGGCAACCTGAAGAACCACCTCGCGGACCTTGCAGGCGCCGTGGACCGCATCCTCTCCGTCTTCGACGAGGAGGATGTGACCAAGCACCGCGACGTGGTGTGGCTGACGCGCTCCGAGCGCGACGAGGACTCGGTGTCGGTCGCACCGCTTTCGGTATCAGCGCTGTTGCGCACTTCGCTTTTCGACGCATCCCCGGTCGTCCTCACCTCCGCCACCCTCACCGTCGGTGGCAACTTCGACGCGATGGCCGCGGCCTGGGGCCTGCCCGCGGGCAAGTGGGACCACCTCGACGTGGGCACCCCGTTCAACCCCGCCAAAGCCGGCATCCTCTACACCGCCAAGCACCTGCCCGCCCCGGGGCGCGAGGGCCTCTCCCCGGCCACCCTCGACGAGATGGCGGAGCTCATCACCGCCGCCGGCGGCCGCACCCTGGCCTTGTTCTCCTCGCGCCGCGCGGCGGAGCAGGCGGCCAACGAGATGCGCGCCCGCCTGCCCTTCGAGGTTTTCCTGCAGGGCGAGGACTCCACCGGCGCACTGGTGGATGCCTTTGCCAAGTCCGAGAACTCCTGCCTCTTCGGCACGCTCACGCTCTGGCAGGGCGTGGACGTGCCCGGCAGCTCGCTGTCGCTGGTGATTATCGACAGGATCCCTTTCCCCCGCCCCGACGACCCGCTGCTCCAGGCGCGCGCCGCGGCCGCCGATGCCGCGGGCCGCTCCGGCTTCATGGAGGTCTCCGCCACGCACGCCGCCCTCCTGCTCGCGCAGGGCACCGGCCGCCTCCTGCGCGCCACCGGGGACCGCGGCGTGATCGCCGTACTGGATAACCGGCTGGTGACGAAACGCTACGGCCAGTTCCTCCGCAACTCGCTGCTGCCGTTCTGGACCACCACGGACCCGGCCGTGGTGCGCGGCGCTCTCACGCGCCTCGTGGCCAAGTAGTCAGGCCAAGTAGTTAGGTCAACTAGCCACGTCGTCACACTCCCGGAGGCACCGCCACCACGGTCACCGAGCCGGGCGCCACCTCCGTGAAGCCGGCGTCGCGCACCGGCACCGCGCCCGCCGCCGCGGCGTACTCGCCGAACTCCCCCGCCTCCACCTCGCGCACATTGAGCGGGTAGCCGGCCGCGGCCCACGCCCGCGCCTCCTCCAACCCGAGCGCCGCCGCGTACAGCATCGATGCGTGCCCCACCTGCGCCGCTGCCTTGCCCGCGGACATCTCCAAATCCGCGTTGAGTAGCAACGTGGGCGCGTCCGGATCGAGCGGCGCCGGGCCGTCACCAAGCGGGAGCTCGGTCCCTTTGATCTGCAGCTTGCGAATGTCGTGCGGCACCTCCCCCACCGCCGACGGCACAAACGCCCGCACCGACCCGATGGTCACGCCCGGCAGCGCCTGCACGTCGTCCCACGCCTTGTTGCGCGCCCGCCGCGCTACCTTGCGGATGCGCAACGAGTACCACGCGTCCAGCCGTTCGCGCCAGAACCCGTCGCGCCCCGCCCGCTCGTCCAAGCACACGGCCACCGCGGCCTGAGCCGCGTCGCGGAGCATCTCGCTTCTCGACGCTCCCCCCTCACGCGGCACCTCCAACACCAGCTGCATAGCCTGCACCGCCGCCGGGTCCTCGGGATCGCGCCCCGACCCCGGCCTCCTCGCCCCCGGGCCAACGCGGTCGGCGAGGAGGCGGTGCGCTTCCACGAAGGCGTCGCCAAGCACCATGCTCATCGTGCGGGGCGCGCGGCGGCGGAGTCGATCTCCTCGCGCGGAATGCCGAGGATGTAGAGCACCTCGTCCAAGAATGGGTGGTTGACCGAGGTGTCGGCGACCTCGCGCAGCGCCGGCTTCGCGTTGAAGGCGATGCCGAGGCCCGCGCGCGAGAGCATATCGATGTCGTTGGCGCCGTCACCCACCGCCACCGTCTGGCTCAGCGTCAGCCCCGAATCCTCCGCGAACTCGGCGAGGAAGTCCGCCTTCGCCGCGCGGTCCACGATCGGGCCGGTGACCCGGCCGGTGAGCTTGCCGTCCTCGATTTCGAGCGTGTTCGCGCGGACGTAGTCGAGCTCTAGGTCCTCCGCGAGGCCTTCGAGCACCTGGATGAAGCCGCCCGAGACCACCGCGGTGCGGTAACCCATCGAGTTCAGCGTGCGGATCGTGGTGCGCGCTCCCGGGGTGAGCTCGATTGCAGCGGCAACCTCGTCGATGACGGAAGCGTCCAGGCCAGCGAGCGCCTTGACCCGCTCCCTCAACGACTCCTCGAAATCCAGCTCGCCGCGCATGGCCCGTTCCGTCACCGCCGCGACCTCCGCCTCCCGGCCCGCGTGGGCCGCGAGCATCTCAATGACCTCACCGGTGATCAGGGTTGAATCGCAGTCGAAACAGACCAGGCGCTTCGCGCGGCGGTGCAGGCCCGCGTGCTCCATGGCAAGGTCTACCCCCAGCTCGGAGGACAGCTCCGCAAGTGACGCGCGGACCGCGGCACCGGCGCCCGGGGTGTAATCCGGAAGCGTAATGCGGAACTCCAGCCCGGTGACGGGGTACTGGGTAATGCCGCGGATCACGTTGATGTTCGCGCCGTGGGACGCCAGCGTGGCGCCGAGGCGGGAAACCGCGGCGGCCGTCACCGGGTTGCCTAGCGCCACCACCACGTGCGTGGACTTGGATCGCGGCACGGTGTCCGGGTCGACACCCGTCTCGATGGTCACCCGCTGCCCGAACTCCCACAGCGCCGTGTGGAGCTCGCGCTCTACGTCCCCGAGCTTCTGCGGGTCCATGCCCACCAGCGCTGCCAGCAGGAGCTGGCCGCGGAAGTTGGTCTGCTCCGCGTCCAACAGCTGTACGCCGTGCGAGGCGAGGGCGTTGAAGAAGGCGGCGGAGACACCCGGGCGGTCTGGCCCGGAGGTGGTGATGACGGCGGCTTTCAGGCCTGGCTGCATTTCGACCGGTACGGCTGGCATACAGGGACAATAGCAAAAGCGAGCCCCTCACCGTCGCGGTGAGGGGCTCGCTGTCAGGAAGTGCGCGTCGCGCGGGTGCTACTTGCTAGACGTGGCGGACGCAGTGGACGCGTCGGGGCCATCGCCACGGTCGAACTCGTGGCCGGCGCCCTTCCAGGTGGCCGGAGTGTCCGAGGAGTGGCCGGTGTGAGCCTCGCGGCGCAGCGTCTCCACCATGTGCGGGTAGTGCAGCTCGAACGCCGGGCGCTCGGAGCGGATACGCGGCAGGGAGGTGAAGTTGTGGCGCGGCGGCGGGCAGGAGGTGGCCCACTCGAGGGAGTTGCCGTAGCCCCACGGGTCATCCACGGTGACAACCTCCCCGTAGCGCCAGGACTTGAACACGTTCCAGATGAACGGCAGCATACCGATGCCCAGGATCAGGGCGCCGACAGTGGAGACTTGGTTCAGGAAGGTGAAGCCGTCGGTGTCAAGGTAGTCGGCGTAACGGCGCGGCATGCCCATGTTACCCAGCCAGTGCTGGACCAGGAAGGTCATGTTGAAGCCGATGAACACGAGCCAGAAGGAAATCTTGGCCAGGCGCTCGTCCAGCATGCGGCCCGTCATCTTCGGGAACCAGAAGTGCACGCCGGCGATGGTGGAGAACACCACGGTGCCGAACAGGGTGTAGTGGAAGTGCGCCACCACGAAGTAGGAGTCGTGCAGGTGGAAGTCCAGCGGCGGGGAGGCCAGCATAATGCCGGTCAGGCCGCCGAAGAGGAAGGTGAACAGGAAGCCCATCGCCCACATCATCGGGGACTCGAAGGTGATGCGGCCGTTCCACATGGTGCCGAGCCAGTTGAAGAACTTCACACCGGTAGGCACGGCGATGAGGAAGGTCATGAAGGAGAAGAACGGCAGCAGGATCGCGCCGGTGGCGAACATGTGGTGCGCCCACACGGCCATGGACAGGCCAGCGATGGCGAGCGTTGCGAACACCAGGCCGATGTAGCCGAAGATCGGCTTACGAGAGAACACCGGGACGATCTCAGAGGTGACACCAAAGAACGGCAGAGCCAGGACGTACACCTCGGGGTGGCCGAAGAACCAGAACAGGTGCTGCCAGAGGATGGCACCGCCGTTCGCAGTGTCGTAGATGTGGGCGCCCAGCAGGCGGTCGTACAGCACGCCGAGGGCGGCGGCCAGCAGCAGCGGGAAGATCATCAGGGCGATGATCGAGGTAACGAAGATGGTCCAGGTGAACACCGGGAGGCGGAACATGGTCATGCCCGGCGCGCGCAGGGTGAGCACGGTGGTGAGCATGTTCACGGCGGAGGCCACGGTACCGACACCGGTAGCACCGACGCCGACGATCCAGAGGTTCGCGGAGACGGACGGGGTGTGGGTCGCGTCAGCCAGCGGCATGTACATGGTCCAGCCGAAGTCGGCCGCGCCACCCGGGGTGAGGAAGCCCGCGAGGAACGCGACGATACCCACCTGGGTGATCCAGAAACCGAAGGCGTTCAGGCGCGGGAACGCCACGTCCGGAGCGCCAATTTGCAGCGGCAAGATGTAGTTGGCAAAGCCCCACACCACCGGCGTACCGAACGCCAGCAGCATCACGGTGCCGTGCATGGTGAACAGCTGGTTGAACTGCTCGTTGGACAGGAACTGCAGGCCCGGGCTGAAAAGCTCGGCGCGGATCAGCAGCGCCATCAGGCCACCGACGAAGAACCAGATGAAGGACATGATGATGTACAGGATGCCCAGTTCTTTGTGGTCAGTCGTGGTGATCAGCTTGTAAAACTTGGAGCCACGCCGAGCGTTGCCCGTCGGCTCCGGACGTGTCGGCGGGACGTAAGTGTCCAGCCTTGGCGCCACAGCGGTCATACGATCCTCCTGACTACGGCTTCCCCTCCTGCCCGCCGCAGCGAAACCGGTGAAGAGGCCACTTTTGGTACCGGGCAATAATAACCGCCGGTACATGGAATTGCCAGCCATCTCAGGCCAGCACTAGTTGCAGTCTAACCCCGGGGGCGGGCCGGCGAATGAAACCGCGAGCCCCTCGCCTATTTATCTCTTTTAACAGCAGAAACACGCGCCGCGCCCGACCGTGGGTGTCACCCATACGGGGGTCGAGCGCGGCGTGTGCGGTGCCGGAAGCCGGTGCCGGAAGCCGGTGCTAGAAATCCCAGTCGTCGTCCTGGGTGTCCTCGGCGCGGCCGATGACGTAGGAGGAGCCGGAGCCGGAGAAGAAGTCGTGGTTCTCGTCCGCGTTCGGCGCCAGCGACGCGAGGATGGCGGGCGAGACGCGGGTCTCGTCCGCCGGGAACAGCCCCTCGTAGCCCAGGTTGTTCAGCGCCTTGTTGGCGTTGTAGCGCAGGAAGCGCTTCACGTCCTCGGTCCAGCCCAGCTCGTCGTAGAGGTCCTCGGTGTACTGCGTCTCGTTGTCGTAGAGGTCGTAGAGCAGGTCGAAGGCGTACTCCTTCAGCTCCTCCTGGCGCTCTGGCGACTCCTCGCGCGCACCCACCTGGTACTTGTAGCCGATGTAGTAGCCGTGCACCGCCTCGTCACGGATGATCAGGCGGATGATGTCGGCGGTGTTGGTCAGCTTGGAGTGCACCGACCAGTTCAGGGGCAGGTAGAAACCGGAGTAGAAGAGGAAGGACTCGAGCATCACCGAGGCGATCTTGCGCTTCAGGGGGTCATCGCCCACGTAGAAGCTCTCGATGATCTTCGCCTTGCGCTGCACCTGCTCGTTCTCCTCGGTCCAGCGGAACGCGTCGTTGATCTCGGGGGTGGAGGCCAGCGTCATGAAGATGTTGGAGTAACTCTTCGCGTGCACGGACTCCATGAACGCGATGTTGGTCAGCACCGCCTCCTCGTGCAGCGTGCGCGCGTCCGGCAGCAGGGAGATGGCGCCGACAGTGCCCTGCAGCGTGTCCAGCAGCGTCAGGTTGGCAAAGACACGCATGGTGGAGAGCCGCTCCGCGTCGTTGAGGGTGTTCCAGCTCTGGATGTCGTTGGACACCGGGATCTTCTCGGGCAGCCAGAAGTTACCGGTCAGGCGGTCCCACACTTCCTGGTCTTTGTCGTCCGGGATCTCGTTCCAGTTGATCGCCCTCATCGGCGCGGGGTGGGCTGCGATGTAGCCCTCGTAATCCTCGTGGCTCATGGTGCCAATAGTAGCCAGCGGGTCGGCGCCGAGTGGGTGCGGGGACGGCGGGCGTATGTTCGCGCTAGTGGGGCGGTTATGCTACCTAATACAATTTAGTATTTTCCCCCACCCGACCACCCCTGACGCGGTACGAAAGTGTGACCCCGTATGGCACCTGCGAACGATGCTTCGGCTGCTCCCCTGCTCGCTTCCATCCTTGACACGCTCGGAGAAGAGATCGTCTCCGGCGAGATGCCGGAGGGCCATACCTTTACGCTGCAGGACCTCTCCACGCGCTTCGGCATCTCCCGCACGGTAGCGCGCGAGGCGATGCGGGCCCTCGAGCAGCTGGGGCTCGTCTCCTCATCGCGGCGGGTGGGCATCAAGGTGCTCCCGGCGTCCCGGTGGGCGGTGTTCGACCGCTCGGTGATCACGTGGCGCCTCTCCGCGGAGGCACAGCGCCCGGGCCAGATCACCTCGCTCAACCAGCTGCGCACCGCGGTGGAGCCGGTCGCCGCCGGGCTCGCCGCCCTCAACGCCTCCGCGGAGGAAACGGCGAGGCTCACCGAGCTTGCGCAGCAGCTCATCGAGCTCACCGAGGCTCGCGTGGGCAACTCCGACGAGTTCCTCGCCGCCGACGTCGAGTTCCACACCCTCCTGCTCACCGCCTCCGGTAACGAGATGTTCGCGGCGCTCGCAGCCCCCATCATGAACGTCCTCGAGGGCCGCACGCGCTACGGCATCATGCCCGACGAACCCGAGCTCGGCGCGATGCGCCTGCACAGCGACCTCGCCGACGCCATCGCCCGGCGCGACCCCGAGGCCGCCGAGGCCACGTCGCGCAACCTGCTCCGCGGCATCAACGCGTTCATGGAGTTTTAGGGGCCTTTGCTTGTCGACGTTCCCTTGTCACGGGTGCGTCGACAAGCAAAGGCCCCCAAACTGACCTACAGCATGCAGGACACGCAACCCTCAACCTCGGTGCCCTCCAGTGCCATCTGGCGCAGGCGGATGTAGTAAAGGGTCTTGATCCCCTTGCGCCACGCGTAGATCTGGGCGCGGTTGATGTCTCGGGTGGTCACCGTGTCCTTGAAGAAGAGGGTCAGCGACAGGCCCTGGTCCACGTACTTGGTGGCCTCGGCGTAGGTGTCAATGATCTTCTCGAAGCCGATCTCGTACGCGTCCTTGAAGTAGGCGGCGTTCTCGTTGTCCATGTGCGGCGCCGGGTAGTAGACGCGGCCGATCTTGCCCTCCTTGCGGATCTCGATCTTCGAGGCGATCGGGTGGATCGAGGACGTGGAGTTGTTGATGTAGCTGATCGAGCCGGTCGGTGGGATTGCCTGCAGGTAGCGGTTGTAGATGCCGTCGCGCGCCACGTCCGCCTTCAGCTGCGCCCATTCCTCGGCCGTGGGAACGGCGATATCAGACGCCTCGAACAGCGCCTTGACCTTCTCCGTCTTCGGCTGGAAGTCAGCCGGGTTGTAGCGGTCGAAGAACGCGCCGGTGGCGTACTCGGACTTGTCGAAGTCCTGGAACGCCTCGCCCTTTTCCACCGCGATTTTGTGGGAGGCGCGGATGGCCTCGTACATCACGGCCGCGAAGTACGCGTTGGTGAAGTCCAGGCCCTCCTCCGAGCCGTACTCGATGTGCTCGCGGCCGAGGTAGCCGTGCAGGTTCATCTGGCCCAGGCCGATGGCGTGCGAGGCGTCGTTGCCCTCGCGCACCGACGGCACCGAGTCAATGGAGGTCGAGTCCGCCACCGCCGTCAGGCCGCGGATGGCGGTCTCGATGGTGCGGGAGAAATTGTCCGAGTCCATGGTCATCGCGATGTTCAGCGAGCCCAGGTTGCAGGAGATGTCGTGGCCGATCTCCTGGTAGCTCAGGTCCTCGTTGAACACGGACGGCGAATTGACCTGCAGGATCTCGGAGCACAGGTTGGACATGTTGATCCGGCCCGTCTTCACCGGGTTCGCGCGGTTGGCCGTGTCCTCGAACAGGATGTACGGGTAGCCGGACTCGAACTGGATCTCCGCGATGGTTTGGAAGAACTGGCGGGCCTTGATCTTGGTCTTGCGGATCCGCGGATCCTCCACCATCTCCTCGTACTTCTCCGTGATGGAGATGTCCGCGAACGGCACGCCGTACACGCGCTCCACGTCGTACGGGCTGAAGAGGTACATGTCGTCGTTGCGCTTCGCCAGCTCGAAGGTGATGTCCGGGATGACCACGCCGAGGGAGAGCGTCTTGATGCGGATCTTCTCGTCCGCGTTCTCGCGCTTGGTATCGAGGAAGCGCATGATGTCCGGGTGGTGCGCGTTGAGGTACACCGCGCCCGCGCCCTGGCGCGCGCCCAGCTGGTTGGCATAGGAGAAGGAGTCCTCCAGCAGCTTCATCACCGGGATCACGCCAGAGGACTGGTTCTCAATGTGCTTGATCGGCGCGCCGGCCTCGCGGATGTTGGACAGCAGTAGCGCCACGCCGCCGCCGCGCTTGGACAGCTGGAGTGCGGAGTTGATGGCGCGGCCGATGGACTCCATGTTGTCCTCGATGCGCAGGAGGAAGCAGGACACGAGCTCGCCGCGCTGCGCCTTGCCCGCGTTGAGGAAGGTCGGCGTGGCGGGCTGGAAGCGGCCCGTCATGATCTCGTCCACCAGCGCGGTGGCCAAGTCCGTGTCGCCGTGGGCGAGGAAAAGGGCGGTCATTGCCACGCGGTCCTCGAAGCGCTCCAGGTAGCGGCGGCCGTCGAAGGTTTTCAGGGTGTACGAGGTGTAGTACTTGTACGCGCCGAGGAAGGACTTGAAGCGGAACTTGTAGGAGTAGGCGCGCTTGAACGTGTCCTTCACAAACTCCCAGTCGTACTGCTCCACCACGCCCGGCTCGTAGTACTTGTTGTCCACCAGGTACTTCATCTTCTCTTCCAGGTCGTGGAAGTAGACGGTGTTCTGGTTGACGTGCTGCAGGAAGTACTGGTTGGCCGCCTCGCGGTCCTTGTCAAACTGGATCTGGCCGTGCTCGTCGTACAGGTTCAGCAGCGCGTTGAGGGCGTGGTAATCCAGCTGGTCGGTTTGCGAGGCCGGCTCGGGCACGGACTTACCGAGTGCAGCGGACGGCGTAGGGCTGGGGGTGGTCACGGGTATTACCTTCCTGGAGTCCTTTTATAAAGGTTATGTAAAGGTTCGCCGCCTGCGTGGCGGACTGCAAGTTGAGTGAGTGGTGGGTTGTTCCTACTTGGCGCCCGCGGTATGCGGCCGGTGGCTGTACTTGGCCCGCAGCCAGGCGAGCCGCTGGGCGCTATCGTCGCACAAACGCGGCAGCTCCGCCTCGGCCTGCGCGCTGAGCGGCTCCAGCCCGAGGCGGGCGGCCTGACGGATCAGCTCGGAACGCACGTGCTCGACGTCCCCGGGCATGCCCATGAGCTCGAAGCGGTACAGGTACGGCACCCTGCACTTCGCCGCGATGACGTCCCCAGCCCGGCAGTAGTCCTCGCCGAAGTTGGAGTTACCCGCGGCGATGACGCCGCGGATCAGCCCCCGGTTGTGCTCGTTGTTGAGGAACCGGATGACCTGAGGCGGCACGGGCCGGGAGTTCTGGTGCGTCATCGACACCCCTCCCCCGTACGTCGGGCACACCAAGACGTAGGGCTCGTCGACGGTGAGGTCACCCTCCGAGCGGTGCAGCGGGATGCGGCGCGCGGGCAGGCCCACCCGTTCCACGAACCGTTTCGTGTTCTCGGTGGCGGAGGAAAAGTAGACGATCAGCACAGCTCGCCCCAACCTCCGGCGGCGCTACGCCGCTGCGAGGGTGCGAATGCGGTCGGGGCGGAACCCGGACCAGTGCTCGCCGTCAACCTCCACAACCGGCGCCTGCAGGTGGCCGAGGGCCATGACGTAATCACGCGCATTGTTGTCCAGCGAGATGTCAACGAGCGTGTATTCCAGGCCCGCCTTGTCCAGGGCGCGGGTGGTGGCGCGGCACTGCTGGCACGCCGGCTTGGTGTAAACGGTGATAGACATTTGGCTTCCTTCTACGCTGCTTCCGAAGGCGGTTCGCAGCGCCTTCCCCAGTTGATTTCTCGCCTCGCCGAACCCCTCGGCGACACACCAGAGACACTATACCTTGGGCCAATATAAGGCAACCAATACTACATGTAGTAGTTACACCGGTGAAACTCGCAGGACGGGTACCGCGAATTACCCACATGTAGTCCACCGGCGTGCGCGAATGCTTACAACGGTGGAATTAATTTTTGCTGAGACTTCTCCCCGCCGGCCACAGCGGCTGGAAAACGCAAAAATCCCGCCCCGGCAGCGGGTGCCGGAGGCGGGATTCTCGGGCTGGGATTAGCCCTGGCGAGCCTTGAAGCGCGGCTCCTTCTTGTTGATCACGTAGACCTTGCCGCGGCGGCGCACAACCTGGGCGCCCGGCTTGTTCTTCAGCGACCGAAGCGACTTGCGGACCTTCATCGGGCGCTCCTTTCTCCTCTGGTTGGTAATTTCAAGCGAGGCGCGGCGAATGCCGGCGCATCGCGACACGCCGATAGATAATACACACCGCCCAGGCGACCTCCAAACCTCCGGAGCGGCATCCCGGCGATGCCCAGCAGGTGAACAGCCCAGCGCAATATGCCTGTTTGGATTTAGAGGGTCACCACCTCTGCCCCACCGGGCTTCTAGTGCCCCGCCAGCCACTGAAGTTTAGGCATATTCAGACAAACAGGCATATTCGAGATGTGGGCTGCAGGCCTGACGTACCCGCTGCCTACCCGCTCCCCGGTCTACGATGGCGGCCATGTCAGACACCGCAGACACCGCAGACACCGCAGACACCGAAGACACCGCAGATACCCTCCAAAACGACATAATCGCGGCGCTGGGGGCGCGCCCAGGCATCGACCCCGCCGCCGAGGTGGAGGCGCGCGTGAACTTCCTCGCGGACTACCTCGAGGCAACGGGCGCACAGGGCTTCGTGCTGGGCGTATCGGGGGGCCAGGATTCGACGCTGGCGGGGCGGCTGGCGCAGGTGGCCGTCGAAAAGCAACGGGCCCGGGGAGCGGATGCGGAGTTCGTCGCGGTGCGGCTGCCGCACGGGGTGCAGGCGGACGAAGACGACGCCCAGCTCGCGCTGCGCTTCATCCGGCCGGACCGCACGGTGACGGTGGACATCAAGCCGGCCACCGACGCCTTGACCGGGGCCGTGTCGGGGGCGCTGGGCGGGGACGCACTCGGGGATTTCAACAAGGGCAACGTCAAGGCCAGGTTGCGCATGGTGGCGCAGTACGCCATCGCCGGCGAGCGGGGGCTGCTGGTTATCGGCACGGACCACGCGGCGGAGAACCTCACCGGCTTCTTCACCAAGTTCGGCGACGGCGCGGCGGACCTGGTGCCGCTGGCGGGGCTGAACAAGCGCCAGGGCGCGCAGATGCTCGAGCACCTCGGGGCGGACCCGCGGCTGTGGGAGAAGGTGCCCACCGCGGACCTGGAGGAGGACCGCCCCGCGCTGCCTGACGAAGAGGCCCTGGGCGTGACGTACGCGCAGATCGATGACTACCTCGAGGGCAAGCACATCGCCCCGGACGCCCGCGAACGGCTCGAGCACCTGTGGCGGGTGGGGCAGCACAAGCGGCACCTCCCGCCCGGGCCAGCCGAGACCTGGTGGCGCTAGGCCAGTACCCGCAACGCTTCCTCTGCCGCCCGCACCAGGGAGGCCCCGTACGCCGGGCCGTGCGTCGCCGCGTGCACCGCGAGCGGGTGCAGCTGGTGGACGGGGATACGCCGGCGCCAGTCCTCGCCCAGCTCTCCCCCGGCGGCGAGGTAGCCGTCCACAAGGGCATCGAGGTGCGGCGCGCCGAAGAGCTCGAGCATGGCAATGTCCGTGAGCGGGTGCCCGCCGTGCGCAGCCGGGTCGATGAACCGCGGCCCGCCGGGCGAGTACAGAAGGTTGCCCGCCCAGAGGTCGCCGTGGATGCGCGCTAGAGGAGCGTCCTCATCCAGCGCGAGGATCGCTTCGCACGCTTGCTTGACGACGCCCCCACCGCCGCCAACATTCCCCGCCCGCTGCGCGCGCTCCAGGAAGGGCAGCACCCGTTGGTGCACGTAGAACTCGGCCCAGCGGTCAGTGGGTGTGCACTCCTGGCGGACCCGGCCGATGAAGTTCGGTCCCTCCCAGCCGTCGGCCGGCGCGCCGAACGCGGCCGCGCCCGCGGCGTGGATCGCCGCGAGCTCCCGGCCGGCGGCGCGGGCGGCGTCCGCGGTGGGGCGGGCGATGTCCACCCGCTCGATGGTGAGCGTGTTGGCGCCCTCGTCCACGTCGAGCACCTCCACCACGGCGTGCGACCCCTCGCGCAGCCAGCGCAGGTACGCGGCCTCCGCCGCGGCCGCGCCCGGTGCGCTGCCGTGCTTCACAAACGTGCGTTTCTCAGGCATGGTTTTCTCAGACATGTATACCCTCCAGAGCGAGGAGCTGGCGTTTCGTCTCGGCGCCGCCGCGGTAGCCCCCGAGCGCCCCGTCGGAGCGCAGCACGCGATGGCATGGGACGAGGATCGGCAGCGGGTTGTGCGCGCAGGCCCCACCTACCGCCCGCACGGCGTTCGGGTTGCCCGCCGCGCGGGCGAGCTCGCCGTACGTGGTGGTGGTGCCGAACGGCACCTTCGCCAGCTCGGCGAGGACCCCGGCGCGGAAGCGGCTGGCAAAGCGGAAATCCAGGGGCACGGTGAAAGCGCGGCGCCGCCCCGCGAAGTACTCCTCCAGCTGGCGGGCCGCTAACGGGACCTCGGCGTGCTCGCCGATGCGCTCGCGCTCCTCGACGATGCCGTCGGAGGCGAAGAGCACCTTGGCAACGCCGGCATGGGACACCACGAGCCCGATCGGCCCAATCGGGGTGTCAATGTGATGGAAGCTCAGCCCGTCCATGGGCCCCACCGTAGCGGGATGTAGCAGACCCCGGCGAGGAGCCGCCAAAGGTGCGTACGTTGTGGAGCTAACGGGATTCGAACCCGTGACCCCCACACTGCCAGTGTGGTGCGCTACCAGCTGCGCCATAGCCCCGTGGAGCCGCAAGCGGCTCTGCGTGTATGAAGTTGTATGGGTGGAGCTAACGGGATTCGAACCCGTGACCCCCACACTGCCAGTGTGGTGCGCTACCAGCTGCGCCATAGCCCCAGCTTGCCCGCGGGCAACTTCGCTAAATATACCGGCGGCGCGCCGGGCAACCAAATCCCCAGCACACCGCCGGCTGTCAGTGCCGCAGCGCGGCCCTAGAGGTCAGCCAGCGTCTGCGGCCACGCGTCCCGGTCGGGGTTGATGTCCTCGACATCCTTGCCGTCAATCAGCACGCGCGGCGTCCAAGACTCGCCAGTGGTGTCGTTCTGGAGTTTCTGGTTGTCCTCGCCCATCTTCTTCGCCGCGTCGATGAACTTCCCGTCGCGGATGTCCTGCTGCGCTTGGCCGGACGCACCAAAGGCTGCCGCCTTGTCCGCGAAGGCTGCATTGTCCATCTTTGCCTTGTAGGCCTCGGCCTGGTCCTGGAAGAGGTAGTTGCGCAGGGAGAACGCTGCGTCATAGTCGCCGTCGGCAAGCAGTGCGAGCTCGGCCGCGAGCGCGCGCGTTGAGTGCCCCTCGGTACCGCGGTCGAGCGCGGTCATCGGGCGCAGGTCGACCTTGATCTCGCCGGCCCGAAGCTTCTCCATCATGGCCTCGTCGGACGCGATGTGCAGGTCCGCGCAGTGGGAGCAGGAGAAGTCCTCGAAGTAGTCTGCGGTCTTGGCGTCTGCCGCGGACTCTTCGCCCGCCAAGTGGATCACGTCCTCTCCCTCAGACCACTCGATGTTGATGCCTGAGGTGTCCACCGCATACTGCTGCAGGGCCTCGTCCTGCTGGTTGCGGCCGTTGTAGACGATGATGCCGATAACCAGCAGGGCGATCGCCACGACAGCGAGGAGCGCCCAGATGAAGGCGCTGTTGCCCTTCTGGTTCGGGTTCTGCACTTTGCGAGTAGTCACGGTGGTTCCTAACGTGTCGACGATGGGTTGCGGTAGATGGCTACCAAGTGTCTGAGTCTACGGGTAGATGGCCAGGCGCCGGAACGGCCGGATCATCATGAAGACGGTGACGGCCGCGAAGGTGAGGTCTCGCCAGATGGTCTTCAGCACATCCCCCGGCTCGGGGTGGCCCTGCGCCGGGTCGAAACAGCCGCAGTCAATGACCATGCCGCGCGCGTGCACGGACCACAGACCGGCGATGAACAGCGCGAGGACAACCAGCGACACAGCCCCTGACCAGCGCAGCTTGATGCCCAGCAGCAGGAACAGGCCGCCCGCCAGCTCGAGCGGGCCAATGAGGTGCGCGAGGATCTCCGACCAGTACGGGGTGAACACCTCGTACGCCTCGATCGACTGCGTCACCTCCATGTGGTGGCCGATCTTTGACACACCAGCCGAGATCCACACGTAGGCGAGGAAAAAGCGCGCCGCCGCGGCCAGCACGTCCAGGACGATGCTCGCCACCCCGGGCCGCTCGGCCGGCTGGACGGAAACAGTAGAGCTCACCCGTCAAACCCTAGCGCACCGGCACGCCGCCCGGCCCCACGACGGCTGTGGTGCCGGTTACTCGCCCAGCACGCCCGAGACGATGTTCACCGCCTCCGCCTGCACCTGCTCGAGGTGCTCGGCGCCCTTGAAGGACTCGGCGTAAATCTTGTACTTGTCCTCGGTGCCGGAGGGCCGCGCCGCGAACCAGGCGTTCTCGGTGACCACTTTCAGCCCGCCGATGGCCGCGCCGTTGCCGGGCGCCTCAGTGAGTTTGGCGGTGATCTCCTCCCCCGCCAGCTCGGTCGCCGGCACCTGGTCCGGGGAGAGCGCTTTCAGCGCCGCCTTCTGCTCGCGGTTCGCCGGCGCGTCGATGCGCGCGTACGCGGGGGCGCCGAACTGCGCTTCGAGCTCGGCGTAGCGCTGCGACGGGGTCTTCCCCGTCACGGCGGTCATTTCGGAGGCCAGCAAGTCGAGGATGATGCCGTCCTTGTCGGTGGACCAGACGGTGCCATCCTTGCGCAGGAACGACGCCCCCGCGGACTCCTCGCCGCCGAAGCCGACGCTCCCGTCGATCAGCCCCGGCACGAACCACTTGAAGCCCACCGGCACCTCCACTAGCCGGCGGCCCAGCGAGGCCACCACCCGGTCAATCATCGAGGAGGACACCAGGGTCTTGCCCACCGCCGTGGTTTCCGGCCAGCCGTCGCGGTGGCTGAAGAGGTACTCGATGGCCACCGCCAGGTAGTGGTTCGGGTTCATCAGCCCGGCGTCCGGGGTAACAATGCCGTGGCGGTCCGCGTCCGCGTCGTTGCCGGTGGCGATGCCGTACTTGTCACTATTGTGCACCAAGCTCGCCATGGAGTTCGGCGAGGAGCAGTCCATCCGGATCTTGCCGTCGGTGTCCAGCGTCATGAACCGCCAGGTGGCGTCCACCTCCGGGTTGACCACCGTGAGGTTCAGGCCGTGCGTGTCGGCGATCGCGCCCCAGTAGTCCACCGAGGCGCCGCCCATCGGGTCGGCGCCGATGCGCAGGTCCGAGCCACGGATGGCGTCGATGTCCACCACGTTGACCAGGTCGGCCACGTAGCGCCCCATGAAGTCGAAGCGCTCCACCCGATCGTCCAGCACGCCGGCAACCGGGGTGCGGCGCACGCCTTCGAGCCCGGCGCGCAGGTAGGCGTTGGCGCGCTCGGCGATCCAGTCCGTGGCGTCGGTGCCCGCGGGGCCGCCGCTCGGCGGGTTGTACTTGAAGCCGCCGTCGCGCGGCGGGTTGTGGGACGGGGTGATCACAATGCCGTCGGCACGCTTCGGGTCCGTGCCCGTTACCCCGCCGGCGAGGCCCGCGTTGTGCGAGAGGATGGCGTGGGAGACGGCTGGGGTGGGCGTGTACCTCCCCGCGGCGTCGACAAGCACTGCTACCTCGTTGGCAATGAGCACCTCCAGCGCCGAGAGCATCGCCGGCTCGGAGAGCGCGTGGGTGTCGCGGCCGATGAAGACCGGGCCGCCGATCGACTGCTCCCGACGGTAATCCACAATTGCCTGGGTGGTGGCCAGAATGTGGGCCTCGTTGAACGCGTTGTCCAAAGACGAGCCGCGGTGCCCCGAGGTGCCGAAGGCCACCTGCTGGTCCGGGTTTTCCGGATCCACCTCGCGGGTGTAGTAGGCAGTGACCAGCTGGGCGATGTCGATGAGGTCTTCGGGGCGGGCGGCCTTCGGGGCGAGACGCGCTCGGCGTAGGCTGAAGTGGTGCAACAATTACCGCTCCGGACAGGCCTCACCGTGGGCCTCGGGGCGGGCGCCGGGGCCACCGTGCGCGAGCTGGTGCTCTACCTCGCCGGGCCGTCCTCGCCGGAGGCGCTGATCCTCGCCGTCACCTTCGCCATCAACGTGTCCGCTTGCTTCGCCATGGGCCTTGTGCAGCCCGGCCCGTTCTGGGGCATGGGATTCCTCGGCGGCTTCAGCACGTTCTCCGCCGTCGCCCTCGCCTGCGCGCCCATGCCGCCGCTGCTCGCGTGGTTCATCATCTCCCTCAGCGTCGCCGTGGCCGTGGCCGCCTGGCTGGCGGGCGACGCCTGCAGGAGGCGCAGTGGTTAGTACCCCCAGCCTGCCCGCCGCAGTGGCCGGCGTCTTCGTCGGCGGGATCGCCGGGGGATTCTGCCGCTGGCTGCTCACCCAGCTGATTGCAAACCAGCGCGTGGCCACCTTCGTGGCCAACATGGCGGCCTCGTTCATCGTCGGGATCGTGGCCGCGGTGCCGGGCGAGTGGCAGATTGCCATCGGCGTCGGATTCGCCGGCGCACTGTCCACGCTCGCGCTCTTGGCCCGCCAGCTCGGCGAATTGCTGCAGCGGCGCCACCTCCCGCTGGCGTTCGGCTACGCCGGCGCGACCGCTATCGGCGGGCTGCTCGCCGCCCTCACGGGGATGTGGCTCGGGCGGTGGTGGCTGGGGGGCTAGGCGCGGGCGAAGGGGGCGTCGATAAGCATGCAAAAAAGCCCGATCCCCTACTCCACAATCGCATCGAGCGGCGGCGTGGCCGCGGCGCGCTGGGCCGGCCACACGGCCGCAAGGATGCCCACGACGATGCTGCCGCCGAGCATCGTCCACACCAGCGGCCACGGCACCACGATTACCTCGATGCCCTTGTCCGCGAGCACGGTCAGAAACGCCCACCCCAGGCCCAAGCCCAGCGCCACGCCGATTAACGCGCCGAAGAGCGCCATCTGCACCGATTCCAAGATGATCATGGTGCGCACCTGACCGCGGTGGGTGCCCACAGCGCGCAGCATGCCGATCTCCTGGCGGCGCTCGATCACGGAGAGAGTGAGCGTATTGACAATGCCCAGCACGGCGATGACCACCGCCAGCGAGAGCAGGGCGTAAAGGATGAACAGCATCTGGTCGATCAGGTCCAGCACCTCGCCCGAAACGTCGTCCTTGGACTGCACCTTCACCACAATGTCGTGCTTGACCTCGGCCTCGAGGTTCGCCCGCAGCTGCTCGGCGTCCACGCTGCCGTCCCCGCTCACGCCCAGCATGACCATGTCGGCGCGGCCCGGCACGAGCTGGTTGGCCACGTCCGCGCCCACCACCACCGAGGTGAGGATGGAGGAGTGTTCGAAGATGCCGCCCACCGTGGCCTCTACCGCGCCCGGGGCCACCCCCGGCGCGGCCACCTCCACCGTGTCGCCCACCGACCAACCGCGGCGCTCGGCCCACTCGCGCGGGGCGATCACCGTATTGCCCTCGAGGGCGGAGGAGCCCGCGACCATGTCCATGGTAATCAGGTTGCCCGGGTCACCGTAGAGCACGGAGGTCGAGCCGAACTGGCCCACCTTGTTGGAGTACTCGCCGTCCACGGTAATCGGCGCCTCAGTGTACGCGGCCACGTCGCCTACGCCCGGCACCGCGGGGATCCGCTCCATCAGGTCGCCGGGTATGGGGAACGCGCCCGTGACCGGCCCGGCCAGGACGTACTCCGCGCTCACCTCGTTGTCGGCCACGGTGTCCACGGACTGCTTCATGGACGCGCCCAGCATGCCGATGATGGTCACCAGCGCGATCCCCAGCATCAAGGCGAACGCGGTGGCGGAGGTGCGCCGCGGGTTGCGGCGGGTGTTTGTTGACGCTAGCTTGCCGACGCTCCCGAACGGCGCCCCCAACACCCTCCCCAGCGGCGGCACCACCGGCAGGGACAGCGCGGGGCCGGCCAGGAACAACCCCGCGATCACAGCGGCGGCCGCCACGCCGATCAGGCTCGCGCGGTTGCCCGTGGTCTGCTGATCCCACGCCAGGCCCGCGGCCGCCGCGGCCACGCCCGCCGCGATGAGGAGGCCGCCCGCCGCGGTACGGCCGGTCAGCGGCTGGGGCGCGGCACTTTCGCTGGAGCGCATCGCCGCCACCGGTTCCACCCGGCCGGCCTGCCGCGCCGGCGCCCACGCAGAGAGCAGCGTGACGAGGGTGCCGGCCGCGATGGGTACCAAAACCGCGCGCGGCGACAAGCCGATCCCGCCTGCCGGGAGGTCCATCCCGCGCCCGCCCATCACGAGCTTGATCAGGGCAACCAGGCCCGCACCCGCAGCGACGCCGAGCGCGGAGCCGAGCAGTCCCACCACCAGCGCCTCCGCCGCCACCGAGCGGGTGATCTGCCGCCGCGACGCCCCGAGCGCCCTCAGCAGCGCGAACTCGCGGGTGCGCTGCGCCACGATCATCGCAAACGTGTTGGCAATCAGGAACGTACCCACCAAAAGGCCCACCAGCCCGAATGCGATGAGGAAGTAGGAGATGAAGCTCAGCGCGTCGCGCACGCTTTTCGACGCCTCCTCCGCAGCCTCCTCGGCACCCACAACCCGCAACCCGGGCAGCGCCTCCGCGGCCTCCCGCGTCAGCTCCTCGGCCGAGGTCCCGTCAGCGGCCGCCAGGAGCAGCGCCGGGCGCGCGCCGTCGGCCGAGTACATGTCCAGGTAGTCCGCCTCGGGTACGAGGAAGCGCAGCGACGTGTCCTGCACGTCCGGGTCCTCGTAGAGGCCCACCACCGAGTAGTTCGCCCGTCCCGCGGTGTCCACCACGATGAGGTTTTGGCCCACCGCTATGCCGTACCGCTCGGCGCCGTTGCGGTTGAGCACCGCCTCCGCGCCGGAGTCGCGGATCCCGGCACCCGCGTCGCCGGCTTCGGGAGCCCGGCCCTGGGCGATCTCCGGCGGCTTGCCCACCGACTCCCCCGGCCCGTAGTACACACCGGCGCTGGCGGAGCCCTGCCGCGTCTGGAACGGCTCCTCACTTTCGGTAGCCGCCACAACCACCTTCGCACCGATCACGTTCACGCGCGCGGCACCCGGCAGCGCGGCGGCGGTACCGGCGTCCTCCGCGCTCACCGAGCCACCCTCCTCCGCCGGCTCCACCACCGTATCGCCGCCCGAGTACCGGGTGGCCACGGCGCTGTCGAAGGTGCGCCCGAGCATGTTGGTGAACATCAGCGAACCGGCGATGAACGCGGTGCCCAACACGACCGCCAGCACCGTCAACCCGAGCCGCAGCTTGTGCGCACCAATGTTGCGCAGCGACACCTTCGCCAGCGCCCGGTTTCCGCCCGCCATCACCCCTCGATTCCCGCCATGACCTGCAAGATGGCATCCATGTCCGGGTCGCGCAACTCGTTGACCACTCTCCCGTCGCGCAGGAAGATCACCCGGTCCGCGTACGATGCCGCACGTGCGTCATGGGTAACAATCACCACGGTCTGACCGTCGAAGTCCACGGCGTGCCGCAGAATCTCCAGTACCTCCCTCCCCGCGTTCGAGTCGAGGTTCCCGGTGGGCTCGTCGCCGAAGATGATGTCCGGTCGGCTCACCAGCGCGCGGGCGCAAGCCACGCGCTGCTGCTGGCCGCCGGACAGTTCGCTGGGGCGGTGGCCCAAACGCTGCGACAACCCGAGGCGCTGGGTAATCTCCTCGAGCCACGCCTGGTCGATCTCGCGCCCCGCAATGCTTGTGGGCAGCGCGATGTTCTCGGCCGCGGTGAGCGTGGGCACGAGGTTGAAGGATTGGAAAATGAACCCGAGCCGGTCGCGCCGCAGCTCCGTGATCTCCCTGTCTGACAGCCCCGACAGCGCGGTGCCGCCGATGTACGCCTCGCCCGACGTGAACGCGTCCAACCCGGCCATCGTGTGCATCAACGTGGACTTCCCCGACCCGGACGGGCCCATGATCGCCGTAAAGGTGTTGCGCTCGAACTCAACGCTCACCCCGTCAAGCGCCGTAACCACAGTGTCGCCCTGCCCATATGTTTTCACCAGGTTCACGGCGCGTGCCGCTGCTTCCATGTCTCGCCCTTCTAGCCTTCGATCATCCAATCGCCCCACGCTACCCCGCCACGGCGGTGTGGGGTGCTGCCGGGCGGCTGGATCAGTGGCCCGCGGTGGCCTGGTTTTTCCAAATAGGCATATTGCAAATAGGCATATTCGCCTGCCGGGGAGCAGCGACCTGGGGTTATGCCTGTTTGTGGGCGTGTGGCCGGGGGGGGAATATGCCTGTTTGCCGGCCCGCGGCGTTGCCGGGTGGGCTCGGTGGCCTGTGGCGGGGGACCAGACCCCGTCTGGTCCCGGGGGGTGCTGAAACTCGAAACCAGCACCTCGTTACCACCATGTTCGTATGGCGGTAACGAGGTGCAGTGTTCGAGTTCTAACGCATGTTGGGCCCGACCAAAGGGGTGATGCCTGTTTCACCGGTGAGGGGTGAGAGCGCAACGGCCCCGCACGTGTGGTGTGCGGGGCCGTGGATATGCAGTTGTTGTTTTGGGTTGTTGGGTCGGCGGTAACCTACTCTCCCACACCCTCCCGGGTGCAGTACCATCGGCGCGGGCGGGCTTAGCTTCCGGGTTCGGAATGGGACCGGGCGTTTCCCCGCCGCTATGAACCACCGACACACATGTGGGGCCACACCTGGGTTGGTGTGGTGTGTCAGATACTGGTGAGTGGACGCGAACACACATACATGTGTGTGTGGTTTCGTAGTTGTTTGCACGGTGTGTATCAGTACACGT
>NZ_LT546026.1 GCF_900078305.2 Corynebacterium bouchesdurhonense
GCGTCGAGGAAGATCACCGGGTAGAACTCATCTAGCTGGCGGTTCTGCCACAGCATCACCTCATCGAGCACCGCGTCGGTGATCGTGCTGATGGTATCCGGGCTCATGTCCACCCCAAGGGTGGTTGCAAGGTGGTGCTGGATGTCGCGCACGGTCATCCCACCCGCGTACAGGGAGATGATCATGTCATCAAGCTCGGTGAGCCTGCGGACACCTTTGGGCACCATCTGCGGGCGAAACGTCCCCGCCCGATCCCTGGGCACGGTCACTTCCAGCGGGCCATAGCCAGAATCCACGGTTTTGGTGTAGGACCCGTTGCGGTGGTTACCACCATCACCGGTATCTACCTGGGCTTTGGCTTTGCGGTCGGAGTGCTCGTAGCCCAAATGGGCGTCCATCTCCGCCTGCAGGCCAGCGTTGATCGATGCCTGCAAAAGCCCCTTCACCAGCTCACTGGCGTCGTCGGTGGAGGTGGAGAGCTCCCCGATGAGCTTTGCGAGCTCGGGGTTATCCATCAGCTTCTCGCTGATCGCGTTGACCCTCGACGGGTCATAGCCTTTCTTCGGTGACACCGTAGTCATTATCGGTGAAACTCCTTTCAGATCAGAGCCTCACACACAAACTTCCTGACACTCTCCACCGATCCAGGTCAACGACACACCGAACCCGCAGGACTACATCACCCTGCCCACCGACGTGCCCGCTGGCACCAAGGTCACCTTCAAAGACCCGCAGCCCGACACCTCCACCGACGGTAAGAAGGACGCCACCGTCGTCGTGACCTACCCCGACGGCACCACCGACGAAGTCCCCGTCACCATCACCGTCAAACCTGCACCCGAAAACACCAAGTACGACCCGCAGCCCAAGCCGGCTGATCAGGTCGCACCGATCCAGGTCAACGACACACCGAACCCGCAGGACTACATCACCCTGCCCACCGACGTGCCCGCTGGCACCAAGGTCACCTTCAAAGACCCGCAGCCTGACACCTCCACCGACGGTAAGAAGGACGCCACCGTCGTCGTGACCTACCCCGACGGCACCACCGACGAAGTCCCCGTCACCATCACCGTCAAACCTGGTGCGAGTGCTGGGACGGGCGACACCGGCAACGCGAAGGCAACCAGCAGCGTTGATGGCAAGTGCATCGCCACCCTCGTGGGCTGGTCGCTGCCGCTGCTGGCACTGATTCCGGTTGGTATTGCCCTCAACGCGGGTATCCCCGTAGTTGAGGAGGCCATGCGCCCGGTCAACGAGCAGCTCGCGGCGTGGAACGTCCAAGCACAGCAGCAGCTGGGCCTGTTCAACCCGCAGCTGGCTGAGATGGCTAACCGCTACAATCAGGAGATCCAGATGGCCGCAACTGGCCTCGGGGTCGCCGCGGTTGCGATCGGCCTGATCGCAAGCATCGCCACCACCTGTGGCGGCGCAGGAAGCTCCAACGGCTCCTCCCGCTAACAGCCGATAGACGCTGAAGCCCCTTTCCTTCATTACGGAGGAGAGGGGCTTCAGTCGTGAGTGCGCTTCTCGGTGCGTTTCGCAGACGCAGCGCGAGGAATCCGGCTACGCCAGGAACCCGCGGGCCACGATGGTGGAGGGGCCCGTCATGGTGGCGTGGGTGGTGCCGGCGTCCTCGGCCAGCTCCACGTCGATCACACCGCCAGGGACGTGGACGCTCACGGACCCAGCTTCGAGGCCGGCGTCGGCGAGCGCAGCCTGCGCAGCCGCCACCGTGCCGGTGCCGCAGGAGCGGGTCTCGCCCACGCCGCGCTCCCACACGCGCATGTGCATGTTGCCGTCGGCGAGCTCCGTGAGCACCTCCACGTTCACGCCCTCGGGGAAGAAACCGCGGTCGAAGACGGGCTGGGAGAACTCCAGCTCCGCCAGCGCCGAAGGTGTCAGGCCGGGGATGACGCAGGCTAGGTGCGGGTTTCCCACGTCCACGCCCAGGCCCGCGAACTCGAAATCCCCCATGGATGCGGTGGACACGCCGGTGACCTCTACCGGCCCCATGTCCACGGACACGCGCGCGGAGGTCGGCGTCGCTTCCAGCACCCGGATGGTCTTCACGCCGGCGCGGGTGTCCACCTCGAACTCGTCGCGCTCCTCTAAGCCCTCCGCGGCCAGAACGTGGGCGAAGGCGCGGATGCCGTTGCCGCACATCTCGGCGATCGAGCCGTCCGCGTTGCGGTAGTCCATAAACCAGCGGCCCGTC
Source organism: Corynebacterium bouchesdurhonense (assembly GCF_900078305.2). Taxonomy (GTDB): domain Bacteria; phylum Actinomycetota; class Actinomycetes; order Mycobacteriales; family Mycobacteriaceae; genus Corynebacterium; species Corynebacterium bouchesdurhonense. The sequence goes on from NZ_LT546026.1 coordinate 2,219, forward strand.
TCGGCGGGGCGCACCACGCGCAGGAGGCCGTCGCCGCCGATGCCGGCGCGGCGGTCGCACAGCCGCGCCACGAATTCGGGCGACAGCGTCAGCTCGTCGCTCACGTCGATGATCACCACGAAGTCATTTTCGGTGGCGTGGGCTTTGATGAAGGGCAGCTGCGAGAAATTCTGCGAGGTATTCACTCACGCGAGTCTAGTGCCGCGAGCGCCGCCCCCGGCACGTCCGCCCCGGCCGCGTCGAGCCACGCCACGCGCGGGTCGCGGTTGAACCAGGAGCGCTGGCGGCGCACGTAGCGCCGCGTGCCGGTGATCGTTTGCTCGCGAGCGTCGACAAGCGAAAGCTCCCCCTCGAGCAGCGACAGCACCTGCGCGTACCCGATCGCGCGCCCCGCGGTGGAGTCGCGCGTGAGACCGACATCCAGCAGACCGCGGACCTCGTCCACCAGCCCCTGCTCGAACATCTGGTGCGTGCGCAGCTCGATGCGCGGGTTGAGCCACGCCGCCTCCGCACGCAGCCCCAGGATGCGGGTGCCCCAGCGCGGCGGCGCGTCCTTCGGCGGCTGCGAGGCCTGGAACGGCTTGCCCGTCAGCTCGATCACCTCGAGGGCGCGCACGGTGCGGCGCGGGTCCTTGTCCTCGATCACGCGGGCGGCGTCGGGGTCCACCGCGGCGAGCTCCGCGTGCAGCGCGTCCACCCCGACCTCCGCCAGCCGCGCCTCCCAGCGGGCTCGCACCTGCGGGTCGGTTGGCGGGAAGGACCAGGCGTCGATAAGCGACTGCACGTACAACATCGAGCCGCCCACCAGCACCGGCACCTTCCCGCGCGCGAGGACCTCCTCCACTTTCGCCACCGCGAGCGCCTGGTACTCGGCCACGGACGCGGTGCGGGTGACGTCCCAGATGTCCAGCAGGTGGTGCTCGATGCCGCCGCGCTCGGACGGCGCGAGTTTGGCAGTGCCGATGTCCATGCTGCGGTAGAGCTGCATCGAGTCCACGTTGACCACCTCGCCGCCCAGCTCCTGCGCCAGCGCGATGCCCAGCGCGGATTTGCCGGACGCGGTGGGCCCCACGACCGCGATCGGCCTCACAGCGCCACCTCCCACGCCCCCACGTAGCGCCCCACGCCGAGGGTGTCGTCAGAGGCGATGAGGTGGGCCCGGGTGACGTCGAGAAGCGAAAGCTCCTCCCAGAGCATGCGCTTGTCGACGCCCCCTCGAACAAACCCCCGCCCCGTGGCCACGAACCGGCGCAGCGCCTCGTGGGCCGCGGGGGCACCGGGCACGAGCGCGAGCGGGGCGCGGGCCGTGAGCCCGGCGGGGCCGTCCGCGACCACCACCGTCAAGGCGGACGGGTCGAGCGGGGCGACGTGCGCGCGGGCGGGGCGGTACTCGCGCGGGCCGAGCAGGTAGCGGACCACGAGCTCGCCGAGGTGGCTGCCGCCTCCGACGTCCACCTGGGGCGCGCCCCACGCGGCGAAGGTGCCGGTGCGGGCGGTGTAGGTATCCGGGCCCATGTCGCAGACGATGTCCACAGGGCGGGTGTCCCCGACGGCGGCTGCCCGCGCGGCGCGCTCGAGCTCGCGACTCGCCGCATCGCCCCGGCCCAGCTCCGCAACCAGCGCGGGCGAGCCCGGCACAATGAGGACGGAGGCGGTGCGGGTCACCCGCCCCACTTTAGCCGAGCGCCGCGGGGACCATTCCAGCCCGGGGCGGGGCAAAGCGCGGTAAAATCGGAGACCATTCGCGCCGTCCGGCGGCTAGTGCCGGGCCGCGTGGACGAGCAGGGCACCGTCTACGTCACCCACGGCGGCGCGGAGCGCGAGATCGGTTCCTGGCAGGCGGGTGCGCCGGAGGAGGGCCTCGCCCACTTCGGGCAGCGGTTCGACGACATCGTGACTGAGGTCGAGCTCATCGAGAACCGCCTGCGCGCCCACCCGGAGGACGCCGCCAACCTGCGCGCCAACGCGCAGACCATCAAGGATTCCCTGCCCACTGCGGCGGCCATCGGCGACTTCGCGGCGTTGGAATCCCGCTTGGAGTCCCTCATCTCGCGTACCGACGAGGCCGGGGAGCGCGCGAAGGAGGCCAAGGCGCAGCGCCGCGCCGAGGCCATCGCCCGCAAGGAGGCGCTCGCGGCCGAGGCCGAGGAGCTGGCCGAGCACTCCACGGACTGGAAGGCGGCGGGTGACCGCATCCGCGACATCCTGGAAGAGTGGCGCACCATCCGCGGCATCGACCGCAAGACGGACGACGCGCTGTGGAAGCGCTACTCCCGCGCCCGCGACTCGTTCAACCGCCGCCGCGGCTCCCACTTCGCCGAGCTGGACCGCGGTCGCGCGAGTGCGAAAAAGGCCAAGGAGGACCTAGTGGTGCGCGCTGAGGCGCTCAAGGACTCCACCGATTGGAACGAAACGGCCCGCGCCTTCCGCGACTTGATGCAGGAGTGGAAGGCCGCCGGCCGCGCCCCGCGCGACGTGGACGACAAGCTGTGGGCGCAGTTCCGCGCTGCCCAGGACCACTTCTTCGACGCCCGCAACGCCGTCAACGCCGAGCGCGACCGCGAGTTCGAGGCCAACGCCGAGGCGAAGGATGCGCTGCTGGCGGAGTACGACGCGCTGGTGGACCCGGCCAAGGGCCTCGGCGCGGCGAAGGCGAAGCTGCGCGAGCTGCAGGACAAGTGGGAGGAGATCGGCTTCGTGCCGCGCGGCAAGGTGCGCGAGTACGAGGACAAGATCGCCGCGATCGAACGCCGCGTGACCGACGCCGAGGAGTCCCGCTGGCGCCGCTCCGACCCGGCCGCCCAGGACAAGGTGAACCAGTTCCAGGTCAAGGCGGACGACTTCGCCGCGCAGGCGGACGCCGCCGAGGCGAAGGGCAACGCCAAGCAGGCGACGGAGCTGCGCGAGCAGGCCAAGCAGTGGCAGGAGTTCGCGGACGTGGCGGCCAAGGCGGCGAACGACCGCTAGTGCTCACCGCCGTCCAGTTCGTCCCCCGCCCCGGCTCCGAGCTTTCGGAGTACGCGGTCGGGGGATACGCGTTCTCCGCCACCCTCGCCATCCAGGACATCACCGGCATGGCCACCTCGGGCGTGACCGCGTCGCACATCGCCAAGCGCCTCGAACCCTCGGCCGAATCCGAGGCATACCTCTTCGCGCTTACGGAGAACGACGCGCTGCGCCCGGTCACCGAGCTCGGCTTCCCCGAGCTCACCGCCTCGGACCTCGACGCCGTACACGCCTGGGTGTTCGTCTCCGTGCCGCTGCTCGAGGACCGCGAGGTGCTGGAGGCCAACGTCACCCTCGATGCCGAGCTCACCCCGCTGCCCGGCGACACCGCTCCGGAGGAGCCGTGGATCGGGGCCCTTTCGCTTATCGACGCCCTCTCAGAGAAGCTGCACCGCCCCATCCGGCAGCTCTGGGTCACGCACGCCCCGGGGATGCAGGCGCCGCCCGGCGTGCGCGACGCGGGCTACGCGGAGGCGTTCCGGGAGGATCAGGCGGTGTTCTCGCTGGGGAGCGTCGACAAGCGAAATGCCCCGTGCGAGATCGCGGTGGTGGAGGGCCCCGGCTTCGGCGGGCGGCGGCGCGCCGCGCCCGGCGAGCTGGAGCAGTTTTCGCACCTGCTCACCCAAGCCTCGCGCGACTACCCGCGCGGCGAGCTGCGCCTCGAGCCGATCGAGTGGGACCTGGGGCGCATCGTGGACGCCGGCGCGCGCCTGAGCGACCGCGGGGGTGCGCAGCTGACCGGCATCGCGTACGTGCAAGGCGCAATCGCCGGCATGTGCGAGGTGGTGCACTACCACTCCGACGACAAGCGGGTGTGCGAGCTCGGCCTCGTCTACGTGCTGCCCGAGCACCGAGGGCGCGGTATCGGCAGCGCGCTGGTGGCGGAGACGCTCGCGGCCGCCGCGACGGCGTGGGACGGGCTGGAGACGGTGTACTGCTCCTACCCCGCCGGCTCCGCGCCCGCCGGGGCGATGATGCGCCGCGTCGGGGCGGCGGTGGTCTCCTCGACCACGGCCTGGCAGAAGCTCTAGCCGCTACCGGCGGCGGCGCTCTGCGGCGCGGGCGCGTCGGTCGTCGACGAGCAGCGGGTTGGGCTCGTGCGCGTGCTCGGCCGCGGCGCGCTGCGCGAGCGCGACCTCGTCGGTGCCCTGGGCCGCGGCGCGCTCCACCGCGATGGCCTCCTGCTCGCCGCCGCGGCGCGTGATCACCGGCACGTAGGCGAACACCGCCGCCAGCACCGCGGCCATGGCCAGGTAGATGCCGGCGCCGTGGCCCGGCATGTCCGCGGTCGCCGAGCTTCGCCGCAGCCACACGGACATCAGCGCGAAGACCACGGCCATACCCGTGAGCACCCAACCCACCGCAGCCAGCCGGTAGCGCCGCAGCGCCGCCGCGAGGGTGCCGCACACGCCCAGCCCCACCAGCGAGAACCACGTGAACAGGTACTCGGCGATGCTGGCCTTGGCGCCGCGCGAGGCCTCGGTTGGCACGAGGAAGCGCCACCCCGCGGCGCCGCCGGCGAACGGGAGCAGCAGGGACACCAGCATGAGCGCCGCGCAGGCGAGTAGCACCCAGCGGGCGGGGGTGTCGGCGATTGAGTTGCTCGCGCGCCGCTCGGCCTCGGCCAGGGACTCGGCGCTTGTTGGGAGATTCGTTTCGGCGGCCATGTCCCCTACCCTAGCCCTGGCGCGGCTTGGAAAACGTCGGCAAGCCTAAGCCCACTCCCACCGGGGCCGTCGTGGGAACCTGGCCCGCGGCCCAGTTGTCGCCGGCCTTGGTCCGGCGGTGGCGTGTGATGCCGGAGTCCGCGATGAGGAAGTGCGGCTTGGAATCGGTGACGGTCACATGGACGATGTCGCCGGGGCGGACCTCGCCGTCGATCGCGCCACCGACGGCACCCTCGACGGCGAAGTGCACCAGGCGGCCGTCGCGGGCGCGCCCCGACATGCGCTGGGTGCGGTCGTTCTTCCGGCCACCCCCGTCCTGAACCAGGAGTTCCACGTCCGCGCCCACCAGCTTCGCGTTCTCCTCCGCCGAGATGCGCTCCTGCAGCGCGACCAGGCGCTCGAAGCGCTCCTGCACCACGGCCTTGGGCAGCTGGTCCGCCATCTCCGCCGCGGGCGTGCCCGGGCGCGGCGAGTACTGGAAGGTAAAGGCCGAGGTGAAGCGGGCCTTCTCCACCACGTCGAGGGTGGCCTGGAAGTCCTCCTCCGTCTCGCCGGGGAAACCCACGATGATGTCGGTGGTGATCGAGGCGTGCGGCAACTTCTCGCGCACCTCGTCCAGGATGGCCAGGAATTTCTGGGAGCGGTAGGAGCGGCGCATGTCCTTGAGCACCTTGTCCGAACCGGACTGCAGGGGCATGTGCAGCTGCGGGCACACGTTGGGCGTCTCCGCCATCGCGTCGATGACGTCGGAGGTGAACTCCGCCGGGTGCGGCGAGGTGAAGCGGACGCGCTCCAGGCCTTCGATGTTCCCGCACGCGCGCAGCAGCTTCGAGAATGCCGAGCGGTCGCGCCCCATGTCCGGGTCCGCGAAGTTCACGCCATAGGCGTTCACGTTCTGGCCCAGCAGGGTGATCTCGGAAACGCCCTGGTCCGCCAACGCCTGCACCTCCGCGAGGATGTCGCCGGGGCGGCGGTCGATCTCCTTGCCTCGCAAGCTGGGCACGATGCAGAACGTGCACGTGTTGTTGCAGCCCACCGACACCGACACCCAGCCTGCGTAGGCGGACTCGCGCTTGGCGGGCAGCACGGACGGGAACGCTTCGAGCGCCTCGGCGATCTCCACCTGCGCCTCGTCCTCCACCCGGGCGCGCTCGAGCAGCGTCGGCAGGGCGGACAGGTTGTGAGTGCCGAAGACGGCGTCCACCCACGGCGCGCGGTCGATCACCGCGTCCTTGTCCTTCTGCGCGAGGCAGCCGCCGACCGCGATCTGCATCCCCGGGTGGGTGTCCTTGGTGTGCTTGAGCTGCCCGAGCGTGCCGTAGAGTCGCTGGTCCGCGTTGTCGCGCACGGCGCAGGTGTTGAACACCACCAGGTCCGGCGTCTGCCCCTCCGGCGCGGCCACGTAGCCGGCGTCTTCGAGCATGCCGGATAGGCGCTCGGAGTCGTGCACGTTCATCTGGCAGCCGAAGGTGCGCACCTCGTAGGTGCGCGGGTGGGTCGTGGGGGTGGTGCTCGCCGTAGTCACGGCGAGACAGTCTAACGCCGAGGAAGTGCAGGGAAAAACGCCGTGCGAGCCGCGCCCCGGTGCGGGCGGGGGTAACCCGATTAGTGAGACCTTAAGCAAAATTGCGCAATTTTGTAGTTTCGCTCACTTGCGTGGCGTAAATGTATTGCGCATGACACAGATGCCTACTCAGCCGATGATTCGGATTTCCGGCGTGAACAAGTACTTCGGCGATTTCCACGCGTTGAAGAACATCAACCTTGAAGTCCCTCGCGGCCAAGTAATCGTGGTGCTCGGGCCGTCTGGCTCTGGTAAGTCCACGCTGTGTCGTACGATCAACCGCCTCGAGACCATCGACGAGGGAACGATCGAAATCGAAGGCCGCGTCCTACCCGAGGAGGGCAAGGACCTGGCCAAGCTGCGCTCCGAAGTGGGCATGGTGTTCCAGCAGTTCAACCTGTTCCCGCACCTGACCATCCGTGACAACGTCACCCTCGGGCCCACAAAGGTGCGCGGCACGAAGAAGGCCGACGCCGTCCGCCGAGCCGATGAGCTCCTCGAGCGCGTGGGCATCGGTGCGCAGGCGGAGAAATACCCCGCCCAGCTTTCCGGCGGTCAGCAGCAGCGCGTGGCTATCGCCCGCGCGCTTGCAATGGAGCCGAAGGTCATGCTTTTCGACGAGCCAACCTCCGCCCTAGACCCTGAAATGGTGGGAGAAGTCCTCGATGTCATGACCGAGCTCGCAGCCTCCGGCATGACCATGCTGGTGGTCACCCACGAGATGGGCTTCGCCCGCAAGGTGGCTGACCGCATCATCTTCATGGCGGACGGCGAGATCGTGGAAGACACCGATCCCGAGTCCTTCTTCACCAATCCACAGTCGGACCGCGCCCGGGACTTCCTGGGCAAGATCCTGCACTAGCCCCGTAAGCATTCCCCCAACTCGATGACAAGGAGTTTTCTCATGAACCGGACCGTTCGCATCACCGCCGCTGCTTCCGCAGCAATCCTGGGCCTTACTCTGACCGCCTGCGGCGGCAGCTCCGACGGCGACGCAGCCGGCGAAGGCCTCCTCGCCCACATCGAGTCGGGCAGCGTCACCCTCGGCACCAAGTTTGACCAGCCGGGCCTTGGCCTCCGCGAGGCTGACGGCTCCATGTCCGGCCTGGACGTGGACGTGGCCACCTACGTGGTGAACTCTATTGCAAAGGACAACGGCTGGTCCGAGCCGACCATCTCTTGGCGCGAGACCCCGTCCGCGCAGCGCGAGACCCTGATCTCTAACGGCGAGGTGGACATGATCACCGCCACCTATTCCATCAACAAGTCCCGCGCGGAGTCCGTGAACTTCGGCGGCCCGTACTTGGTCACCCACCAGGGCCTCCTGGTACAGAGCGGCAACTCGGACATCAAGGGTCTTGAGGACCTTGACGGCAAGATCCTGTGCTCGGTGACCGGCTCCACCCCCGCCCAGAAGGTGAAGGACACCCTGCCGGGCGTGCAGCTGCAGGAGTATGACACCTATTCCTCCTGCGTTGAGGCACTGCGCCAGGGCAACGTCGACGCGCTGACCACCGACGCCACCATCCTCGGCGGCTACGCCGCACAGTCCCCCGGCACCTTCAAGCTGGTTGAGCTGAACAAGGACGGCAAGCCGTTCACCAACGAGCACTACGGCATCGGCCTGAAGAAAGACGACACCGAAGCCACCGAGGCCATCAACAAGGCGCTGAAGGCGATGTACGACGACGGCTCCTTTGACAAGTTCCTTGAGGAGAACATCGACGGCGGCGAGGGCGTTGAAAAGGCCACCCCGGGTGACCTCTCCTTCCTGAACTAGCCGTTCACGCGGGCGCGGACAAAGCGCCCGCCGCCCCATCCCTTCAATCGAGAGTTTCACCATGGATGCACTCTGGGCATTTTTGCTCCCTAAGCTCTGGCCTGCCTTTTGGACGACCATCAAGCTCACCGCGTTGTCAGCCATTGGCTCGCTCGTGCTGGGCACGATTTTGACCGCCATGCGCGTCTCCCCCGTGGGGATCTTGCGCTCGCTGTCGGCGTTTTACATCAACACCGTGCGCAACACCCCGTTGACGCTGGTGATCCTGTTCTGCTCCTTCGGCCTTTACCAGAACTTGGGCCTGCAACTGGCCAGCCGCGAGTCCAGCACCTTCCTGGCGGACCAAAACTTCCGCCTCGCCGTGCTCGGTTTCATCCTCTACACCTCCTGCTTTGTGGCGGAGAGCCTGCGAAGCGGCATCAACACCGTCCACTTCGGCCAGGCCGAGGCGGCGCGTTCGCTGGGGCTGAGTTTCGGGCAGACGTTTAGCAACATCGTCTTCCCCCAGGCGTGGCGCGCGGCGCTCGTGCCACTAGGCAACACACTGATCGCGCTGACCAAGAACACCACTATTGCCTCAGCGATCGGTGTTGCGGAGGCGTCCCTTTTGATGAAGTCCACCATTGAGATGCACGCCAGCGAGCTGTTCGTCATCTTTGGCGTTTTCGCACTCGGTTTCATCATCCTCACCCTGCCAATCGGCCTCATCTTTGGCCGCCTGGCTGAGCGAATGGCGGTGAAGAAGTAAATGGCAAATGAAGTGCGCGCTACGGTGCTTTATGACGCACCGGGCCCCAAAGCCCTAATGCGCAACCGCATCTACACTGCGGTCACCATCATTGTCCTAGTGGCGATCGCCTGGTGGGTTCTGTCCACCCTTGGTGAGAAGGGCCAGCTCGACCCCGCAAAATGGAAGCCGTTCACCCAGGCCAACACCTGGAAGACCTACATCCTGCCGGGCCTGCTCGGCACGCTGAAAGCGGCAGCGACCTCCATCGTTTTTGCCATCATCTTCGGCGTGATCTTCGGGCTTGGCCGCCTGTCCGAGTCGAAACTCATCCGCGGCGTCTCCGGCGTGGTCGTGGAGTTCTTCCGCGCCATCCCAGTGCTGCTTCTGATGATCTTCTCCTACCAGCTCTTTGCCCTATACAAGCTGGTGCCCCCAAGCAGCCTGGCTTTCTGGGCAGTCGTGGTGGCGCTGACCCTCTACAACGGCTCGGTAATTGCAGAGGTGCTGCGCGCAGGCATCAACTCCCTGCCGAAGGGCCAGACTGAGGCGGCCCGCGCGCTCGGCATGTCGCACCGCCAGACAATGTGGACCATCCTTCTGCCCCAGTCTGTGGCCGCGATGCTCCCGGCGCTCATCGCACAGATGGTCATTGCGCTTAAGGACACCGCGCTCGGCTACCAGATCGGCTACATCGAGGTTGTCCGCTCCGGTATCCAGTCCGCTTCCACTAACCAGAACTTCCTCGCCTCGCTGTTTGTGGTCGGCGTGATCATGATCCTGATCAACTACACCCTCACGCTGCTCGCCGAGCGAGTGGAGCGCCAGCTTCGTGCGGGCCGCGCTCGCCGCAACATCTTCGCCAGAGTGCCGGAAGCCGGCCCGAGCGTGGGCCTGGACACCAAGGACACAGTCAACGTGGACTGGCGCGCCCCCGGCTACGTGGAGCTGGAGAACCCGGACCAGGGTCACTAGCCCCCAAGCTCGTCGAGGCGCTCGTCGAGCGCCTCGCGGGCAATCCGCACTGACATACCCGAGCTGTAGCCGCGGCGGGCAAGCACACCGACGACGCGGCGCAGCGCCTTGTCGTATTCGGTGCGGTCCGCGGGCACCGCCTTGACGGCACGGGCCTTCTTCTCGGCGAGGGCGCGGGCCTGCGCCTCCTCGTCCTCCTCGCTGATCTGGGCCAGGGCGTCGGCGCGGATCGCCGCGGCCACGCCCTTGTCGCGCAGCTCCAAGTCGAGGGCCCGCGCCGACTTGCCACGCCGGGCGGCGCGCTGGCGGACCCATTCGTGCGCGAACGAGGAGTCGTCGATAAGCGATGCGCGCTCGAGCGAGTCCAGCACCTCGTCGACGAGATCGGGTGCGAACTCGGCGGCGATCAGGCGCTCTCGCAGCTCGTGGCGGGAGCGGGCCCGCTGGTCTAGGAGCCCGAGCGCGCGCTTACGCACGGGCGCCAAAGCCTCGTCGCGGCGCGCGTCAAAAAGGTCGCCCTCCTCGAACTCGTCGATCGCGCGCTGCAGGCGGGCAAGCTTCTCCGGATCGGGCTGCGGCACGGGCTACTGCTCGGCTACTGCTCGTCGGAGGCCAGGAGGTCCTCGTCATCGTCGTCGAAGTCGATGTTGGGGACCATGTCCACTGGATCGTCCGTCAGCTCGTCGTCCGCGGCGCTGGCGTTCGCGTACTTGCCCACGCCGAGGGCCTTGAAGATCTTGTCCTCGATCTCGTCCGCCAGCTCCGGGTTGTCCTTCAGGAACAGGCGGGCCTTCTCTTTGCCCTGGCCTAGCTGGTCCCCCTCGTAGGTGAACCAGGAGCCGGACTTCTTCACAATGCCGTTGTCCACGCCCATGTCGATGATCGAGGACTCGCGGGAAATGCCCTCGCCGTACATGATGTCGAACTCGGCGATCTTGAACGGCGGCGAGACCTTGTTCTTAACCACCTTCAGCTTGGTGCGGTTGCCGATGGAATCCTGGCCGTCCTTCAGCGTCTGGATACGGCGCACGTCGCAGCGGACGGAGGCGTAGAACTTCAGCGCCTTACCGCCGGTGGTGGTCTCGGGCGAGCCGAACATGACGCCGATCTTCTCGCGCAGCTGGTTGATGAAGATGGCGGTGGTGCCGGAGTTGTACAGCGCGCCCGTCATCTTGCGCAGCGCCTGCGACATGAGGCGGGCCTGGAGGCCGACGTGGCTGTCGCCCATCTCGCCCTCGATCTCGGCCTTCGGCGTCAGTGCCGCGACCGAGTCGATCACAATGATGTCGATGGCGCCGGAGCGCACCAGCATGTCCGCGATCTCGAGCGCCTGCTCGCCCGTGTCCGGCTGGGAAACCAGCAGGTTGTCGGTGTCCACGCCGAGCTTCTTGGCGTACTCGGGGTCGAGCGCGTGCTCCGCGTCGATGAACGCGGCGATGCCGCCTGCGCGCTGCGCCTGAGCGATGGCGTGCAGTGCAACGGTGGTCTTACCGGAAGACTCCGGCCCGTAAATCTCCACGATGCGCCCGCGGGGCCAGCCGCCGATGCCCAGCGCCACGTCGATGGCGGTGTTGCCGGAGGAGATGGACTGGATCGGCGGGCGCTCCTCGTCCCCCAGGCGCATAATCGCGCCCTTGCCGAAGTCCTTCTCGATCATCGCTAGCGCCGCGTCGAGCGCGTTCTGACGGTCGCTCCCCGCGGCGGCTGCGGTCTTCTTCTTGGTTGCCATGCGTGTGCTCTCCTCTTCGATGTGTGGCGGCGGCAGAAATGTAGCTGTTATGTATTAGACGCTCGCCGTTGCCTCCGGTTCCGTCCGGACCCGAACTTTTTCCAGCAGCGAAGAACGGCGAAGCTAGACCACACTGTAGAACCGGGATCCAACACGCCCGATCCTACACGCAAACATGTTCGATACCGCATCGCACACGCCGTGTGGGGGCAGCCGCCCTAAAAACCCGGGCGATCCACGCCCAGGCGGCGCTCCTCGGGAACGTCGAAGGCATCGCAGAGCCCCTGCCACACCTCGCGCGGATCGACACCGCTTTCGATCGCCTCCGCCGCGGTCTGGCCGGACTGCGGCAGGACCTGGGACCCGATGATCCACTGGGCGCGCTCCGGTCCGAACTCGTCACGGACAAGCTGCTCAAACTCAGTCAGGCGCATGGGCTACAAACTTACACGCCCAACTAAGCGCGCAATTGAACGGTGTTCAACTACACTTCCCGCCATGACCTCAGCTACCCCCGCCACACCGGCGCAGCCCCGCCCCCGCGGCAACGCAACCGCGCAGGACATCGCGCTCATCGCCGTCTTCGCCGCCATCATCATCGTCCTGGGCTTCGTGTCCATCCCCGTCGGAGCCGCCGGCGTGCCGATCGTGCTGCAGAACGCGGCCGTCATCCTCGCCGGCCTCGTTCTGGGCCGCCGCCGGGGGTTCCTCACCGCCGCGGTCTTCCTCCTGGTCGGCCTCGCCCTGCCAGTGCTAGCGGGCGGCCGCACCGTCATCGCCGCGCTCGGCGGCCCAACCGTGGGCTACCTGGTCGGCTACCTCGTCTCCGCCTACGTCGCAGGCGCGATCGCCTACCTCGCCCCGTTCAAGGCCAACCGCGGCGCAACCGTCGCGGTGATCGCGCTCGCAGGCGCGGTAGGCCTTTTCTTGCAGTACCTCTTCGGGGTCTTCGGCATGATGTGGCGCCTGGACATGACGTTCGGCGCCGCGTGGGCCGCGCAGGTGCCGTTCCTGCTGCCGGATGCGGGCAAGATCGCGTTGATGATCGCGGTCGCCGCGGCGGTGCACGGTGCGTTTCCGGACTTGCATCGGGAGCGTCGATAAGCACAATGCCCCTGATCGAATTCGAGGGCGCGTCCGTTTCCTACGACGGCACGCAGGTGCTCGCGCCGCTCACCGTGCGCCTCAACGAGCGGCGCATCGGCATCATCGGCTCGAACGGCTCCGGCAAGTCCACCACCGTGCGGCTGATCAACGGCTTAATTGAGCCGACTACGGGGCGCGTGCTTGTCGACGGCCAGTCCCCCAGCACCCACGGCAAAGAGATCCGCCGCCGGGTGGGGTTCGTGTTCTCCGATGCCGAGTCACAAATTGTCATGCCTCGCGTAGCCGACGACGTGGCGTTCTCCCTGCGCCGCTTCAAACTACCGCGCGACGAGGTGCGCGCCCGCACCGCCGCCGCGCTGGAGCGCTTCGGGCTCAGCGAGCTTGCCGAGAACTCCCCGCACACCCTCTCCGGCGGCGAAAAACAGCTGTTGGCGCTGGCATCCGTGCTGGTGACCGAGCCGGACACCGTGATCGCCGACGAGCCGACCACGCTGCTGGACCTGCGCAACCGCCGCCGCCTCATCCGCGAGCTGGAGGCCCTGGAGCAGCAGGTCATCGTGGTCACGCACGACCTCGAGATGCTGCGCGGCTTCGACCGCGTGCTGGTGATCGACGAGGCCCACCTGGTGTGCGACGCCGCGCCCGACGAGGCGATCGCCCACTACCTCGACCTCATGGAATCAAAGCCGTGATCCGCGAGCTGCCGCTGGGCGTGTACGTGCCCGGCAACACCGCGCTGCACCGCGCCCACCCCACCGTGAAGTTTGTTGCGCTGGTGGCGTTCATCATTGTCGCCACCGTCTGGCCCGCCGAGCCGTGGCAATCCATGGCGGTGCTAATCGCTGCGATGGCGCTCTACCCAGCCGCCCGCGTGCCCGCCGGGGTGGCATGGCGCCAGCTGGTGCCGCTGCTGCCCATCTTGGGGTTCCTCGGTGCGTTCTCCTGGTGGCAGAACGGCGCCGAGCGCGCCCTGACCATGCTGATCAGTCTGCTGGCCACCATCGCGGCGGCCAACCTACTCACGCTGACCACCACGGTGGAGGAGCTACTCGACGCCCTCGACGCCAGCCTGCGCCCCCTCAGCAGGCTGGGCGTGCGCACCGACCTGATCAGCCTCACCATCGCGCTGACCATCCGGCTCATCCCCCTCATGCTCGCCACGGCCAACGAGGTGCTCGACGCCCGCAAGGCGCGCGGCGCCGGGTTCTCGTTCGCCGCCTTCGGCATCCCCCTGGTGATCCGCTCCGTGCGCCGCGCCAAGATGATCGGCGAAGCGCTCATGGCGCGCGGCGCGGTGGACTAGGTCTCCGGCTACGCCCGGGTGGAGCTCAGCTGCTGCTGCACGGCAAGCGCCTGCGCCGCCAGCGCCGGGTTGAAGATGCCCAGGCGCAGCTGCAGCTCGAGGTTGGCCTGCGCCAGCGCGTCGCGGGCCGGGCCGTTCACGCCGACGAACGCGAGGAGGCCCAGGGGGAGCAGCAGGGCGAACGGCACCAGCACGGCCGCAGCGATCCAGCCCGGCGTGAGCGAGCTGGCGGAGCTGGCGGAGCTGCCGGAACCGTCGCCCGGCGCCGGTGCCGGTGCCGGTGCCGCCTCGCACTCAACCACGGCCACGGCGACCGCCCCGCGCAGCGCAATCCCGTTCGTTGCGTTGTCATCGGCCCAGAGGTAGCGGGTGGTGTCGGTGCGCGTACCTTGCTCGCACGTCCCCTCCTTGAAGTAGCGCGCGTAGCCCTCGTTGGCGAAGTTCTCGGTCATGCCCGCGGGGCGCGCCTGCACGTCGGACGCCTGCGCGAACTCGGTGCCGTTGTACGTGATCAGGATGGACTGGCCGTCGCACACCTCGTCGCACAGCGCGCGCAGCTGGCTGGCCTGGCGGTCATAATCCAGCGCCATCACGCCCTTGAACGGGGTCTTCAGCCGCTGCACCAGCGTGGACGCGCCGTTGTCGCCGAGGGAAACAAAGAGCACCTCGCCGGTCTCCTCCACGCCCACCGCGAACACGTTCTGCTCGGGGATGTACGCGATTGCCTCGAGGCCGCCGTTCGGCGCCACCGGGCCCACGTGCTCCGCTAGGTTCCACTCGCCGGTCGCGTTCAAAGTGCCTTCGCTTGCCGACGCAACCTCATACCGCAACACCGATGGCCGCGAGACCTTCTTGTTGGCGTTGTCGCGCTCCGTTGCCACGTACAGGGCGCCGTCGGGGCCCACCGTCACGCCCTCGGCGTCCGGGATCCCGGTGCCGTCGCCGTAGCGGAGCGTGAAGCGCCCGCCAACGGAGTAGGTTCCGGCCGCGTCGTCGTAATCCAGGGCCCAGAGCTCTGCCTTGCCGTTGTTGACCACCCACGCGCGGCCGTTCTGGTCGAAGTCAACGCCGGACATGTCCTTGGTGTTGAACTCCGCACCCAGGTCGATGTCGGTGATCTTCAGGCCGGCCACCGGCCACGCCACAGAGTCCAGCGGCTTGGTCTCTTCCTTGACCGGCGCCTCGTTCTTGGCGCCCGGGGTGGCCTTTGTGTCCGTGAACGCGCCGGTGCCGTCCGGTAGCCTTCCCCAGGTATCTGCCGCGTGCGCGGACCAGCCGGCCTCGTCCACCGCGGTGCCGTCGGCGGTGAAGAGGCGGACCTTGTCGTTGCCGCCTAGGCCGAAGCCCTCGCCGCCCCCGAGGGCCTGGGCGCCCTCGGTGTAGAAGCGGGCGAACGCGCCCGGCTTGAGCACCGTGCCCGCCGGGAACACCAGCGGGGTGTGCGAATCGTCGTTGTCCAGCACCGTCCATCTGGAGATGTCCGCGTCCGCGTCGCCGGCGTTGTAGAGCTCGAACCAGTCGGCCACCGGGTCGCCGTTCGATTCCACCTCGTTGATCACCACCTTCGGGATGGCAGCCGGCTCCTCGGGCACGTACGCCACGTTGGCCGCGCCGCGGGTCTTCTCGCCCGTCACGACGAACTCGCCCCGCATGTCCGGGATACGGCCGATCGAGGTCGCGCGGTCCGTCGGCAGCGCGGCGGGGCCGGTGTAGGAGTGCTCGTCGACCATCTTGCCGCTCGTGTCCGCGATGGTCACCGTGTCACCCGAGTTGCCCAGGCCGAAGCCCGTCGTTCCGTCGGGGGTGTTTTCCTTGCCGTCCGTGTAGAACGCGTAGTAGCCGCCGGCGGGGATCACGGTCCCCTCCGGGAACTTCAACGGCGCGTGGGCCGGATCATCGGCGACGGCGGTCCAGCCGCTGATGTCCACGTCCTGGCCAGTCGGGTTGGCCAGCTCCACCCAGTCCGCGGGCTCGCCCTGCGGGTCGATCTCGTTGATCACCACGCGGAGCCGCTCGTTGGCCTCGCCGCGGGTGGCGCGCAGGCTCTCGGCGAAGTCGCCGGTGCCGTCAGCGGTCCGCGCCCACGACGTCTTCGCGTGCGCGGCCCATGTGAAGGAATCCACCTCGGCGCCCGACGCGTCTCTAAGCGTGATGGAGTCTTCGTCGCCCAGCCCGAACCCTTTGGACTTATCGGGCGTGGATCCTTCCGTCTCGAAGGCGTAGAAGCCGCGGGCGGGCACGACCGTCCCCGCGGGGAACACGATGGGCGTTGATTTCTTGCCGCTGTCGATGGCGGTCCAGCCGGAGATATCGATCGCGGTTTCGGTGTTGTTGTAGAGCTCCACCCAGTCGGTGCCCTGGGTGACGACCTCATTGATGGCGATGCCGGACGGGGCGGCTACCGCCTCCGGCGCGTGCAGGGGCGCGAGCACCAGCGCCGTCGCCAGCGGCGCGGCGAGGATGTCTCGCAGGCGTGTGTTCAGCATGGGGGTCCTTTGCGTGTCGAGAGATGTGATCCCGCGCAAAAGACTATGTGCGTTTGGTTAACACGCCGTGAACGCGAGCGACGGCGGGTGCCGCGCTGGGCACCCGCCGTCGACAAGCAAAAAGCGCTTAGTTCTCCCCGCGCAGCTCGCGCATGCGCTGCGCAACCGCGTCGTCGCTCACCTCGGCGCCCGGGGTGGCGTTGCCCTGCTCGATCGCGGGCTTGGAACCGGAGGTCAGCTCGCCCGCCATCTCGGCGCGGATCTGCTCGAGGCGGCCGTGGCCGGCCATCTGGATGCCGGCCTGCTCCACCTCGGCCATGCGGCCTTGCACGGAGTTCTGCGCCAGCTCGGCTGCGCCCAGCGCGTTGGCGTAGCGGCGCTCGATCTTGTCGCGCACCTGGTCCAGGTTCGGGCCGCCGGCGGTGATGGAGTTCATCTGCTGCATGGTCTCGGAGACCTTCTCCTGCATCTTCGCCTGCTCGAGCTGGCTGAGCAGCTTGGAGCGCTCCGCCACCTGCTGCTGCAGCTGCGCGGCGTTGCGCTCCACGGCCTGCTTCGCGGCGCTAGCCTGCTGCAGCGCCTGGTCGTGCAGCTGCTTGGTGTCCTCCACGCCCTGCTCGGCGGTGACCAGCTGGGCCGCGAACGCCTCCGCGGCGTTCTCGTACTCCTGGGCCTTGCGCGCGTCGCCGTCGGCGCGGGCCTTGTCCGCCAGCTGCAGCGCCTGGCGGGTGTTGGCCTGGAGCTTCTCCACGTCCTCCAGGCGGCGGTTGAGCTGCATCTCGATCTGGCGCTGGTTGCCAATCACGGCGGCGGCCTGCTGGCTAAGCGCCTGGTGCTGGCGCTGCGCCTCGCTGATGGCCTGCTCGATCTGCACCTTCGGGTCCGCGTTCTCCTCGATCTTGTTATCGAAAAGCGCCATCAGGTAGTTCCAGAACTTGGTAAACGGGTTCGCCATGGGTCGGAGACCTTCCTTGTCTTCACCGGGTATAAACCGGAAATAATTTGCGTACGTTCCCGACCATCGTAGACGGGAAACGGGCGTTAGGCCTCCGCTGCCGCCGGCGCGGTGGCGGCGAGCTCCTCCGTGATGGAGGTCAGCGACATGTTCGCCACCGCCTCGAGCACCACCTCGGACACCGTGGTGTCCAGCGCCTCGCAGATCGACGCCAGCACTTCGGACGAGACCTCCTTGCGGCCGCGCTCCAGCTCCGACAGGTAGCCCGGCGACACCATGGCGTGGCCGGCCAGCTGGCGCAGGGACACGCCCTTGTCGGCGCGGAAGGCGCGCAAGGACATGCCCAGCGCCTCGCGCAGCAGCGGCTCGCGCACCCGCTTTGGGGCGCGCGGCGCCTCCACCGGCGCGGCGGGGGTCAGGTCTGGGATCAGCGTTGTGGTTACCATCACCGAGCTCAACGGCTGGGGCCGCTACTTTGTTCCCGCCATCTCCTGCTTGCCGCGTACCGCCTGAAGCGCGCCGCGCAGCGCCGCCTCGACGGCGGCGGAGCGGATCTGGTTGCGGTCCCCGGCCAGCAGGCGCACGGGCTCGGGTTCGCCCGGCACCAGCGCGTAGCGCCCCAGCGGCGCCGGTGCGAGCTCCGCCGCGGAGAAAGACGCCGTCCACCGCGGCCCGCTCACACCGATCCACACCTCGCCGGGTTGGTGGCCGTCCTGCGGGTCGGGCCCCGCCACGCCGGTCAGGGACACCGCCCAGTCCGAGCGGCACGCGGCCCGGCAGCCCCGCGCCATCTCCCGCGCCACCGCCGCGGACACCACGCCCTCGCGCTCCACCAGCGCCGCGTCGACGCCGGCAAGCCCCACCTTCAGGTCGGTGGCGTACGTGACCAGACCGCCGCGCAGTACGTCGGAGGCGCCGGGCACCTCGGCGAGCGTCGCCGCGGCCAGCCCCGCGGTGAGGGACTCGCAGAAGGAGATGGTTTGGTTTGTGCTCCGGAGAGCGTCGATAAGCAACAAGCTCGTGTCCACCTAATTCACCTTCCGTGCGTCGAGCAAGTACTGCACGCCCGTCACCACCGTGACTGCGGCGGCGAGCACCATGACCACCAGAGACGGCGTGTCCATCCACCCCGGCAGCGGGCAGAGGTACAGGCCCACGCCGAGGGTCTGCAGCGCCGTCTTGAGCTTGCCGCCCTTCGACGCCGGCACGACCTTGCCGCGGCGCAGCATCGCGAAGCGCCACACCGTGATGCCCAGCTCGCGCACCACGATCACCACCGTGATCCACACCGGCAGCGTGGCCGCGATGTTTAGCGTCACCAGCGCCGTGATCATCAGCGCCTTGTCCGCGATGGGGTCCGCGATCTTGCCAAAGTCGGTGATCAAGCCGCGGGCGCGCGCGATGTCGCCGTCCAGCTTGTCGGTGAGCATCAGCGCCACGAACAGCCCGAACGCCCACCACCAGTTCTCATCCAGCACCAGCCACGCCAGCACCGGCACGAAGAGGATCCGCAACGACGTCAGGATGTTGGGGAGGTTCCAGTTCGACGGCTGCGGCTGCGGCGGTGGCGGCGTAGCGGCGGGTTGTGTCACGTAAGCCACCCTACAGACCGCCCGCGAGCGCCTACACTCCTATCCCATGAAGTACTTCGCGTTCACGTACACCTACGGCGACGACACGCAGCTCGTCGAGGCCACCCGCCCCGCGCACCGCGAGTTCATCGCGTCCCAGCTCGCGCTCGGCAGGATCGTCGGCTCCGGGCCCTACGTGGACGGGAGCCAGGCGCTGATCATCATTCAGCTGCCCGACAGCGCATCGCTTGCCGACGCAACCGAGATCATGGACAAAGACCCCTACATCGACGCCGGCGCCCTGCAGGCGCGCGACGTCCACGAGTGGAACCCCGTGTCCAACATCTTCGCGCCCGAGCAGGCAGGGTAGCCCGGGATCTCACGCGCTACTTCTTGCCGCCGCGGGCCACGTGGAGGTGGTCCGTCTCCGTCGAGCCGGTGGCCGTGTGGTCGCCCTTGCCGGAGGTAGCCGGGTCATCGATCCACTCCACGTGGTGGCCGTGCTTGTCCACCTTGCGGCGGTTGCCGTGGTCGTCGAAGTCAATGTGGAACTGCTTTTCGCCCGGGTTCTTGCGGCCGGCCTTGATGTCGGCCCGGTCCTTGGCCAGCGAGGCCACGGCCGTGAGCACCAGCACGCCCACGATGACGCCGAGCGAGGTCACCGTGCCGATCTCCGGCACGTCCAGGCCCTCGCCGCCGTTGATGAACGGCAGGTTGTTCTCGTGGAGCGCGTGCAACAGCAGCTTCAGGCCGATGAAGCCCAGCACCACGGCGAGGCCGTACGGCAGGTACACCAGCTTGTCCAGCAGCCCGTTGAGCAGGAAGTAGAGCTGCCGCAGGCCGAGCAGCGCGAACGCGTTGGAGGTGAAGACGAGGAAGGACTCCTGGGTGATGCCGAAAATGGCGGGAATGGAGTCGAAGGCGAACATCACGTCGATGAAGCCGATGGACAGCAGCGCCACGAACAAGGGTGTGACGGCCTTCTTGCCCGCCTCGGTCTTCGAGACGAGCCTGTCGCCGTGGTAGGACTTGGTCACCGGAATGACCTTGCGCAGCGTCTTGACCACGAGCATGTCGTTCGGGTCGGTCTCGGGCTGATCCGTGGCTTCGTCGTACACGAGCTTGATGGCGGTGTAGATGAGGAACGCGGCGAAGAGGTAGAACACATCGGACCACGCCTCGATGATCACCGCGCCCAGCAGAATGAACAGCAGGCGGAAAACCAGCGCCATCACGATGCCGATGAGCAGCACTTTCTGCTGGTAGGCGCGCGGAATCTTGAACGCGCCCATGATCAGCGCGAAGACGAAGAGGTTGTCCACGGACAGGGACAGCTCGGTGATGTAGCCCGTGAAGAACTGCACGCCGTGCTCCGCGTCCCACAGCCACCACACGATGCCGCCGAAGATCGCGGCCATGCACATGTAGAACGCCGCCCAGCCGCCGGCCTCCTTCATGGACGGCTCGTGCGGCGTGCGGACGTGAGAGACGAAGTCAAAAACGAAAAATCCGAGGATCACCGCCGAGGTGATCAGCCAAATGTACAAGGGCACGTGCATGGTGCGTTCCTCCGGTCAAGGGTTGAGAAAGGGACCGGAGGTCTCCCCCGCCCGCGGCGGGCTGCGTGGACCGGGGCTTTCGCTTATCGACGGCACCGTGCTGACGATCCAACACAATTTCGGGGTACTCCCCTCTCAGCTCGCCCCACTCTACACAACGGCACGGCAGGTTATCCACAGGGACGCCATTCGCGCGCCCCGGTTATCCACAGTTTCGCTTCGGGTTCTTGCGTTTCGTTCAGCGCGCAATACGATGGGATCCGTGAACTTCGCCGAACTACTCGAATCGCTGGCGGGGCTCGGCGTTGACGTACTCGCCGGCTTCGATCGCGACGCCGCGCTGCGCGTCGGCCTGAACCCTGCACGGGTGCGCTCGTGGCAGCGGGTGCACGAGGTCTACTTCGGCGCGACGAAGTGGACAGCCCAGCAACGCCGGGCGCTTGAGCGGGCGCGCGGCGGCGGGCTGAGCCTGCACCAGCTGGAATACATCGAAACCCGGCTCTCCCGCATCGAGGACGCACGCGAGCGCTGGGAGCTGCGCCACCAGCTGTTGGCCGTGCGCGGGAACTTCAAAGCGCTGCAGGCTGCCGCCCGCCGCATCCTGCCGCCCGCCGCGCCGAAGCCGCCGCGCAAGAAGCTCAGCTTCACCGGCTCGCGCGACGGGATGCGCGGATTCACGGGCTGGGCGCCGGAGCGCCAGGTCGCTGACCTCGAGAGCGCCCTGCGCCGCGGCCTCGACCTGGACCAGCCGGAGGCGCCCCAGCTGATGGACGCCTTCCTCGCCCTGCTCGGCGGCACCCGCGCCAACGCCAGCGCGGTGGTGCCGCCCGCCGCGCCGCGGCCCATCGTGCTGGTGCCGCTAGACACCCACGTGGACATCCTCGGCGGCCGCGGCGACGATACGCTGCTTCGCCTCACTGACGGCACCACCATGACCGGCGCCGAGTACCTCGCCACGATCTTCGGCGAGGGGCCCGCACAGGTCCGCGCGGCCGGCGTCGGCGAGGCGGCGCTCTTCCACCCGCAGCGCGGAGCCGTGAACCTGTACCGCACGCAGCGCTACGCCAACGCGAAGCAGCGCGTGCTCGCAAGCCTCACCGCGCCCGGATGCCCCGTGCCCGGGTGCCGCCACGGCGCGGACAACTGCCAGATCCACCACATCACGGCGTGGCGGCACGGCGGTGAGACAAACCTGGCCAACCTCGCGCCGCTGTGCCGCTACCACAACCGAGCCAACGACGACGACCCCCGCGCAAGGAGCCGGGGGCGCGTCGAGATGGTCCGCGGCGCGCCGCGGTGGGTCTCGCCGGGCGGGAGGGCGGTGGCCAACCCCCGCCACGGCCCGGGCGCGATGGAGCTGCTCTTCGGCGGCTAGAAGGCGCCGCTGGTGGGGTTGTAGGTGGCGGAGGGGGCGTCGTCAAGCGATTGCTCCTCCTTCGGCGCATCGGCCGGATCCGCCCCCTTAATCATCCACAGGATGGTGTCGAGCTCCTCCGGCTTGACCAGCACCTCGCGCGCTTTCGAGCCCTCGGACGGGCCGACCACGCCGCGCGTCTCCATCAGGTCCATCAGGCGGCCCGCCTTGGCAAAACCGATGCGGAGCTTGCGCTGCAGCATCGACGTGGAGCCCAACTGCGAGGTGACCACGAGCTCGACGGCCTCGAGGAGGTCGTCCATGTCCTTGCCGATCTCCTCGTCAATCTGCTTCGCCTCGCCCGCCTTCTCCTCGGTCACGCCGTCGACGTAGTCCGGCTCGTCCTGCGCCTTCGCGGCCTCGACCACCGCCTGGATCTCCTCGTCGGTGACGAACGCGCCCTGCAGGCGCTGCGGCTTGCCCGCTCCCTGGGGGATGAACAGTCCGTCGCCCATGCCGATCAGCTTCTCGGCGCCGCCCTGGTCGAGGATCACGCGCGAATCCGTCAGCGATGACGTGGCGAACGCCAAGCGCGACGGCACGTTGGTCTTGATCAGGCCGGTCACCACGTCCACCGAGGGGCGCTGCGTGGCTAGCACCAGATGGATGCCGGCGGCGCGCGCCTTCTGCGTGATCCGCACGATGGAGTCCTCGATCTCCTTCGGCGCCGTCATCATCAGATCCGCCAACTCGTCCACCACGCACACGATGAACGGGTACGGCCGCATCTCGCGCTCCGAACCCGGGGGCGCGGTGATGTCGCCGGCGCGGACCTTGCGGTTGTAATCCTTGATGTGGCGCACGCGCGCGGACTTCATGTCCATGTAGCGCTGCTCCATCTCCTCCACCAACCACTGCAGCGCGGCGGCCGCCTTCTTCGGCTGCGTGATGATCGGCGTAATCAGGTGCGGGATGCCCTCGTACGGGGTCAGCTCGACCATCTTCGGGTCGATGAGGATCAGGCGCACCTCCTCCGGGGTTGCGCGGGTGAGTAGCGAGACCAGCATCGAGTTCACAAACGCGGACTTACCGGAGCCGGTGGAACCCGCGACCAGCAGGTGCGGCATCTTCTGGATCGAGCTGGCAATGAACTCGCCTTCGATGTCCTTGCCCAGCCCGATGAGCATCGGGTCGTCCTGCGCCGAAACTTTCGGGGCGTCGAGCACGTCGCGCAGCCGCACCATCTCGCGGTCCTGGTTCGGCACCTCGATGCCCACTGCGGACTTGCCGGGGATGGGGGTGAGCAGGCGCACGTTGTCGGTGGCGGCGGCGTAGGCGAGGTTGGACTGCAGGTTGGTGATCTTCGAGACCTTCACGCCCGGGCCCAGCTCCACCTCGTAGCGCGTGACTGTGGGGCCGCGCGAGAAGCCGGTCACGGTGGCGTCGACGCGGAACTCCTCGAAGACGTCCGTGATGGCCTCGATCATGCGGTCGTTGGCCTCGGTGCGGGTCTTCGGTGCGGTGCCGGGCACAAGCAGGTCCGTCGACGGCACCGCGTAGTCGGCGTTGCCGCGCTGGATGCGCTTGGCGGGGGCCTTCTCCAGTTCCGACTTGGGGGTGGTGGCGGGCACGGCTGCGGCGTCGATGCCGCTGCGGGCGATGATCGCCTCCCGCATCGCGTCGCGCGTGCCACTCACCGCGTCGGGGGCTTCGTTTGCTTCTCGACGCTCCCGTTCCAGCACCCGCGTCTCCCCCACCTGCGGCCGGCGCGCCGGCCGCAGGTGGGGGAGACGCGGGTGCTGGAACGGGAGCGTCGAGAAGCAAACGAAGCCCCCGACGCGGTGAGTGGCACGCGCGACGCGATGCGGGAGGCGATCATCGCCCGCAGCGGCATCGACGCCGCAGCCGTGCCCGCCACCACCCCCAAGTCGGAACTGGAGAAGGCCCCCGCCAAGCGCATCCAGCGCGGCAACGCCGACTACGCGGTGCCGTCGACGGACCTGCTTGTGCCCGGCACCGCACCGAAGACCCGCACCGAGGCCAACGACCGCATGATCGAGGCCATCACGGACGTCTTCGAGGAGTTCCGCGTCGACGCCACCGTGACCGGCTTCTCGCGCGGCCCCACAGTCACGCGCTACGAGGTGGAGCTGGGCCCGGGCGTGAAGGTCTCGAAGATCACCAACCTGCAGTCCAACCTCGCCTACGCCGCCGCCACCGACAACGTGCGCCTGCTCACCCCCATCCCCGGCAAGTCCGCAGTGGGCATCGAGGTGCCGAACCAGGACCGCGAGATGGTGCGGCTGCGCGACGTGCTCGACGCCCCGAAAGTTTCGGCGCAGGACGACCCGATGCTCATCGGGCTGGGCAAGGACATCGAAGGCGAGTTCATTGCCAGCTCGATCCAGAAGATGCCGCACCTGCTGGTCGCGGGTTCCACCGGCTCCGGTAAGTCCGCGTTTGTGAACTCGATGCTGGTCTCGCTACTCACCCGCGCAACCCCGGAGGAGGTGCGCCTGATCCTCATCGACCCGAAGATGGTCGAGCTGACCCCGTACGAGGGCATCCCGCACCTGATTACGCCGATCATCACGCAGCCGAAGAAGGCGGCCGCCGCGCTGCAGTGGTTGGTGGAGGAGATGGAGCAGCGCTACATGGACATGAAGTCCGCGCGCGTGCGCCACATCAAGGATTACAACCGCAAGGTCCGCGCCGGCGACATCACCGCGCCCCCGGGTTCGGAGCGCGAGATGCGGCCGTACCCGTTCATCGTGTGCGTGGTGGACGAGTTGGCGGATCTGATGATGACGGCGCCGAAGGAGATCGAGGACTCCATCGTGCGGATCACGCAGAAGGCGCGCGCCGCCGGCATCCATCTGGTGCTAGCCACGCAGCGCCCCTCGGTGGACGTGGTGACCGGCCTGATCAAGACCAACGTGCCGTCGCGCTTGGCGTTCGCCACGTCATCGCTGACGGATTCGCGCGTGATCCTCGACCAGGGCGGCGCCGAGAAGCTGATCGGCATGGGCGACGGACTGTTCATCCCCCAGGGAGCGGGCAAGCCGCAGCGCCTGCAGGGCGCGTTCGTCACCGACGAGGAGATCCAGGCGGTGGTCGAGGCCGCGAAGGCGCAGGACGAGCCGGACTACGTCGACGGCGTGACCGAGGAGAAGGCGGGCGAGGCGAAGCAGATTGACGAGGAGATCGGCAAGGACATGGACGACCTCCTCGAGGCCGTCGAGCTCGTGGTCACCTCGCAGTTGGGCTCCACGTCGATGCTGCAGCGCAAGCTCCGCATCGGTTTTGCCAAGGCGGGCCGCCTGATGGACCTGATGGAGACGCGCGGCGTGGTCGGCCCGTCCGAGGGCTCGAAAGCGCGCGAGGTGCTGGTCAAGCCGGAGGAGCTCGACACCATCCTGTGGATGATTAAGGGGGCGGATCCGGCCGATGCGCCGAAGGAGGAGCAATCGCTTGACGACGCCCCCTCCGCCACCTACAACCCCACCAGCGGCGCCTTCTAGCCGCCGAAGAGCAGCTCCATCGCGCCCGGGCCGTGGCGGGGGTTGGCCACCGCCCTCCCGCCCGGCGAGACCCACCGCGGCGCGCCGCGGACCATCTCGACGCGCCCCCGGCTCCTTGCGCGGGGGTCGTCGTCGTTGGCTCGGTTGTGGTAGCGGCACAGCGGCGCGAGGTTGGCCAGGTTTGTCTCACCGCCGTGCCGCCACGCCGTGATGTGGTGGATCTGGCAGTTGTCCGCGCCGTGGCGGCACCCGGGCACGGGGCATCCGGGCGCGGTGAGGCTTGCGAGCACGCGCTGCTTCGCGTTGGCGTAGCGCTGCGTGCGGTACAGGTTCACGGCTCCGCGCTGCGGGTGGAAGAGCGCCGCCTCGCCGACGCCGGCCGCGCGGACCTGTGCGGGCCCCTCGCCGAAGATCGTGGCGAGGTACTCGGCGCCGGTCATGGTGGTGCCGTCAGTGAGGCGAAGCAGCGTATCGTCGCCGCGGCCGCCGAGGATGTCCACGTGGGTGTCTAGCGGCACCAGCACGATGGGCCGCGGCGCGGCGGGCGGCACCACCGCGCTGGCGTTGGCGCGGGTGCCGCCGAGCAGGGCGAGGAAGGCGTCCATCAGCTGGGGCGCCTCCGGCTGGTCCAGGTCGAGGCCGCGGCGCAGGGCGCTCTCGAGGTCAGCGACCTGGCGCTCCGGCGCCCAGCCCGTGAATCCGCGCATCCCGTCGCGCGAGCCGGTGAAGCTGAGCTTCTTGCGCGGCGGCTTCGGCGCGGCGGGCGGCAGGATGCGGCGGGCGGCAGCCTGCAGCGCTTTGAAGTTCCCGCGCACGGCCAACAGCTGGTGGCGCAGCTCCCAGCGCTCGCGTGCGTCCTCGATGCGGGAGAGCCGGGTTTCGATGTATTCCAGCTGGTGCAGGCTCAGCCCGCCGCCGCGCGCCCGCTCAAGCGCCCGGCGTTGCTGGGCTGTCCACTTCGTCGCGCCGAAGTAGACCTCGTGCACCCGCTGCCACGAGCGCACCCGTGCAGGGTTCAG
The DNA here is from genome assembly GCF_900078305.2 of Corynebacterium bouchesdurhonense. GTDB lineage: Bacteria > Actinomycetota > Actinomycetes > Mycobacteriales > Mycobacteriaceae > Corynebacterium > Corynebacterium bouchesdurhonense. Next base: position 28,542 of record NZ_LT546026.1, read on the forward strand.
GCCGACGCGCAGCGCGGCGTCGCGATCGAAGCCGGCGAGTACGTCAACGCCGAGCCCCGCCAGCGATTCGAGTAGTTCGGCGAAGTTCACGGATCCCATCGTATTGCGCGCTGAACGAAACGCAAGAACCCGAAGCGAAACTGTGGATAACCGGGGCGCGCGAATGGCGTCCCTGTGGATAACCTGCCGTGCCGTTGTGTAGAGTGGGGCGAGCTGAGAGGGGAGTACCCCGAAATTGTGTTGGATCGTCAGCACGGTGCCGTCGATAAGCGAAAGCCCCGGTCCACGCAGCCCGCCGCGGGCGGGGGAGACCTCCGGTCCCTTTCTCAACCCTTGACCGGAGGAACGCACCATGCACGTGCCCTTGTACATTTGGCTGATCACCTCGGCGGTGATCCTCGGATTTTTCGTTTTTGACTTCGTCTCTCACGTCCGCACGCCGCACGAGCCGTCCATGAAGGAGGCCGGCGGCTGGGCGGCGTTCTACATGTGCATGGCCGCGATCTTCGGCGGCATCGTGTGGTGGCTGTGGGACGCGGAGCACGGCGTGCAGTTCTTCACGGGCTACATCACCGAGCTGTCCCTGTCCGTGGACAACCTCTTCGTCTTCGCGCTGATCATGGGCGCGTTCAAGATTCCGCGCGCCTACCAGCAGAAAGTGCTGCTCATCGGCATCGTGATGGCGCTGGTTTTCCGCCTGCTGTTCATTCTGCTGGGCGCGGTGATCATCGAGGCGTGGTCCGATGTGTTCTACCTCTTCGCCGCGTTCCTCATCTACACCGCCATCAAGCTCGTGTACGACGAAGCCACGGATCAGCCCGAGACCGACCCGAACGACATGCTCGTGGTCAAGACGCTGCGCAAGGTCATTCCGGTGACCAAGTCCTACCACGGCGACAGGCTCGTCTCGAAGACCGAGGCGGGCAAGAAGGCCGTCACACCCTTGTTCGTGGCGCTGCTGTCCATCGGCTTCATCGACGTGATGTTCGCCTTCGACTCCATTCCCGCCATTTTCGGCATCACCCAGGAGTCCTTCCTCGTCTTCACCTCCAACGCGTTCGCGCTGCTCGGCCTGCGGCAGCTCTACTTCCTGCTCAACGGGCTGCTGGACAAGCTGGTGTACCTGCCGTACGGCCTCGCCGTGGTGCTGGGCTTCATCGGCCTGAAGCTGCTGTTGCACGCGCTCCACGAGAACAACCTGCCGTTCATCAACGGCGGCGAGGGCCTGGACGTGCCGGAGATCGGCACGGTGACCTCGCTCGGCGTCATCGTGGGCGTGCTGGTGCTCACGGCCGTGGCCTCGCTGGCCAAGGACCGGGCCGACATCAAGGCCGGCCGCAAGAACCCGGGCGAAAAGCAGTTCCACATTGACTTCGACGACCACGGCAACCGCCGCAAGGTGGACAAGCACGGCCACCACGTGGAGTGGATCGATGACCCGGCTACCTCCGGCAAGGGCGACCACACGGCCACCGGCTCGACGGAGACGGACCACCTCCACGTGGCCCGCGGCGGCAAGAAGTAGCGCGTGAGATCCCGGGCTACCCTGCCTGCTCGGGCGCGAAGATGTTGGACACGGGGTTCCACTCGTGGACGTCGCGCGCCTGCAGGGCGCCGGCGTCGATGTAGGGGTCTTTGTCCATGATCTCGGTTGCGTCGGCAAGCGATGCGCTGTCGGGCAGCTGAATGATGATCAGCGCCTGGCTCCCGTCCACGTAGGGCCCGGAGCCGACGATCCTGCCGAGCGCGAGCTGGGACGCGATGAACTCGCGGTGCGCGGGGCGGGTGGCCTCGACGAGCTGCGTGTCGTCGCCGTAGGTGTACGTGAACGCGAAGTACTTCATGGGATAGGAGTGTAGGCGCTCGCGGGCGGTCTGTAGGGTGGCTTACGTGACACAACCCGCCGCTACGCCGCCACCGCCGCAGCCGCAGCCGTCGAACTGGAACCTCCCCAACATCCTGACGTCGTTGCGGATCCTCTTCGTGCCGGTGCTGGCGTGGCTGGTGCTGGATGAGAACTGGTGGTGGGCGTTCGGGCTGTTCGTGGCGCTGATGCTCACCGACAAGCTGGACGGCGACATCGCGCGCGCCCGCGGCTTGATCACCGACTTTGGCAAGATCGCGGACCCCATCGCGGACAAGGCGCTGATGATCACGGCGCTGGTGACGCTAAACATCGCGGCCACGCTGCCGGTGTGGATCACGGTGGTGATCGTGGTGCGCGAGCTGGGCATCACGGTGTGGCGCTTCGCGATGCTGCGCCGCGGCAAGGTCGTGCCGGCGTCGAAGGGCGGCAAGCTCAAGACGGCGCTGCAGACCCTCGGCGTGGGCCTGTACCTCTGCCCGCTGCCGGGGTGGATGGACACGCCGTCTCTGGTGGTCATGGTGCTCGCCGCCGCAGTCACGGTGGTGACGGGCGTGCAGTACTTGCTCGACGCACGGAAGGTGAATTAGGTGGACACGAGCTTGTTGCTTATCGACGCTCTCCGGAGCACAAACCAAACCATCTCCTTCTGCGAGTCCCTCACCGCGGGGCTGGCCGCGGCGACGCTCGCCGAGGTGCCCGGCGCCTCCGACGTACTGCGCGGCGGTCTGGTCACGTACGCCACCGACCTGAAGGTGGGGCTTGCCGGCGTCGACGCGGCGCTGGTGGAGCGCGAGGGCGTGGTGTCCGCGGCGGTGGCGCGGGAGATGGCGCGGGGCTGCCGGGCCGCGTGCCGCTCGGACTGGGCGGTGTCCCTGACCGGCGTGGCGGGGCCCGACCCGCAGGACGGCCACCAACCCGGCGAGGTGTGGATCGGTGTGAGCGGGCCGCGGTGGACGGCGTCTTTCTCCGCGGCGGAGCTCGCACCGGCGCCGCTGGGGCGCTACGCGCTGGTGCCGGGCGAACCCGAGCCCGTGCGCCTGCTGGCCGGGGACCGCAACCAGATCCGCTCCGCCGCCGTCGAGGCGGCGCTGCGCGGCGCGCTTCAGGCGGTACGCGGCAAGCAGGAGATGGCGGGAACAAAGTAGCGGCCCCAGCCGTTGAGCTCGGTGATGGTAACCACAACGCTGATCCCAGACCTGACCCCCGCCGCGCCGGTGGAGGCGCCGCGCGCCCCAAAGCGGGTGCGCGAGCCGCTGCTGCGCGAGGCGCTGGGCATGTCCTTGCGCGCCTTCCGCGCCGACAAGGGCGTGTCCCTGCGCCAGCTGGCCGGCCACGCCATGGTGTCGCCGGGCTACCTGTCGGAGCTGGAGCGCGGCCGCAAGGAGGTCTCGTCCGAAGTGCTGGCGTCGATCTGCGAGGCGCTGGACACCACGGTGTCCGAGGTGGTGCTCGAGGCGGTGGCGAACATGTCGCTGACCTCCATCACGGAGGAGCTCGCCGCCACCGCGCCGGCGGCAGCGGAGGCCTAACGCCCGTTTCCCGTCTACGATGGTCGGGAACGTACGCAAATTATTTCCGGTTTATACCCGGTGAAGACAAGGAAGGTCTCCGACCCATGGCGAACCCGTTTACCAAGTTCTGGAACTACCTGATGGCGCTTTTCGATAACAAGATCGAGGAGAACGCGGACCCGAAGGTGCAGATCGAGCAGGCCATCAGCGAGGCGCAGCGCCAGCACCAGGCGCTTAGCCAGCAGGCCGCCGCCGTGATTGGCAACCAGCGCCAGATCGAGATGCAGCTCAACCGCCGCCTGGAGGACGTGGAGAAGCTCCAGGCCAACACCCGCCAGGCGCTGCAGCTGGCGGACAAGGCCCGCGCCGACGGCGACGCGCGCAAGGCCCAGGAGTACGAGAACGCCGCGGAGGCGTTCGCGGCCCAGCTGGTCACCGCCGAGCAGGGCGTGGAGGACACCAAGCAGCTGCACGACCAGGCGCTGCAGCAGGCTAGCGCCGCGAAGCAGGCCGTGGAGCGCAACGCCGCGCAGCTGCAGCAGCAGGTGGCGGAGCGCTCCAAGCTGCTCAGCCAGCTCGAGCAGGCGAAGATGCAGGAGAAGGTCTCCGAGACCATGCAGCAGATGAACTCCATCACCGCCGGCGGCCCGAACCTGGACCAGGTGCGCGACAAGATCGAGCGCCGCTACGCCAACGCGCTGGGCGCAGCCGAGCTGGCGCAGAACTCCGTGCAAGGCCGCATGGCCGAGGTGGAGCAGGCCGGCATCCAGATGGCCGGCCACGGCCGCCTCGAGCAGATCCGCGCCGAGATGGCGGGCGAGCTGACCTCCGGTTCCAAGCCCGCGATCGAGCAGGGCAACGCCACCCCGGGCGCCGAGGTGAGCGACGACGCGGTTGCGCAGCGCATGCGCGAGCTGCGCGGGGAGAACTAAGCGCTTTTTGCTTGTCGACGGCGGGTGCCCAGCGCGGCACCCGCCGTCGCTCGCGTTCACGGCGTGTTAACCAAACGCACATAGTCTTTTGCGCGGGATCACATCTCTCGACACGCAAAGGACCCCCATGCTGAACACACGCCTGCGAGACATCCTCGCCGCGCCGCTGGCGACGGCGCTGGTGCTCGCGCCCCTGCACGCGCCGGAGGCGGTAGCCGCCCCGTCCGGCATCGCCATCAATGAGGTCGTCACCCAGGGCACCGACTGGGTGGAGCTCTACAACAACACCGAAACCGCGATCGATATCTCCGGCTGGACCGCCATCGACAGCGGCAAGAAATCAACGCCCATCGTGTTCCCCGCGGGGACGGTCGTGCCCGCCCGCGGCTTCTACGCCTTCGAGACGGAAGGATCCACGCCCGATAAGTCCAAAGGGTTCGGGCTGGGCGACGAAGACTCCATCACGCTTAGAGACGCGTCGGGCGCCGAGGTGGATTCCTTCACATGGGCCGCGCACGCGAAGACGTCGTGGGCGCGGACCGCTGACGGCACCGGCGACTTCGCCGAGAGCCTGCGCGCCACCCGCGGCGAGGCCAACGAGCGGCTCCGCGTGGTGATCAACGAGATCGACCCGCAGGGCGAGCCCGCGGACTGGGTGGAGCTGGCCAACCCGACTGGCCAGGACGTGGACATCAGCGGCTGGACCGCCGTCGCCGATGATCCGGCCCACGCGCCGTTGAAGTTCCCGGAGGGGACCGTGATCCCCGCCGGCGGCTACTACGCGTTCTACACGGACGGCAAGGAAAACACCCCCGACGGAACGACGGGCTTCGGCCTGGGCAACTCGGGTGACACGGTGACCATCGCGGACACGAGCGGCAAGATGGTCGACGAGCACTCCTACACCGGCCCCGCCGCGCTGCCGACGGACCGCGCGACCTCGATCGGCCGTATCCCGGACATGCGGGGCGAGTTCGTCGTGACGGGCGAGAAGACCCGCGGCGCGGCCAACGTGGCGTACGTGCCCGAGGAGCCGGCTGCCATCCCGAAGGTGGTGATCAACGAGGTGGAATCGAACGGCGACCCGGTGGCCGACTGGTTCGAGCTCTACAACGCCGGCGACGCGGACGCGGACATCTCCAGATGGACGGTGCTGGACAACGACGATTCGCACACCCCGCTGGTGTTCCCGGCGGGCACGGTGCTCAAGCCGGGCGCGTTCGCCCGCTTCTACACCGAGGGCGCCCAGGCCCTCGGGGGCGGCGAGGGCTTCGGCCTAGGCGGCAACGACAAGGTCCGCCTCTTCACCGCCGACGGCACCGCGGTGGACGAGGCCGGCTGGTCCGCGCACGCGGCAGATACCTGGGGAAGGCTACCGGACGGCACCGGCGCGTTCACGGACACAAAGGCCACCCCGGGCGCCAAGAACGAGGCGCCGGTCAAGGAAGAGACCAAGCCGCTGGACTCTGTGGCGTGGCCGGTGGCCGGCCTGAAGATCACCGACATCGACCTGGGTGCGGAGTTCAACACCAAGGACATGTCCGGCGTTGACTTCGACCAGAACGGCCGCGCGTGGGTGGTCAACAACGGCAAGGCAGAGCTCTGGGCCCTGGATTACGACGACGCGGCCGGAACCTACTCCGTTGGCGGGCGCTTCACGCTCCGCTACGGCGACGGCACCGGGATCCCGGACGCCGAGGGCGTGACGGTGGGCCCCGACGGCGCCCTGTACGTGGCAACGGAGCGCGACAACGCCAACAAGAAGGTCTCGCGGCCATCGGTGTTGCGGTATGAGGTTGCGTCGGCAAGCGAAGGCACTTTGAACGCGACCGGCGAGTGGAACCTAGCGGAGCACGTGGGCCCGGTGGCGCCGAACGGCGGCCTCGAGGCAATCGCGTACATCCCCGAGCAGAACGTGTTCGCGGTGGGCGTGGAGGAGACCGGCGAGGTGCTCTTTGTTTCCCTCGGCGACAACGGCGCGTCCACGCTGGTGCAGCGGCTGAAGACCCCGTTCAAGGGCGTGATGGCGCTGGATTATGACCGCCAGGCCAGCCAGCTGCGCGCGCTGTGCGACGAGGTGTGCGACGGCCAGTCCATCCTGATCACGTACAACGGCACCGAGTTCGCGCAGGCGTCCGACGTGCAGGCGCGCCCCGCGGGCATGACCGAGAACTTCGCCAACGAGGGCTACGCGCGCTACTTCAAGGAGGGGACGTGCGAGCAAGGTACGCGCACCGACACCACCCGCTACCTCTGGGCCGATGACAACGCAACGAACGGGATTGCGCTGCGCGGGGCGGTCGCCGTGGCCGTGGTTGAGTGCGAGGCGGCACCGGCACCGGCACCGGCGCCGGGCGACGGTTCCGGCAGCTCCGCCAGCTCCGCCAGCTCGCTCACGCCGGGCTGGATCGCTGCGGCCGTGCTGGTGCCGTTCGCCCTGCTGCTCCCCCTGGGCCTCCTCGCGTTCGTCGGCGTGAACGGCCCGGCCCGCGACGCGCTGGCGCAGGCCAACCTCGAGCTGCAGCTGCGCCTGGGCATCTTCAACCCGGCGCTGGCGGCGCAGGCGCTTGCCGTGCAGCAGCAGCTGAGCTCCACCCGGGCGTAGCCGGAGACCTAGTCCACCGCGCCGCGCGCCATGAGCGCTTCGCCGATCATCTTGGCGCGGCGCACGGAGCGGATCACCAGGGGGATGCCGAAGGCGGCGAACGAGAACCCGGCGCCGCGCGCCTTGCGGGCGTCGAGCACCTCGTTGGCCGTGGCGAGCATGAGGGGGATGAGCCGGATGGTCAGCGCGATGGTGAGGCTGATCAGGTCGGTGCGCACGCCCAGCCTGCTGAGGGGGCGCAGGCTGGCGTCGAGGGCGTCGAGTAGCTCCTCCACCGTGGTGGTCAGCGTGAGTAGGTTGGCCGCCGCGATGGTGGCCAGCAGACTGATCAGCATGGTCAGGGCGCGCTCGGCGCCGTTCTGCCACCAGGAGAACGCACCGAGGAACCCCAAGATGGGCAGCAGCGGCACCAGCTGGCGCCATGCCACCCCGGCGGGCACGCGGGCGGCTGGGTAGAGCGCCATCGCAGCGATTAGCACCGCCATGGATTGCCACGGCTCGGCGGGCCAGACGGTGGCGACAATGATGAACGCCACCAGCGCAACAAACTTCACGGTGGGGTGGGCGCGGTGCAGCGCGGTGTTGCCGGGCACGTACACGCCCAGCGGCAGCTCGCGGATCACGGCTTTGATTCCATGAGGTCGAGGTAGTGGGCGATCGCCTCGTCGGGCGCGGCGTCGCACACCAGGTGGGCCTCGTCGATCACCAGCACGCGGTCGAAGCCGCGCAGCATCTCGAGGTCGTGCGTGACCACGATGACCTGCTGCTCCAGGGCCTCCAGCTCGCGGATGAGGCGGCGGCGGTTGCGCAGGTCCAGCAGCGTGGTCGGCTCGTCGGCGATCACGGTGTCCGGCTCGGTCACCAGCACGGATGCCAGCGCCAACAGCTGTTTTTCGCCGCCGGAGAGGGTGTGCGGGGAGTTCTCGGCAAGCTCGCTGAGCCCGAAGCGCTCCAGCGCGGCGGCGGTGCGGGCGCGCACCTCGTCGCGCGGTAGTTTGAAGCGGCGCAGGGAGAACGCCACGTCGTCGGCTACGCGAGGCATGACAATTTGTGACTCGGCATCGGAGAACACGAACCCCACCCGGCGGCGGATCTCTTTGCCGTGGGTGCTGGGGGACTGGCCGTCGACAAGCACGCGCCCCGTAGTCGGCTCAATTAAGCCGTTGATCAGCCGCACGGTGGTGGACTTGCCGGAGCCGTTCGAGCCGATGATGCCGATGCGCCGCTCGTTGAGGCGCACGGTGAGCGGCGCGAGCACCTGCGTGCCGTCGTAGGAAACGGACGCGCCCTCGAATTCGATCAGGGGCATTGTGCTTATCGACGCTCCCGATGCAAGTCCGGAAACGCACCGTGCACCGCCGCGGCGACCGCGATCATCAACGCGATCTTGCCCGCATCCGGCAGCAGGAACGGCACCTGCGCGGCCCACGCGGCGCCGAACGTCATGTCCAGGCGCCACATCATGCCGAAGACCCCGAAGAGGTACTGCAAGAAAAGGCCTACCGCGCCTGCGAGCGCGATCACCGCGACGGTTGCGCCGCGGTTGGCCTTGAACGGGGCGAGGTAGGCGATCGCGCCTGCGACGTAGGCGGAGACGAGGTAGCCGACCAGGTAGCCCACGGTTGGGCCGCCGAGCGCGGCGATGACGGTGCGGCCGCCCGCTAGCACTGGCAGGGCGAGGCCGACCAGGAGGAAGACCGCGGCGGTGAGGAACCCCCGGCGGCGGCCCAGAACGAGGCCGGCGAGGATGACGGCCGCGTTCTGCAGCACGATCGGCACGCCGGCGGCTCCGACGGGGATGGACACGAAGCCCAGGACGATGATGATGGCGGCGAAGACGGCGATGAGCGCGATGTCCTGCGCGGTTGCGTTGCCGCGGGGGCGGGGCTGCGCCGGTGTGGCGGGGGTAGCTGAGGTCATGGCGGGAAGTGTAGTTGAACACCGTTCAATTGCGCGCTTAGTTGGGCGTGTAAGTTTGTAGCCCATGCGCCTGACTGAGTTTGAGCAGCTTGTCCGTGACGAGTTCGGACCGGAGCGCGCCCAGTGGATCATCGGGTCCCAGGTCCTGCCGCAGTCCGGCCAGACCGCGGCGGAGGCGATCGAAAGCGGTGTCGATCCGCGCGAGGTGTGGCAGGGGCTCTGCGATGCCTTCGACGTTCCCGAGGAGCGCCGCCTGGGCGTGGATCGCCCGGGTTTTTAGGGCGGCTGCCCCCACACGGCGTGTGCGATGCGGTATCGAACATGTTTGCGTGTAGGATCGGGCGTGTTGGATCCCGGTTCTACAGTGTGGTCTAGCTTCGCCGTTCTTCGCTGCTGGAAAAAGTTCGGGTCCGGACGGAACCGGAGGCAACGGCGAGCGTCTAATACATAACAGCTACATTTCTGCCGCCGCCACACATCGAAGAGGAGAGCACACGCATGGCAACCAAGAAGAAGACCGCAGCCGCCGCGGGGAGCGACCGTCAGAACGCGCTCGACGCGGCGCTAGCGATGATCGAGAAGGACTTCGGCAAGGGCGCGATTATGCGCCTGGGGGACGAGGAGCGCCCGCCGATCCAGTCCATCTCCTCCGGCAACACCGCCATCGACGTGGCGCTGGGCATCGGCGGCTGGCCCCGCGGGCGCATCGTGGAGATTTACGGGCCGGAGTCTTCCGGTAAGACCACCGTTGCACTGCACGCCATCGCTCAGGCGCAGCGCGCAGGCGGCATCGCCGCGTTCATCGACGCGGAGCACGCGCTCGACCCCGAGTACGCCAAGAAGCTCGGCGTGGACACCGACAACCTGCTGGTTTCCCAGCCGGACACGGGCGAGCAGGCGCTCGAGATCGCGGACATGCTGGTGCGCTCCGGCGCCATCGACATCATTGTGATCGACTCGGTCGCGGCACTGACGCCGAAGGCCGAGATCGAGGGCGAGATGGGCGACAGCCACGTCGGCCTCCAGGCCCGCCTCATGTCGCAGGCGCTGCGCAAGATGACGGGCGCGCTGTACAACTCCGGCACCACCGCCATCTTCATCAACCAGCTGCGCGAGAAGATCGGCGTCATGTTCGGCTCGCCCGAGACCACCACCGGCGGTAAGGCGCTGAAGTTCTACGCCTCCGTCCGCTGCGACGTGCGCCGTATCCAGACGCTGAAGGACGGCCAGGATTCCATCGGCAACCGCACCAAGCTGAAGGTGGTTAAGAACAAGGTCTCGCCGCCGTTCAAGATCGCCGAGTTCGACATCATGTACGGCGAGGGCATTTCCCGCGAGTCCTCGATCATCGACATGGGCGTGGACAACGGCATTGTGAAGAAGTCCGGCTCCTGGTTCACCTACGAGGGGGACCAGCTAGGCCAGGGCAAAGAGAAGGCCCGCCTGTTCCTGAAGGACAACCCGGAGCTGGCGGACGAGATCGAGGACAAGATCTTCAAGGCCCTCGGCGTGGGCAAGTACGCGAACGCCAGCGCCGCGGACGACGAGCTGACGGACGATCCAGTGGACATGGTCCCCAACATCGACTTCGACGACGATGACGAGGACCTCCTGGCCTCCGACGAGCAGTAGCCGAGCAGTAGCCCGTGCCGCAGCCCGATCCGGAGAAGCTTGCCCGCCTGCAGCGCGCGATCGACGAGTTCGAGGAGGGCGACCTTTTTGACGCGCGCCGCGACGAGGCTTTGGCGCCCGTGCGTAAGCGCGCGCTCGGGCTCCTAGACCAGCGGGCCCGCTCCCGCCACGAGCTGCGAGAGCGCCTGATCGCCGCCGAGTTCGCACCCGATCTCGTCGACGAGGTGCTGGACTCGCTCGAGCGCGCATCGCTTATCGACGACTCCTCGTTCGCGCACGAATGGGTCCGCCAGCGCGCCGCCCGGCGTGGCAAGTCGGCGCGGGCCCTCGACTTGGAGCTGCGCGACAAGGGCGTGGCCGCGGCGATCCGCGCCGACGCCCTGGCCCAGATCAGCGAGGAGGACGAGGAGGCGCAGGCCCGCGCCCTCGCCGAGAAGAAGGCCCGTGCCGTCAAGGCGGTGCCCGCGGACCGCACCGAATACGACAAGGCGCTGCGCCGCGTCGTCGGTGTGCTTGCCCGCCGCGGCTACAGCTCGGGTATGTCAGTGCGGATTGCCCGCGAGGCGCTCGACGAGCGCCTCGACGAGCTTGGGGGCTAGTGACCCTGGTCCGGGTTCTCCAGCTCCACGTAGCCGGGGGCGCGCCAGTCCACGTTGACTGTGTCCTTGGTGTCCAGGCCCACGCTCGGGCCGGCTTCCGGCACTCTGGCGAAGATGTTGCGGCGAGCGCGGCCCGCACGAAGCTGGCGCTCCACTCGCTCGGCGAGCAGCGTGAGGGTGTAGTTGATCAGGATCATGATCACGCCGACCACAAACAGCGAGGCGAGGAAGTTCTGGTTAGTGGAAGCGGACTGGATACCGGAGCGGACAACCTCGATGTAGCCGATCTGGTAGCCGAGCGCGGTGTCCTTAAGCGCAATGACCATCTGTGCGATGAGCGCCGGGAGCATCGCGGCCACAGACTGGGGCAGAAGGATGGTCCACATTGTCTGGCGGTGCGACATGCCGAGCGCGCGGGCCGCCTCAGTCTGGCCCTTCGGCAGGGAGTTGATGCCTGCGCGCAGCACCTCTGCAATTACCGAGCCGTTGTAGAGGGTCAGCGCCACCACGACTGCCCAGAAAGCCAGGCTGCTTGGGGGCACCAGCTTGTATAGGGCAAAGAGCTGGTAGGAGAAGATCATCAGAAGCAGCACTGGGATGGCGCGGAAGAACTCCACGACCACGCCGGAGACGCCGCGGATGAGTTTCGACTCGGACAGGCGGCCAAGCCCGAAGATCACGCCGAAGATGATGGCAAAAACGATGGAGGTCGCTGCCGCTTTCAGCGTGCCGAGCAGGCCCGGCAGGATGTAGGTCTTCCAGGTGTTGGCCTGGGTGAACGGCTTCCATTTTGCGGGGTCGAGCTGGCCCTTCTCACCAAGGGTGGACAGAACCCACCAGGCGATCGCCACTAGGACAATGATGGTGACCGCAGTGTAGATGCGGTTGCGCATTAGGGCTTTGGGGCCCGGTGCGTCATAAAGCACCGTAGCGCGCACTTCATTTGCCATTTACTTCTTCACCGCCATTCGCTCAGCCAGGCGGCCAAAGATGAGGCCGATTGGCAGGGTGAGGATGATGAAACCGAGTGCGAAAACGCCAAAGATGACGAACAGCTCGCTGGCGTGCATCTCAATGGTGGACTTCATCAAAAGGGACGCCTCCGCAACACCGATCGCTGAGGCAATAGTGGTGTTCTTGGTCAGCGCGATCAGTGTGTTGCCTAGTGGCACGAGCGCCGCGCGCCACGCCTGGGGGAAGACGATGTTGCTAAACGTCTGCCCGAAACTCAGCCCCAGCGAACGCGCCGCCTCGGCCTGGCCGAAGTGGACGGTGTTGATGCCGCTTCGCAGGCTCTCCGCCACAAAGCAGGAGGTGTAGAGGATGAAACCGAGCACGGCGAGGCGGAAGTTTTGGTCCGCCAGGAAGGTGCTGGACTCGCGGCTGGCCAGTTGCAGGCCCAAGTTCTGGTAAAGGCCGAAGGAGCAGAACAGGATCACCAGCGTCAACGGGGTGTTGCGCACGGTGTTGATGTAAAACGCCGACAGCGAGCGCAAGATCCCCACGGGGGAGACGCGCATGGCGGTCAAAATCGTGCCCAGCACGAGCGAGCCAATGGCTGACAACGCGGTGAGCTTGATGGTCGTCCAAAAGGCAGGCCAGAGCTTAGGGAGCAAAAATGCCCAGAGTGCATCCATGGTGAAACTCTCGATTGAAGGGATGGGGCGGCGGGCGCTTTGTCCGCGCCCGCGTGAACGGCTAGTTCAGGAAGGAGAGGTCACCCGGGGTGGCCTTTTCAACGCCCTCGCCGCCGTCGATGTTCTCCTCAAGGAACTTGTCAAAGGAGCCGTCGTCGTACATCGCCTTCAGCGCCTTGTTGATGGCCTCGGTGGCTTCGGTGTCGTCTTTCTTCAGGCCGATGCCGTAGTGCTCGTTGGTGAACGGCTTGCCGTCCTTGTTCAGCTCAACCAGCTTGAAGGTGCCGGGGGACTGTGCGGCGTAGCCGCCGAGGATGGTGGCGTCGGTGGTCAGCGCGTCGACGTTGCCCTGGCGCAGTGCCTCAACGCAGGAGGAATAGGTGTCATACTCCTGCAGCTGCACGCCCGGCAGGGTGTCCTTCACCTTCTGGGCGGGGGTGGAGCCGGTCACCGAGCACAGGATCTTGCCGTCAAGGTCCTCAAGACCCTTGATGTCCGAGTTGCCGCTCTGTACCAGGAGGCCCTGGTGGGTGACCAAGTACGGGCCGCCGAAGTTCACGGACTCCGCGCGGGACTTGTTGATGGAATAGGTGGCGGTGATCATGTCCACCTCGCCGTTAGAGATCAGGGTCTCGCGCTGCGCGGACGGGGTCTCGCGCCAAGAGATGGTCGGCTCGGACCAGCCGTTGTCCTTTGCAATAGAGTTCACCACGTAGGTGGCCACGTCCACGTCCAGGCCGGACATGGAGCCGTCAGCCTCGCGGAGGCCAAGGCCCGGCTGGTCAAACTTGGTGCCGAGGGTGACGCTGCCCGACTCGATGTGGGCGAGGAGGCCTTCGCCGGCTGCGTCGCCGTCGGAGCTGCCGCCGCAGGCGGTCAGAGTAAGGCCCAGGATTGCTGCGGAAGCAGCGGCGGTGATGCGAACGGTCCGGTTCATGAGAAAACTCCTTGTCATCGAGTTGGGGGAATGCTTACGGGGCTAGTGCAGGATCTTGCCCAGGAAGTCCCGGGCGCGGTCCGACTGTGGATTGGTGAAGAAGGACTCGGGATCGGTGTCTTCCACGATCTCGCCGTCCGCCATGAAGATGATGCGGTCAGCCACCTTGCGGGCGAAGCCCATCTCGTGGGTGACCACCAGCATGGTCATGCCGGAGGCTGCGAGCTCGGTCATGACATCGAGGACTTCTCCCACCATTTCAGGGTCTAGGGCGGAGGTTGGCTCGTCGAAAAGCATGACCTTCGGCTCCATTGCAAGCGCGCGGGCGATAGCCACGCGCTGCTGCTGACCGCCGGAAAGCTGGGCGGGGTATTTCTCCGCCTGCGCACCGATGCCCACGCGCTCGAGGAGCTCATCGGCTCGGCGGACGGCGTCGGCCTTCTTCGTGCCGCGCACCTTTGTGGGCCCGAGGGTGACGTTGTCACGGATGGTCAGGTGCGGGAACAGGTTGAACTGCTGGAACACCATGCCCACTTCGGAGCGCAGCTTGGCCAGGTCCTTGCCCTCCTCGGGTAGGACGCGGCCTTCGATTTCGATCGTTCCCTCGTCGATGGTCTCGAGGCGGTTGATCGTACGACACAGCGTGGACTTACCAGAGCCAGACGGCCCGAGCACCACGATTACTTGGCCGCGAGGGACTTCAAGGTTGATGTTCTTCAACGCGTGGAAATCGCCGAAGTACTTGTTCACGCCGGAAATCCGAATCATCGGCTGAGTAGGCATCTGTGTCATGCGCAATACATTTACGCCACGCAAGTGAGCGAAACTACAAAATTGCGCAATTTTGCTTAAGGTCTCACTAATCGGGTTACCCCCGCCCGCACCGGGGCGCGGCTCGCACGGCGTTTTTCCCTGCACTTCCTCGGCGTTAGACTGTCTCGCCGTGACTACGGCGAGCACCACCCCCACGACCCACCCGCGCACCTACGAGGTGCGCACCTTCGGCTGCCAGATGAACGTGCACGACTCCGAGCGCCTATCCGGCATGCTCGAAGACGCCGGCTACGTGGCCGCGCCGGAGGGGCAGACGCCGGACCTGGTGGTGTTCAACACCTGCGCCGTGCGCGACAACGCGGACCAGCGACTCTACGGCACGCTCGGGCAGCTCAAGCACACCAAGGACACCCACCCGGGGATGCAGATCGCGGTCGGCGGCTGCCTCGCGCAGAAGGACAAGGACGCGGTGATCGACCGCGCGCCGTGGGTGGACGCCGTCTTCGGCACTCACAACCTGTCCGCCCTGCCGACGCTGCTCGAGCGCGCCCGGGTGGAGGACGAGGCGCAGGTGGAGATCGCCGAGGCGCTCGAAGCGTTCCCGTCCGTGCTGCCCGCCAAGCGCGAGTCCGCCTACGCAGGCTGGGTGTCGGTGTCGGTGGGCTGCAACAACACGTGCACGTTCTGCATCGTGCCCAGCTTGCGAGGCAAGGAGATCGACCGCCGCCCCGGCGACATCCTCGCGGAGGTGCAGGCGTTGGCGGACCAGGGCGTTTCCGAGATCACCCTGCTGGGCCAGAACGTGAACGCCTATGGCGTGAACTTCGCGGACCCGGACATGGGGCGCGACCGCTCGGCATTCTCGAAGCTGCTGCGCGCGTGCGGGAACATCGAAGGCCTGGAGCGCGTCCGCTTCACCTCGCCGCACCCGGCGGAGTTCACCTCCGACGTCATCGACGCGATGGCGGAGACGCCCAACGTGTGCCCGCAGCTGCACATGCCCCTGCAGTCCGGTTCGGACAAGGTGCTCAAGGACATGCGCCGCTCCTACCGCTCCCAGAAATTCCTGGCCATCCTGGACGAGGTGCGCGAGAAGTTGCCGCACGCCTCGATCACCACCGACATCATCGTGGGTTTCCCCGGCGAGACGGAGGAGGACTTCCAGGCCACCCTCGACGTGGTGGAGAAGGCCCGCTTCACCTCGGCCTTTACCTTCCAGTACTCGCCGCGCCCGGGCACGCCCGCGGCGGAGATGGCGGACCAGCTGCCCAAGGCCGTGGTGCAGGAGCGCTTCGAGCGCCTGGTCGCGCTGCAGGAGCGCATCTCGGCGGAGGAGAACGCGAAGCTGGTGGGCGCGGACGTGGAACTCCTGGTTCAGGACGGGGGTGGCCGGAAGAACGACCGCACCCAGCGCATGTCGGGGCGCGCCCGCGACGGCCGCCTGGTGCACTTCGCCGTCGAGGGTGCCGTCGGTGGCGCGATCGACGGCGAGGTCCGCCCCGGCGACATCGTCCATGTGACCGTCACCGATTCCAAGCCGCACTTCCTCATCGCGGACTCCGGCATCACACGCCACCGCCGGACCAAGGCCGGCGACAACTGGGCCGCGGGCCAGGTTCCCACGACGGCCCCGGTGGGAGTGGGCTTAGGCTTGCCGACGTTTTCCAAGCCGCGCCAGGGCTAGGGTAGGGGACATGGCCGCCGAAACGAATCTCCCAACAAGCGCCGAGTCCCTGGCCGAGGCCGAGCGGCGCGCGAGCAACTCAATCGCCGACACCCCCGCCCGCTGGGTGCTACTCGCCTGCGCGGCGCTCATGCTGGTGTCCCTGCTGCTCCCGTTCGCCGGCGGCGCCGCGGGGTGGCGCTTCCTCGTGCCAACCGAGGCCTCGCGCGGCGCCAAGGCCAGCATCGCCGAGTACCTGTTCACGTGGTTCTCGCTGGTGGGGCTGGGCGTGTGCGGCACCCTCGCGGCGGCGCTGCGGCGCTACCGGCTGGCTGCGGTGGGTTGGGTGCTCACGGGTATGGCCGTGGTCTTCGCGCTGATGTCCGTGTGGCTGCGGCGAAGCTCGGCGACCGCGGACATGCCGGGCCACGGCGCCGGCATCTACCTGGCCATGGCCGCGGTGCTGGCGGCGGTGTTCGCCTACGTGCCGGTGATCACGCGCCGCGGCGGCGAGCAGGAGGCCATCGCGGTGGAGCGCGCCGCGGCCCAGGGCACCGACGAGGTCGCGCTCGCGCAGCGCGCCGCGGCCGAGCACGCGCACGAGCCCAACCCGCTGCTCGTCGACGACCGACGCGCCCGCGCCGCAGAGCGCCGCCGCCGGTAGCGGCTAGAGCTTCTGCCAGGCCGTGGTCGAGGAGACCACCGCCGCCCCGACGCGGCGCATCATCGCCCCGGCGGGCGCGGAGCCGGCGGGGTAGGAGCAGTACACCGTCTCCAGCCCGTCCCACGCCGTCGCGGCGGCCGCGAGCGTCTCCGCCACCAGCGCGCTGCCGATACCGCGCCCTCGGTGCTCGGGCAGCACGTAGACGAGGCCGAGCTCGCACACCCGCTTGTCGTCGGAGTGGTAGTGCACCACCTCGCACATGCCGGCGATTGCGCCTTGCACGTACGCGATGCCGGTCAGCTGCGCACCCCCGCGGTCGCTCAGGCGCGCGCCGGCGTCCACGATGCGCCCCAGGTCCCACTCGATCGGCTCGAGGCGCAGCTCGCCGCGCGGGTAGTCGCGCGAGGCTTGGGTGAGCAGGTGCGAAAACTGCTCCAGCTCGCCGGGCGCGGCGCGCCGCCGCCCGCCGAAGCCGGGGCCCTCCACCACCGCGATCTCGCACGGGGCATTTCGCTTGTCGACGCTCCCCAGCGAGAACACCGCCTGATCCTCCCGGAACGCCTCCGCGTAGCCCGCGTCGCGCACGCCGGGCGGCGCCTGCATCCCCGGGGCGTGCGTGACCCAGAGCTGCCGGATGGGGCGGTGCAGCTTCTCTGAGAGGGCGTCGATAAGCGAAAGGGCCCCGATCCACGGCTCCTCCGGAGCGGTGTCGCCGGGCAGCGGGGTGAGCTCGGCATCGAGGGTGACGTTGGCCTCCAGCACCTCGCGGTCCTCGAGCAGCGGCACGGAGACGAACACCCAGGCGTGTACGGCGTCGAGGTCCGAGGCGGTGAGCTCGGGGAAGCCGAGCTCGGTGACCGGGCGCAGCGCGTCGTTCTCCGTAAGCGCGAAGAGGTATGCCTCGGATTCGGCCGAGGGTTCGAGGCGCTTGGCGATGTGCGACGCGGTCACGCCCGAGGTGGCCATGCCGGTGATGTCCTGGATGGCGAGGGTGGCGGAGAACGCGTATCCCCCGACCGCGTACTCCGAAAGCTCGGAGCCGGGGCGGGGGACGAACTGGACGGCGGTGAGCACTAGCGGTCGTTCGCCGCCTTGGCCGCCACGTCCGCGAACTCCTGCCACTGCTTGGCCTGCTCGCGCAGCTCCGTCGCCTGCTTGGCGTTGCCCTTCGCCTCGGCGGCGTCCGCCTGCGCGGCGAAGTCGTCCGCCTTGACCTGGAACTGGTTCACCTTGTCCTGGGCGGCCGGGTCGGAGCGGCGCCAGCGGGACTCCTCGGCGTCGGTCACGCGGCGTTCGATCGCGGCGATCTTGTCCTCGTACTCGCGCACCTTGCCGCGCGGCACGAAGCCGATCTCCTCCCACTTGTCCTGCAGCTCGCGCAGCTTCGCCTTCGCCGCGCCGAGGCCCTTGGCCGGGTCCACCAGCGCGTCGTACTCCGCCAGCAGCGCATCCTTCGCCTCGGCGTTGGCCTCGAACTCGCGGTCGCGCTCGGCGTTGACGGCGTTGCGGGCGTCGAAGAAGTGGTCCTGGGCAGCGCGGAACTGCGCCCACAGCTTGTCGTCCACGTCGCGCGGGGCGCGGCCGGCGGCCTTCCACTCCTGCATCAAGTCGCGGAAGGCGCGGGCCGTTTCGTTCCAATCGGTGGAGTCCTTGAGCGCCTCAGCGCGCACCACTAGGTCCTCCTTGGCCTTTTTCGCACTCGCGCGACCGCGGTCCAGCTCGGCGAAGTGGGAGCCGCGGCGGCGGTTGAACGAGTCGCGGGCGCGGGAGTAGCGCTTCCACAGCGCGTCGTCCGTCTTGCGGTCGATGCCGCGGATGGTGCGCCACTCTTCCAGGATGTCGCGGATGCGGTCACCCGCCGCCTTCCAGTCCGTGGAGTGCTCGGCCAGCTCCTCGGCCTCGGCCGCGAGCGCCTCCTTGCGGGCGATGGCCTCGGCGCGGCGCTGCGCCTTGGCCTCCTTCGCGCGCTCCCCGGCCTCGTCGGTACGCGAGATGAGGGACTCCAAGCGGGATTCCAACGCCGCGAAGTCGCCGATGGCCGCCGCAGTGGGCAGGGAATCCTTGATGGTCTGCGCGTTGGCGCGCAGGTTGGCGGCGTCCTCCGGGTGGGCGCGCAGGCGGTTCTCGATGAGCTCGACCTCAGTCACGATGTCGTCGAACCGCTGCCCGAAGTGGGCGAGGCCCTCCTCCGGCGCACCCGCCTGCCAGGAACCGATCTCGCGCTCCGCGCCGCCGTGGGTGACGTAGACGGTGCCCTGCTCGTCCACGCGGCCCGGCACTAGCCGCCGGACGGCGCGAATGGTCTCCGATTTTACCGCGCTTTGCCCCGCCCCGGGCTGGAATGGTCCCCGCGGCGCTCGGCTAAAGTGGGGCGGGTGACCCGCACCGCCTCCGTCCTCATTGTGCCGGGCTCGCCCGCGCTGGTTGCGGAGCTGGGCCGGGGCGATGCGGCGAGTCGCGAGCTCGAGCGCGCCGCGCGGGCAGCCGCCGTCGGGGACACCCGCCCTGTGGACATCGTCTGCGACATGGGCCCGGATACCTACACCGCCCGCACCGGCACCTTCGCCGCGTGGGGCGCGCCCCAGGTGGACGTCGGAGGCGGCAGCCACCTCGGCGAGCTCGTGGTCCGCTACCTGCTCGGCCCGCGCGAGTACCGCCCCGCCCGCGCGCACGTCGCCCCGCTCGACCCGTCCGCCTTGACGGTGGTGGTCGCGGACGGCCCCGCCGGGCTCACGGCCCGCGCCCCGCTCGCGCTCGTGCCCGGTGCCCCCGCGGCCCACGAGGCGCTGCGCCGGTTCGTGGCCACGGGGCGGGGGTTTGTTCGAGGGGGCGTCGACAAGCGCATGCTCTGGGAGGAGCTTTCGCTTCTCGACGTCACCCGGGCCCACCTCATCGCCTCTGACGACACCCTCGGCGTGGGGCGCTACGTGGGGGCGTGGGAGGTGGCGCTGTGAGGCCGATCGCGGTCGTGGGGCCCACCGCGTCCGGCAAATCCGCGCTGGGCATCGCGCTGGCGCAGGAGCTGGGCGGCGAGGTGGTCAACGTGGACTCGATGCAGCTCTACCGCAGCATGGACATCGGCACTGCCAAACTCGCGCCGTCCGAGCGCGGCGGCATCGAGCACCACCTGCTGGACATCTGGGACGTCACCCGCACCGCGTCCGTGGCCGAGTACCAGGCGCTCGCGGTGGCGAAAGTGGAGGAGGTCCTCGCGCGCGGGAAGGTGCCGGTGCTGGTGGGCGGCTCGATGTTGTACGTGCAGTCGCTTATCGACGCCTGGTCCTTCCCGCCAACCGACCCGCAGGTGCGAGCCCGCTGGGAGGCGCGGCTGGCGGAGGTCGGGGTGGACGCGCTGCACGCGGAGCTCGCCGCGGTGGACCCCGACGCCGCCCGCGTGATCGAGGACAAGGACCCGCGCCGCACCGTGCGCGCCCTCGAGGTGATCGAGCTGACGGGCAAGCCGTTCCAGGCCTCGCAGCCGCCGAAGGACGCGCCGCCGCGCTGGGGCACCCGCATCCTGGGGCTGCGTGCGGAGGCGGCGTGGCTCAACCCGCGCATCGAGCTGCGCACGCACCAGATGTTCGAGCAGGGGCTGGTGGACGAGGTCCGCGGTCTGCTGGATGTCGGTCTCACGCGCGACTCCACCGCGGGGCGCGCGATCGGGTACGCGCAGGTGCTGTCGCTGCTCGAGGGGGAGCTTTCGCTTGTCGACGCTCGCGAGCAAACGATCACCGGCACGCGGCGCTACGTGCGCCGCCAGCGCTCCTGGTTCAACCGCGACCCGCGCGTGGCGTGGCTCGACGCGGCCGGGGCGGACGTGCCGGGGGCGGCGCTCGCGGCACTAGACTCGCGTGAGTGAATACCTCGCAGAATTTCTCGCAGCTGCCCTTCATCAAAGCCCACGCCACCGAAAATGACTTCGTGGTGATCATCGACGTGAGCGACGAGCTGACGCTGTCGCCCGAATTCGTGGCGCGGCTGTGCGACCGCCGCGCCGGCATCGGCGGCGACGGCCTCCTGCGCGTGGTGCGCCCCGCCGAGACGGGCCGCTGGTTTATGGACTACCGCAACGCGGACGGCTCGATCGCCGAGATGTGCGGCAACGGCATCCGCGCCTTCGCCCACGTTCTGGCCGCGGAGGGCTTAGAGGAGCGCGACGAGTTCGAGGTGGACACCCGCGCCGGCGTGAAGACCATCCGGGTGCTGGAAGCGACGCCGACCTCCGCGCGCGTGTCCGTGGACATGGGGCCGGTAGAGGTCACCGGCGTGTCCACCGCATCCATGGGGGATTTCGAGTTCGCGGGCCTGGGCGTGGACGTGGGAAACCCGCACCTAGCCTGCGTCATCCCCGGCCTGACACCTTCGGCGCTGGCGGAGCTGGAGTTCTCCCAGCCCGTCTTCGACCGCGGTTTCTTCCCCGAGGGCGTGAACGTGGAGGTGCTCACGGAGCTCGCCGACGGCAACATGCACATGCGCGTGTGGGAGCGCGGCGTGGGCGAGACCCGCTCCTGCGGCACCGGCACGGTGGCGGCTGCGCAGGCTGCGCTCGCCGACGCCGGCCTCGAAGCTGGGTCCGTGAGCGTCCACGTCCCTGGCGGTGTGATCGACGTGGAGCTGGCCGAGGACGCCGGCACCACCCACGCCACCATGACGGGCCCCTCCACCATCGTGGCCCGCGGGTTCCTGGCGTAGCCGGATTCCTCGCGCTGCGTCTGCGAAACGCACCGAGAAGCGCACTCACGACTGAAGCCCCTCTCCTCCGTAATGAAGGAAAGGGGCTTCAGCGTCTATCGGCTGTTAGCGGGAGGAGCCGTTGGAGCTTCCTGCGCCGC
Organism: Corynebacterium bouchesdurhonense; assembly: GCF_900078305.2. Taxonomy (GTDB): domain Bacteria; phylum Actinomycetota; class Actinomycetes; order Mycobacteriales; family Mycobacteriaceae; genus Corynebacterium; species Corynebacterium bouchesdurhonense. The sequence goes on from NZ_LT546026.1 coordinate 50,115, forward strand.
CACAGGTGGTGGCGATGCTTGCGATCAGGCCGATCGCAACCGCGGCGACCCCGAGGCCAGTTGCGGCCATCTGGATCTCCTGATTGTAGCGGTTAGCCATCTCAGCCAGCTGCGGGTTGAACAGGCCCAGCTGCTGCTGTGCTTGGACGTTCCACGCCGCGAGCTGCTCGTTGACCGGGCGCATGGCCTCCTCAACTACGGGGATACCCGCGTTGAGGGCAATACCAACCGGAATCAGTGCCAGCAGCGGCAGCGACCAGCCCACGAGGGTGGCGATGCACTTGCCATCAACGCTGCTGGTTGCCTTCGCGTTGCCGGTGTCGCCCGTCCCAGCACTCGCACCAGGTTTGACGGTGATGGTGACGGGGACTTCGTCGGTGGTGCCGTCGGGGTAGGTCACGACGACGGTGGCGTCCTTCTTACCGTCGGTGGAGGTGTCAGGCTGCGGGTCTTTGAAGGTGACCTTGGTGCCAGCGGGCACGTCGGTGGGCAGGGTGATGTAGTCCTGCGGGTTCGGTGTGTCGTTGACCTGGATCGGTGCGACCTGATCAGCCGGCTTGGGCTGCGGGTCGTACTTGGTGTTTTCGGGTGCAGGTTTGACGGTGATGGTGACGGGGACTTCGTCGGTGGTGCCGTCGGGGTAGGTCACGACGACGGTGGCGTCCTTCTTACCGTCGGTGGAGGTGTCAGGCTGCGGGTCTTTGAAGGTGACCTTGGTGCCAGCGGGCACGTCGGTGGGCAGGGTGATGTAGTCCTGCGGGTTCGGTGTGTCGTTGACCTGGATCGGTGCGACCTGATCAGCCGGCTTGGGCTGCGGGTCGTACTTGGTGTTTTCGGGTGCAGGTTTGACGGTGATGGTGACGGGGACTTCGTCGGTGGTGCCGTCGGGGTAGGTCACGACGACGGTGGCGTCCTTCTTACCGTCGGTGGAGGTGTCAGGCTGCGGGTCTTTGAAGGTGACCTTGGTGCCAGCGGGCACGTCGGTGGGCAGGGTGATGTAGTCCTGCGGGTTCGGTGTGTCGTTGACCTGGATCGGTGGAGAGTGTCAGGAAGTTTGTGTGTGAGGCTCTGATCTGAAAGGAGTTTCACCGATAATGACTACGGTGTCACCGAAGAAAGGCTATGACCCGTCGAGGGTCAACGCGATCAGCGAGAAGCTGATGGATAACCCCGAGCTCGCAAAGCTCATCGGGGAGCTCTCCACCTCCACCGACGACGCCAGTGAGCTGGTGAAGGGGCTTTTGCAGGCATCGATCAACGCTGGCCTGCAGGCGGAGATGGACGCCCATTTGGGCTACGAGCACTCCGACCGCAAAGCCAAAGCCCAGGTAGATACCGGTGATGGTGGTAACCACCGCAACGGGTCCTACACCAAAACCGTGGATTCTGGCTATGGCCCGCTGGAAGTGACCGTGCCCAGGGATCGGGCGGGGACGTTTCGCCCGCAGATGGTGCCCAAAGGTGTCCGCAGGCTCACCGAGCTTGATGACATGATCATCTCCCTGTACGCGGGTGGGATGACCGTGCGCGACATCCAGCACCACCTTGCAACCACCCTTGGGGTGGACATGAGCCCGGATACCATCAGCACGATCACCGACGCGGTGCTCGATGAGGTGATGCTGTGGCAGAACCGCCAGCTAGATGAGTTCTACCCGGTGATCTTCCTCGACGCACTTAGAGTCAAGATCCGCGACGGCCACCGCGTGGTCAACAAGTCCTGCTACATGGCCGTTGGCGTGGACATGGACGGCATCAAACACATCTTGGGGTTGTGGATCGCTGATACCGAAGGTGCCGCATTTTGGGCATCCGTATGCGCTGACCTTGCCAACCGTGGGGTGCAAGACGTGTTCATCGTCTGCTGCGACGGACTCAAAGGCCTGCCCGAGGCGGTCGAAGCGACGTGGCCGAATTCCATGGTGCAAACCTGCATCGTGCACCTGATCCGGGCGGCGAATAGGTGGGTGTCCTACCAGGACCGCAAACCCGTCTCCCGAGCGCTGCGGAAGGTCTACACCGCACCGAATGAGGACACCGCCCGTGCCGCCCTAGACGCGTTCGAGGCATCTGAGCTTGGGCGCCGCTACCCGCAATCGGTGAAGGTGTGGCGCGACGCGTGGGACCGGTTCGTGCCGTTTCTGCAGTTCCCTCCGGCGGCCCGCCGGGTGCTCTACACCACGAACTCGATCGAGTCGCTTAATGCTGAGTTGCGCAAAGCCACCCGGAACCGGGGCCAGTTCCCGAACGATACCGCGGCGTTGAAGACGTTGTGGTTGATGATTTGCAACATCGAAGACAAGCGCGCCGCCCAGCGGGCGAAGAAAGCGAAACGGGTAACCGAATCCAACGGCTATATTGAAGGGGCGAAAGCCACCGGGTGGAAACAAGCCATCAACCAACTAGCCGTGGCATACCCCGACCGATTCGCGGACTACTTGTAAACTAAGCCCCCGCACACAAACAATCGGACACTCTCGATCGGTGCGACCTGATCAGCCGGCTTGGGCGTCGGGTTGTAGGAATCCGAGTCGTCCTTAACCGGAATTACAACCTCTACCTGATCAACAGACCCGTCTGGGTAGGTGACTACCACCGTAGCGGACTTCTTGCCGCCAGTAGCGGTGTCTTCTGGAGCGCTGAATCCAGGTGCGAAGTTGTACCTGGTGCCATCGGGCAAGCCAGTTGTGTCGACAAAGTCTTCTGGCTTTGGAGTCGAGTTCTTCTCGACCGGCTGCACGTTTTTTGCCTTTGGGGCATAGTCGTCTGCTGTGACGCGAGCTGGGGTTTCGGGGACGATGAACTCCATGCCATTGACGCCAACTTCAACGATGTCCCGGGTTCCGTCGGGATAGTTCACGCTGATAAGTGCGCGGTCTCCGCCATCGGCCGTGGGTTTTTCGATCCACTCGTAGGTGGTTCCTGCAGGGAGATCATTTTTGTTGGTGATTACGGCGGCGGGATCCGGGTAGTTGCGAGCGCCTTCATTGATCTTGATGGCTTCGACTGTTTTAGGCTCGAATTTGTCAGCGTACTGTTGTCCCTGTGTGCCCTTCTTAGGCACAGGTTTGACATTCACCGGCACGTTAACGAGTTCGTAGGATCCGTCTGGGTAGTTGACGGAGACCTGGGCGACTTGGTTGTCGCCCACATCTGCTGGCTTCAGGACCCATACGTATTCCGTCTCATCTTGACGGAATTTTTCGCTGCCTGCGATGGTGACGGCACCGGAGGGCATTTCGTCGGCGTTCGTGATTGCATCGCGAGCCGGAGGGTAGCCTACGCCGCCTTCTTTCACCTCAATCGGTGTAGTAACGGGTTTCGGATCGTTGAGGTTGTTCTGGGTTTCCTGGATATGCGTCGTGACGCTCACCTTCTCCGAAGAACCGTCCGGATAGGTCACCACTACAGTTTCAGGGTGCTTTCCGGTTTGAATCTCTTGAGGGCGAGGTACGAACGTGAACTTTGTGCCTTCTGGAAGATTGGTCTGATCGATGTAGTCCGAAGCGTCAAGTTCGCTATACCAAACGGCCGGTTCGGATCGCTTCGCTCGCGGCACGTATCGGTCCGCATCGACGACTGGATCATACCCGTTAGTCTCGTTCGTCAGCCAGGTGGCTGCTTCGACCTGATCCTGGTCGGCTTCTCCAATGACGGTAACCTCGATCTCATCGCGGGATCCGTCAGGGTAGTTGATTGAAACCATCGCGGTGTCACCACCGTCGGTAGTCCCCATCCGAACCCACTCGTAGGTCGTGCCTGCAGGAAGATCTAGCCTATTTGCAACCGCTAGAGCCGGGTCGGGATACGCGAGCCCCGCTGGCCCTGTTACAAGATAATTACCCTGTTGAGTAAAAGCGCTAATTGGCTCGTATTTATCTGCATCGAAAACGTGGTTTTCGCTCAAATAAACGTTTCTGGTCCACCTGACATAAACCGGAACATCGACAGTGCGGTAATCATATCCGCCCTTACCGTCAGGGACGCTCACGGAGACCCACGCAATATCAGTTTTGGGATTATCGCGGTCATAGTTGACGCCTGGCTTCTTCGTCCATGTGAAACGGGTGCCGGCTGGAAAATCGTCCGCGTTTGTGATGGCCTCAGCAGGGTCGGGGTATCCAACGCCACCCTCATAAACCTCAATATATTTTTGAACAGGAATCGGTGTTACCGAGGTTTGGGCTTGAGCGACAGTTTTGATACCTGGGACTGGAGAAATCGGGGCAGCCACGAGGCTGATGGCGGTTAAGCCCGCGATGGCGTAGCGGATTGGGGAGTGTTTGCGCACGATCGACAAACCTTTCGGGAAAAGAAATACGGGGTGACTCGATCGCGGGGTGGTGCGCCGAGTCGTTGGAAAGGTTCTAACATTTCTGTTAGCTGATCGCATTCTGTGTACTGACTGTGATCAGGCGTATTAGCTTGTGGCGTCAAGTGTTCCCAAAAAGTTTACCCATTAGACACTTTGGTTGGTTTCAGTAGTGCATTTCAGTCACATCTGTACCACTGGGGGTTTATTTAAATTCAACGCTGAATGCACCGCATTGGTCAGGGGAGGTTTTAGTACGGGTTTAGCAATCCCTCAAGACGTAAGCGCTGTTAGCGGGAGGATCCGTTGGAGCTGCCTGCGCCGCCACAGGTGGTGGCGATGCTTGCGATCAGGCCGATTGCAACCGCGGCGACCCCAAGGCCGGTTGCGGCCATCTGGATCTCCTAGTTGTAGCGGTTGGCCATCTCAGCCAGCTGCGGGTTGAACAAGCCCAGCTGCTGCTGTGCCTGTGCGTTCCACGCCGCGAGCTGCTCGTTGACCGGGCGCATGGCCTCCTCGACCACCGGAATACCCGCGTTGAGCACGATACCAACCGGGATCAGCGCCAGCAGCGGCAATGACCAGCCCACGAGGGTGGCGATGCCCTTGCCGTTGAGATCAGTTGAGCCTTCGCTGGTACTTGTTCCGATGTACCGCTGACATCGACAGACGTTGTCGGGGTGCTCGCACCGACGATGTTGATGTCGATTGGATGGCCGATGGGGTTTCTGTCCTTGTCAGTGATCTGAACCTTTGCTTCGCCTTCGGGGGGGTGCCTTCGGGCACGCTGACCTTGATTGCGCCGGTGGTGGGATCAACGATGACTTTCGCCCCGGTGATCGGCTTGTGGTTTTTGTCGGTGACGGTGCCGGTGAGGCCGTCGGCGGGCATTCGCACCTTGTCATCAAGGGTGACCGGTTTATCATTCGCCGGCACTCCTGTGAATTAAAACCAATCTACCCCGGACCGAGCTGGCGTGCAGCTCGGCGCGCGTCGTCCCAGGCGGTTTGGAGTTCGAAGGCGCGCTCGTCGGCAATAGCCAGCAGGCGCTCGAGCTGTGCTTTGTCTAGGTCGGGTCTTTCCAGGTGGGCGTCGATACGCGCGAGGAAGCGCCGCGCGGAGGATGCGCGCAGGATGAACTCGTTGACCTCCGGGACTGTGTTGTCCGGGTTGGCCAGCGCGGCGAAGTGCAGGGTGCGGTCCGCGATGTCGGCCGCGGATGCGCCGTTTTGCAGCTGGTCGTAGGCGTCGAGGACCTCGCAGATGTCGTCGCGGGTCAGTCGCAGGGATGCTTCCATGGCCGCGACTTCCGGGTTGGTTTGGTGCCGCCGCTCGAACATCAGCACGGCGGCCACCAGGATCAGGGAAAGAATCAGGCCGGGAACGCGCAGGAGTACAACGAGCAGAACCACCGCAGCGAGCACTAGTGCGCCCGCGATGGCCAGGGAGAAAGCCCGTTCGCTGGATCCCATTTCCCCACCGCTTTCCCGCTAGTGGCCCCCGCAGCCGCAGGAGCCGCCGCAGCCCCCGCAGCCGCCGGTGGGCGCGGGGATGGAGCCGACGAGGACGGCGGTGGCGGCGATGACGGTGCCGCGCTCGGGCAGTTCGCCGTCGGGCAGGCACGCGTCGAAGGGGAACGCGGCGTCGAGCGAGACGTGGATGAAGCGCTGGCCCGTTAGCTCGGACGTGCGGTACTCCGCGCCGAGGACGCGCGCGGTGAACGTGACGCTCGCGTCGGGGGCCTTCGGCTCGCCGGCGGCAACGGCCTCGGCGCCGGGGGAGCGTAGCTCGCCCACTACCTCGCCGGGGTGCGCCTGCAGGTAGGCGTCGGTGGAGGGGTAGGTGTCGTGGCTGACCACCAGGGCGGTGACGCCCAGCTCCTGCCACTGCAGCGTCGGCTCGTCGGCGATCAGCGGGCCCTGCGCGAGGTTCAGCGTCGCGGACGTCATCGGGTTGCCGTGCGGGTCGACGATCTCCGCCAGCGCAACCACGTCATTCAGCGGCGTGATGTGCGCGTACGCGCGCGTGGTGGAGTCGAAGCCCGCGAAGGTGGCGAAGGGCTCCACGGCCAGGATGTTGAGCTGGCTTCCCGACGCATCCGAGTACTGAATCAGCTGCCCGCCGCGCACCTCGCCCGTCACGGCGAGGCGGTTGGAGGCGATCGCGGCCTCCACGGCGTCCTGCCAGCGGTTGAAGCCGAGGCCGATCGCGGACAGATCTGTGGTGAGGGTTGCACTCATGGTTGGGCATCTTACCCGCCGCGCGAAGGGAAGAAACTGCCCGCTCTGGTGTTAGATGTGAAGGGGAGCGTCGATAAGCAATTTGCAAAAGGACTGAATGAGTAAAGAAGACCAACTGCACGACGAGCTGCTCGCTCGGGCATTCCGCCACAACGCGCCGCAGCCCGGCGAGCCCACCACCGGTTCGCTCGACCTAGAGGACCGCAACGCGCTGCGCCGCATCGAGACTGAGGTGCGCGCGGAGGAGATCGAGGACGGCTACGAGGTTGAGTACCGCAAGCTGCGCCTCGAGCAGGTCATCCTTGTGGGGGCATGGACGGAGGGCACCACCGCCGAGATGGAGGCGAACATGCTCGAGCTGGCCGCCCTCGCGGAGACCGCCGGCGCCGAGGTGCTCGACATGTTCTACCAGAAGCGCGACAAGCCGGACCCGGGCACCTACATCGGCTCGGGCAAGGTCAAGGAGCTCGGCGAGATCGTGCAGGCCACGGGCGCGGACACCGTGGTGTTCGACGGCGAGCTCTCGCCCGGCCAGATGGTCGCGCTGGAGGAAGCGCTGAAGGTCAAGGTCATCGACCGGACCATGCTGATCCTGGACATCTTCGCGCAGCACGCGAAGAGCAAAGAAGGCAAGGCGCAGGTGGCGCTCGCGCAGATGGAGTACCTTTACACCCGCACGCGCGGCTGGGGCGGCAACCTGTCGCGCCAGGCGGGCGGCCGCGCCGGCTCCAACGGCGGCGTGGGTCTGCGCGGGCCCGGTGAGACGCGCATCGAGGCGGACCGCCGCCGCCTGCGCAGCGAGATGGCCAAGCTGCGCCACCAGTTGCGCGACATGCAGACGGCCCGCGAGGTCAAGCGGGCGCAGCGGGCGCGCTCCACCACGCCGAAGATCGCCATCGCGGGCTACACCAACGCCGGCAAGAGCTCCCTGATCAACGCGATGACGGACGCGGGTGTGCTGGTGGAGGACGCCCTGTTTGCCACGCTGGATCCGTCGACACGCAAAGCGCAGCTCGCGGACGGGCGCAGCGTGGTACTCACCGACACTGTCGGCTTCGTCCGGCACCTGCCCACGCAGCTGGTGGAAGCGTTCAAATCCACGCTCGAGGAGGTTTCCGGCGCCGACCTGCTACTGCACGTGGTCGACGGCTCCGACGCGTTCCCGCTCAAGCAGATCGAGGCCGTCAACGAGGTGCTGGCGGAAATCACGCGCGAGAGCGGCGAGACGCTGCCGCCTGAGATCGTGGTAGTGAACAAGATCGACGAGGCCGACCCGATCGTGCTGGCCGAGCTGCGCCACGCCTTCGACCACGCTGGCCGGGACGTTGTGTTCGTCTCCGCGCTGACCGGCGAGGGGATCGGCGAGCTCGAGTCGAAGATCGAGATGTTCCTCAACACCCTCGACGAGCACGTGACCATGCTCGTGCCGTTTACCCGCGGCGATGTCGTCTCCCAGCTCCACGAGCACGGGACCGTGCGCTCGGAGGAGTACCAGGCGGAGGGCACGCTTATCGACGTTCGCCTGCCCCGCGTCATCGCCGAGCAGAACCGCGAATTCGTGGTGAGCTAAACCCGCCCAGTGTGCCGCCTTGGGGGTGGGCGGTCAAGGGGTTGGGTGGTGGTTGTGGATAACTGTGTTGGTTGCGGGGTGTGGGTGTGCGGGGTGGCATACGAGATAGGAGTCCGTCTCGTGGGCTCGGGGATGTGTATAAGAGACGGGTCAAGGGGTTGGGTGGTGGTTGTGGATAACTGTGTTGGTTGCGGGGTGTGGGTGTGCGGGGTTGTCCACAGGTGGGTGGTGGGGGGTTTCGTTGTGTGGGCGGGCGGGTTAGCGTTTCGGTCATGACGTTTGCTGATCTTCTCGACGCGGTCCGCGCCCTGGGTGTTGATGCCCTGGCCGGGTTCGACCGTGACGCGTTGATCGCGGCCGGGGTGGACCCGGCACGGGTGCGGGCGTTGGCCGGGGTGCACGAGGTGTACTTCGGGCCCACCCGGTTTCGTGCGCAGCAGCGCCTGGGGGTGGAGGCGGCGCGCTCCGGTGGGCACAGTTTGGACAAGCTGGTGCTCATCGAGCGCTACATGGCGAACATCGACGACGCCGCTGCGCGGTGGCGGGTGCGCCGCGAGCTGCTTTCGGTGCGCGGGCCGCCCGCGGCGCTTCGCCGCGCGGCCCAGCAGGCCGCGCCCGCGCCTGAGCGGCCGGCGGGCCCGGACCGGGTGCGGTTTTCACGCACCCGGGGCGGTAAGCGTTCGCTGACGGTGGTCGGTTCGCAGCGTCGCATGGCGGATCTGGAGCACGCGTTGATGGGCCGCGCCCCAGGGGTGGGCCCGGCGGGTGAGGAGATGTACGACGCGCTGTGGGAACTGCTCGACCCCGCCGGTGATGCTGATGCTGATGCTGGTGCTGGTGCTGGCGCGGGTGCGGGTGGGGTGGCGGCGGCGGTGCCGCGGCCGTTGCTGTTGATCCCGCTTGCCAGTTGGGTGCGCATCATGCGCGGCGAGGGCGACGACACGGTGCTGGGGCTTTCGGATGCCACCACCATGACCGGGGCGGAGTTTCTCAACCAGGTTGTGGCAACCGGTGCGTTCGAGTTGGAAGCGGCGCTGTTTCACCCGCAGGAGGGGGCGGTGAACCTGTACCGCACGGCCCGGTTTGCCAACCAGAAGCAGCGCGACCTTGCGCGGGCGGTGACGCCTGTGTGCCCGGTGCCGGGGTGCAGGCACGGGGCCGAGGCGTGCGAGATCCACCACATCCAGGCGTGGAAGCACGGTGGGCAGACGAACCTTGCCAACCTGGTGCCGGTGTGTCGCTACCACAACCGTATCAACGACGACGACCAGCCGATCACCGGCCGCAGCAACGGCCGCGGCCGCATCGACACCGCCCACGGGCGGCCCACCTGGGTCTCACCGCGCGGCTACCCCGCGAAGAACCCCCACCACGCCCACTACGGCGCCATGGAACAACTGTTCGGCACAGACCCACCGCCCGACTAAGCCGAGAGTGTCCGATTGTTTGTGTGCGGGGGCTTGGTTTACAAGTAGTCCGCGAATCGGTCGGGGTATGCCACGGCGAGTTGGTTGATGGCTTGTTTCCACCCGGTGGCTTTCGCCCCTTCAATATAGCCGTTGGATTCGGTTACCCGTTTCGCCTTCTTTGCACGCTGGGCGGCGCGCTTGTCTTCGATGTTGCAGATCATCAGCCACAACGTTTTCAACGCCGCGGTGTCGTTCGGGAATTGGCCCCGGTTCCGGGTTGCTTTGCGCAGCTCAGCATTCAGGGATTCGATCGAATTGGTGGTGTAGAGCACCCGGCGGGCTGCTGGAGGGAACTGCAGAAACGGCACGAACCGCTCCCACGCGTCGCGCCACACCTTCACCGATTGCGGGTAGCGGCGCCCAAGCTCAGATGCCTCGAACGCGTCCAGGGAGGCACGGGCGGTGTCCTCGTTCGGTGCGGTGTAGACCTTCCGCAGCGCGCTGGAGACGGGTTTGCGGTCCTGGTAGGACACCCACCGGTTCGCCGCCCGGATCAGGTGCACGATGCAGGTTTGCACCATGGAATTCGGCCACGTCGCCTCCACGGCTTCGGGTAGGCCTTTGAGTCCGTCGCAGCAGACGATGAACACGTCTTGCACCCCGCGGTTGGCAAGGTCAGCGCATACGGATGCCCAAAATGCGGCGCCTTCGGTATCAGCGATCCACAACCCGAGGATATGTTTGATGCCGTCCATGTCTACACCGACGGCCATGTAGCAGGACTTGTTGACCACGCGGTGGCCGTCGCGGATCTTCACCTTCAGCGCGTCGAGGAAGATCACCGGGTAGAACTCATCTAGCTGGCGGTTCTGCCACAGCATCACCTCATCGAGCACCGCGTCGGTGATCGTGCTGATGGTATCCGGGCTCATGTCCACCCCAAGGGTGGTTGCAAGGTGGTGCTGGATGTCGCGCACGGTCATCCCACCCGCGTACAGGGAGATGATCATGTCATCAAGCTCGGTGAGCCTGCGGACACCTTTGGGCACCATCTGCGGGCGAAACGTCCCCGCCCGATCCCTGGGCACGGTCACTTCCAGCGGGCCATAGCCAGAATCCACGGTTTTGGTGTAGGACCCGTTGCGGTGGTTACCACCATCACCGGTATCTACCTGGGCTTTGGCTTTGCGGTCGGAGTGCTCGTAGCCCAAATGGGCGTCCATCTCCGCCTGCAGGCCAGCGTTGATCGATGCCTGCAAAAGCCCCTTCACCAGCTCACTGGCGTCGTCGGTGGAGGTGGAGAGCTCCCCGATGAGCTTGGCGAGCTCGGGGTTATCCATCAGCTTCTCGCTGATCGCGTTGACCCTCGACGGGTCATAGCCTTTCTTCGGTGACACCGTAGTCATTATCGGTGAAACTCCTTTCAGATCAGAGCCTCACACACAAACTTCCCGGCACCCTTGACTATGACGCGGAGCGGACCGGATTTTTCTCCCCGCCGACCCTTGGATGATAATGAGCTTCTGTGACGAAACCAGGCGAGGACACTAGGGCTACCACAAGCGCTACCACAAGGGCCACAGAACACCGCTCCATGGGCTGGAGCATCCACGGGGACGGGCGGCGTGTGCAGCCGGGGGCGGTCGTCGCCCCCGACGAACGGCTCTCCTGGCCGCGCACCATCGGCATCGGCATGCAGCACGTCGTGGCCATGTTCGGCGCGACGCTGCTCGTGCCCACGCTCACCGGCTTCCCGGTAAACACGACGCTGCTGTTTTCGGGCCTCGGTACGATCATTTTTCTGCTCCTCACCCGCAACAAGCTCCCTAGCTATCTCGGCTCATCGTTCGCGTTCATCGCGCCGCTGACGGCGTCGCAGCAGTACGGCATTGGAGCGCAGCTCGGAGGCGTCCTAGTCACCGGCTTGGCGCTGATCGCCGTCGGTTTCGTGGTGCAGCTCGCCGGCAAGCGGGTTATCGACGCCGTGATGCCACCCGTGGTTACCGGTGCCATCGTGGCGCTCATCGGATTCAACCTCGCACCCACAGCGGTCTCTAACGTGCAGACGCAGCCCGGTGTCGCCGGTGTCACGCTCGCCACCATTGTGCTGGTCACGATCGCCACGCGGGGTATGGCATCGCGGTTGAGTATCCTCATCGGCGTCGTCGTGGGCTGGGTCTTTGCGGCGCTCACGGGCGGTCTCGCAGACGGCGCACTCGAGACCATCGGCAACGCGCCGTGGATCGGCCTCCCGCAGTTCCACACCTCGGAGTTCCACCTCTCGGCCATCCTGGTCACGCTGCCCGTGCTCGTGGTGCTGATCGCTGAGAACGTCGGCCACGTCAAGGCGGTGTCCGAGATGACGCAGCGCGATCTGGACCACCTGCAGGGGCGTGCGCTGATCGGCGACGGTATCGCCACGACGCTCGCCGGCGGGTTCGGCGGCTCGGGCACAACCACCTACGCCGAAAACATCGGCGTCATGGCCGCCACCAAGGTCTATTCCACCGCCGCGTACTGGGTGGCGTCGATCTTCGCGATTGTGCTGGCGTTCATCCCCAAGTTCGGTGCCATCATCTTCACCATCCCGGCCGGCGTGCTCGGCGGCGCGTGCTTGGTGCTCTATGGTCTGATCGGCATGCTGGGCGTGCGCATTTGGCAGGACAACCGTGTCGATTTCACCGATCCAGTCAACCTGACGGCCGCTGCGGTGGCCCTGATCGTCGGCATCGGCAACCTCACGCTCACCGTCGGCGCGGTGACGCTCGAAGGCATTGCGCTCGGCTCCGTGGGCATCATCGTGATCTACCCGTTCATGCGGTGGGTGTACGACACTATCGGCGAAGGCCAGTTCCGCTAGTCAAGCTTTCGCTCGATGAGGGCGGCGATCGCCTCAACCGCCTCGAGATTGTCGGAGGTGACGGTAACCTCGTCGCCGAACTCCGCGCCCATCGCCATGATCATCAGCGATGACGCCGCGTCCGTCTCATCGTCGTCGCCGCCGACGAGTGTGAGGATGATCTCGTCGTCGTACTCGCCGGCCGCGTCGGCGATCAGGGTCGCCGGACGAGCGTGCAAGCCTACGGTGGAGCCGACCTTCACGGTCTTGGAAGCCATAGCTTTGTCCTTTCGAGTCGAATACGCGGCTACGAACAGTCTAGGCGCTTAACCTTGCTCTACCAGCACCACTTCAACGCCCGCGTCGTCGAGCTCAGCCACGAGCAGGTCCGGCGCCGCGGCATCCGTAATCACGACGTCCACACTGCTCAGCGGGGCAAAGCTGACCATGTAGTCGTTGCCCAGCTTCGTAGAATCGCACAACACCACCACCTTGCGCGCGTTGGTGACCATCGCTGACTTCACCGCCGCCTCCTGCGCGTCCGCGGTGGAAAGGCCGTGGTCCACGGTCAGCGCGTTGGTGCCCACGAAGGCGACGTCCGCGCGCATGAGCGCCAGCGTGCGAAGCGCCGTGTCACCCACCACCGCCTGCGCAATCGAACGCACCGTCCCACCCAACAGTTGCACGCCGCTCACACCCGCGGACGAGAGATCGAGCGCGGTCGGCAGCGAGTTCGTCACGATACTCCACGTCTCCGCGCCCGGTTGCTCCGCGATCATCTGCGCCAGCGCATTGATGGTGGACCCGGAGTCGAGAAAGATCCCGCCGTCCGCGTCCGGCAGGTACTCAAGGGCCGCGCGCGCTATGGCATGCTTCGCGCCGACGGCGGAGCGCAGCCGGTTGTCCAGCGGCTGCTCGGCGGTGAGGTAAGCCTGGCTCGCCACCGCGCCGCCGTGGACCCGGTGCACCACCCCCTCCGCATCCAACCCAGCCAGGTCGCGGCGGATGGTCTCGGCAGTTACGCCGAATTTCCCGGCCAGCTCGGTGACGCTCACGCGTCCCTCCACGGCGGTCAGCGCGGCGATCTGGCGACGGCGTTCCTCTGCGTACATGCCTTCATGTTTACCGACATGTCTACCGCGTTGCCCGCCGCGCTACAGCGAGCGAAACACGGAGACCACCAGCCCCATGATCTCCGCCTCGTCGCCCTTGATGGGGGAGAAAGCGTCGTTGCGGGGCAGCAGCCACACGCCGGAGGAGTCTTTGTGGAAGACCTTCGCGGTCGCCTCGCCGTCGATGAGCGCCGCCACAATCTGCCCTTCCTCGGCGACCGGCTGGGAGCGGACCACCAGCCAGTCCCCGTCGAGGATCGCGGCTCCGGTCATGGAGTCACCCACCACCTTCAGCATGAACAAGTCGCCGTCGCCAAGCAGCTCCTCCGGCAGCGGATAGTAGGTGTCCACATTCTCCTCGGCGAGAATTGGCGCCCCCGCCGCGATTTGGCCCACGACGGGGATGAAGCGCGGGTTCGAGGCCTCGTCGGGAGCCTTTTGCTTGCTTTTCGACGCCCCCTTCGGAGCATCCGGCAAATGCCGCAAGTCAACTGCCCTCGGCTTGTTCGGATCCCGGCGCAGGAAGCCCTTCTTCTCCAGCTCCTTGAGCTGGTAGGCCACGGACGACGTGGACTGCAGCCCGGCCGCGTCACCGATCTCGCGGATGCTCGGCGGATATCCCCGCAGCACCACCGCGTCCTGGATCACTTGGAGGATGCGGCGCTGCCGCTCGGTAAGGGTACTCATGTCGAGGCTGTTGGGATCGACTTTTTTTCGTGCCATCTGTGCTCCTTCGATGCGGGGCGCGGTGTCGCTTTTAAACGTACCACGTTAGGCAAATGTGTTCGATGATTTCGGCCAAGGTCTGGACACGTGTCGGGCGGGGTGCTATAAATCGAACACGTAATCGTTTCGAACGTGTGAGCGCTTTTGTCGAACAGCGTGTGGGGCTCGTGCCTAGGATTGGACCCGAACACGCGAGAGGAGTATCCGATGACCATCATGACCCGTACTAACGTCGACTTTCTGGTGCAGGAGAACGGCGGCCTGCCTCCGGCAGCCCCTTCACAAGTGTGGGACCTTGAACCGGCTGGCGCCGGCGCTGGGGGTGCCGCGGTTCGAACGCTGGCCCCCGAGCATCGAACGCTGGTTCGTCCCGGCGCCGCCGCGCTTCACGGGGAGCCGGCTGCCGGCCGGGCGTTCGAACCGGGCCGCGGGGATGGCCGCCGCGGCCAGGGGCGGCGCGAGAAGCGGGACAACCTCGCCCTGGGTGCCATGATGGCGGCTGCGCTCTTGGTGGGCTCCATCTTCGGGGGCGCGTTCTCGCCGGCGGGTACCGATGCCGCGTCGCAGCCGGCGCCGTCGGTCCAGGGTGCCGCGGTACACTACGCCCGGTAAGACACCATCGAGCAGCAGACCGAGCAGCAAGGGGAGGGCGCGCCGATGCATTGCCCGTTTTGTCACAACGAGCAGTCGAGGGTGACGGATTCACGCACGGTGGAAGACGGGGCCGCGATCCGGCGTCGTCGCGAGTGCACGCAGTGCGGGGGGCGCTTCACCACGGTGGAGAAGGCCGTGCTGACGGTGGTAAAGCGCAACGGGGTGAGCGAGCCGTTCGACAGGGACAAGTTGATCGTGGGCGTGCGCCGCGCGTGCCAGGGGCGGGACGTGTCGGACGATGCGCTGAAGCGGCTCGCGCAGCAGGTGGAGGAGACAGTGCGCGCCCAGGGCAGCTCGCAGGTGCCGGCCAACCAGATCGGCCTCGCGGTGCTGGAGCCACTCCGCGCGCTCGACGAGGTGGCGTACCTCCGTTTTGCGTCGGTGTACAAGTCGTTCGAGAGCGCGGACGACTTTGTGTCAGAGATCCGCCTCATGCGCCGCCGCGACAAGGAGGACTTCTAGGCCAGCTTGTCCACCAATTTCTCGATGCGCCGCTGGCTCACCGGCTGTGGCGTACCCAGGCGCTGGGCAAACAGGCTCACACGCAGCTCCTCGATGCGCCAGAGGATGTCCTTGTACGCGCGGGATTTGCGGCGGTTGGCGGGCAGGGTCGCCATCTTGGCAGCGAGGTAGTGTTTCGCTGCGTCGACGGTGGCCTGCCGCTGCGCGTCGCGGTCGGGGTCGAGGCGCATGTCCTCGAGCCGGATGCGCATCGCCTCGATGTAGCGCGGCAGGTGCTGCAGGTGCGCCGCCCCGTGGACGGTCACGGCGTGGCGGGGGAGGAAGAAATCAAGCTGCGCGCGCATGTCGTCGATCGCGGGACCGTCCCACTTCTGAAGCTCCGCGCGCATGTTCGCGTACTCCACGAGTGCAGGGGCGAGCCCGACCACGATGCGGCGCACCTCTACCGGCACCTCCGGCTTGATCTCCTGAATTAGAGCTTCGAACTCTTCGGGTGAGCGCACGGGCCCGCCGTGGGCGAGCATGAGGTCGCGGATCACCGCCACCCGCGCGTCCTCCACCAAGCCGTCGGCGCCACCGTGCGGGTAGTGGTCGACGGCTACCTTGTGGCGCAGGGGCAGGCCCTTCGTCATCTGCTGTGTTGATACGGAGATGCGGCGCAGCAGCATGGTCAGGGTCGCGGTGGTCATGGAGGCGTCCGCGGCGGCCTTCGTGGGGTGCACCGTCACCTTCACGCCGTCGGGCGTGGCCTCGAGGGCGGGGTAAGCGTCCACCTCGTTACCGTCGATGGTGGTTGTCACTGTCTCCGGCACTTCGCCGAGCGTTTCGCGTGTCCACTCGGAGACGGCCTTGCTTTCACTGCCGCGGGCCCGCTTAGACACCGACGATTTGATCTTGCCGGCCTGCCGCGCTTTGAGCTGCGCGAGGTCCTTGTCGTGGTCGATCACCTTGCCGTGGCGGTCGATCGCCGCGTACGTCACCTTGAGGTGGGCCGGCAGGGCGGCGGGGGAGAAGTCCACCGGGTCGATGCCGCTGGTGCCGAGGGCTTTGATCGCTTCGGAGAGGGCGTCGGCAAGCGAAAGCTCCTGCTTTTCCGACGCCCGCTCCCCGACGAGTGGCAGGGCCCGCGCGGCGAAGTCGGGTGCGGGCACGACGGATTTGCGCAGCGTCTTCGGCAGGGTGCGGATGAGCTCGGTGAGCAGCTCGAGGCGCAGACCGGGCACCATCCAGTCGAAGCCGGCCTCGTCGAGCCCGGCGAGAAGGGGCACGGGCACCTCGACCGTCACGCCGTCGAACGGGTCCCCGGGCTCGAATTTGTAATGCACCGCGTAGTCGATACTGCCGTGGCGGATGGTGCTGGGGAACGCGGCCTCGGAGGTGTCGGTGCCGGCGTCCTGCAGCAGTGCCGCCGGGTCGAAGTCCAGGTAGTGCTCGTCCTCGTGGCGCTTCTTCTTCCACCACGAGTCGAAGTGGCGCGCGGTGGTGACGTCGGCGGGGAGCTTGGCGTCGTAGAAGTCGAACAGCGCGTCCTCGTCGACCACCAGCCCACGGCGGCGCAGCTTCTCCTCCACCTCTGCGGCCTCGCGCAGCAGTGCGTCGTTGTGGTCGATGAAGAGGTGGTGCCGGTTCCAGTCCCCGCCGATCAGCGCGTTGCGGATGAACATGTTGCGCGCGCCCTCGGCGTCCACGCGGTGGTACGGCACTAAACGGTCGCGCACGATGGGGACGCCGTAGAGCATGGTCTTCTCGTGCACCATCGCGGCGGAGCGCTTGCGGGACCACACCGGTTCGGAGTAGCTGCGGCGCAGCAGGTCTCCGGCTGCGCGCTCCACCCACGCGGGCTCGATCTTGGCCACGTCGCGCGCCCACAGCCGCGAAGTTTCCACGAGCTCGGCCGCCATCACGAATTCGGGGGGCTTTTTGCTTAGCGACGACCCCGGGAACACCATAAACCGCGTCCCCCGCGCGCCGTTGAACTCCTTCGAATTCCCATCTCGCGCCCCGATGTTGGAAAGCAGCCCGGTGAGCAGAGACTTGTGGATGGCGTCGGCGTCGCGCTCGCCCGCCACGTCCTCGGCGCGCGACCACCCGAGCTGCCGCTGAACGTCGCGCAGCTGGCGCACCAGGTCGTACCACTCGCGGATGCGCATGTAGTGCAGGAACTCGCGCTTCATCCGCTTGCGGAAGGCGTTGCCGGTCAGCTCGTCGCGCGAATCGTTGATGTAGTCCCAGAGTTTGAGGGCGGAAAGGAAGTCGGATTCCTTGTCCTTGAAACGCGCGTGCGCCTGGTCGGCCTGCGCCTGGAATTCCAGGGGGCGCTCCCGCACGTCCTGGATGGTCATGTTTGCCACGATCACGGTGACGTCTTCGAGCACGCCGAGGCGGTTGGCCTCGACGAGCATGCGCGCCATCTTCGGGTCGACGGGGATGCGGGCGAGGTCGCGGCCCACCGCGGTGAGCACGGGCGCGCCGCCGCGCTCTTTGTCGCCGATGGCGCCTAGCTCGTGCAGCAGGGCGAGGCCGTCGCGGATCGCCTTCGGGTCGGGTGCCTGGATGAAGGGGAACTCGGAGATGTCGCCGAGGCGCAGCGAAATCATCTGGAGGATGACGCTGGCGAGGTTGGTGCGCAGGATTTCCGGGTCGGTGAACTCGGGCCGCGCGTTGAAGTTTTCCTCCGAGTACAGGCGGATGGCGATGCCGTCCGCCACGCGGCCAGAGCGTCCCGAGCGCTGGTTTGCGCTGGCTTGGGAGATCTCCTCGATCGGCAGGCGCTGCACCTTGGTTCGGGTGGAGTAGCGGGAGATGCGCGCCAGGCCCGTGTCCACCACGTAGTGGATGCCGGGGACCGTCAGCGACGTTTCCGCGATGTTGGTGGAGAGCACGATGCGCCGGCCCGAGTGGGGAGCGAACACGCGGTGCTGCTCCGCGTTGGAGAGGCGGCCGAAGAGGGGCACAACCTCGACACCGCGCCAATGTTGCTTCTCTATGGCCTCCATGCAATCGCGGATGTCCCGCTCCGATGCCAAGAAGCACAGGATATCGCCGTCGCCCTCGCGCATGAGCTCGGCGCAGGCGTCGACCACGCCGTCGATCATGTCGGTGTCGATCTCTTTGACGCCGCCCTTGGTCTCCACCTGCTCAACCAGGGGGCGGTAGCGGATCTCCACCGGGTAGGTGCGGCCGGAGACCTCGATGATCGGGGCGGGGTTGCCCTCGGCGTCGGCGAAGTGCGCGGCGAAGCGCTCCGGGTCGATGGTGGCGGAGGTGATGATCACCTTCAGGTCCGGGCGCCTCGGCAGGAGCCGCTTGAGGTAGCCCAACAGGAAGTCGATGTTGAGGGAGCGCTCGTGCGCCTCGTCGATGATGATCGTGTCGTAGGCGTTGAGGAAGCGGTCGCGCTGCATCTCGGCGAGCAGGATGCCGTCGGTCATCAGCTTCACCGACGTGCTGCGGCTGACCTTGTCGTCGAAGCGGATGGCGTAGCCAACACTCTCGCCGATGTCTTGGCCCAGCTCGTCTGCGATGCGCTCTGCCACGGTGCGCGCCGCCAGCCTGCGCGGCTGGGTGTGCCCGATCATGCCGCGCCTGCCGCGGCCCAGCTCCAGCAGCATCTTCGGAATCTGGGTTGTCTTGCCCGAGCCCGTCTCGCCGGCGATGATCACCACCTGGTTGTCGCGCACCAGCTCCATGATGTCGCCGCGGCGCGCGGAGACCGGAAGCTGCTCGGGGTAGGTGATCTCCGGCACCGCGCCGTCGCGAGCCGCGACAACGGCCGCCGATGCCTCCACGTCCCGCTGGATCGCGGCCAAGGCCTCCTCGCCGGACGACTTGGACAGCCGCCTGCGCAACCGGCGCTCATCCGCCAGGGTTACGCCCGAAAGCTCGCGGTACAGCTCGTTTTTCTGTTTGCCCTCACTCATAGCTAGGGCCAGAGTCTAGCGCCTTACGCGGTTTCCACCGCAGACGCGTAGGCGCTGGTGACCAGCTGGCCCAGGGCCTCGAAGTCCTCGTCGCGCGCGGCGGAGGCGCGGAACGCGAGCCCGATGGACCGCTCAGCCCCCGACTGGTCGTCGAACGGCACCACCGCCAGACCTGGCCGGGAGCACTCCGCCGCCACCGCCGACTGCGGCAGCAGGGTGGAGCCCATCTCCGCCACCACGAGTTGCACCACGGTGGTCAGGGAGGCGGCCCGCGTCACGGATTGGGCGGCGGCCGCCTCGTACGCGCCGGCCAGCTTGCACAGGTCGATGATTTGGTCGCGGAGGCAGTGGCCGTCGTCAAGCAGCAAAAGCTCCAATTGCGAGAGGTCCTCGAGCGAGAGCTTCTCTTTGCCGGCGAGCGAGTGGCCGGCGGGCGTAATGGCCACGAACGGCTCACGGTAGAGGTCCACCGTCTTCACCCCCGGCGCCTCCACTGGCGTGGCGAGGATGGCCACGTCGATCGTGCCCTCGCGAAGTTTGGTCAGGAGGTTGTCCGTCTGGTCCTCGATGAAGCGCGGCGTGGCCCCGGGGTACTGCTCGTGCATCTCGCGCAGGAGGTGGGGGAGCAGGTACGGCGCGACGGTGGGGATGATGCCGATGGTCAGCGGGCCGCCGAGCGTGCCCTCGGAGCCGCGGGCGTGTGCCACGAACGCCTCCGCCGCATCGAGCGCCGCCTTGGCGTACGGCAGTACCGCCTCGCCCTTCGGCGTGACAATCACCTTGCGTGTGGAGCGCTCGATGAGCTGCACGCCCAAGCCCGCCTCCAGTGCGACGAGAGCCTGGGAGAGCGAGGGTTGGGAGATGTTGAGTTTGGCCGCCGCGGTGCCGAAGTGCTTGTGCTCCGCGATGGTGACGAAGGTGCGCAGCTGCGCAAGCGTGGGCTTGTACTCCTTATTGGGCATGCCTATGACTTTACACGGGCCCAATAGGTTTGGGTGTTGAATTGGGCTGTCTTCTGTGGCACACTTTTGTTGTAACCAAGTACGTAACCGAGTCCACACTATGGAGGAACAGCAATGCCGATCATGACCGTTGGGGAACGCTTCCCGGAGTTCGACCTTGTCGCGCTGAAGGGCGGAAACCTGAAGGAGGCCAACGCCTCCTCCCCGGACGACTACTTTGAGAACGTCTCGCTGGACAAGTACGAGGGCAAGTGGAAGATCGTCTTCTTCTACCCGAAGGATTTCACCTTCGTCTGCCCGACCGAGATTGCCGCGTTTGGCAAGCTGAACGAGGAGTTCGAGGACCGCGACACCCAGGTGCTCGGCGGCTCCACCGACAACGAGTACGCCCACTTCAACTGGCGCGCGACGCACGAGGACCTGCTGGACATCCCGTTCCCGATGTTCGCTGACGTCCGCCACGACCTGATCCGTGCCCTCGGTGTCGAGAACGCCGACGGTGTGTGTGACCGCGCCACCTTCATCATCGACCCGGATGGCGTGATCCAGTTCGTGTCCGTCACCCCGGACGCCGTGGGCCGCAACGTGGACGAGGTGCTGCGCGTGCTCGACGCGCTGCAGTCCGAGGAGGTCTGCGCCTGCGACTGGCAGAAGAACGACCCGACCAAGAACATCGACAAGATGGCCGTGGTGCAGGAGTCGCTGAAGTAACATGTCGATTGAAAACCTGCGCTCCGCTCTGCCGGAATACGCCAAGGACCAGAAGCTGAATCTCGGCTCGCTCACCCGCTCCACCGAGCTCAGCGAGCAGCAGCTCTGGGGCACGCTTCTCGCGTCGGCGGCGGCAACCCGCAACGCGAAGGTGATCGCGGAGATCGCCGAGGAGGCCGGGGAGCACCTCTCCGCGGAGGCCGTTGAGGCCGCGTACGGCGCCGCCACCGTCATGGCGATGAACAACGTGGCCTACCGCGCGAAGAACTGGCTCGGCGATGACTTCGCACAGGTCAAGTTCGGCCTGCGCATGAACATCATCTCCAAGCCCGGCGTGGAAAAGGTCGATTTTGACCTCTGGTCCCTCGCCGTGTCCACCATCAACGGCTGCGAGCACTGCGCCGTCGCCCACGCACAGGAGGTCCGCGAGGGCGGCCTGTCCAAGGAGCAGGCGTGGGAGGCCGTGAAGGTCGCCGCCGTGGTGCAGGCAGTGGCCCAGGCACTCACCGTGGAGGACGCCCGGTAAGCGCCCGCTTATCGACGCACCCTTCGAAGCGCCGCCGCTGCCCCACAGGGAGCGGCGGCGCTTAGCGTTGCTCGAGGCGCAGGCTGCGCAGGCGAACCTCGCCGGCCTCGTCGGAGGCGTCGAGGTCGACCACGCCGTGGAGCTGGAACGAATTGTCGCCCTCCGGATCCTTCAGGATCTGCGTGACCTCCCACAAGCGGCCGGTCTGGTCGCCCATGCGGAAGTACTCGGCGCCGCGGGCCTCGGGGCCTGTGTCTATGTCGTCGTACTCGTCGAAGTAGTCGTCCATCGCGGCCGGCCAGTCCACCGTGTTCTCGGCGTCGCCAGCGTCGAGGTAGTCCAGCATGTCCGCCAGCTGCTCCTCCTTCTCAAAGGCGAAGAGCTCGACGATGCGGAAGAAGTAGTTGCGCACCATGATGGTGAATGCGCGGCGGTTGGCGGTGAGCGCGTTCGGGTCCTCCACGCCGAACGCGAGCTCGCGGTCCAGCGTCTCCTGTGAGATGGGGCTGTCTTCGTCCGCCATGTGCGCCCACTCGTCGATGAGCGAGGAGTCGACCTGCCGAATCAGCTCGCCCAGCCACACCACGATGTCTTCCAGCTCCTCGGTCATGTACGCCTCGGGCACGGAGTGGGACAGGGTGCGCCAGGCGTCGGTGAGGTAGCGCAGCACCACACCTTCGGACCGGGCGAGCCCGTAGGTGGCGATCAGGTCCGAGAACGTCATCGCGTGCTCAATCATGTCCCGCACCACGGACTTCGGGGAAAGGTGGAAATCCTTCGCCCAGGGGTTGCCCTCCGCAAACGTCTCGAACGCTTCCTCCAGCTCGTCGCGGAGCGGCTGGGGGTACGTGACGTCCTCGATGATCGCCATACGGTCGGTGTAGTCGACACCCTCGGCCTTCAGGGCCGCGATCTCCTCGCCGCGCGCCGCCGTCTGCTGGGCCTGCAGCAGCTGGCGCGGGTCATCCAGGATCGCCTCGAAGGTGGAGACGACGTCCAGCGCGTACGTCTCGGACTCAGGGTCCAACAGCGTGAGGAACGCGAGCGCGAAGGGGGACAGCGGCTGGTTGAGCGCGAAGTCACGGTCCAGTTCGCGCGTGAGCGTGTAAGGGCGGAAGGCGGGGGAGTCGGGGGTGCGTTCCACCACCCCAGCGTCGATGAGGCCTCGGAACAGGTCCACGGCGGTGAGGATGTCGCGGTTCTGCTTCGGGCGCGTGTCGTGGTTCGTGCGCAGCAGGTGGCGCATGTGCTCGTAGCCGTCGCCCGGGCGTGCCACCACGTTCAGCAGCATCGAGTTGGACACCTTGAACTGGCTGGTGAGCTCCTCCGGCTCGGCGGTGGTGAGGCGCTCGAAGGTGTTCTCGGACCATGACACCTCGCCCTCGCGCGCCGACTTTTTGCGGATCTTTTTCAGCTTCTTCGGGTCGTCGCCCGCCTTCCTGCGCAGCCGCACGTTCTCGATCTCGTGCTCGGGCGCCTCCACCACCACGGTGCCCTCCGTGTCGAAGCCGGCGCGGCCCGCGCGCCCCGCGATCTGGTGAAACTCGCGGGACTTGAGGATGCGCTGCCGGGTGCCGTCGTACTTGGCCAGGCCTGTCATCACAACGGTGCGGATCGGCACGTTGATGCCCACGCCGAGCGTGTCCGTACCGCAAATCACCTTCAGCAGCCCGGTCTGGGAGAGGCGCTCCACCAGGCGGCGGTACTTGGGCAGCATGCCCGCGTGGTGGATGCCGATGCCGCGGCGCAGGAGTTTGGATAGCGTGCGGCCGAATGACGTCGTAAAGCGAAAGCTCCCAATCTCCTCCGCGATGCGCGCTTTCTCCTCCGCGCTGATGATGTTCATGCTGGTGAGCGCCTGGGCGCGCTCGGTGGCCTCACGCTGGGAGAAGTGCACCACGTAGATCGGGGCCTTGCCCTCCGCGAGCAGCTCCTCGATAGTCTCGTGGATCGGCGTGAACACGTAGTGGAAGTCGAGCGGCACTGGGCGCTCGGAACCGCCAACGTAGGTGGTCCGACGGCCGGTGCGGCGCGTCAGGTCATCCTCGAGCCACGCCGTGTCGCCGAGCGTGGCGGACATGAGCAGGAACTGCGCGCGCGGCAGCTCGAGCAGCGGCACCTGCCACGCCCACCCGCGCTCGGGGTCGGAGTAGTAGTGGAACTCGTCCATCACCACCTGGTCGATGCGCGCGTTTGCGCCCTCGCGCAGCGCGATATTGGCCACGATCTCGGCGGTGGCGGCGATGATGGGGGCCTGGCCGTTCACGGTGGCATCCCCGGTCATCATGCCCACGTTCTCGGGCCCGAAGATCTCGCACAGGGCGAAGAACTTCTCGCTCACCAGCGCCTTGATCGGGGCGGTGTAGAAGGTGCGCTGACCCCGTGCCATGGCGATGAAGTGCGCGGCGTTGGCCACCATAGACTTGCCGGAGCCGGTCGGGGTGGCCAGGATAACGTTGTCACCGGCCAAAAGCGCCAGGGACGCCTCCTCCTGCGC
This sequence comes from Corynebacterium bouchesdurhonense, assembly GCF_900078305.2. Lineage (GTDB taxonomy): Bacteria > Actinomycetota > Actinomycetes > Mycobacteriales > Mycobacteriaceae > Corynebacterium > Corynebacterium bouchesdurhonense. Next base: position 74,055 of record NZ_LT546026.1, read on the forward strand.
CGGGTAGAGCGAGATGCCCCGCCCGGCGGTCCAGCGGGTGAAGGATTCCCAGACCGCGTCCTCGAACAGGGACTCGGGAACGTCTGCGAGGTCCGGGAGCATATCTGAAAGCATCACGTCTCCCAACCTAGCCCACGGCGCGCCCGGGGCCGGCGGCGCGGCTATTCGTCGTCGCTGGCGTCGTCGTCGCTGTCTGCGGCGTCGTCGGCGTCGGGGTCGATCAGGTAGTGATCGCCGAGGCGCTGCCAGTGACCGTCGTCAAGCGGAAGCTCCTGCTGCGGGCGGTCGCGGTCCTCGATCGCGGCGAGGAAGTTCTCGAACGCCTCGCTGATCTCCTCGCCGGAGGGCACTTGCGCCTCGCCCGGCATCATGGCCTGCGGGTTGCGCTTGCGGTAATCCTCCATCTCCGCGTCGTAGTGCTGCTCGAGCGCCTGCACCACGCCCGCAATCTCCTCCGACGCCGCCGTCTGCTCCGCCAACTGGCGCGCGACCTTTTCCATATCCTGCTCCAGCGAGCGCAGCGGGAACGTCAGCTCGGCCGCATCTTCAACCGAACGCAGGAGCTGCAGCATCGCGTGCGGGTACGGCGAGGACGCGACGTAGTGCGGCACGTGCGCGGTGAACCCGGCCACGGTGCGGCCGCGCTTGTGCAGCTCGCGCTCGATGAGGATCGAGGCGGAACCGGGGATGGTGACCATGCCGTCGAAAGTAAACATGGATCCCACCAGCTCCGAGTCGTTGCCGTGTGCGGAAACCACCAGGGGGCGGGTGTGCGGCGTGCCCATCGGCGCAGCGTAGAGGCAAATCGTCTCCGACACGTCGAAGCGCTCCACCAAGTCGCCCACCGCCTCGCTGAACGCTTCCCAGCGAAGGTCCGGCTCCGGGCCGGAGAGGAGGAGGAAGGGGGTGCCGGCCGTGTCGCGCAGCACGCGCATGTCCAGCTCGAGGTCCTCGATGTCCGAAATCTCGTGCTGGTTCAAGGTCACCACCGGCCGGCGGGAGCGGTAATCAATCAGCTCGTCGTTGTTGAAGGTGGCCACGGTGCGCGATTCCAGCGCCGCCTTCAGGTGGTCCGCGGCGCCCTCCACGGCGTGGCCGGCGTCGGCGTAACCCTGCATGGCAATGACGAGGGTCGGCCCCGCAGGCGCCCCCTCGCCGACGGCGGGCGAGGGATACTCAAGCTCGTACATGCGGTGGTCATCCGTCATGGTATTCCTCCTGTGCGGTTTGGCGGTGGGTGTGCGGCGCCCGGTGCCCGCGGTTGCGCGCGGCCTTCCGGCGAATTGTGCCACATCAGCAGTGTGGTCAACACTGTGGTCAACGCCGCCCCGGCCGCGAGCATTCCCGCGCGCCCGGCTAGCGATCGAACCGTCCATTATGCCCGTGCGCGGAGCCCGTCGCCAGCGGCCGCGGTGCCGGTATTCCACAGGCGCGATAAAGGGCTACCTTTCGCGGCGCCGCCTGTGGACAACCGCGCCAAGCGGATGGAACCCCGCGCCCCGCCGCAACGTCCAATATCCATGACGTTCACACCGCAGCCCTACCGGCACAACACCCCAGACCTGTCCATCTCCGAGCTCGGCGACATGATCGCTTCCATCCCCGGCATCCTCGGTTACTACCCGCAGGAGTCGGCGGTAGTTGTGAGCTTGCTTGACGACGCATCCGGGGGCGCACTCCTCGGTCCCGTCCTGCGCGCCGACCTCGCCCACGCCGAGAAGCTCGCCTCCGTGCTCCACGAGCTACCCGCCCAGGGCGTGTGCGGCCACCTCGCCGTCATCGTCAGCCGCATCCCCAACTCCGCGTTGGTCCGCGACGCCGCCGACGCGCTCTACGCCGCCACCGACATTGACGGCGAGCCGTTGGTGGACGCCTGCTGGCACGTCTCCGAGATCGCCACCGGCACGCCGTACACGCTCATGTTCGGCCCCTCGGTGGAGGAGATGGGGCGCTGCGGCATGCCGGCGCAGTGGGTCTCCGGGACGGTGTCCTCGGTGATGACGCAGGCCGCCATGGCCCCGCTGATCGCGGAGGGCGCCCTGCCCGAGCTGGAGCGCGGCGACGCCCGCAGCCTCTTCGACGCGGTGCAGGACCAGCGGTGGCCCGGGGATTCGGCCAGCGAGGCGCGGGTGCACCGGCGCGGCCGGGCGCTCGCCGCCCAGTTAGATGCCGACCCGCGCGCCGCGCGCGCCACCATCTCCGAGGCGTGCGGCGTGCTCCTCGCGGCGCCGGAACTGCCGATGGTGGGCGGGGATGCGGCGCCCCCGCTGGATGCGCTGTTCACCTGCCGCGGGGAGATGGAGCTGGTCGCGGCGGCGCTGACGGATTCTAGGGTTCGCGACTGCCTGCTGGGCAGCGCGCTGGAGAACCCGCGGGGCGCGGCCGCGCTCTTCCTCGCCATTGCCCGCACCTTCGGCGGCGTGGTCCGCGCGAACGCGCTGAGCCTGTGGGCCGTGCTCGCGGTGCACCTGTCGCTCTCGCCGTGGGCGTGGGCGGCGGTTGAGCGCGCGCTGGAGGAGGTGCCGGGCCATTCCATGTCCGTCATTGTGGCCAAGTTGCTGCGCGCGGGGGAGTACGAGGGCCTCGTCCGCTGCGCCGAGCTCGGCTGCGCGCAGATGTGGGCGGAGCTCGGGGACTCCTAGCGGTTGCCGCCGCGGCGCGGTGCCGCGTGCGAATCCGCTCCTAGCTGCTGGGTAAACGCCCACGCGTCCTCGACGATGCGGCGCAGCCGCGTGCGGGACGGGTCCCAGCCGAGCTCGCGCTTGATCTTTGCCGAGGATGCGATCAGCACGGCCGGATCGCCCGCGCGCCGCGGCGCTACCTCCGCCGGGATCGGGTGGCCGGTGACCTCCCGGCACATCTCGATGACCTCGAGCACCGAATACCCGTCGCCCGAGCCGAGGTTGTAGATGCGGTGCTCGCCCGGGGCGTTGGTCTCAAGGGCGAGGTAATGCGCGTCTGCCAAGTCGCGGACGTGGATGTAGTCGCGCACACAGGTGCCGTCCTTTGTGGGCCAGTCGTCCCCGAAGATGAGGATCTGGTCCCGGTACCCCATCGCCACCTGCAGCACGAGCGGGATGAGGTGCGTTTCCGTCTTGTGGTTCTCCCCGATCGAGCCGTGGGCGCCGGCGACGTTGAAGTAGCGCAGGCTGGTCGCGGCCATGCCGTAGGCGTTGCAGTAGGAGGTGATGGCGTAGTCGATGGCCAGCTTGGTGGCGCCGTACGGGTTGGTCGGGCGCGTCGGCGCGTCCTCGGTGATCGGCACCGATTCCGGCTCGCCGTAGGTGGCGGCGGTGGAGGAGAACACCAACGAGCCCACGCCGTGGCGGCGCATCGCGTCGAGCAGGTCGAGAGAGACACCCACGTTACCGCGCCAGTAGTCGGCGGGCTCGGCCACGGACTCGCCCACCAGCGAGCGGGCGGCGAAATGCAACACGCCGTCGAAGCCGCCCTCGGCCAGCACATCGTCCACAACGTCGGTAATGGTGCCCTCCACCAGCCGCGCCCGCGGCGGCACGGCGCCGCGGTTGCCGGTGCTGAAGTCGTCGACGACCGTGACCTCGTGGCCGGCGTCCAACAGGGTTTCGGCACAGACGCTCCCCACGTAACCGGCGCCACCTGTAACCAGGAGTTTCACGCCTACCCCCTAGGCCACGGTTTCCACGCGCAGCGCGTGGGCGAACTCGGGGGCCAGCGCCACCTCGTGGCCGTCCGGGGTGGTCAGCAGCACGCCGCCGTTGTCCAGCGGAGAGAGCTCCACGTCGGCGCCAACCAGGCTGCCCAGCGACACGAGCGCGGACTGCGTCTCGGTGCCTTGCTGCAGGATCTCGTTGATCTGCAACACCGTGACCGGGGTCGGGCCAGTCAGGTTCAGGTCCACGGCCCGCACCCCCTCCTGGCCGGTGGTGGCCGGGGCGGCGTCGCCGACCTCGTCAAGGGAGGGGATGGGGTTGCCGAAGGGGGAGCGGCTCGGATCCTCGAGCACCGCCACCACGCGGCGCTCCACCGCGTCGCTCATCACGTGCTCCCAACGGCACGCTTCGTCGTGGACTTCGGCGATGTCCATCCCGAGAACGTCGGTAAGCAAACGCTCGGCAAGCCGGTGCTTGCGCATGACAGCGGTGGCGAGGCGGCGGCCCTCGGGCGTGAGGGACAGGGAACGGTCCCGTTCCACCACGATCAGCCCGTCGCGCTCCATGCGGGCAACGGTTTGGGACACGGTCGGGCCCGATTGCTCGAGGCGCTCGGCGATGCGGGCGCGCAGGGGCGTGATGCCCTCCTCCTCGAGCTCGTAGACCGTGCGCAGGTACATCTCGGTGGTGTCCACGAGGTCACGCATGATTGTTTCCCTTCCCGTTCGTGCGCAGAGTGCCCCCGGCAACCCGGGGACACTCGAATAGCGCCTACTGTAGTCGAGCCCGGCGGGGCAAGCCGGAGAAAAATGGCCCGGTGCGGTTTCGCACCGGGCCCGAAAAATCCCTAGAGGGCGTAATCGCGCAGGCGGTCGGCGCGCTCGCCGGCGCGGAGCTTGGCCATCACTTCGCGCTCGATCTGGCGCACGCGCTCGCGCGAGAGCCCGAACTGGCGGCCGATCTGGTCGAGGGTACGCGGCACACCGTCGGTCAGGCCGTAACGCAGGCGGATCACGTCCTGCTCGCGCTGCTCGAGGCCGTTGATGATGTCCTCGATATCGTCATGGCGTAGGGCAGAGACCACCGCGTCCTCCGCGTCGGTGGCCTCGGCATCCTCGATGAAGTCCCCCAGCGGGGCCTCCTCGTCGGCGCCGACCGGCATATCAAGGCTGACCGGATCGCGCGACTGGCGGAGCAGCATCTCGATCTTCGACTCCGGGATGCCGGATTCCTCCGCCAGCTCCTCGTTCGTCGGCTCGCGGCCGAGGGACTGGTACATTTCGCGGCGGATGCGGGAGAGCTTGTTCACCTGCTCAACCAGGTGGACTGGGAGGCGGATGGTGCGGGACTGGTCGGCCATGCCGCGGGTGATGGCCTGGCGGATCCACCAAGTGGCGTAGGTGGAGAACTTGAAGCCCTTGGTGTAGTCGAACTTCTCCATCGCGCGGATGAGACCCAGGTTGCCCTCCTGGATAAGATCCAGCAGCGGCATGCCGCGCCCGGTGTAGCGCTTGGCCAGGGAGACCACCAGGCGGAGGTTCGCCTCGAGGAGGTGGGCGCGCGCCTTCCGGCCCTCCTTGGCCAAGATCTTCAGGTCGCGCTTCATCGCGCGGGTGAGGTGGGCGTCCGGGTCATCCAGCAGGTGCTGCGCGTAGAGCCCGACCTCGATCTGCTGGGCCAGCTCCACCTCCTCAGCGGCGTCGAGCAGCGCCGTCTTGCCGATGCCGTTCAGGTATACGCGGACTAGGTCGGCTGAGGGGTTGTCGTTGGTTTGGTTCCGGCGGCTACCGCGGTCGACTTCTTCCTGCTCTGGGGCATCGGCACGATCCGGCTGAGTCATGTGGTGCGGCCTCCTCGGTGACAAGCTTGCTCAATCCACTGAACTCAACGGCCGTGCGCGCGGTTTTGTTCCCCACCGCCGGCGTCCGGCCCCCGCGGGGGTAAGCGGGGGCAACCGCGCCGGCAGCCGCGCCTGCAACCGCGCCCTCGGCCGCCGCTTCCCCTACGCTTCGACGACTACGGTAAACGGCCCGTCATTGACGCTCGCCACCTGCATCATCGCCCCGAAGCGGCCCGTTTCCACCGTGATGCCGCGCCCGCGCAGCTCGTCGGCGATGCGCTCAATCACCGGCTCCGCCACATCCCCGGGTGCTGCGTCGGCCCAGGACGGGCGCCGCCCCTTCGCGGTGCGGCCCATCAGGGTGAACTGGCTGACCAACAGCACGGGTGCCCCGGCGTCGGTGACGGAGCGCTCGCCGTCGAGGATGCGCAGTTCCGCGATCTTGCGGGCCACCACCTCCCAGGCCCCCTCGCTGTCCTCACGCCCCACACCCACCAGGGCGAGGATGCCGCCGGTGTCCGGGCAGTCGATGGCGCCGACCACCTCATCGTCGACCGTCACCGACGCGCTGGTGACGCGCATCAGCACCGCCCTCACCGCACGATCTCCGCGAGCTCCGCGGGGATGACCAGGCCGTGGCGCACCAGGTCCACCACCGCGCCGGCCGCACCGTCCTCCAGCTCCCCAAGCCGCGCCGGGTCGTCGATGCCGCGGGAGGCGGCGAGAAGCCCCACCACGTCGCGCAGCGCAAGGCCCTGCGGGTGCAGGCCGGCCAGCACCGATTGCCCGCCGCGGTCCACCTCGTGGCTGAAGCGCGGGCCGTCGGTGCGGGTCACGCGCGCAACCTCGGGCGCGAAGCCGATGCCGGCGTCCGCGTCGGCCAGGCTCACCTCCTCGAGCGCCACAGAGGGACGGACCAGGTAGGCTGCGTCGAGCACCTGGTCGCGCGACGCCCCGCGCAGCCACTGCGCCCGCAGGAAGTACTCCTCCACCTCGGGCCCCAGCGGGTCGGTGAACGGCTGGCGCAGCTCCTCGGCGGTGATCTCGGAGGCCTCGGAGTCCCCGATGCGGCGCAGGAACACCCACCCGAAGCCGATCGCGTGCACGTGGTTGGCGTCGAAGTAGTCCAGCCACGCCTCCGTCCGCTCGACCGCCTCGCGGGAGCGCGGGTCGAGCGACTCATCCTTGAGCCAGGTGGAGACGTACAGCGCCGGGTCGACCACGTCGCGCTGCAGCACCCACGCGCTCACGCCCGTGCCGGGCACCCAGGACGCCACGCGCTGCTGCCAGCTCTCGTCCAGCGCGTGCACCCAGGCACCCAGGATGCAGGCCGTGCCGTTCGCCTCGAGGTGCGCGGCGGCCTGCTCGACCACCAGCTGCGTCGCGCCGTCGAGCCCCAGGCCGGAGTCGCGGTACACATGACCCACCTCAGGCAGGCCCACCACAAATGGCGGGTTGGCCACGATGCGGTCGAAGCGTTCTCCGGCCACGGGCTCAAACCAGGGGCCGCGTCGCAGCTCGACGTTGTCCACGCCGTTGGCCGAAAGCGTCGCCTCCGCCAGCTCGAGGGCGCGCGGGTGCACGTCGGTTGCCACCACCTCGCGCGCCACCGTCGACTGCGCCAAGGCCTGCACGCCGGAGCCGGTGCCGAGGTCCAGCACGCGGTCCACGGGGGTGACCGGGGAGGCGGAGAGCAGCGACAGGGACGCCGCGCCGACACCGAGCACGTGGTCGCGGCCCGGCACGAGCTCGGTCATCGACGCGTCGCGGTCCGACAGCACGAGCCGCTCGCGCCCGCACAGCACGTGGGGGCGCACGTCGAAGGCGACCTCTAGGTGGCCGCTGGGGGTGGTGGTGAAAAAGGATGCGTCGATAAGCGAAAGCGCGAGACGCGGCCCGAAGAGATCCGCCAGCTCCTCGCCGGTGGCCGGGCGGCGCACAAGCAACGTCCGGATCAGCCCGTCCAGCTGGCCGCCTGCGCGGGTGGCCACAAGCACCGCGCCGGGCTCGCCGCGGTAGAGCGCGTCCGTCGCGTCCGGGCCGAGGTGGGCGGCGATTCCGTCGGCGGTGAACGAGGCCGCGGCGAGGACATCCGCGAGTTCGCGCACGAGCGCAGGTTCAAGCATGGGCAGGTGGCCTCCTTCGGGGCTTGTGCTTGCCGACGCCCCCTTAGCCGGCCGCCGGGGCGTCTGGATTCTCGTGGTCGATGATAGTGGGCGCGTTGCCGGGCGTGCCGCCACCCGCGGGGCCGAGCTGCGCCTGGCGCTCAGCTTCGAGCTGCGCCCTGGCCACCGCCGGCTTGTACACGTTGCGTTCGCGCTTCTCGCGCACCTCGCCGCCGCCGTTGGCCACCATCACCGAGATCCACGGCAGCGGCACCGAGACGGTGAAAAAGATCGCCGCGAGCAACCAGTTCTGCCACACAAACGCGGCCACCAGGCACAGCACGATCAACGGCAGGCGCACCCCCTGCAGCAGCAGGTAGCGCTTCTCGCGGCTGCGGCGATTCTGCTCCGGGGAGCGGATCGCATCCGTGATCAGGGCGCGCGTCGCGCGGCGGCGCGCCTGGCCGCGCAAGCCCCGGGTGTGCGCCTCCTCGGCCTGAACGTCGACCGTGCCGTCGACCGTGCCGTGGTCAGGGCCGTGGTCGGGGGCGTTGCCGGGTGCGCTCATAGCGTCCGAGGGTAGCCCTCCGGCTTAAGATCCGGCGGAATCTGGGGCATGATGGGGGGCGTGAAAACTCTGACGAAGACGCTTGAACGCACCGACCTGCGGGAAGACACATCGTCAACGACGGACGACGGCACCCCGAAGTTTTTCCACTACGTGAAGAAGGACCAGATCGTGGACTCCGCGATCTCGGGCAAGATGGTCGTCGCACTGTGCGGGGAGACGTTCCCCGTGAAGAAGCAGGCCAAGCCCGGCTCCCCCGTCTGCGCCGAGTGCGAGAGGATCTACAAGGGGCTGCGCCGAAAGTGACGTCGTCAAGCAAAGGGCCCCAGCTGCGCGCATGGCAGCAGGAGGCCCTCGACTTGTTTCTGCGGACGATGCCGCGCGACTTCCTAGCGGTGGCGACGCCGGGCGCGGGCAAGACCACGTTCGCGCTGACGTTGGCCAGCCGGCTCATCGAAACCCGCGCTGCGCAGCGCCTCATCGTGGTGGTGCCGACCGAGCACCTGAAGCGCCAGTGGTCCGACGCCGCGAAGCGCTTCGGCCTCGCCCTCGACCCCGAGTTCACCAACTCCTCCGCCGTGAACCCGTCCTACGACGGCGTGGTGGTCACCTACGCCCAGGTGGGTATGCACCCGTTCAAGCACCACGCGGTGGCCAGCGCGCGCAAAACAATGGTGATCCTGGACGAGATCCACCACGCCGGCGACGCGAAGAGCTGGGGCGACGGCGTGTACGAGGCCTACAACGACGTGGAGCACCGCCTCGCACTGACCGGCACGCCGTTTCGCTCGGACAACTCCCAGATCCCGTTCGTGCGGTACGTGGAGGACGGGGAGGGCCACCTCATCTCGGAGGCGGACTACACCTACGGCTACTCGGAGGCGCTGCGCGACGGCGTGGTGCGCCCGGTGGTGTTCCTCGCCTACTCGGGCGAGGCGCAGTGGCGCGACTCGGCGGGGGAGGAGTACTCCGCCCGCCTCGGGGAGCCGCTCAACGCCGAGCAGACCGCCAAGGCCTGGCGCACAGCCCTGGACCCGAAGGGGGACTGGGTGGCCGCGGTGCTCACGGCTGCGCACACCCGGCTCATGAAGGTCCGCGCGAACATGCCGGACGCCGGCGGGCTGGTCATCGCCACCAACACCACCACCGCCCGCGCCTACGCCAAGATCCTCGAGCGAATCAGCTCGACCCCCGTCACGCTGGTCCTCTCGGACGAGCCCGGGTCCTCCGAGCGCATCGCCGAGTTCTCCAACTCCACCAGCGAATGGCTCGTGGCCGTGCGCATGGTCTCCGAGGGCGTGGACGTGCCGCGCTTGGCCGTGGGCGTCTACGCCACCTCCGCGTCCACACCGCTGTTCTTCGCGCAGGCCATCGGCCGTTTCGTACGCTCCCGCCTACCGGGCGAGTCCGCGTCCGTATTCCTGCCCTCGGTGCCGGTGCTGCTGCAGCTCGCGGAGGAGATGGAGGTCTCCCGCGACCACGTCCTGGGCAAGCCCCACCGCGAGCCCGGCTGGTCCGACGAGCTGCTCGAGCAGGCCAACCGCACCGAGAGCGAGCCGGACGAGCCACCGACCTACGAGGCCATCGGCGCCTCCGCTGAGCTGGATTCGCTCATCTTCGACGGCTCCACGTACGGCACGCCCACCGTCGCCGGCTCGGCGGAAGAGCAGGACTTCCTGGGTCTGCCGGGGCTCCTCGATGCCGAGCAGGTGAAGACGCTGCTGCGCAAACGCCAGAGCGACCAGCTCGACGCGCGCGAGGCGGAGGAGCGGGCGCGCAAGGCAGCGGAGCGGGAAGCCCGCGAGCGCGCGAAACTCACCGGCGAGCCTGGCCCGGCGCCGCAGGTTCGGGAGCAGCGGGCGGGCAGCGGCGCCGACGCGGTGGCGTCGGACGAGATCCCGCAGCTGCGCAAAGAGCTCAACGCCCGCGTGGCAATCGTGGCCGGCAAAACCGGCCGCCCGCACGGCGCGATCCACACCGAGGCGCGAAACGCCTGCGGCGGCCCGCCCACCGCGCTGTGTAACGCGGAGCAGCTGCGCGACCGCATCGCGTACCTGCGCGACTGGTAGCCGAAGCCGTAAACCATTTGCCGGCCCCGGCGAGTCCCGGCTAGTCCAGGTAGTCCCGCAGCACCTGGGAGCGTGAGGGGTGGCGCAGCTTGGACATGGTCTTCGACTCGATCTGGCGGATGCGCTCGCGCGTCACGCCGTACACCTGGCCGATCTCGTCCAGGGTGCGCGGCATGCCGTCTGTGAGCCCGAAGCGCAGGCGCACCACGCCGGCCTCGCGCTCGGAGAGGGTGTGCAGCACGTCCTGCAGCTGGTCCTGGAGGAGCGTGAAGGACACGGCATCCACCGCGACCACAGCCTCGGAGTCCTCGATGAAGTCTCCCAGCTGGCTGTCGCCCTCGTCGCCGATGGTCTGGTCGAGCGAGATCGGCTCGCGGGCGTACTGCTGGATCTCGAGGACCTTCTCCTCGGTGATGTCCATTTCCTTTGCCAGCTCGAGCGGCGTCGGCTCGCGGCCGAGGTCCTGCAGCAGCTCGCGCTGGATGCGGCCGAGCTTGTTGATCACCTCGACCATGTGCACCGGAATACGGATTGTGCGGGCCTGGTCCGCCATTGCGCGGGTGATGGCCTGGCGGATCCACCAGGTGGCGTAGGTGGAGAACTTGTAGCCCTTGGAGTAGTCGAACTTCTCCACGGCGCGGATCAGGCCGAGGTTGCCCTCCTGGATGAGGTCCAAAAACGCCATGCCGCGGCCGGTGTAGCGCTTGGCCAGGGAGACCACCAGGCGGAGGTTGGCCTCCAGCAGGTGGTTCTTGGCCTTCCGGCCGTCACGGGCCACCGCGCGCAGGTCCCGCTTGACGGTGGGGGAGAGCTTGGCCTCCTTGTCGCCCTCCTTGGCCGCGCGCTCCATCTCGTCGAGGCGGTACTGCGCGTAGAGACCGGCCTCGATGCGCTTGGCTAGGGAGACTTCCTGCTCGGCGTCGAGCAGTGCCACCTTACCGATCTGCTTCAGGTACGCGCGCACCGAGTCGGCCGAGGCGGTCAGCTGGGCGTCCTTGCGGGCCTGGCGCAGCGCCGCGGACTCCTCGATGTCCCACACCGAGGCGCCCTCGTCCTCCTCGTCTTCCTCGTCCGAATCCTCGGCGCCCTCGACACCCTCGGCATCGTCCGAGTCGGCTCCGAGCTCGTCAACCCCGCCGTCTTCCTCGTCTTCGCCGAGGTCATCTCCCAGCTCATCGTCGAACGAGTCGTCCTCTTCCTCGATGAGCTCCGGGTCGTATTCCAGATCGGCGCCGTCCTCGAGCTCCGGGCGTTCGTCGGCGGCGTCCGCCGCCTCGAGACCGTCGAGCAGCGCGGTGTCTTCCTGCGGTTGGTTCGCCTCTAGCGGGGTGGTGTCAGCCGTGGCCTTGCGGGTGGTCTTCTTCGCCGTCTTCTTGGCGGTCTTCTTCACCGTTTTCTTCGCCGTCGTCTTGGCGGTTTTCTTCGCGGTCTTTTTCGCCGTTTTCTTCGCTGCCTTCTTGGCGGTTTTCTTCACCGCTTTCTTGGCAGTCTTTTTGGCGGTGGTTGTTTCCGCGGCGGTGCCGCCGGTGGCGTCGCTGGAGGCGCCGCCGGACGCGTCCGCGTCGTTGACGGTGTTCTTGCCTGATGCTTCGCTGGCTACCACGTACGCCCTTTCGCCTTGTGTTTCATGTCTCCCCATTGCGGAACGCCCATAGTAACAAGGTGCGAGACATTTACATTCCGCGCCCCACCGTAGCGCGTTGTTTGGGGGCAGTTGCTTATCGACGCACCCGACCCGCCCTTTCCCTACGGAGCCACGTGCTCCCGGGCGGCCATGGCGGCGCCGACGATGCCGGCCCGGTTGCGCAGCTTGGCGGGGATCACCGGCACATCCACGGTCAGGCGCGGCACCCACTTCTCGGCCTTGCGCGAAATGCCGCCGCCCACGATAAAGGCGGCCGGGTTGAACAGGCGGTTGTACTCCTGCAGCACGACGTCGACGCGCTGCGCCCACTCCTTGTAGCTGAGGTCGAGGCCGTCTTTCACGGCGGAGGATGCGAGGTGCTCGCACTCCGTGCCGTCGATAAGCAAGTGCCCGAGCTCGGTGTTGGGGAACAAGGCGCCGTCCGCGAAGAACGCGGAGCCGATGCCCGTGCCGAAGGTGAGGAAGATGACGGCGCCGTCCTTAGCCTCTACCTCGCCGAAGGCAACCTCGGCGAGGCCGGCGGCGTCCGCGTCGTTCAGTACGGAGATCGGGCGGCGGTCCAAGTGGCGGGTGAGGAGCTCGTGCACGTCGGTGCCGATCCAGGCGTCGTCGATGTTGGCCGCCGTGACGGCGACCTGGTGCTTGATCACCGACGGCAGCGCGACGCCCACGGGGCCGTCCCACTTGAGCTGGCGCACCACCTCCGCCACCACCTCGCCGACGGCCTCGGGCGTGGCCGGCTGCGGGGTGGGGATTTTCACGCGCTCGGAGTGGAATTCGCCGGTGTCCAGGTTCACCACCGCGCCCTTGATGCCGGAACCGCCGACGTCGATCCCAACGCCGAGGCGTGGGCCGGGAGCGGAGGCGGGGAGGGCGGGGGAGGTTTCCGTGGCAGCCGTGGCAGCCGTGGCAGCGCTGTGCATGGCGCAAAGTCTACAGAGCGGGCAGCATGGGCTCCATGGATACCCGGAACGTAGCCCCCGGCCCGGCTCAGCTGTGCGAGATCGCGGTGGCGCTCGTCGACGACGCCGCCGCACTCGTGCTCAAGCAGCGCGACTTCCTTGCGCGGCACGGCTCGATAGCGCAGGTGACGTCAACCAAATCCTCCCCGGTTGACCCCGTCACCGCGGTGGACAAGGCGGCGGAGGCGCGGGTGGTGGACCGGCTGCGCGAGCTGCGCCCCGGCGACGCGGTGATGGGGGAGGAGGGTGCCGATCGGGCGGGCACGACTGGGGTGACCTGGGTGGTGGACCCGATCGACGGGACCGTGAACTTCCTCTACGGCCTGCCCATGTACGCCGTGTCCGTCGGTGCCGCCGTGGACGGGGAGTTGGTGGCGGGGGCGGTGGCCAACGTCGCCGCGGGGGACGTGTACTTCGCCGCGGCGGGCGAGGGCGCGTGGGTGCGCCGGAGCGGCGCGGAGACGCGGCTGCGCGGATCGCGTGCCGACGACCCCGCGACCGCGCTCGTGGCCACCGGATTCGCCTACGACGCCGGGTGGCGCGCCGCCCAGGCCGACATCCTCCCCCGGGTGCTGCCGCGGGTGCGCGACATCCGGCGCTACGGCTCGGCCTCGCTCGACCTGTGCCACCTGGCGGAGGGCAGGGTTGACGCATACTACGAGCACGGCCCCCACCCGTGGGACTACGCGGCGGGCGCGGTGATCGCGGCCGAGGCCGGCGCCGTTGTCCACCACCCGGGGCTCACGGACAGGGGCGGGGAGGGGGCGCTCGTGGCTGCCGCGGCGCCGCGGTTGTGGGAGCCGTTTTCCGGGCTGCTTTCGGCCTGCGGAGCCTGGGGGGATTTGCCCGTTTCACAGGGGTAGCAATCCACCCCCGTTTGCCGGGGTGAGCTGCGAGGATGACAGGAGCTATCCGGTGTTTTAGTATTCCGCTTCAGCAGCGTGCTGAAAGAACGCTGAACAGGTATTTCGAAGGCTGGAGGAAGCACCATGGCTACCGACTACGATGCGCCGCGCCGCCGCATGGACGACGACATCGAGACCGATTCTCTGGAGGGCCTGAAGGCAGCGGAGGTTGCTGGCAGCAGCATGGACGATGACGGCGAAATTGTGGAGCCGTTCGAGCTGCCCAGCCAGGACCTGTCCGGCGAGGAGCTCAACGTTGAGGTAAAGCCGCGCCAGGATGACGAGTTCACCTGCGCCTCCTGCTTCCTCGTGCAGAAGCGCTCCCGCCTCGCGCACGTCGAGCCGGACGGCTCCATGATCTGCCAGGACTGCGAGTAGCGCCTGACCCAAGCCGGGCGTACGAGACGCGGCGGGCCCCGGGGGGGGTGAACCCCCCCGGGGCCCGCCGTTTGCGCCCGCTACACCTGTCCGCCCGGGTCCGTCTGGCCGGGCACGAAGGCCTCGAGGAGCGCCTCGGGGTTGCGCGAGGAGACCATCCAGTACGGAGTGGGGTCCTGCGGATCATCGAGCACGAGCAGCACGTGCTCCTGCACCCACGAGTGCGAGACCAGGTACGCCGCCGGGTCAAGCTGGCGGCCGAGCGCGTTCTGCCGCGCCGACGCCGGCACCACCATCGAGCGCGACACCACGTAGTTGGGTAGGTTCGCGCCCTCTACGGCCAGCCAGCGGGTGCCGTCCGGGTCTAGCTCCACGCGCACCACCGTGCGCGACAGCCACACCAAAAACCACGCCACGAGCGCGCCCACCACGATGAACGGGATGATAAACCACCACTGATTTCGGTTCAGGGCGAACTGGGCGGACAGGAGCAGGACCAGGCCAAGGCCGGCCGCCCACCAGTACCACGGGACCCACTGCCGCTCCGAATACAGCACCCGCGGGGCACCGGCGCCCGGCTCCGGGGAGGAAACGTGTTTGTCGGTCACCGCTCAAACTTTAGTTGAGCCCTTCTGCCGTAGTGTGGGGCGGGTGAGCAATGCCGAAGAAGCGATGAACCAGCCACCGTGCCCGCCCATCCGCGTCAAGCGCCTCGACCCGGGCCTGCCCCTGCCCATGCGTGCCCACACGGGCGACGCCGGGGCCGACCTCTACGCCGCCGAGGGCGTGACGCTCCAGCCCGGCGAGCGCGCGCTGGTGGGAACAGGCATCGCCATCGCTCTGCCCATCGGCACCGTGGGCCTGATCCACCCTCGCTCCGGCCTGGCGGCCAAGCACGGCCTGACGGTGGTGAACGCGCCGGGCACCGTGGATGCCGAGTACCGCGGCGAGCTGAAGGTGTGCCTGCTCAACACCGACCTGCGCGAACCCGTCGAGATCACCCGCGGCATGCGCATCGCCCAGCTGGTGGTCCAGCGCGTGGAGCTGGTGGAGTTCGCCGAAGTGGACGAGCTCGACGACACCGCCCGGGGCGCGGGCGGTTACGGCTCTACCGGCACGCACTAGTTTCCGGAGTTTCCGGCGCAGCTCACCGCGTGCCAGTGCGCGTGTGGGGTGGGTGAGTAAGGTCGTTGGGGAAGCCCCGAAAAGGAGATGAGCGATGGCACTGTGGCCGTTTGGCAGGAACAAGAAGAAGGCTGAGCCGGAAGCGCCGGTAGCACCGGCCGCACCGGTGGAGCCGGTGGAGGACGCGCAGCCGGTCGAGGCGGCGCCCGCGGAGGTGCCCGTGTACACGGAGGAGCAGCCGCAGGATGTCGCGGCGGCGCCGGGCACCGAGCCGATTGCCAACTACGACCCGGTCGGCGGCACCACGGGGCCGTTCGACGGCGACAGCGTGGAGATCGAGGACTTCGACTTCACCGATTTCTCCGACGCCACGCTGAACCTCGGCTCCATGCGCATCCCCATGCCCAAGGGCACCCAGGTCCAGGTGGAAATGGGGGACGAGGGCCCGAAGATGGTGCACATCGTCACCCCGTCGGGCCGCTTTACGCCGGTCGCCTTCGCGGCGCCGCGCACTGGCGGGCTCTGGGAGGAGTCCGCGGCGGAGATCGCCGAGGGGATGCGCAGCGAGGGCATGCCCGTGCGCTTCGAGCAGGGCCCGTGGGGCAAGGAAATCGTGGGCACCGGAACCAACGGTGTGATCCGCATCATTGGTGTGGAGGGTCCACGCTGGCTCTTCCGCGTCACCCTGGCTGCGCCGACCGGCCGCGAGGACGCGATGGCCCAGCTGGGGCGCGAAACCATAGCCCGCTCCTTCGTGTACCGCGGCGAGGACCCTGTGTTGGCCGGCAACTCCCTTCCGGTGACGCTGCCGGAGCAGTTGGCACTGCAGGTGCAGCAGGCGGTCGCCGCCCGCGCTGCGCAGCAGCAGGGGCAGCAGGTGCAGGGCTCCGCCCCGGCACCGGGCAACCCGAACGCCCTGAGCGACGCCCTGCGTCAAATCATGGAGATGAACAACCCCGGCTCTGCGGGCACCAAGTAGTGGTGCCCGAGAACCTGGAGGGTGCGGGCGCGCTCGAGGCGGGCGACGCGCTGCGCCTCACCATTACAGCGATGGCGCACGGCGGCGAGGGCATCGGCCACGCCCCGGACGGCCGCGTGGTGTTCGTGCGCGGTGCCGTCCCCGGCGACACCGTGGCGGCCCGTGCCGTGAAGGTCAAGCGTCGGTGGGCCCGCGCGGAGCTGGTCGAGGTGCTCGAAGCCTCGCCGATGCGCGTGCCCACCGCCTGCCCGGCGGCCGCCGCCGGCGCCGGCTGCTGCGACTACAGCCACATCGACCCCGCCGCCCAGCTCGGGTTCAAGCGAGACGTGCTGGTGGGCCAGCTGGGGGCGCTGGCGCGCCGCTCCGGGGTGCTCGGCGGCTTCGATCCCGCGACCGACCTCGAGCTGCGCTCGCTCGCGCCGCACACCGGCTGGCGCACCCGCGTGCGCCTCGGCGTCGACGCGAACGGACGCGCCGGGGTCCGCCACGCCCGCTCGGCGGAGGTCGTAGCCTCCGAGCACTGCACCCAGCCGGTCGCTGGCCTGCTCGACGGGCTGGTGGGCGAGGCCCGCTTCACGCCGGGCAGCGAGGTAGTGGCGGTGATGGACGCGGATGGCACCCGGCACGTGGTGGAGACGGCCCGCGTGCAGCGCGGCCGGCGCGCGGAGACCATCACCACCGCCATCGAGGGCGGCGGCGACGTCACCGAGCGCATCGCGGGGCCCGAAGGGGAGCACGAGTTCACCTTCCCCGCCACCGCGTTCTGGCAGGCGCACGCGCAGGCGCCGCAGGTGTACTCCGACATCATTGCCAGCTGGGGCGCAGGAGACTACGCCCGCGGCGCCGCGTGGGACCTCTACGGCGGGGTTGGGGCCTTCGTGCCCGCGATCCGGGCGGCCACGCACGGCGCGCGCGTCATCTCGGTGGACTACTCCCCGGCGGCGAGCGCGGCCGCGCAGCCGGGTCTTGCCGGCTGGGACGTTGAGATGGTTCAGGGGCGTGTTGAAGGGAGCGTCGACAAGCTTGAAGCCCCCGGCCTCGTGGTGCTGGCCCCGCCGCGCGCCGGCGCGGGCGAGGCAGTGGTACGCGCGGTTGCGGCCGCCGCCCCCGAGCGCGTCATCCACATCGGCTGCGACCCAGCCACGCTCTCGCGCGACCTGGGTGCGTGGGGCGGGGAGGGGTACCACGTGGGGCGCATGCTGCTTATCGACGCATTCCCGGCCACGCACCACTTCGAAACCATCGTCGAACTCACCCGCGCCTGAACCCGCGCAGCGGTGGCCGGCCGGGGCGCAGCCCCCCACGTGTAAGATTAACCGGAAGCACGAAACCTTTTTCCAAGGAGCGCAACGCAACCGTGAGACTGCTAGACACCGTAGCTTCGCCGGAGGACCTCAAACGGCTGTCGCAGGACGAACTGGTGCAACTCGCGGACGAGATCCGCGCGCTGCTCATTGAGAAGGTCTCCGCAACGGGCGGCCACCTCGGCCCCAACCTCGGCGTGGTCGAGCTGACCGTGGCGCTCCACCGGGTGTTCGACTCACCAAAAGACCCATTCATCTTCGACACCTCGCACCAGTCCTACGTGCACAAGATCCTCACGGGGCGCGCCGGGCAGTTTGACACCCTGCGCCAGCGCGGTGGCCTGTCCGGCTACACCTCGCGGGCGGAGTCCCCGCACGACTGGACGGAGTCATCCCACGCCAGCGCCTCGCTGTCCTACGCGGACGGGCTGGCCAAGGCGAAGCAGCTGCGCGGCCAGGGCGATGACCACGTGGTGGCCGTGGTGGGTGACGGCGCGCTGACCGGCGGGATGTGCTGGGAGGCGCTGAATAACATCGCGGCGGGGGACCGCAACGTGGTGATCGTGGTCAATGACAACGGCCGCTCGTACTCGCCCACCATCGGCGGCTTTGCCAAAAACCTCACCCGCCTGCGCGACCAGCTGGCGCAGATCCGCATCCAGCCGGTCTACGACGAGGTGATGGAGTCCGGCAAGAAGACCCTGAAGTCCATGGGGTGGGTGGGCGAGCGCACCTTCGAGGCGCTCCACGCCATCAAGGCCGGGGTGCGCTACCAGGTGGTGCCCAACGAGATGTTCTCCGAGCTGGGCATGAAGTACGTCGGCCCCGTTGACGGCCACGACATGAAGGCACTGCTCAACGCCTTCACCTACGCCAAGGGCTACTCCGGCCCGCTGATCATCCACGTGGCCACGGAAAAGGGCCACGGCTTTGCCCCGGCGGTGAACAACGAGGCGGACCAGATGCACTCCACTGGTGCGATCGACCCGGTCACGGGCGAGGCCCTGGCCAAATCCTCGCCCGGGTGGACATCCGTGTTCACCGAGGAGCTGCTGCGGGCGGGCCATGAGCGCGAGGACATCGTCGCTATCACCGCCGCTATGGCGGGGCCCACGGGGCTGGCCCCGTTCGCCGAGCAGTTCCCCGACCGCTTCTTCGACGTGGGTATCGCGGAGCAGCACGCGGTGGCCTCCGCCGCGGGGCTGGCGCTCGGCGGGCTGCACCCGGTGGTGGCGATCTACTCCACCTTCCTCAACCGCGCCTTCGACCAGCTGCTCATGGACGTTGGGCTGATCGGCCAGCCCGTCACCCTGGTGCTGGACCGCGCCGGCGTGACCGGCACCGACGGTGCCAGCCACAACGGCGTGTGGGACATGGCGATCTCCTCGATCGTCCCAGGCATCCGCATCGCCGCCCCGCGCGACGCGCAGCGCCTGCGCGAACTCTTCCGCGAGGCCATCGCTGTCGAGGACGGACCGACCGTGGTGCGCTTCCCCAAGGGCGGGGTCTCCGAAGGTATCGAGGCGGTTGGCCGCACCGCGCGCGGCCTCGACGTGCTGCGCAAGGCCCAGCCTGTGGAGGGCGACGAGGGCATTGACGTGCTCATGGTGGCCGTGGGCACGTTCGCCGAGTACGCGCTCGAGCTCGCCGAGGACGTGGCCGCGGACGGCATCCGCGTCACCGTCGTGGACCCGCGCTGGGTGATCCCGGTGTCCCCGGACATCATCGACCTAGCCGCGGAGACGGACATGGTGGTGGTGTACGAGGACGGGGTGGTGCGCGGCGGTGTCGGTTCCGCCGTGTCCGAGGCGCTCGCCGCCGCCGCCCTAGACACGCCGGTGCGCCACCTCGCCTTTCCGGACATCTTTCCGGTCCACGCCTCGCGCGGGCAGCTCCTGGCGGAGTACGGCCTCGATGCCGTCTCAGCCGCGCAGCAGGTGCGCCAGTGGGCTTTTGCGCTTGCCGACGATCACCCTTCCGCCGCCTCCCAATAAGCCCGCGCGATCAGCGGGGCGGCGATGCCCACCTGCCACGGCCGCGCCCCGGCGGCGCTGAGGCGGCGCGCCACGAAGTCGGTATCCCGGGGCGCGTGCCCCCACCTCGGTGACACCGCCGTGTCAAGCTCCCCGGCCGCCCGCCACACCTCCTCGCGCAGCAGCGCGGGGGAGAGCAGGTCCTCCGGGCGCACACCCATCCCGCGGGCCGCCTCGGCGACGAGCTCCCGGCAGCGCGTGAGCACTGCCCAGGATTCGGGGTGCATGCGTTCCCACGCCGACTTCTTCGGCGGGGCCGCCGGGTCCCGGCGCTGGGGCTCCGGCCAGGTGCGCTGCGGCGCGGCGAGGGCGCGCTGGATGAGCGCGAACCACTCCTCGGTCGCGCCTCGCCTGCGGGCGGGGAAGCCGCGCACCTTGGCCAGCTCCCGCGGCGAGCCCGGGGCCGCCTTGGCCACCTCCACAAGCGTGCTGGTGGGCAGGACGCGGCTGGGGGACACATCGCGCCGGCGCGCCTGCTCGTCCCTCGCCTGCCAGAGTTCCCGGGCCAGCTGCAGGCCGGCACGCGTGCGGATCGAGGCGATGCCCTTGACATCCCGCCACGTTTTCTGCGCGGGCGCGGCGTCGCTGCGCGTCGCCACGAGGTGGGCGAATTCCTCCTCGGCGGCGTCGAGAAGCCCCTGCCCGGCGAGCACCTCCGCGAGCGCTTCGGCAAGGTCGTTGAGGTAGATCACGTCGAGCGCGGCGTACTCCAACCACTCCGCCGGCAGCGGGGTCAGGGACCAGTCCTCCTGCCCGTGGCCCTTCTCCAGCTGCACGCCGGTGAAGTGCTCCACCATCGCGCCGAGATTGGGGCGCTCGAAGCCTGCGAGGCGGGCGGCGAGCTCGGTGTCGAAGAGCCGGCCCGGGTGGAGGCCGAGCAGGGCGAGGGCGGCGAGGTCCTCGCTCGCGGCGTGGAGGATCCAGTCTGCCCCGTTGACCACGGGCGCGAGCGCCTCGCGCGCGGCCCCCCGGTGGCCCTCCGGGGCGACGAGGAACGTGCCGGCGCCGCGGCGGTGGATCTGGACGAGGAAGGCGCGGTCATCGTAGCGGTACGCGGACGCGCGCTCGGTGTCGATGGCGAGCGGACCCCTGCCCGCGGCGAGCGCCTCGGCCACCCGGGCGAATCCCTCGGGGGTGTCTACCAGCTCGTACGCCACGTCCTCATGCACGGGGCACTAGCTTACAGGCGGTTGTCAGCTCCGCTTGAGCTGCGCCACGCCCTCCGGCGGCAGGCCAGCAACGAGGGCGAGCACCTGGGAAAACGCCTCCACGTGCGGGGCGAGGTCGAGGCCCTCCGCGGTCCATGACGCGCGCATCTCCAGCTGGTAGGCCCGCGGCGGGCCGCCGATCTCGCCGAAGCGGACGGATGCGGTGGAGGTGACGGTGCCGCCCAGGTTGGTGAACCCGGCGCCGGTCTCCGCCAGTGACTCGTTGAGCCACTGCCACGCAACGTCCGGCAGCAGCGGGTCTGACGCCACGGCATCGTCCATGTCCGCCTGGATGTAGGCCACCAGACGCATCGATCCTTCCCAGGCCTCCTCCGCGTCGGGGGAGTGCAGGAGGATGAGGCGGCCAAACGCGTCGCCCTCGGAGTCCATCGCCGGGATGGTCTGCTCCTCCTCGTCGCGCGTGACCTCCAAGCCCACCGCGTGGCTGAACGGTGCCGGGCGCTGCGGCGGGCGGATGGTGCCCAGGGTGATTTCCGGGCGCAACCGCGCGGCGTGCATCGACTCCACCGCGGCCGCGAACTCGGCGGGCGTGGCGGAGGTGGTGTCCCCGGGCGTGCCGCCGGCGAGGTCCGCGGCCGTTGCGGGGGAGGTTTCCGAGTGCTTCACAGGTTCACAAGCTATCGAGCGCCGGGCGGCAAGGGTGGGAGGCGCGCCGTCCGCTACTCCGGTGCCGGGGGCGGGGCGGTGGGAGTAGAATCGGATCCGACTTTCGGTTGATGTTTCCGACGTTCTACCCGACTCCGAGAAAGGCGGTCTCTTCCCATGGCCAAGCTCGACTTCGAGGCGCTGAACTCCGTGCAGCGCTACCTGCAGTTCGCGGTGTTCCGCGCCATCCCGGGGGCGCTGGGCACCCAGCGCGACGAGATCATCGCCGAGGCGAAGGCGTTCTTCGACCGCCTCGCCGACGAGGGTGACGTGGTGGTGCGCGGCTTCTACGACAACACCGGTATCCGGGCGGACGCGGACTTCATGATCTGGTGGCATGCCGAGGAGTTCGAGCAGATCCAGAAGGCGCTCGCGGATTTCCGCCGCACCACCGCCTTCGGCCAGCTGGTGGAGCTGAGCTGGATCGGCAACGGCCTGCACCGCCCGGCCGAGTTCAACAAATCCCACCTGCCCAGCTTCATCATGGGCGAGGAGCCGGGGGACTGGATCACCGTCTACCCGTTCGTGCGCTCCTACGACTGGTACCTGCTGGAGCCGCAGGAGCGCCGCCGCATCCTCGCCGAGCACGGCATGGCGGCCCGGGATTTCGCGGACGTGCGCGCCAACACGGTGGAGGCGTTCACGCTGGGCGACTACGAGTGGATGCTCGCCTTTGAGGCCCCCACGCTCGCGCGCGTGGAGGAGCTCATGCACAAGATGCGCTACACCGAGGCCCGCCTGCACGTGCGCGAGGAGATCCCGTTCCAGACGGGCCGCCGCGTGGCGGACATCGGCGAGATCATCCGCGTCCTGCCGTAGCCGGGTCTCGAGCCGGGGCTACTGCTCGGCCGGCTCCAGGGTCATCGAGATGGAGTTGATGCAGTAGCGCAGGTCGGTGGGGGTGTTGTAGCCCTCGCCGGCAAACACGTGCCCGAGGTGGGAGCCGCAGTTTGCGCACAGCACCTCGGTACGGACCATGCCGTGCGAGCGGTCCTCACGCTCGATCACGGCATCGCCCGCCAGCGGGGTGTAGAAGGACGGCCAGCCGCAGTGGGAGTCGAACTTCTCGGTTGAGCGGAACAGCTCCGCCCCGCAGGCCCGGCAGCGGTAGACGCCCTCGGTGGTGGTGTCGGTGTACTCGCCAACGCCCGGGGGCTCGGTGCCCGCTTGGCGCAGGACGTAAAACTCCTCGGGGGACAGTTTCTCGCGCCACTGGTCCTCGGTCCAGGTGCGGAAGTCGATGTCAGCGCCCGGGGTGTTGGTGCTGGGGGTGTTCGGCTCGGTCATGGCCGCGTCCTTTCTTTTACGTCGGTGATAAGCGTCCAGGCTACCCACGACGCGGCCGCGGTGATAAAGACCGCCCATCCGGCGGTTGGGAGGAAGGTGGTGAGCCACTGTCCCTCGAGGCGGTGCTGCGGGGTGGTCCACTCCAGCGGCGAAAGACACAGGGCTGCGCCGAGCCACGCTGTCCAGGTGTGCATGGGGCTAGCGGGGCGCAGCGCGGTGAAGAGGGCGGGGAAGAGCATCATGGAGTAATACGCCTGACCGAGTGAGGAGAGCAGGCATACGCCCGCCATCAGCACCCCGCTGCTCATGGAGAGCCACAGCAGCGGGTCGCGCTCGCGCCACGCGGCCAGCCCCAGCACCGCGACGGCGACCGCCGCCCCGAACAGCGCGAAGAGCACCCCGTGGAGCCACTGGGGCATGCCGAAGTACACGGCCAGGCCGGACAGGGAGGAGTTGGCGTAGTCCCGGGTGATCTTCAAGTACGGCACCAGCTTGGTCAGGTAATCCCCGGCTCCGGGGGTGAGCGGCCACGCTAGCGCGTTGAGCGACACCGGCACCGCTACCCCAGCCGCCACCGCGGCCCACCGGCGCCGCATCATGGGCAGCACGAGCAGCGGCGCGAACATCGGCTTGACCACGATAGCCAGGCCCAGCACGAAACCCGCTCCGAGATCTCGCCCATGCACGCTCAGCGCGATAAACGCCGTGAGCGCCAGGAGCAGCACCCCGTTGATGTTGGAAAACACCAGGGTGTTGGTTACCGCCTCGGTAGCAAACGCCAGCGCCAAGGCGAGGGGGAAGGCTGGCTCGCGGAGCTCCCGGCCGCTGAGGCGTGTCAACCATGCTACGGCGGCGATGATGGCCACCGCATTGGCCAGGATGAACCAGGGGCGGGCCGCCTCGACGCTGGGCAGGAAGCCCAAGGGGGAGAGCAGCAGGGTGGCGCCTGGGTTGTAGAGGTAGTGCGGGTCCACGTGGTGGTAGACCTCGTTGTACACGGGCACGCGGTCGACGAACCTGCGGGCTGCCGACCAGACCGTGGTGAAGTCGTCGGTGACCGAGCCGGCGCGGGCGAGCACGGCGAGGCGGTGGACGATCAGGAGGACGGCGACGGGCCACGCGAACGCGTTGCCCCACGCCGCCCGCTCGTTTCGGTTCTCTGCCCGCACTGTTGCCCGCTGCGTCACCCGCTCTGTCACCTGATCAACCGTACCGGCGGGGCGCTCACCGCCCGTCAGGCGCGCGCCGGTAGCGGCAGAAGAGCATGGAATCCTCGTCGACCGTCGCGTTCTCGAGGGCGAAGCGGCGGGTGCAGTCGGCGTCCAGCTCGAGGCCGAAGGGGCCGTCCTCAGGCCCCACGGACGGGTCCACGGTGAGGTGCAGGACGTCGACAAGCCCGGCGCCCAGCATGGCGGCGTAGAGGCTCGGGCCGCCCTCGCAGAGGATGCGGTTGAAGCCGAGGCTGCGCAGCGTGGCCACGATCTCTTCCGGCTCGCCGCCTCCGGTGGCGTGCAGCTCGGCGCCGGCGGCGGTGAGGGTGCGGGTGCGCGGGAGCAGGGAGGCGTCGGCAAGCGAAAGCTCCGGGGCGAGGATGAGCGCACGCGCACCCTCGAAGATGCCGAGCGAGGTGTCCACCTCGAGCGAGCGGCTCACTACCGCCATGGGGGTGGCGGCGGGGCCGTAGTCCTCGGCATGGACGGTGCCGGCGCCGACGAGGATCACGTCGGCCCACTCGCGCAGGCCGGCGAGCAGGGCGCTGTCGGTGCGGTTGCCCAGGCTGGCGGAGGTGCCGCGGCGGGCGAACGCGCCGAACAGCGTGTTCACGGCCACGGCGCGCAGCTCGGGGGTGTCGGGGGAGGCGAGGGGGCCGATGAGGGCGTCGACGCTGGTAGGCATTGCAAAAGGATATCCCCGGGCCGCCGTTTCGTTGGCGGTCCGGGGGTGGGCTCACGTTGAGCGGATGACGAGACTCGAACTCGCGACCCTCACCTTGGCAAGGTGATGCGCTACCAACTGCGCTACATCCGCGTTGCAAACTCGCGTTTGCGGTGCGCGATACTGGGATTGAACCAGTGACCTCTTCCGTGTCAGGGAAGCGCTCTCCCGCTGAGCTAATCGCGCCGGTAAAGGAATGCCGGTAGGGGAATGAAGTTGAGGTGGATACGGGAATCGAACCCGTGTACACGGTTTTGCAGACCGTTGCCTAACCACTCGACCAATCCACCGTGGAGCGGTACTCCGTAAGTACGTGGAAAGTACTTGGAGCGGATGACGAGACTCGAACTCGCGACCCTCACCTTGGCAAGGTGATGCGCTACCAACTGCGCTACATCCGCGTTGCAAACTCGTGTTTGCGGTGCGCGATACTGGGATTGAACCAGTGACCTCTTCCGTGTCAGGGAAGCGCTCTCCCGCTGAGCTAATCGCGCGGGTGTGAAGCCGTCTCAAGGCTTTGAGCGGATGACGAGACTCGAACTCGCGACCCTCACCTTGGCAAGGTGATGCGCTACCAACTGCGCTACATCCGCACGCTCTCCGCAAACTCGCGCTGTGCGCGGTCTGCGTTGTGCGAGTAAGAACATTAACCTGTGCGCCGCATGGACACCAAATCGCCAGCGTGCGGCACCCGCTCGAGCCCGGGGATGCGCGTGTTTGTGGCTTGCGAATGTCAGCGGTGTGATTCGGTGGGCGCCGGCGCGCGCCGCCCTGCGGCTTTGTAGGTACTGACCTGGCGATTCGTCGCTTCCCGGGGTGGTGTGTAAAGTACTTCCCTGTTCGGTCCTATGGCTCAGTGGAAGAGCGTTCCGTTCACACCGGAAAGGTCGCTGGTTCGATCCCAGCTAGGACCACCACACCCAGGCCCCGTTGGCACCCAGCCGGCGGGGCCTTCGCGTTGTCCCGGGACAGTTCCGCGGGTGCGGGAACTATTCTCGCTTGGATACCGACCGCTTACGGGAACGAGTTTCGCCGCCGAGTAAGGAGCATTGCTTGAAGACGCCACCGAGGACACGCCTCATCACCGCTGCCGGCGCCGCTATGATCGCGGCCGCCCCGTTTGCCCCCGTCGCCCTCGCGCACGACGCGGTAGTGGGCGGCAACCCCGCGGACGGCGCCACCGTGGCCGATTTCCCGGCCGAGCTCCAGCTGGACTTCTCTGGCCAGCCGGGCGAGGGCTTCAACACCATGGCGCTGTCTCGCGTGGGCGACGGCGGCCAGTCCGAGGTGCTGTACACCGGCGAGCCGGAGGTTGCCGGCCGCACCATCACCCTCGATCTGCCCGCCGACCTGGACGCGCAGCCGGGGGAGTACCACGTGGGGTTCCAGATCGTGTCCTCCGACGGGCACGCCACCAAGGGCATGACCACCTTCACCTACGAGCCCGCGGGCGGCAAGGCCGCGGAGGGCGAGGCTGCAACGGCCACGGCCAGCGCCGGAGCCAGCTCCGCAACCCCGGCGGCGGGGGAGGAGTCTGAGACCGAGGGGACGTCCTCGCCGTGGACGCTCGTGCTCTCCGTCCTCGGTGTCCTGGTGGTGGCCGGCGCGGGCATCGGAGCGCTGGCCAAGTACCGCCGCCTGCGCGACGTGGAGAACCGGGGCGAGATCCCCGCCGCCGGGCCAGACAAGCCTGTCAAGTAGGTCAAGTCCGTCAAGTAAGGAGAACCGACATCATGCATTCCACCCAGATGCGCCGCCTCGCCGCCGCCACCCTGGCAGTTTCGCTCCTGCCCGCCGCGCTCACCGCCTGCTCCGAGCGGGAGGGAGACGGCAGCCCGGCGTACTCCACCACGGCGGCCGACGCCGGCTCGGGTTCCGACGGGGACTTGGGCGAGGGCGACATCCGTCTCTCCCTTGGCTACGTGCGGGCGAAGCCCGCCGAGGGCGGCGACTCGGGCAGTTCGATGACCGCCATCTTCGGCACGCTGCGCAACAGGACCGATCACGATATCACCGTTACCGGGTTTTCCACCTCGCTCAACAGCCTCGACGGGGACCCGAGCTACGAGATCCACGAGACGGCCGACGGGAAGATGCGCCGCAAGGAGGGCGGCATCACCATTCCCGCGGGCGGCGAGCACGAGCTGGCGCCCGGGGGCGACCACTTGATGATCATGGACTACGCGCCGGAAATCCCGGCCGGTTCGTCGCTGGATCTGACGCTGGAAACGGACGACGGCGAGCGCATCGAGATCCCCGGCCTGTCGGTGCGCACCGTGGGCGCGGGCGATGAGGATTACGCAGACCACGCAGACCACGCAGACCACAACCACTAGAGAAGGGAGGCGGTCCGGCGCGATGGCGGTGACGCGGCGGGGTTTTATGGCGGGGGGTTTGGTGGCGTCGGCAAGCATGCTCCAAGCGTGCGGCAGGCGCGACCCGGACGCGCCGGCGGGTGTGCCCTCCAACTCGGAGCCGGACAGCCAGCCGCTGCGCGGCGCGGTGGTCCCTTTCGACGGGCCGCATCAGGCGGGTATTGTTACGCCGACGCAGGCCAGCCTGAACCTAGTGGGCTTCAACCTGCGCGAGGGCGTGGACAAGGCGGGCCTGCACCGCCTGCTGCGCCTGTGGACGGAGGACGCGCGCGAGCTGGCGGCCGGCCGGCCTCCGGTGGGCAGCCTCGAGCCTGAGATGAACCAGTGGCCCGCCAACCTCACCTTCACGCTCGGCCTCGGCGAGCGGGTGTTCGAGCTGGCTGCGCCCGCGCGCAAGCCGGCTTGGCTGCACCCGATCCCCGAAATGAGCCGCGACCAGCTGCGCCCGGAGTGGGGGCAAACCGACATCGCGCTGCAGATGTGCGCCGATGACCCGGTGATGTGCGCCTGGGCCATGCGCCACATGACGCGCGCCGGCGCGGATTACGTGGATACGGCGTGGGTGCAGCAGGGGTTCATGAACGCCTACGGCGCGATCCCCACCGGGCAGACGCCGCGCAACCTGTTCGGCCAGGTGGACGGCACGGTGAACCCGTATTCGGAGGAGGAGTACGGCGAGCAGGTGTTCGCGGAGGACGGGTCGACATCGCTAGTGGTGCGCAGGATAGCAATGCACTTAGACGAGTGGGAGAAGCTCGACCGTGCCACCCGGGAGGCGTCCGTGGGGCGTTCGCTTGCCGACGGCTCCCCCCTAAGCGGCGGCGACGAGTTCACGCCCGCGGATCTCGGGGCGACGGATAAGTACGGGCTGCCTGTGATCGACCCCAACTCGCACATGGCCCGCGCGGCCGCGCCGGCCGGGCACCCGGAGCAGAAGTTCAAGCGCCGACCCTACAACTACAACCTGCCTCCGGATCCGGCGGCGGGGGAGCTGTCCAACGCCGGACTGATCTTCATCGCGTACCAGAGGGATCCGGATGCACAGTTCACCCCCGTGCAGCGTCGCCTAGACGAGGCGGACCGGCTCAATGAGTGGACCACGCACATCGGCTCGGCGGTGTACTGGGTGCCGCCCGGCACCGGCGCGGGGCGCGACGCCTACTGGGCGCAGACCGCGCTGGCCTGATTCGGCAGGGGTAGGATCGCCAACTGTGTTGCGCCCCCGGATTCCGGCGGGGCGCACGATGCACACGTCAGTCCGGGTGCGTCCAGGTATGACGCACCCCGAACGCGCAAAGGAGCGCACATGTCCCCTGAAGCATCCGTAGCCAGCCCCGAGGCCGTGCAGTTCGAGCCCTTCGAGGTGGCCGCCGGCACCCCCGTCGGCGCCGCCATGCGGGAGTTGAACCTGCCCAACAAGGGCGAGCAGGCCGTGGTGGCCGTCCAGGACGCCGAGGGCCAGCTCAAGGACCTCTCGCACGTGCCGGCGGAGACGGCCACGTTTATGCCCGTGGCAGCGAACACCGAGCTCGGCCGCTCGGTGATCCGCCACTCCTGCGCCCACGTGCTGGCCCAGGCGGTGCAGGCCGAGTTCCCCGGCACGAAGCTCGGTATCGGCCCGGCGATTACGGACGGCTTCTACTACGACTTCGACGTGGCCGAGCCGTTCACCCCCGAGGACCTGCGCGCGCTGGAGAAGCGCATGAAGAAGATCATCAAACAGGGCCAGAAGTTCTCCCGCGGGGTCTTCGCCTCCCAAGAAGAAGCTGCGGAGCGCCTCGCGGACGAGCCGTACAAGCTCGAGCTCATCCAGGACAAGGGCAACGTGGACCCGAACTCCGACGAGGCCGCCGAGGTGGGCGCGGGCGAGCTGACCTACTACGACAACCTCAACCCGCGCTCGGGCGAGGTGGAGTGGTTCGATCTCTGCCGCGGCCCCCACATCCCCACCACCAAGTACATCCCGGCGTTCGCGCTCACTCGCTCCTCGGCGGCGTACTGGCGCGGCGACCAGAACAACGCCGGCCTGCAGCGCATCTACGGCACCGCCTGGGAGTCCCAGGAGAAGCTGGACGAGTACATGACCATGCTCGAGGAGGCGGAGAAGCGCGATCACCGCCGCCTGGGCAACGAGATGGACCTCTTCTCCTTCCCCGACGAGGTCGGCTCCGGCCTGCCGGTCTTCCACCCGGACGGCGGCATCGTGCGCATGGTGATGGAGCAGCACTCCCGCGAGCGCCACGTGGCCGCGGGCTACTCGTTTGTGAACACCCCGCACGTGACCAAGGGCGACCTGTTCAAGAAGTCTGGACACCTGGACTGGTACGCGGAAGGCATGTTCCCGCCCATGAAGCTGGACGGGGAGGTCGACGACGAGGGCAACGTGACCAAGCAGCCGGTGGACTACTACGTCAAGCCGATGAACTGCCCGATGCACAACCTCATCTTCGACTCCCGCGGCCGCTCCTACCGCGAGCTGCCGCTGCGCCTCTTCGAGTTCGGCACGGTGTACCGCTACGAGAAATCCGGCGTGGTGCACGGCCTGACCCGCGCCCGCGGCTTCACCCAGGACGACGCGCACATCTACTGCACCGAAGACCAGCTCGAGGAGGAGCTGACCAGCGTGCTGGAGTTCATCATCTCCCTGCTCCAGGACTACGGGCTGGACGACTTCTACCTGGAGCTTTCCACCAAGGACCCGGAGAAGTACATCGGCGACGACGAAATTTGGGAGCGCTCCACCAACATCCTGCAGTCCGTGGCTGAGAAGTCCGGCCTGGAGTTGGTGCCGGACCCGGCGGGCGCCGCGTTCTACGGCCCGAAGATCTCGGTGCAGGCGCGCGACGCGATCGGCCGCACGTGGCAGATGTCCACGGTGCAGCTGGACTTCAACCTGCCCGAGCGCTTCGATCTGCAGTACACCTCGCCGGACGGCACGAAGCAGCGCCCGGTGATGATCCACCGCGCACTCTTCGGCTCCATCGAGCGCTTCTTCGGCGTGCTGCTCGAGCACTATGCGGGCGCGTTCCCGGCGTGGCTCGCTCCGCACCAGGTGGTGGGCATCCCGGTCGCGGACGACTTTGCCCCGCACCTGGACGCGGTGATTGCCAAGTTGCGCGCCCGCGGCATCCGCGCCGAGGTGGATCACTCGGACGACCGCATGCAGAAGAAGATCCGCACCCACACCACCGGCAAGGTCCCCTTCATGCTGCTTGCCGGCGCCCGCGATGTGGAGGGGGACGCGGTGAGCTTCCGCTTCCTCGACGGCACCCAGGTCAACGGCGTGCCGGTGGACGAGGCCGTGGAGCTCATCTCCGCCTGGATCGCCGAGAAGAACAACACGCAGCCGAGCGAGGAAGCAATTGCTTCCCGACGCTAGCGGAGGCGCGCCCTACGTCGACCAAGGCGCCGGCACCGAGGACCGCCTGCAGCGCCTGTGGGCGCCGTACCGGAGCAGGTACGTGGCAAAGGCGGCGTCGACAAGCGGCGAAAGCTCCGACCCCTTCCTCGAGATTCCGAAGCTGGACGACGAGGACGGGTTGGTGATCGCGCGCGGTGAGACGGTGTACGCGGTGTGCAACCTGTACCCGTACAACGCGGGGCACCTGATGGTGGTGCCGTACCGCAAGGTGGCGGAGCTTGAGGCGCTGACCGAGGCCGAGACCGCCGAGCTGATGGTGTTTGCCAAGCGCGCCGTGCGGACGCTGAAGCGCGTCTCGCGGCCCGAGGCCATCAACGTTGGGCTCAACTTGGGTAAGGCCGCCGGCGGCTCCGTGAGCGAACACCTGCACCTGCACGTGGTGCCGCGCTGGGCGGGGGACTCGAATTTCATGACCGTGATCGGCGGGACGAAGGTGCTGCCCCAGCTGCTGCGCGACACCCGGGCGCTGCTCGCCGAGGGCTGGCGCGAGGTGGAGGGGAGTGAGGCAGATGCTTAGCGTCCACGGCAGAAAGCCCGTGCGCCGCTTCGTGGAGCCGGTGGCGGGCGCGCTGCTGAAGGCGGGTCTGACACCCAACGCGACCACGCTGATCGGCACCGCCGCGTCCATCCTGATCGCGGTGGTGCTCATCCCGGCCGACCACCTGGTGGCGGCCGCGGTACTCACCGGCGTGTTTTGCGCCTTCGACATGGTTGACGGCACCATGGCGCGCCTGCGCGGCGGCGGCACCGCCTTTGGAGCGACGCTGGACGCCAGCTGCGACCGCATCACCGACGGTGCCCTGTTCGGCGCGATCACCATGTGGCTGATCTACGTCGACGACGCCGCACCCGCCCACGTGGCGGCGTGCCTGACGGTGCTGGTGCTCTCGCAGGTGATCAGCTACATCAAGGCCCGCGCCGAGGCTGGCGGCCTGAAGGTGGTCGGCGGCCTGGTGGAGCGCCCTGAGCGTCTCATCATCGCCCTGGTGGGCTTGGGCCTAGAGGGCTTCGGCGTGCCGCACGCCGTAGAGGTGGCTATCTGGCTGCTCCTGTTCGGCTCGCTGTTCACCGTGGTCCAGCGACTGCGCTTCGCCGCCCGCGACGCCGGTGCCGGCACCACCCTGCCGCCCCCGGCGGGGGCCTAGCGGGTAAGGTGCGGGCGTGCGCAAGGAGACGGTGAAGGAGACGCTGACCGCGTACGGCTACCTGGCCGGCTGGAACGTGGTTGGCGCCCTGCCGTGGCGGGTGGCCTGGCCGATCTTCCGCGCGGGCGCGGACCGCGTGTCCGGCCGGGGCGCGGGGATGGAAATGCTGCGGCGCAACCTCACCCGTGTGGTGGGCGCCGAGAACGTGACCCGGGCACTCGTGCGCGACGCGATGCGCTCGTACGCCCGCTACTGGCTTGAGGCGTTCCGCCTGCCGCGCATCGTCGCGGACGCCGACGCCCTGCGGGCCCAGATGGACACCGAGGTCGAGGGCGTGGAGCACCTCGAGGCGGCGGTGGCCGAAGGCAAGGGCGTGGTCCTGACTCTGCCGCACACCGGCAATTGGGACTTCGCGGGCCTGTGGCTGGTGGATCACTTCGGCGGCTTCACCACGGTGGCCGAGCGCCTGAAGCCAGAGGTGCTCTACGAGGCCTTCGTGGAGTTCCGCCAGTCCCTCGGCTTCGAGGTGCTGCCGCTCGGCGGGGGAGCGCCCGCGCCCTACCCGCGGCTGAAGGAGGTCCTTGAGGCGGGCGGCATCGTGTGTCTTTTGGGGGAGCGAGACCTCGGCCACCACGGCGTGCCGGTGTCGTTCTTCGGCGAGGAGACCAGCTTCCCGGCCGGCCCCGCCAAGCTGGCCATGGACACCGGGGCCGCCCTGATCGTGGCCCACTCGTGGTACCCCGGCGGCCCGGAAGGCGCCAGCTGGGGGCTGAAGGTGGGCGAGCCGCTTACGGTGGACGAGCTCCAGCCCACGGTGCAGCGGGTGGCGGACGCGTTTGCCACCAACATCGCGGCGCACCCCGCGGACTGGCACATGCTGCAGCCCCTATGGCCCGCGGACTTCCCGGCGCGCCCCCGGCGCGGGGCGGCGCGGGGGTGAGCTGCGTGCGGATTGGCATGGTGTGCCCGTACTCCTTCGACCAGCCGGGCGGGGTGCAGGCCCACATCCTTGACTTAGCGGAGGTGCTGCGCGCCCAAGGGCACGAGGTCCGCGTCCTCGGACCGGCCTCCGCCGACACGCCGCTGCCCAGCTACGTCGTGCGCGGCGGCGCCGCCGTGCCGGTGCCCTACAACGGCTCCGTGGCGCGCTTGTCCATCGGCCCGCAGGTGCGGCGCATCACCCGGGCCTTCATCGAGGAGGGCGACTTCGACGTGCTTCACGTCCACGAGCCGAACTCGCCGAGCTACTCCCTCGCCGCGATCCGCCTCGCCGAGGGCCCGATCGTGGCCACCTACCACGCCTCCGCGACCTCGTCCATGGCGCTGAAGGCGGCGCTGCCCGCCCTGCGCGTGAACCTGGAGAAGATCCGCGGCGGCATCGCGGTGTCCGAGCTCGCCCGCCGCTGGCAGGTCGAGCAGGTGGGCACGGACCCGGTGGTGATCCCCAACGGCGTCGACACCAGCCGCTTCGTCGCCGCGCGCCGGGCCGCGGGTCTAAAGCCTGGCGGCGAGGTGGAGATCGTGTTCCTCGGCCGGTTGGACGAGCCGCGCAAGGGGTTGGACGTGCTGCTGGGTGCCGTCGAGAAGCTAGCTCGGCCGGCGAAGGTGACCGTGATGGGTGGGGGAACCCCGCGAGACGTGCCAGGAGTGGAGTTCGCGGGCCGCGTGAGCGAGGAGGAGAAGGCGCAGATCCTCGGCCGGGCGGACATCTACGTCGCGCCGAACCTGGGCGGGGAGTCCTTCGGCATCGTGCTGGTGGAGGCCATGGCCGCCGGCTGCGCGGTGGTGGCCAGCGACCTCGAGGCCTTCGCCGCCGTGTGCGACGCCGGCAGCGACACCCCCGCCGGCATGCTCTTTCCCGCCGGGGACAGCGCCGCGCTCGCCGAGGTGTTGCAGTTGCTTATCGACGCCCCCGACCTCCGCGCAGCCCTCGCCGCAGCCGGCAACGCCCGGGCCGCCCGCTACGACTGGTCAAACGTGGCCGCCGAGATCCTCGCGGTGTACGAGACGGTGGCCACCGGCGAGAAGGTGCGGGTGGCCAAGTGAGCGCGCCGACAGCTGCGTGGGTGATCCTGGCGGTGGGCCTCACCATCATCGCCACCTGGGCGTTCTACACCGCGCGGCGGCTGGACCGCTTGCACATCCGGCTCGATCGCTCCCGCGACGCCCTGCAGTCCGCCCTCGACCGGCGCTGCGCCGTGATCGCCGCGACTGTGCCGCAGCTCGCGCCGCTAGCGCGCGCCACCGAGGAGGTGCGCCTGAGCCCCATCGACCTCGCCTCCCGGCTCGACCGTGAGGCCGAGCTCGGCGCCAGGCTCGCGCCGCTCATCGCCGGTGCCGCCGGCGCCGCCGGTTCGCCCTCGCCCGTCGCGCTGCGCGAGCTTCACGACGCCGACACCCGCGTCATGCTTGCCCTGCGCTTCTACAACGACGCGGTGGGCGACACCCGCGCCCTGCGGCTGCGCCCCAGCGTGCGCACCCTGCACCTCGGCGGCACCGCCGCCCTGCCGGAGTTCGCGGCGCTGGGCCAGCTGCCAATTGGCGGGTAGCGCCCCCGCCTGGTTGCTATCCTGCGGGCCTATGCAGGATTACGAGCTCCTCCGCGTGCTGGACGTCCAACCGCTCGGAAGCCGCCAGGAGCCAGACATCTTCCTCGGCCCCGCGATGGACACCGAGGTGTTCGTCCGCACCTTCGGCGGCCACCTGGCTGCGCAGGCGCTGGCGGCGGCGGCGCGGACGGTGGGCGTCGACAAGCAAGTGCACTCCCTACACAGCTATTTCTTGGCGGGCGGCGACGCGGAGCAGGACACCACCTACACGGTGCGGCGCATCCGCGACGGCCGTAGCTTTTGCACCCGCGCGGTAGAGGCGCACCAGGGTGACACGCTCCTTTACACCATGACGGCGAGCTTTCACCACGACCTCGACAAGGGTCCCGAGCACGCCGAGGTCCTTCCGGCGGTCCCCGCGCCCGGGGGGCTCCCAGCCGACGGCCCGATTCCCAGCGGGGTGCCGGGCGCGGAGCAGGACTTCCGCGAGTGGGACATCCGGGTGGTGCCCGCAAACGAGAACGACCGCGAGCCGGCGACGGTGAGCGGGCGTTCGGTCTGGTTCCGTTTCCGCGGTGGGTTGCCGGATTCGGACGCGCTGCACGCCACCGCGCTGACGTACATGTCGGACATGACGCTGCTGTTCTCCTCGCTCGAGGCGCACCCCGGCTACGGCGCGCAACTTGCCTCGCTCGACCACGCGATCTGGTTCTTCCGCCCGGTGCGCGTGGACGGGTGGTTGCTCTACCGCCAGTCGTCGCCGTCGGCGGGTGCGGGCCGGGCGTTGACGCAGGGCCGCATCTTCGACGCCTCGGGTGCCCTCGTCGCGCTCGTGGTGCAGGAGGGGCTTGCCCGCCAGTTGCGCGAGGGCGCGACGCAGGTGCCGATGAGGAGCTAGTTGCCTATCGACGCCCCCTTTACCGCAAACGCGGGCAATTTGGTGGCCCGCGTATACTGACGTGCTGTTACATGTCGTAGAAGCGAAAGGGGTGCTCGATGTCCGGCCACTCAAAATGGGCTACCACCAAGCACAAGAAGGCCGCGAACGACGCGAAGCGTTCGAAGCTGTGGGCGAAGTTGATCAAGGATATTGAGGTGGCGGCGCGCACCGGCGGCGGCGACCCGGCGGGTAACCCAACGCTGGACGACATGATTAAGAAGGCTAAGAAGGCCTCCGTCCCCGGCGACAACATCGAGCGCGCCCGCAAGCGCGGCTCGGGAGAGATCGCGGGTGGTGCCAACTGGGAGACGGTGATGTACGAGGGCTACGGGAACAACGGCGTGGCCGTGCTCATCGAGTGCCTCACCGACAATCGCAACCGTGCCGCGACTGAAGTCCGCACCGCGATGACCAAAAATGGCGGCAACCTGGGCGAGTCCGGCTCCGTCGGCTACATGTTCGAGCGCACCGGCGTGGTGACCATCCAGAAGGGCGAGCTCACCGAGGATGACGTGCTAATGGCCGTGCTGGACGCGGGCGCGGACGAGGTGAACGACTTGGGCGAGGAGTTCGAGATCATCTGCAAGCCCACCGACCTGCCTGCGGTGCGCTCCGCACTCGGCGAGGAGGGCATCGAGGTGGAGGACTCGGAGCAGGAGTTCCGCGCGGACGTGCAGGTAGAGCTGGACGTGGAGGGTGCCAAGAAGATGATGCGCCTGATCGACGCCCTCGAGGAGTCCGACGACGTACAGAATGTGTACACCAACATGAGCATCTCGGACGAGGTCGCAGCGCAGCTGGAGGACTAGCGGCGCACGCCCCTTCTCGGCCACATGTGGTAGAACATATGTGTTAAGAACGGTGCAAGGAGGCGGCGTGAATCTCGAGGGCTTGCGGGTGATGGGCATCGACCCGGGGCTGACCCGGTGCGGGCTTTCTGTGGTGCAGGCCGGCCGCGGCAGGCAGATTCTGCCGGTGGCGGTCGGGGTGGTGCGCACCCCGTCAAGCGCCGAGTTGCCCGAGCGGCTCCAGCGGATCTCGCGGGCGGTGGGGGACTGGATGGACGAGTACCGCCCGGACATGGTTGCCATGGAGCGAATTTTCGAGCGCGGCAACGTGTCCACGGTCATGCACACCGCCCACGCCGTCGGCGTGATGGTGCTCGCCGCCGCCGAGCGGGGGATTCCCGTGTACCAGTACACCCCGTCCGAGGTGAAGAAGGCGGTGTCCGGCAACGGGCGGGCCGACAAGAAGCAGATGACCAACATGATCACCCGCATCTTGGGCCTGAGCGAAGCTCCGAAGCCAGCTGACGCGGCGGACGCGCTTGCTATCGCCGTGTGCCACTGCTGGCGCGCGCCGCTGATCGCCCGTTCGCAAACCGCGGCCCACGCCGGGGCATGGGGATAGGAAAGGACGCCAACCATGATCGACTCCTTGAACGGCGAGGTAATCTCCATCGGCCTAGACCATGCCGTGATCGAGTGCGGCGGGGTGGGCTACCGCTTTCTGGCCACCCCGCCGACCCTGGGCAGGCTGTCCCGCGGCCAGCAGCAGCGGGTGCTCACCTCGATGGTGATGAAGGACGACGGGGTGACGCTGTACGGCTTCGCCGACGCCGACGCGCGCACCATGTTTCACAAGCTGCAGACGGTGACCGGGCTGGGGCCGAAGCTCGCGCTGGCGGCGCTGGCGGTGTTCGATCCGGGGGAGTTGGCCAGCCGCATCTCCGCCGGGGACGCGAAGGCGGTGCAGACTATCCCAGGGGTGGGCAAGAAGATGGCGGACCGCATCGTGCTCGAGCTGAAGGACAAGCTCGAGGGCCTGGCCGCGGCACCCGCCGGCGCTGCCGAGACGGCACCCGCGCCCGCCTCCGGCGGCTCGTACGCGGTGGAGCAGGTGGTGGAGGCGCTCGTTGGTCTGGGATTCGGTGAGCGGGTGGCGCGCCCAGTGGTGGACGCGCTGGCGGCCGAGTCGCCCGACATGGCCACCTCCGCGCTCCTGCGCGCCGCGCTGACCCAGCTGGGGAAGAAGTAGGCAGCCGTGTCCGACGTTGAGAAAACCGAGTTCACCCTGCCGGCGGGCTATGACCGGGAGCGTTCCGCCGTGAGCGTCGAAGCGCAGGCGGAAGAGCGCGACGTGGAGAAGACGCTGCGCCCGAAATCCATCGACGAGTTCATCGGGCAGCCGAAGGTGCGCGAGCAGCTCAACTTAGTCCTCGCCGGGGCGAAGCGCCGCGGCGTGACCCCGGATCACATCCTGCTCTCCGGCCCGCCCGGCCTAGGCAAGACCACCATGGCGATGATCATCGCCCAGGAGCTGGGTACATCCCTACGCATGACCTCCGGCCCGGCGCTGGAGCGCGCGGGGGATCTGGCCGCCATGCTGTCCAATTTGATGGAGGGCGACGTCCTCTTCATCGACGAGATCCACCGCATCGCGCGCCCTGCGGAGGAAATGCTCTACATGGCAATGGAGGATTTCCGCATTGACGTGATTGTGGGCAAGGGCCCGGGTGCGACCTCCATTCCGCTGGAGATTCCGCCCTTCACCCTGGTTGGCGCGACCACCCGCGCCGGCATGCTCACCGGCCCGCTGCGTGACCGCTTCGGCTTCACGGCGCAGATGGAGTTCTACGACGTGGCGGACCTGACAAAGGTGGTGGCCCGCGCCGCGCGAATCCTCGGTGTGCGCATCGACAGCGATGCCGCGGTGGAGATCGCGTCCCGGTCGCGCGGCACGCCCCGCATTGCCAACCGCCTGCTCCGCCGGGTGCGGGACTGGGCCGACGTGAACGGCGACGGCCACGTGGATCTCGCGGCGGCGCGGGCTGCACTCGCGGTTTTCGACGTTGACGAGCTCGGCTTGGACCGACTGGACCGGGCGGTGCTGGATTCGCTCATCCGCGGGCACGGCGGCGGCCCGGTTGGCGTGAACACGCTCGCCATTGCCGTCGGGGAGGAGCCCGGCACGGTGGAGGAGGTGTGCGAGCCGTACCTGGTGCGGGCGGGCTTGATGGCCCGCACGGGCCGGGGGCGTGTGGCCACCGCCAGCGCGTGGCAGCACCTGGGGATGACACCGCCGCCGGAGGCGCCGGGCCAGCTCTTTTAGGACGGCCCGCGGGGTGCACGCCGCGGAGATCGCCCCCGGCGTGATGCGGGTGGATAAAACGCTGGAGGCCTAGCGGCGGGCGCGCTGCGGGGATGTCGCGGCCATGCCGTAGCATGTTCCGGTGTAAATCCGCAGAGATAGAGGAGAAAGCTCGGTGTCATCCAACACTCGGCGATCTAGCAAGGCATCGCGCAGGTGGCCGCTCCAGGCGCTCGCGGTGTTCGCGCTCATCGTGGTCGGCGTCTATTCGCTCGTCTTCTTCACCGGGGACAAGTCCCCGACGCCGAAGCTGGGCATCGACCTGCAGGGTGGCACCCGCGTCACCCTTGTACCGCAGGGCGAGGAGCCCACGCGCGAGCAGCTGCAGGACGCGCGCAACATTTTGGAGAACCGCGTAAACGGCATGGGTGTCTCCGGCGCCTCCGTGGTGGTGGACGGCAACACCCTCGTCATCACCGCGGCGGGCGAGGACACCTCCGAGGTGCGTAACATCGGCCAGACCTCCCAGCTGCTTTTCCGCCCGGTGCTGCCGCCGCCGAGTGCGGACCCGGCGGCCGCCGGGCAGGTGTTGCTGGACACGGCGAACTCGTGGGTGGAGTACGGCGTGGTGTCCAAGGACGAGGCGCAGGCCGCGCTCGACCAGATCTTCGCGCCCCAGGAGGGCGAGGAGAACGCGCCGAAGATTGAGGCGCCGAAGGTTGCCGCGGAGCCGCTGCCCGAGGCCAACGGCCCGGTCGAGGCGTCGGAGCGCCGCCAGGAGGTCACCGAGATGCTGCGCGAGACGCGCCAGTCCGCGGACCCGACCCAGCAGTTTGCCGCCATGGCGCTACTAAGCGGCCGTTGTCTCGGCCAGCCGACGGACCCGCTGGCAGGCTCCGACGATGAAAAGCTGCCGCTGGTCGCCTGCGACCCGTCCACAGGCCAGGCACTGCTGCTCAGCGAAGTGCCCCTCCTAGCCGGCGTCACCGACCCGGAGGGCCCGCGTCTGACCGGCGAGCAGATCGACACCAGCCGGCCCATCACCGGCGGTCCCAACGTGCAGACCAGCCAGATGGAAATCAGCTTCGCATTCAGCCAGGCGGGGGAGCACAACGGCTCGCAAACCTGGGCCCAGCTGACCAGCGCCATGATTGGCCAGCAGATCGCCATCACGCTGGACTCGCAGGTGATCTCCGCGCCGGTGATCCAGGGCTCGACCCCGGTGGGCTCCGCCACCTCGATCACCGGCCAGTTCACGCAGGAGGAGGCCGAGAGCCTGGCCAACAACCTGCGCTACGGCGCGCTGCCGCTGTCCTTCGCCGGCGAGAACGGCGAGCCGGGCGGCACGGCGACCACGGTGCCACCGTCGCTCGGCCTCGCGTCCATGCAGGCGGGCATCTACGCGGGCCTGGTGGGCCTGGTACTAGTGGCCATCTTCGTCCTGGCGTACTACCGCCTGCTCGGCTTCGTGTCCCTGCTCACCCTCGCCGCGGCCGGTGTACTGGTTTACGGCTCGCTGGTGCTGCTCGGCCGGTGGATCGGCTACTCGCTGGATCTGTCCGGCATCGCCGGCCTGGTTATCGGCATCGGCACCACCGCGGACTCCTTCGTGGTGATCTACGAGCGCATCAAGGACGAGGTGCGCAAGGGCAAGACGTTCCGCTCCGCCACCATCTCGGGCTGGGACCGTGCCAAGGAGACGGTGGTCACGGGCAACATGGTCACGCTCATCGGCGCCGTGATCATCTACTTCCTGGCGGTGGGCGACGTGAAGGGCTTCGCTTTCACCATGGGCCTGACCACCGTGTTCGACCTGCTGGTCACCTTCCTGGTCACCGCGCCGCTGCTCATCCTGGCGTCGCGGAGGCCCTTCTGGTCTAGGCCCGCGGTCAACGGCATGGGCAAGGCGATGCGGGTCGGTGAGGGGAACCGGCGCGTGCAGGGGAGCGTCGACAAGCAACACGCTCCCGTACTCGAGGAGGAGAAGTAAACATGGCTGACTTCGAGCGCATCTACTCGCGCGAGGGCGCGATCGACTTCA
Source organism: Corynebacterium bouchesdurhonense (assembly GCF_900078305.2). Taxonomy (GTDB): domain Bacteria; phylum Actinomycetota; class Actinomycetes; order Mycobacteriales; family Mycobacteriaceae; genus Corynebacterium; species Corynebacterium bouchesdurhonense. Next base: position 114,257 of record NZ_LT546026.1, read on the forward strand.
TGGGCCGGCGCAAGACCTGGTACGGGATCACGGCCGGTCTGGTTGTTGCCGCCGTGCTGGCGATGCTGCTGCGCGGGTTCAACCTCGGCATCGACTTCGAGGGCGGCACCAAGATCGCCATGCCCGCGGGCGACCTGGTGGCCCAAGAAGTGGAGGAGACCTTCACCGAGGCGACGGGGGTCACGCCGGAGCTGACGCAGATCGTGGGTGCGGGCGACGCGCGCACGCTGGAGATCAACTCCGAGCACTTGACGCAGGAGCAGATCGACCAGGCGCGGCAGGCGATCTTTGAGAAGTACCAGCCCGAGGACGCCGAGGGGAATCCGAGCGCGGACGCGATCGGTGACTCGACGGTGTCAGAGTCTTGGGGCGACACCATCACCAAGCGCATGCTGCTGGCTATGGGCGCCTTCCTCATCGCGGCGGCCATCTACGTCGCGCTGCGCCTGCAGCGCGAGATGGCGCTGGCGGCGATGATCGCCCTGCTGGTGGACGGCGTGGTGATCATGGGTATCTACGCGCTGTTCGGCCTGGAGATCACCCCGGCGATGATCATCGGCCTGCTCACCGTGCTGACCTTCTCCATCTACGACACGGTGATTGTGTTTGACAAGGTCAAGGAGAATACCTCCGGCGTGCTGGATTCGCGCCGCTCCACCTACGCGGAGGAGGCCAACTTGGCGCTGAACCAGACCGTGGTGCGCTCCATCTCCACGTCGGTGATTTCCGCGCTGCCGATCATCGCGCTGATGGTGGTTGCCGTGTGGATGCTGGGCGTGGGCACGCTGCGGGACTTGGCGCTGATCCAGCTGATCGGCGTGATCGAGGGCGTGTTTTCCTCGCTGTTCTTGGCCACGCCGCTCCTGGTGTCGCTGGTGGAGCGCAAGGGCAAGTACAAGCGCCACAACGAGGAGGTGGCGCAGTACCGGGCGGAGGCCCAGTCCGGCTCGGCGGACACAGAAGAAGCGGAGGGTGCTGTCGGGGCAAAGCGCACCGTCACCGCCCCTGTGTCACGGCCGGTATCCCGCCCGGTCAGTCCGGAGCACGCGGGCCGCTCCGGCTCGACCACATGGAGGCCGTAGATGGCCTCAGAGCTACGGCTGGCGGGCGCCCTCGCAATTGGGGGCGCCCTCGCGCTTTCCGGGTGCGCCGCGGAATCTGGCCCCGGGGAGGGGCAGGACGCCGCGGACACGTTCGTCTACCAGGTGTCGCAGGACCTTCTCACCACCAACGCCGGCTCGCTGGAGGGCGCGTCCACCCAGGCACAGGCGCTCTCGAGCGCCCTCTACCCGGGCGTGTACGTGCCCGGCCCCAACGGCCAGTTCATCCCCAACACCGATTTGGTGAAGACGCAGGAGATCCCCGGCACCGAGCGCCGCGTGATCTACACGCTCTCGGACCAGGCGGTGTTCTCCGACGGCACCCCGGTCACGTGCTCCGACTACCTGCTCGCCTTCACCGCCGGCACCAACCCGGAGCTGTTCGGCGCGCACGAGCCGCTGTTCGACGACGCCGCGGACCTCACGTGCACCCCCGGCGCGAAGGAGTTCACCGTCGTCTTCAAGCAAGGCAGGGGCGCGCGCTGGCGCGGCCTGTTCGAGGCGGGCACTGTGCTGCCGGCGCACGCAGTGGCGGCGAAGCTGGGCATGCCGGTCGAGGAGCTCGATCAGAACCTGCAGTCACAGGACGCCGCGCTCATGCGCCCCATCGCGGACGTGTGGCGCCACGGCTTTGACCTGGGCGAGCTGGACACGGACCTGCAGGTGTCATTCGGGCCCTACCAGATCGACAGCGTCGGCCCGGACGGCGAGGTGAAGCTGGTGGCCAACGAGTACTACTACGGCGACGCCCCGCGCGAGCCGGAGTTGACGGTGTGGCCCGGTTCCGCCGACACCGCCGAGCTCGCCCGCAGCGGCGCGCTGAAGGTGGGGGACCTGCGCGACACCACGCCCGACTGGTTCGACCCGGATGCCGAGGGCAACCGCCTGGACGTGCAGACGGTGGTGGGCTCGCTCACCGAGGCGCTCACGTTCCCCGAGACCGGATTCTGGTCGGTGGAGGAGCACCGCAAGGCCCTGTCGCGCTGCATCGACCCGCGCGCAGTGGCGGCCGCGTCCTCCCGCGTCGCCGGGGTGGAGGTGCCCACCGCGCCCTTCCACGTGCTGCAGCACGAGGACCCGCTGGCGGCGCGCCTCGCACCCGGGGCGCAGCACCAGCTCGACGTGGACATCGACGCGGCGCGCGCCATCGCCGGCGCGGAGCTGCGCGTGGGCTACTCGCACCCCAGCGAGCGCTACGCCGCGATGGTTCAGGCCATGCGGGTGAGCTGCGAGCCGGCGGGTGTTCGTGTGACGGATGCGTCGGCAAGCGGCACAACGCTCGCGGACCTGCCGCGGGCTACCATCGGCGAGTGGGGGGAGCAAGTGCTTGTCGACGGCACCGTTGACGCCGTCCTCCGCCCGGTGGACCCATCGGTGGAGTACCCGGCCGCCGCCAACCGGTCGCAGGATTTCCGCACGTTGCAGGGCCAAGAGGCGTTCTTGTGGGATGCCCTGCCGAGCCTGCCGCTCGCGGCGCAACCCGTGACGTTCGCGATTGACCGCAACGTGGGTAACGTAGTGCCATACACGGGTTTGTCCGGCATCGGCTGGAACATGAACCGCTGGCAGCTCAGCGGTGGTGAGAAACCCTAACTGCGAGACGCTAAGGATGCGCACTGCCATGCCCCTGAACGAGAACAAGTACAGCACCGCCAAGGAAGCCCTCGCCGACAAGATCCGCCGGGTGCCGGACTTTCCGGAGAAGGGGGTCCTGTTCGAGGACCTCACGCCCGTACTGGCGGACCCGGAGGCGCTGCACAGGGTGATCGTGGAGATGGCCGACGCCAGCCGCGAGCTCGGCGCGGACATCATCGGCGGCCTCGACGCGCGCGGCTTCCTCCTGGGCTCCGCGGTGGCGTACGAGATGGGGCTGGGCATCCTTGCCATCCGCAAGAAGGGCAAGCTGCCGCCCCCGGTGATTACGCAGGAGTACACCACCGAGTACAGCAGCGCGGCGCTGGAGATCCCAGCCAATGGCATCGACCTCAAGGGCAAGAAGGTTGTGCTGGTGGACGACGTGCTGGCCACGGGCGGCACCCTGGTGGCCGCCACGGACCTGATTGAGCGCGCCGGTGGCGAGGTAGTGGGCTACGTGGTGGTGCTCGAGGTTCCGGGCCTCGGCGGCCGCGGGAGGCTCGGCGACGGCAAGCTGGTCGTACTCGACCAGAACCAGTCCTAGACCAGGCGCCGCCAGATGACCCACGACAAGCCGGTCAAGCCCTCCGTCCGCAGCGTCTCCGCGCGCCTCGCCCGGTCACTGACCGGCGGCGGGCGGCCACGGACCAACCCCGTCCTCGACCCGCTGCTGTCCATCCACCGCAAGTACCACCCCAAGGCGGACGTGGAGCTGCTCAACCGGGCGTACGAAACGGCGGAGCGGCTCCACGAGGGCGTCTACCGCAAGTCCGGGGACCCATACATCACCCACCCGCTGGCGGTGGCCACCATCTGCGGCGAGCTGGGCATGGACACGACCACCGTGGTGGCGGCGCTGTTGCACGACACGGTGGAGGACACCGATTACAGCCTGGAGCAGCTTGAGGCGGACTTCGGGCCCGAGGTGGCGCGCTTAGTCAACGGCGTGACCAAGCTGGAGAAGGTGGACCTGGGCGCCGCCGCCGAGGCCGAGACCATCCGCAAGATGATCGTGGCCATGGCCGAGGACCCGCGCGTGCTGGTGATCAAGGTGGGCGACCGCCTGCACAACATGCGCACCATGCGCTTCCTGCCGCCGGAGAAACAGGCGAAGAAGGCTCGCGAAACCCTCGACGTCATCGCGCCGCTCGCGCACCGCCTGGGCATGGCCAGCGTGAAGTGGGAGCTCGAGGACCTAGCCTTTGCCATCCTGTACCCCAAGAAGTACGAGGAGATCGTGCGCCTGGTGGCGGACAGGGCGCCGTCGCGCGACCGCGCGCTGAACGAGATCACCGGCACGCTGAAGGCCGAGCTGCGCGCCAACGGCATCGAGGCCGAGGTGATGGGGCGGCCGAAGCACTACTGGTCCATCTACCAGAAGATGGTGGTGCGCGGCCACGAGTTCGACGAGATCTTCGACCTCGTGGGCATCCGCGTCCTCGTGGACACGGTGCACGACTGCTACGCGGCGATCGGCGTTGTGCACGCGATCTACTCCGCCATGCCGGGGCGGTTCAAGGACTACATCTCCAACCCCCGCTTCGGCGTGTACCAGTCCCTGCACACCACCGTGATGACGGACACCGGCCGCCCCCTTGAGGTGCAGGTGCGCACGCACGAGATGCACTACAACGCCGAGTTCGGGGTGGCGGCGCACTGGCGCTACAAGGAGACCAAGGGCTCCCACAAGGGTGACCAGGCCGAGGTGGACCAGATGGCGTGGATGCGCCAGCTGCTGGACTGGCAGAAGGAGGCGGCGGACCCGAACGAGTTCCTTGACTCCCTGCGCTACGACCTGACCAGCCAGCAGATCTTCGTCTTCACCCCCAAGGGCGACGTGGTCAACCTGCCTGCCGGTTCGACGCCGGTGGACTTCGCCTACACCGTGCACACCGAGGTGGGGCACCGCTGCATCGGCGCGAAGGTGAACGGCAAGCTAGTCGCCCTCGAGTCCGAGCTGAAATCAGGCGACCGCGTGGAGATCTTCACCTCCAAGGACCAGAACGCCGGGCCGTCGCGGGACTGGCAGGACTTTGTGGTCTCGCCGCGCGCGAAAGCGAAGATCCGCCAGTGGTTTGCCAAGGAGCGCCGCGAGGAGCACCTGGAGGCCGGCCGCGACGCTTTGGCCGCAGAGGTGCAGCGCGGCGGCCTGCCCATGCACCGGCTGTTCACCGCCGAGTCCATGCGCCGGGTGGCCACCCAGCTGCACTACCCGGACGTGGATGCGCTCTACACCGCCATTGGCGCGGGTAACGTCTCGGCCCAGCACGTGTCGAAGCTGCTGGTGGAGATGTTTGGCAGCGAGGACGACGCGGTCGATGCGCTGGCATCCCGCGCGCCCATCGCCGAGCTGGTGCACCGCGCATCGCGTAACGACGGCCCCGGCGTCCTCGTCCAGGGCTCCCCGGACGTGATGGCCAAGCTGGCCAAGTGCTGCCAGCCCGTGCCCGGCGACGAGATTTTCGGCTTTGTCACCCGCGGTGGGGGAGTCTCCGTCCACCGCGCTGATTGCACCAACGCGGCGAAGCTGCGGGATGAGCCGGAGCGGCTTATCGACGTCGCCTGGGCCAACGCCTCCGGCCACGGGAGCGCCTCCATCGCGACCCTCCAGGTGGAGGCGCTGGACCGCCACGGCCTGCTAGCCGAGATGTGCGGCGTGCTCTCCGACCAGAAGCTGCCCATCCTGGCCCTCTCATCCCAGGCGAGCGATGACCAGATCGCCACCGTGCGCCTAACCGTGGAGGTTTCCGACATCAAGCAGCTCGGATCCATCATGAACCAGATCCGCAACGTGGAAGGGGTCTTTGACATCTACCGCGTCACCGCCTAAACCCTGGGGTACTGCTGGGATGCCCCTGTTAGGTAACCTCCCGTGGACCGCAAGGTGGACGGGAGGTGAATTTTTATTGGCTACGGCGTTATCGGGGCTGTTCGCGATTGGTGCGTGCGGAACACGCCCTGCCAAACACCGTGGAATCGGGTTACAAACAAGGGTGATCCGTCCCCCTTATTGAAGGAGCCCGCACCATGTTCTCGTTCCGCCGCGCCGGCAGCCTGATTGCCGCCACCACCACTACCGCCGTCGTGCTTACCGGCGTGCCTTTCGCGGGCGCGGCCGAGGCCGACCAGGTGAAGATCTCCGTTGCCAACATCACCGACTTCCACGGCCGCCTGGAGGCGAACGTCCAGGCGGATAAGAAGACCGGCAAGGCGGATCCGAAGAAGAGTGAGATGGGTGCCGCAAATATTGCCGGCATTATGAATTACCTCCGCGGGCAGAATCCCAACACCATCGTCACTTCCTCCGGTGATAACCAGGGTGGTTCCGCGTTTATCTCCGCGATCTCCAAAGATAAATACACGATGGAGTTTCTCAACGCGATCGGCACCGCCGGCTCGGCTGTGGGCAACCACGAGTTTGATAAGGGTTACTCGGACCTGAAGGACCGGATTGTCCCGGGGACGAACGATAAGCAGCTTGGGGCAAACGTGTTCCTTGCTGACAAGAAAACCCGTGAGCTGAAGGCGTACGAAATCGTTGAGGTGGACGGTGTCAAGGTGGCGCTGGTAGGTACGACCTCCAACCTCACGGTGAGCAAGTCGAGCCCGGCACACGTTGAGGGCCTCGTTTTCACGGATTCTGCAAACCAGGTCAACACGGAGGCGGAGCGGCTCAAGAAGTCCGGCGAGGCCGACGTTGTCATCGCCCTGATCCACGATCCCGCGGCAGAAAGCGCGGCCAAGGTGGATCGAGAGTACGTCGATTTCGTGTTCGGCGGGGACTCCCACATTAGGGATCTGGACCAAGCTGCTCGGCCGTTTTACGCGCAGTCGTACGAGTACGGCAAAGTGGTGACGGACATCGATTTCACCTACGACAAGCAGACTCGTGAAATCGTCGACCTAAAGGCCAAGCAGTTCGACATCCTGGATGTTAAGGAGCTCGGAATTGAGCCCGACGCCCGGGTCGCCGACATTGTCCGCCAAGCCAAGGCGGAATCGGATGTGCTTGGTCAGGAGGTGGTGGCTACGCTAAACGCCGACTTCAAGCGTGGCTCGAATCCGGGTGAAGCTCCGGGCACCAACCGCGGAACCGAATCAACCGCCAACAACATGATCGCACAGTCTGCGGTGGCCGCGCTCGCGAACTTCCTGGACCAGAAGATCGATTTCGGCATCATGAACGCCGGCGGCGTTCGCGATGATCTCGAGGCCGGCGAGGTCACCTACAAGCAGGCCTTCTCCGTACAGCCGTTCGGCAACAACATCGCAGTGGCAACGGTGTCCGGCGCAGCTATCAAGGACATGCTTGAGAACCAGTGGCAGACTGACGAGCAGGCGGCCGCGTCAGGTCGCCCGCGCCTCGACCTGGGTCTATCCGATAACGTGTCCTACGTCTACAACCCGGATGCCCCGCGCGGGGAGAGGATCCTCAGCATCACCATCAACGGCGAGGAAGTCGACCCGGATAAGGACTACACCGTCGCCGGCTCGACCTTCCTCTTCGACGGCGGCGACAACTTCCTGGACAAGAGCAAGTTCCGCGACCGCAACGACGTGGGCTACAACGATCTGCAGGCGTTCATTGATTACCTCGAGTCCGGCAAGGCTGAGGTGCGCAAGGGCCAAAAGGACGTCGGCGTGGTGCTGCCGGAGGGCGGCCTGAAGGCAGGCGCGAAGAACGAGATCCAGCTCAGCTCCCTGTCCTACTCCTCCGCGGGCGAGCCGCAGGCGACGACCGTGACCGTGAAGATTGGCGGCACCACCGTCACCGCGGACGTGGACAACGCTGTTACCGCCGCGGATAAGGGTTACGGCGAGCAGGGCCGCGCAACCGTCACCATCGAGCTGCCGGCGGACGTGTACAAGGACGAGACGCTCACCATCACCACCAACGCGGACACCGAGATCTCCATGCCGGTTGCGATCGAGGGCGGCAAGGAGCGCCCGGCCAGCCAGGGCGGTGGCGCTTCGCCGAAGATCTCCGCCGGGGCGGCCGCGGTGCTGGGCATCCTGAGCCTGGTTGGGCTGGGCAGCATCCTGGCCATCGTCTTCGGCCCCCAGCTGCACGCGATCCTCGGCCCCCTCGCGTACCTGGGTTCCAGCCGCTAGGTGGAAGCCCAGTAGGGCCGCTGCTTGCAGGGGGGAGTGGCCGCTGAGGGGGGCGTCGATAAGCGCATGCAAAAAACCGCCCTGGCTGAGCCCGGGCGGTTTTGCGTATCTGGTTTACGGCTTCAGGTACTTCTGGCCGAAGGCGAACATGGTGCCGATGAGGCCGATCACGGCGGTGACGACGGCGATCCAGTCCTGAATCTCCTTCGGGGAGAGGTCCTTGACGGAGGAGCCTTCCTTGGTGGCGACGGCCTTGGTCTCGGCCCGCACCGTGGGCTTGTCCTGGTCTGCGGTTGCGACGGAGACGCCGGAGGTGAGGACGGCAGCTGCGGTGGCTGCGGAGATGAGGCCCTTGCGGAACTGCATGCGAATTCCTAACTTTTCAAATACGTGCGCTGACGCAGGCGAGCATAACGCGCTTCATAGCCGGGCGCAATAGGTTTGCTAGCGGCTTAGGCCACCGTCGCAGACTCAATCTTGACTTCCTCGGCGGGCGCGCCGTCGGTGGCGCCTCCCTCGACGCCCTTGTCGGCGATCTTGTCCAGGGTGGCTAGGCCCTCCTCGTTGATCTGGCCGAAGTAGGTGTACAGCGGGGGCAGGACCGAATCGCCGTAGTTAAGGAAGAACTGCGACCCGTTGGTGTCCAGGCCGGCGTTTGCCATCGCGATGGTGCCGCGCTCGTAGCGCTTCGGGTCCTGCTGCAGGAGCGAGCCGGCGTACATGGCCTTTTCCTCCTCGCTGACGCCCTCGGGGATCTGGGAGGTGTCCACCTTCTCCAGCGCCTCGTCGGTGGGGAACTCGTTGGGGAACTGGAACCCGGGGCCGCCCGAGCCGGTGCCCGACGGGTCACCGCACTGCAGCACCTTCAGGCCGTCCGAGATGGTGAGACGGTGGCAGACGGTGTTGTTGAAGTAGCCGTCCTTGGCCAAGAACTCGATGGCGTTGACGGTGCAGGGCGACACCGCGCGGTCCAGCGTCATGCCGATTGGGCCGGCGGTGGTGGCAAGCTCCACGTCCACGGTGCCCTCGGCGGGGACGTTCTCGGCGGGCGGCAGGCCCTTGAAGTGGTCCTTCTGGCCGTCCTCGTTGTAGGTGCAGCTCACGGACGCCGGCAGGGCGGTGGCGCGCGTGGTGGCGACAGCCTCGTACGCGGCCGCGTCGAAGGTGGAGGTCTCCGGGGCGGAAGTCTCCGCCGTGGACTCGGAGGCGGTGACATCCTCGTCCGAGCCCTGGTTGGCGGCGAAGTAGATGCCGCCGCCCAACGCGCCGAGCACGGCCAAGGATGCCGCGGCCGTGACCCACGGGCGCTGCTTCTGCTTGCGGTCGCGGGCCGCGAGCTCCTTTTCCAAGTTGGACAGTGCTTCTTTGCCGCGCTGCTCGTTAGTAGCCACCGGGTCCGAACCTCTTTCTCTCGCGGGGCGCGAGTGCCAGTGTTTTATGACGCTGAAATCCTAGCAGCCGGTGCCACGTGCGCCCCGGCGCGCCCGCTAGACTCGTGCCCTGTGAGCGAGCAGAAGAACCAGCACGACGCACCCGCCCCAGAAAAGTTTCCGGAGAAGTTTCAGGCGCTGTCCGCGCCGAAGGGCGTACCCGACTACGTGCCGCCGGCCTCGGCCACCTTTATCCGCGTGCGCGACGAGTTTGCCCGCCAGGCACGCCTCGCCGGCTACCAGCACATCGAGTTGCCGGTGTTCGAGGACACTGCCCTCTTCGCACGTGGCGTGGGCGAGTCCACCGATGTGGTGAGTAAGGAGATGTACACCTTCGCGGACCGCGGGGACCGCTCCGTCACGCTGCGCCCCGAGGGCACCGCCGGCGTGATGCGGGCCGTGATCGAGCACAACCTGGACCGCGGGTACCTGCCGGTGAAGCTCAACTACTATGGCCCGTTCTTCCGCTACGAGCGCCCGCAAGCCGGCCGCTACCGCCAGCTGCAGCAGGTTGGCGTGGAGGCCATCGGCGTGGACGACCCGTACTTGGACGCCGAGGTCATCGCGCTCGCGGATCGCTGCTACCGCTCGGTGGGCCTGACGGGCTTCCGCCTCGAGTTGACCAGCTTGGGCGATTCGCACTGCCGCCCGGCCTACCGCGAGAAGCTCCAGGAATTTCTGTTCGCGCTGCCGCTTGACAGCGACACACGCCGCCGCGCCGAGATTAACCCGCTGCGCGTCCTCGACGACAAGCGCGAGGAGGTGCGCGCCATGACCGCCGACGCGCCGCTCATGCTCGACCACCTCTGCGACGGGTGCCGCGCGCACTTTGACAAGGTCACCTCCGCCCTCGACGCGATGGGCGTGCCATACGAGATCAACCCGCGGATGGTGCGCGGCCTGGACTACTACACCAAGACCACCTTCGAGTTCGTCCACGACGGCCTCGGCGCGCAGTCCGGCATCGGCGGCGGCGGCCGGTACGACGGGCTCATGGCGCAGATCGGCGGCCAGGACCTCTCCGGCATTGGCTTCGGCCTGGGTGTGGACCGCACCGTCCTCGCGCTCGAGGCCGAGGGCGTCACCCTCGACGGGGTCGATTCCCGCGTCGACGTCTTCGGTGTGGCCATCGGCGACGAGGCCCAGGCTCGGATGGCATTGCTTATCGACGCCCTCCGGGCAGCCGGCGTCTCCGCCGACATGGCGTACGGCGGCCGCGGCCTCAAGGGCGCAATGAAGGGCGCCGACCGCGCCGGCGCCCGCTTCGCCCTGGTGCTCGGCGAGCGCGAACTGGCGGACGGGGAGCTGCAGCTGAAGAACCTCGCTGACCACTCCCAGGTCGCCGTCGCCCTCGACGCCGCCGCGGTGATCGATGCGATTGCGGCGCAGTAGCTGGCGGGGCGCCTAGCACTCCGTGATGTTCACGGGCAGGCCGAGCTGCACCGCGAGGCCGCCCATGGACGTCTCCTTGTACTTGGTCATCATGTCGCGGCCGGTCGAGGCCATGGTCTCGATCACGTCGTCCAACGAGACAATGTTCGTGCCATCGCCCAACTTGGCCAAGCGCGCCGCGTTGATCGCCTTGACCGCGCCGATAGCATTGCGCTCGATGCACGGGACCTGGACGAGGCCGCCCACCGGGTCGCACGTGAGCCCGAGGTTGTGCTCGAGGGCGATCTCGGCGGCGTTCTCCACCTGCTGCGGGCTGCCGCCGAGGATCGCGCACATGCCCGCCGCCGCCATCGCGGACGCGGACCCCACCTCGCCCTGGCAGCCCACCTCCGCCCCCGAGATGGAGGCGTTGTTCTTAATAATGGCCCCGATTGCCCCCGCCGTGAGCAGGAACTCGCGGGCGCGCGAGGTGTCGAACCCGTCGGTGAAGTCGCGGCAGTAGTGCATAACTGCGGGGATGATGCCGGCAGCGCCGTTGGTGGGGGCGGTGACCACCTGGCCGTGCGCGGCGTTCTCCTCGTTCACGGCGAGCGCGAAGAGGTTGACCCATTCCATGGCATCGAGGCCGCGGGCGGTGGAGGCCTCGTACTCCGCTGTGAGCAGGCGGTGGAGGCGGTTTGCGCGGCGCTTCACGTTCAGCCCGCCCGGCAGCACGCCCTCCGTCTTCAGCCCGTGCGCGACGCACTCCTGCATCACGTCCCACACCGCGTCCAGGTGCGCATCTAGGCGCTCGCCGCCGTGAATTGCCTCCTCGTTGACGCGCATCACCTCCGCGACAGTGAGGCCAGTTTCCTCGCAGCGCTGCATGAGCTCCGCGCCGTCATCGAACGGCAAGGGCACGCTAGCCACCTCTCGCACCGTGGCCACACCCGCCTCGTGGCGGTGTAGCTCCATTCCCTCGCGGTCCAGGATGAAGCCGCCGCCCACCGAGAAGAACTCCAGGTGCTCCGCGAGCTGGTTGCCGTGCTCGTCCCAGGCATCGAAGATGAGGCAGTTGGGGTGCTCCGAGACCGGAGCGGGGTTGAAGGAGACCCGGTAGGCTACCTCGCCGTCCGGGCCGCTGATGATGCCTTCGGCGGGGATGGGGGCGCCCGGCTTCGGGTCGATGTCCGCGGTGGTGGTGGTAGGCGTGTAACCGACGAGGCCAAGGAGCACTGCCCTGTCCGTGCCGTGGCCGACCCCTGTGGCCGCGAGCGATCCACGCAGCTCGACGGCGACGGTGGTCGGGCGCGTGGGCAGCCGCTCGATTAGGGCCTGCGCCGCGCGCATGGGGCCGACCGTGTGCGAGGACGACGGCCCGATGCCGATGCTGAACAGGTCGATGACGCTCACCGTGTTTTGAGGCATGGGCGCATGATACCGCGGGTCCCCCACGCTGGTCCCCGGCCGCCGCGGAGCGTTAGATCGCCTGCGTGAGCGCGGGGATGTCGGTGGGGCCGAGCACGGCGATCGGCCGCTGGTCCGCCCTCCCGTGCTCGGTAATGATGACCAGCCGCGGCCGCGCGCCGCTTTCGAACGGGGTGCTCAGCGCGTCGACCGCGGCGGCCGCCGTGGCAGTGCGGGGCAGGAAGACGGCTTGGTCGTGGCGGCCCGACAGCTCGAGGGCTGCGTCAATAGTGGTGGTGCCCACGGTGTCGCCCTCCGCCACCCACCGGACGATGGAGTTGGCGGTGAGCAGGCCCACGCAGGCCCCGCCTTCATAAATAGGGAACTGGGTGTGGCCGGTCTCGCGGATGGCCGCGAGCGCGTCGCGGACGCGGTCATCGGGGGAGAAGGTGACCACCTTGCCACCCTGGCCCACCACCTCGAGCGCGAGCGTCGGCCGCAGCAGCGAGTCACGCAGGTGCGCGATGTTATCAACCGTCTCCCGCAGCGGTTCCGCGATCGGCTTGAAATCCCGGTACTCGCTGTGGCTGATCGCGTTGCGCAGCTCCGCATACTCCTTCAGGTCGTCGGCTTGCTCTCGGCTCAGGATGCCGCGGTGAGCCGCCTGGGTGGTCATCCACTTAAAGGAATCGGACTTCTTCGCGCCGAGCTGCTCGCGCAGGAACGCCTCGATGGTGTTGAAGGCGGCGAGGAACTCGACTGCGCGGGTGGGGGTGGGGTGGTTCATTTCCAAGGGTGCGTCGACAAGCGATGCTCTAATCCCGGTACACGCCGCGGTTCAAGGTGTCGCACGCGGACATCTTCCCGGTTTGGTAGCCCGACATGAAGGCGCGGCTCCGCTCCTCGGAGGAGCCGTGGGTCCAGGCGTCCGGGTCCACGTCGCCGCCGGAGCGGCGCTGGATGTTGTCGTCGCCGATCGCGCGGGCGGTCTGGATCGCCTCGTTGAGCTGCTGGTCGGTCACCGGCTCCAGGATGTCCTGACGCTGCGCATAGTTCGCCCAAATGCCGGCGTAGCAGTCCGCCTGCAGCTCGATGGCGACAGCGGCGGAATCCTCGCCCGGGTTCTTGTAATCGCTCAAGCCGAGGGTGCCCTCGATGTTCTGGATGTGGTGACCCATCTCGTGCGCGGTGGCATACTCTTGGGCCAGCGGGCCCGCGCTGCCGCCCAGCTGGGTGAGCTGGTCGAAGAAGGAAACATCCAGGTACGCCGTCTCGTCGCGCGGGCAGTAGAACGGGCCCGTGTCGGAGGATGCATGGCCGCAGCCCGTGGTGACGCTGTTTTGGAACAAGTGCATGTTCGGCTCTCGGTACTCCAGACCCGCCTGCTCCGGCAGAACGTGGGACCAAATATCGTGCACCGACTCGAAGGTAGCGGCCGCGCGGCAGTCCGCGTACTCGTTCTGCGCGCCCGCCTGGTCACAGTGTTCTAGGTTGTAGCCGCCCTGCGACTGCGTCTGGTGCTGGCCCTGGTTCGGTGCCGGCTGCTGCCCGCCTCCCCCGAGGCCGCCGAACAGCCACAGCAGCACCAGCACCACGAGCACGGTGCCGAAGCCGCCGCCACTCAGGAGGATGGGTAGCGCAACACCGGCGCCGCGCGCCAAGCCGCCGCCCCCGCCGCCCGCGCCCGAGCTGGTTTGCACGGACCTGCCCGCGCCTTGGCCGTAATTACCCTTGAACGTCATGCCCGGTATTTTGCCAAACATCTGCCAGCCGTGTCTGAGACATGCGCTGCGGTGTGTGGGCTAGGCGGGGTGGTGCAGGTGTGCGGAGGGAATTGATGTGCGTGCGGGGTGCCGCGCTTTGTGTGGGCGGTGGGGGCAGTGCCTGCTGACGGCGGGCGTTGTGTGCGGATGGCGGGGATTATGCCGCGCATAGGGTTGGCGGGGATTATGCCGCGCATAGCGCCGGGGATTATGCCCGGCATAGGGACGGCGGGGATTATGCCGCGCATAGCGCCGGGGCTATGCCGCGCATAGGGACGGTTGGACGCTAGGTCCGGCATCGTAGTGGCGGGGATTATGCCGCGGATAGGGACGGGGCTATGCCGCGCATAGAGAAGGAGCTATGCCGCGCATTGAGGCGGCGGGTTTATGCCCGGCATAGAGTTGGCGGGGATTATCCCGCGCATAGCGACAGGACTGTGCCCCGCGTAGAGCTTCGGCGAGTATGCCCCGCATAGAGAAGGGGCTATGCCGCGCATAGCGACAGGACTGCGCCCCGCGTAGAGCTGCGGCGTTTATGCCCCGCATAGCGTAAGGATTATGCCGCGCATAGCGCCGGGCCTGCGCCCTGCGTAAAGCTGCGGCGACTATGCCGCGCATAGGGACGGTGGGGGCTACGCGCTGTATAAACGCGGGGATTATGCCCGGCATAGAGTCGGGGCTATGCCGCGCAAAGAGACGGCGGGGATTATGCCGCGCATAACGTAAGGATTATGCCGCGCATAAAGACGGGGCTATGCCGCGCATAGCGCCGGGACTGCGCCCCGCGTAAAACTGCGGCGACTATGCCACGCATAGGGGCGGTGGGGGCTATGCGCTGTATAAGAGAGTGTCAGGAAGTTTGTGTGTGAGGCTCTGATCTGAAAGGAGTTTCACCGATAATGACTACGGTGTCACCGAAGAAAGGCTATGACCCGTCGAGGGTCAACGCGATCAGCGAGAAGCTGATGGATAACCCCGAGCTCGCAAAGCTCATCGGGGAGCTCTCCACCTCCACCGACGACGCCAGTGAGCTGGTGAAGGGGCTTTTGCAGGCATCGATCAACGCTGGCCTGCAGGCGGAGATGGACGCCCATTTGGGCTACGAGCACTCCGACCGCAAAGCCAAAGCCCAGGTAGATACCGGTGATGGTGGTAACCACCGCAACGGGTCCTACACCAAAACCGTGGATTCTGGCTATGGCCCGCTGGAAGTGACCGTGCCCAGGGATCGGGCGGGGACGTTTCGCCCGCAGATGGTGCCCAAAGGTGTCCGCAGGCTCACCGAGCTTGATGACATGATCATCTCCCTGTACGCGGGTGGGATGACCGTGCGCGACATCCAGCACCACCTTGCAACCACCCTTGGGGTGGACATGAGCCCGGATACCATCAGCACGATCACCGACGCGGTGCTCGATGAGGTGATGCTGTGGCAGAACCGCCAGCTAGATGAGTTCTACCCGGTGATCTTCCTCGACGCACTTAGAGTCAAGATCCGCGACGGCCACCGCGTGGTCAACAAGTCCTGCTACATGGCCGTTGGCGTGGACATGGACGGCATCAAACACATCTTGGGGTTGTGGATCGCTGATACCGAAGGTGCCGCATTTTGGGCATCCGTATGCGCTGACCTTGCCAACCGTGGGGTGCAAGACGTGTTCATCGTCTGCTGCGACGGACTCAAAGGCCTGCCCGAGGCGGTCGAAGCGACGTGGCCGAATTCCATGGTGCAAACCTGCATCGTGCACCTGATCCGGGCGGCGAATAGGTGGGTGTCCTACCAGGACCGCAAACCCGTCTCCCGAGCGCTGCGGAAGGTCTACACCGCACCGAATGAGGACACCGCCCGTGCCGCCCTAGACGCGTTCGAGGCATCTGAGCTTGGGCGCCGCTACCCGCAATCGGTGAAGGTGTGGCGCGACGCGTGGGACCGGTTCGTGCCGTTTCTGCAGTTCCCTCCGGCGGCCCGCCGGGTGCTCTACACCACGAACTCGATCGAGTCGCTTAATGCTGAGTTGCGCAAAGCCACCCGGAACCGGGGCCAGTTCCCGAACGATACCGCGGCGTTGAAGACGTTGTGGTTGATGATTTGCAACATCGAAGACAAGCGCGCCGCCCAGCGGGCGAAGAAAGCGAAACGGGTAACCGAATCCAACGGCTATATTGAAGGGGCGAAAGCCACCGGGTGGAAACAAGCCATCAACCAACTAGCCGTGGCATACCCCGACCGATTCGCGGACTACTTGTAAACTAAGCCCCCGCACACAAACAATCGGACACTCTCCTGTATAACGCGGGGTCTATGCCACGCATAGCGAAAGGTCTATGCCTCGCATACAGCTGCGGCGACTATGCCTCGCATAGAGTCCGCGGCGACTCTGCCTCGCATACAGCTGCGGTGCCTATGCCGCGCATAGAGTCGGCGGTGACTATGCCCCGCATAGCGTAAGGATTATGCCGCGCATTGCGCCGCAACTGCGCCCCGCGTAGAGCTGCGGCGACTATGCCGCGTACAGAGATGCCGAGGCTATGCCCGGCATAATGCCTCGAGGATTGCGCGGGCGGTATTGAAACACGCGATTGAAATACGCGCGTGGCAGTCAAGGCACAGCGCCCCGCCAGGGTACGTGTGGGGAGCGCGCGGTAGACTTTGGCCGTTACTTTGCCCTCACGTGGAAGGACGTGGAATTACCGTGCTGCGCACACATCTTGCGGGCGATCTCCGCAAAGAACTCGACGGACAGACCGTGACGCTCACCGGGTGGGTCGCCCGCCGGCGTGATCACGGTGGTGTTATCTTCATCGACCTGCGGGACCGCTCCGGACTGGCTCAGGTGGTGTTCCGCGAGTCTGAGGTGGCTGAGGCCGCCCACGACCTCCGCAGCGAGTACGTAGTGCAGGTCACCGGCGTAGTCGAGCCCCGCCCGGAGGGTTCTGCGAACCCCAACCTCGCGTCCGGTGAGATCGAGGTCAACGCCACTGATCTCAAGGTGCTCAACAAGGCGGCGGCGCTGCCGTTCCAGATCGAGGATGCGTCCTCCAGCGAGGTCGGTGAAGAGACGCGCCTCAAGTACCGCTATCTGGACCTGCGCCGTGAGCGACAGGCGCAAGCGATGCGGTTGCGTGCGGCAGCCAACCAGGCGGCGCGCCGGGTGCTGGACAACCACGATTTTGTGGAGATCGAGACGCCGACGCTGACCCGCTCCACCCCTGAGGGTGCTCGAGACTTCCTCGTGCCGGCGCGCTTGAAGCCCGGCTCCTGGTACGCCCTTCCGCAGTCCCCCCAGCTGTTCAAGCAGCTGCTCATGGTGGCTGGCATGGAGCGCTACTACCAGATCGCCCGCTGCTACCGCGACGAAGACTTCCGCGCGGACCGCCAGCCTGAGTTCACCCAGCTGGATGTCGAGGCCTCCTTTGTGGATCAGGACGACATCATCCAGCTCGCCGAGGAGATCCTGGTAGCGCTGTGGAAGCTGATCGGGTACGAGATCACCACGCCGATCCCGCGCATGACCTACCGCGAGGCCATGGAGAAGTACGGTTCCGATAAGCCGGATCTGCGCTTCGACATCCCTCTGGTGGAATGCACCGAATATTTCAAGGACACCACCTTCCGCGTGTTCCAGGCGGAGTACGTCGGTGCAGTGGTGATGAAGGGCGGGGCCTCGCAGCCGCGTCGTCAGCTGGACGCTTGGCAGGAGTGGGCGAAGCAGCGCGGTGCAAAGGGTCTCGCCTACATCCTGGTGCAGGAAGACGGCGAGCTGGCCGGCCCCGTGGCCAAGAACATCACGGAAGAAGAGAAGGCGGGCATCGCTGAGCACGTCGGCGCGGAGCCGGGCGACTGTATCTTCTTCGCGGCGGGCGAGACCAAGGCGTCCCGTGCGCTGCTGGGCGCTGCCCGCGGCGAGATTGCCCGCAAGCTGGACCTGATCAAGGAGGGGGACTGGGCATTCACCTGGGTTGTTGACGCGCCGCTCTTCGAGCCAGCGGCCGACGCCACCGCCTCGGGCGACGTTGCGTTGGGCCACTCCAAGTGGACGGCCGTGCACCACGCCTTCACCTCGCCGAAGCCGGAGTACCTGGACAACTTCGAGGAGAACCCGGGCGAGGCGCTGGCGTACGCGTACGACATCGTGTGCAACGGCAACGAGATCGGCGGCGGCTCCATCCGTATCCACCAGCACGACGTGCAAAAGCGCGTGTTCGAGGTCATGGGCATCACTGACGAGGAAGCCGAGGAGAAGTTCGGGTTCCTGCTTGACGCCTTCCAGTACGGTGCGCCCCCGCACGGCGGCATCGCGTTCGGCTGGGACCGCATCGTATCCCTGCTCGGCGGTTTTGATTCGATCCGCGACGTCATCGCGTTCCCGAAGTCCGGCGGCGGCGTGGACCCGCTGACGGACGCGCCTGCCCCGATCCCGGCGGCGCAGCGTGCGGAGACCGGCGTGGACTTCAAGCCGAAGAAGCAGGCCGACGGCGCGCGCCGCAACGAGGTCACCCTCGACAACGGGGCGAAGGACAACGAGGCGGAAGCGGCCGGCGCGGCCCAGCAATAACCCAGCAATAAACGAGCAATAACTACGGCGACGGCGGCTGAAGCGGTGCCGCCGGCCCACCGTCCAGCCCGGCGCGGGGATGTGGCAAGGGCGCGACGAAGGAGCGAGTTGATGGAGCAGGACGCGGTGTTGGCCGCGGCGGAGGACATCCTCACCCGCCGCTACGGCGGGTCGCAGAAACTGACGGATGCCACGCGCTTAAGCGGATCCGGGCTCGCCGGGGTGTACCGCGCCCGAGTGACCACCAACCCCTTCCTGCAACACCGAACCGTGGTGGTCAAACACTCGCCCGAGACCGGCTACGCGCTCGAGGATGCGGCGTTCCTGCGGGAGGTGGTGTCCTACCAATTCACCACGTCGCTCCAGAGCGAAATTAGGCCGGGCCCGGTGCTGCTGGGCTACGACCTTCAGGCCCGCACCATTATCATCTCGGACTCGGGCGACGGCGGCACGCTGGCTACGCTGCTGGAACAAGCGGACGAGGACCAACACACGCAGATCCTGCGCAGCCTCGGCACCGCGCTGGGCCGGATGCACGCCGGCACCGCGGGCAAGGAGGCTCAGTTCGAGGTCCTTTTTCGCCGGTTGACGCGCGAAAAAGCAAGCGAAAGCACCGGCGCAGAGCAGGTGCAGCAGCTGCGGGACCGGCTCCTTGCGCACCGTATCCGGCTGGGGTTAGCGATGCTGAGCCGGGCCGGCCTCGACGTGCCCAACGAGGTGCGGGTGACGGCGGGGAACATCCAGAACCGGTTGCTACGCGGCGGATTGCGCGCGTTCACGCCGTTTGACCTCTCGCCGGACAATGTCATCCACACCACTGAGGGGCTGCAGTTCCTCGATTACGAGTGGGCGGGTTTCCGCGACGCGTCTTTCGACGTCGCCTTTGTGGTGGCGGGGTTCCCGCTCTATATTTCGCCCCGTCCGTACAACGACGTGGCGGCGCAGGCGTTCATCGATGCCTGGCTGCGCGAGGTGCGCGGGACGTGGCCTGCGTTGAACAACGAGGACACGCTGCATGCGCGGATCACGGGCGCGCTGATCGGCTGGGCGCTGTCCAGCCTGTCGGTGCTCAACACCGTCGCACTTGCCGAGCTCGCGGCCGCCGACGCAGACCTGGCTGCCGAGTTCGCGTCGGCGGGCGTGGACATCGAGGAGGACGTGGAGGACGCCGAATTCGAGGCGGTGGGCGACGTGCTGCGCCCGGCGAGCGAGGGGCCGTTCACGCCGGAGGAGGCCGTGGTGCGCCAGGACCTGCGCGAGACGTTCAACGCGCTGGCGGGGTACGCGGGGACGGGCAGCGACCCGGCGTATCTGGTCATCGCCGATTTCGCCAGGCACGTGGCGGGGCGGCTGGGGTAGCGGTGGCGCGATGACGCAGGGAGGTTTGTTTTCGGGGGATGGTTTGGAGGGGGCGTCGGCAAGCAAAAAGGCCCAAACCCCGGCTCGCGGTGCGAGCTTCTTCGACGTTGGGGCGGACGCGCCGCTGGCGGCGAGGATGCGCCCTCGCAGTTTGGACGAGATTGCTGGGCAGCGCCACCTGCTCAGCGACGGCAAGCCGCTGCGGCGGCTGGTGGAGGGTTCCGGCGCGGCGAGCGTGATCCTCTACGGTCCGCCCGGCACGGGCAAGACCACCATCGCGAGCCTTATTGCCAAGGCCATGGGGCAGAACTTTGTGGGCCTGTCCGCGCTGAGCTCTGGGGTAAAAGAGGTGCGGCAGGTGATCGACGACGCGCGGCGCGACCTGGTGCGCGGGGAGAAGACCGTCCTGTTCATCGACGAGGTGCACCGCTTCTCCAAAACTCAGCAGGATGCGCTTTTGGCCGCGGTGGAGAACCGCACGGTGCTGCTCGTGGCTGCGACCACGGAAAACCCCTCCTTCAGCGTGGTTGCGCCGCTGCTGTCGCGCTCGCTGCTGCTCAAGCTCGAGCCGCTCAGCGAGGACGACGTGCGCGGCGTACTCCAGCGCGCGGTGGAGGATGAGCGCGGGCTGAAGGGGAGCATTTCGCTTGCCGACGACGCCCTGAACCAACTCGTCCTCCTCGCCGGCGGCGACGCACGGCGGGCGCTGACCTACCTGGAGGCGGCCGCGGAGGCGGTGCCGGCCGGCGGGACTGTGACCTTGGAGACGGTGCGCGACAACGTCAACCGCGCGGTGGTGCGCTACGACCGCGACGGGGACCAGCACTACGACGTGACCAGCGCCTTTATCAAATCCATCCGGGGTTCCGACGTGGACGCGGCGCTGCACTACCTGGCGCGGATGATCGAGGCGGGCGAGGACCCGCGCTTCATTGCTAGGCGGCTGGTGATCCACGCCTCCGAGGACATCGGTATGGCGGACCCAACCGCGCTGCAGACGGCCTCCGCGGCGGCGCAGGCGGTGCAGTTCATCGGTATGCCGGAGGGGCGCCTGCCGCTGGCGCAGGCCACGATCCACCTGGCCACCGCGCCGAAGTCGCCCTCGGTGATCAAGGCGATCGACTCGGCGCTGGCGGACGTGCGCGAGGGCTTCGCCGGGCCAGTGCCCGCGCACCTGCGAGACGGCCACTACGAAGGCGCGAAGCAGCTCGGCCATGCGGTGGGCTACAAGTACCCGCACGACGACCCGCGGGGCGTGGTGGAGCAGCGCTACATCCCGGAGGGGATGGAGGACCGCGTCTACTACCAGCCCACCGGCCACGGCGCGGAGAAACGCATCAAGGAGTACCTGGGCAGGCTGCGGCGGATGGTGCGGGGCGCGTAGCGCGTGGGGGGTAAAGTGTGCACGGATTGCAATCGCCAGTGAAAGGACCGTAGACACCGTGCAGACTCATGAGATCCGGGAGCGCTTTACCAACCACTTCGTCGCCGCCGGGCACACCGAGGTGCCGAGCGCGTCGCTGATCCTCGATGACCCGACGCTGCTGTTTGTCAACGCTGGCATGGTGCCGTTTAAGCCCTACTTCCTGGGGCAGCAGACCCCCCCGTTCGAGAACGGCACGGCCACCTCCATTCAGAAGTGCGTGCGCACCCTGGACATTGAGGAGGTGGGCATCACCACCCGCCACAACACCTTCTTCCAGATGGCGGGCAACTTCTCCTTCGGCCAGTACTTCAAGCAGGGCGCCATCGAGCACGCGTGGTCCCTGCTCACCGGCGCGGTGGAGGACGGCGGCCTGGGCCTCGACCCGGAGCGCCTCTGGGTGACGGTGTACACCGAGGACGACGAGGCGGCGCAGATCTGGGAGCAGGAGATCGGTGTGCCGGCCGAGCGCATTCAGCGCATGGGGATGGAGGACAACTTCTGGTCCATGGGCATCCCCGGCCCCTGCGGGCCCTGCTCCGAGATCTACTACGACCGCGGCCCGGAGTATGGCGCCGAGGGTGGCCCGCTGGCGGACGACAACCGTTACATGGAGATCTGGAACCTGGTGTTCATGGAGTCCATCCGCGGTGCCGGCGACAAGAAGGGCGGCTTTGAGATCCTCGGCGAACTGCCGCACAAGAACATCGATACCGGCCTGGGCGTGGAGCGCGTGGCCTGCATCCTCCAGGGCGTGGACAACGTGTACGAGACGGATCTGCTGCGACCCGTGATCGACGTGGCCGCGCAGCTTACCGGTACCCAGTACGACGCGGGCAACCCGGCGGATGACGTGCGCTTCCGCGTCATTGCGGACCACTCCCGCACCGCGATGATGATCATCCTGGACGGCGTGACCCCGTCCAACGAGGGCCGCGGCTACATCCTGCGCCGCCTGTTGCGCCGCATCATCCGCTCGGCCCGCCTCCTCGGCGCGCAGGGCGAGGTGATGGAGCCGCTGATGAACACCATCATGGACTCGATGACGCCGTCCTTCCCGGAGATCGCCGACAACCGCGACCGCATCCTGCGCGTCGCCCTGGCGGAGGAGCGCGCATTCTC
Organism: Corynebacterium bouchesdurhonense; assembly: GCF_900078305.2. Taxonomy (GTDB): domain Bacteria; phylum Actinomycetota; class Actinomycetes; order Mycobacteriales; family Mycobacteriaceae; genus Corynebacterium; species Corynebacterium bouchesdurhonense. The sequence continues at coordinate 136,535 of NZ_LT546026.1, forward strand.
CCGCACCCTGGAGTCCGGCACGCACCGCTTCGACGAGACAGCCGACACTCTGCGCGCCACAGGCGCGACCACCATCACCGGCGATCAAGCCTTTGAGCTGCACGACACGTACGGCTTCCCCATCGACCTCACCCTCGAGATGGCGCGGGAGGCGGGCCTGGACGTGGACATGGATGCCTTCAACGCCGCGATGGACGAGCAGCGCAACCGCGCGAAGGCGGACAACAAGGCGAAGAAGATCGGCAACCGGGACGAGTCCCTCTACCGAGAGTGGGTGGACAACCAGCCCACCGAGTTCGTGGGCTATGACCAGCTGGAGCACGACGCGACCGTGATTGGGCTTGTGCGCGGCGGCGAGAAGGTCTCCGAGGTGAAGGCGGGCGACGAGGTGGAGGTCATCCTCGACGTCACCCCGATGTACGCGGAGGCCGGCGGCCAGATGGCGGACCGCGGCCGCCTGGTTATGGGCGAGACCGTGCTCAACGTGGGCGACGTGCAGCGTATCGGCAAGAAGCTGTGGGTACACAAGGCCACGGTGCAAAACGGTGGGCTGGATTTGGGCTCCACCGTCACGGCCGAGGTGGACGAGGCGTGGCGTCACGGCGCCCGCCAGGCGCACACCGCCACCCACCTCATCCACGCCGCGCTGCGCCAGGTGCTCGGCCCCACCGCCGTGCAGGCCGGCTCCCTGAACAAGCCCGGCTACCTGCGCTTCGACTTCAACTACACCGAACCGCTCTCGGAGCAGCAGCTGGAGGAGATCGCCACCATCACCAACCAGGCGGTGGATGCGGACTTCGCGGTGCACACCATCGAGACCTCCCTGGAGGAGGCGAAGGCGATGGGCGCGATGGCGCTGTTCGGCGAGAACTACGGGGACCGAGTGCGCGTGGTGGAGATCGGCGGGCCGTTCTCCATCGAGCTGTGCGGCGGCACCCACGTTGCGCACTCCTCCCAGATCGGCCCGGTGGCCGTGCTGGGCGAGTCCTCCGTGGGCTCCGGCGCCCGCCGCATCGAGGCGTACTCGGGTATGGAGTCCTTCCGCTACTTCTCCAAGGAGGCGGCGCTTGCATCCGGCCTGGCTACGGAGCTGAAGACCCCGTCCGAGCAGCTGCCGGAGCGCATCGCGCAGCTGACCGAGCGCCTGCGCAGCGCGGAGAAGGAGATTGAGACCCTCCACCGCCAGCAGCTGTTGTCCCAGACGGGGGACTTGGCGGCCAAGGCGCAGCCGGCCGGTGAGTTCACCCTGGTGGCGGAGCACCTGCCTGCCGGTATCGGCACCGGCGACCTGCGCACCATGGCTAGCGACGTGCGCGGCAAACTCGGCGGGCAAAACGCCGTGGTGGTGCTCGCCTCCGAGGACAACGGCAAGGCCGCGTTCGCGGTGGCCGCCACCAAGCAGGCGGTGCAGGCGGGCGTGAAGGCCGGCGAGCTGGTCAAGGCGCTCGGCCAGTACGTGGACGGCAAGGGCGGCGGCAAGCCGGACCTGGCGCAGGGCTCGGGCGCGAACCCGCAGGGCATCGACGCAGGTCTCGGGGCTATCCGCGACATCCTAGCCAGCGCCACCGTGGCCCCCTAGCCCCCGCCGCACGCGCTGCCCGGGCGGGTCGCATAACGAATTGGTTACGTGACACGCCGGGGTTCGGGTGCGAGGGTGCGTCGACAAGCTATAGCGTTACGTGTGCGGCAGCCTCCCGCTGCCTGAACACCAACCGTAGAAGCGGGGAGCATGAAGGTACAGCCAGACACGCCCGGGGTTTCGGACCCGGGGCCCGGTAGGCGCATCGGCGTCGACGTGGGCACCGTGCGCATCGGTGTGTCTGTGTCCGACCGCGACGCCGTGCTGGCCACGCCGCTGGAAACCGTCAAGCGCGTCACCGGGTTCAAGGACCGGGACGGTGCCGACATTGACCGCCTGGTGGAGCTCTGCGAGCTGTACGAGGCGGTGGAAGTGGTGGTGGGCCTGCCCCGAGACCTGCAGGGCAACGGCTCCGCCAGCGTCAAGCACGCCAAAGAGATCGCGTTCCGCATCCGCCGCCGCACCGGCCTGCCCGTGCGGATGGCGGACGAGCGGCTGACCACGGTTGTGGCCGCCAACGCCATGCGCGCCGCCGGCACCAGTGAGCGCGCCGGCCGCCGGTTCATCGACCAGGCGGCGGCGGTGGAGATCCTGCAATCATGGTTGGACGGCCGCACCACGCACCTGAGAGACCTCAAGGAGAACGAATCGTGACCACCCAGCGCAGCGCACGGGGGCGCACCCGCCGACTCGCCGTGTTGATCGCCTCGATCTTGCTCATCATTGGGCTCATCGCATGGATCGCGATCGCTCGCAACAACTCCGCGGCGGACTTCGCCGGCGCCGGCAACGGCGAGGAGCAGATCGTGGAGATCCCGGAGGGCTCGTCGCTCTCCCAGCTCGGCCCCGAGCTGGAGAAGCGCGGCATTGTGGCCACGGACGGCGCGTTCCAGACCGCGGCGGCCAACAACCCGGACTCTGACAGCGTCCACCCGGGCTTCTACCGTCTCCAGGGGGAGATGAGCGCCGAGTCCGCCGTGGCGGCGCTGCTCGACCCGGCGAACAAGATCACCCCGCTGCAGGTGTACGGCGGCGCGACGCTGATGGATGTCAACGTCATTGGCGGCCCGGGTCGCCCCGGCATCTTCAGCATGATCCAGGAGGTCACCTGCGCGGGTAGTAACACGGCGAACTGCGTGGACGTGGAGAAGCTGAGCAAGATCGCGGCCGACGCGGATCCGGCCTCGCTCGGGGTGCCCGATTGGGCGCAGCAGGTGGTGGCGGCGCGCGCGGGCGACGCGAAGCGCCTCGAGGGGCTCATCGTGCCGGGTGAGTACATCATCGACCCGGGTTCCAGCGCCGAGGAGATCCTCACCGACCTGATTACCAAGTCTGCGAAGGTGTACAACGACACGGGCATTGTGGACCGCGCCAAGGACGTGGGCCTGTCGCCATACGAGCTGCTGGTCGCGGCATCCCTGGTGGAGCGCGAGGCTCCGGCGGGCGAGTTTGACAAGGTCGCCCGCGTGATCCTGAACCGCCTGGCGGCGCCGATGCGCCTCGAGTTCGACTCCACCGTGAACTACGGCCTGCCGCAGGTTGAGGTGGCCACCACCAAGACGGACCGCGAGCGGGTCACGCCGTGGAACACCTACGCCATGGACGGCCTGCCGCAGACGCCGATCGCGTCGCCCTCGCTCGAGGCGATCGAGGCGATGGAGCACCCGGCGGACGGCAACTGGCTGTTCTTCGTCACCATCAACAAGGACGGCACCACCGTCTTCAACGACACCTTCGAGCAGCACCTCGAAGACACCCAGCGCGCGTATGACTCCGGCATCCTCGACTCCCAGCGCTAGCCCCGCCACCGGCCGGGCGGCCGTGCTCGGATCGCCGATCGCCCACTCGCTCTCCCCGGTCCTGCACAACGCGGGCTACGCCGCGGCTGGTTTGGGCGGCTGGAACTACACCCGCATCGAGTGCACCGCCGAGGAGCTGCCCCGCGTGGTAGGGGAGGCCGCCCCGGAATTCCGCGGCTTCTCGGTGACCATGCCCTGTAAGTTCGCGGCGCTCGAGTTCGCGGATGAGGCCACCGGGCGAGCCCGCGCCATCGGCTCCGCGAACACCCTGGTGCGCACCGCGCAGGGGTGGCGCGCGGACAACACCGACTGCGAGGGCCTCCAGGCCGCGCTCGCAGAGCTCACCCGCGGCGAGCCGGTGCGTCGCGCGGTGGTGGTGGGCGCCGGAGGCACCGCCCGCCCCGCGCTCTGGGCGCTGCGCGAACTGGGCGCGGAGCAGGTCACCGTGATCAACCGCTCTGACCGCTCGGGCGAGCTGGCCGAGCTCACCGAGGGCGTGGACGTGCGCTTCGCGGACTTCAGCGCTGACCTTGCGGGCTTCACCGCCGAGGCGGACGCGGTGATCTCCACCGTGCCCTCGGCGGCGCTCGCGGAGCACGTCAATGCGCTCGCCCACGCCCCGGTGCTGGACGTGATTTACGACCCGTGGCCCACCCCGCTCGCGGTGCGCGCCGCGTCCCACGGGTACCGCACCGTGGGTGGGCTGGTCATGCTCGCCGGCCAGTCCTACTCGCAGTTCGAGCAGTTCACCGGTGTGGAGGCACCCCGTGCGGAGATGCGCGCGGCGCTGTTCGCGCACGTGGCCGCCCGCCGCGCGGAGGCGGAGGCGCAGCGCTAGGCTTCCCCGCATGGGGATCGGGGGAGTGGCGCTCGCCGCCGCGTGGAGCGTGGGGCTTTCGCTTGTCGACGCCACCACCCACCGCCTTCCCAACCCCCTCACCGTGCCGGCTGCCCTGTGCGCCGTGGTTGCGTGCGCGGTCCACCCGCAGCTCGCGTGGGGCCTTGTCTGGCCCGCCGGCTACCTGCTGCTGGGGCGCGGCATCGGCGGCGGGGACATCAAGCTCGCGGCCCCGCTGGGCGTGGCCGTCTGCGCCCTCGCCGGGCTGCCCGGGGTGCTCGCCGCCGTGGCCCTGTCCGGCCTGCTTACCGCCGTCGCCGGGTTACTGCTGCGGGTACCGCGGGTGGCGCACGGGCCAGCGATGATCGCCGCCGCGTGGATGGTGCCGGCGCTTTGGCACCTCTGGGCCTGACGCACGCGCGCGGTGTGAGACAATGCTGGCATGCTTCGTTGGACCACTGCCGGGGAATCCCATGGGCAGGCACTTGTAGCGCTGATTGAGAACATGCCCGCCGGCGTGCCGGTGAGCAAGGACGAGATTGCCCACCAGCTGGCCCGCCGCCGCCTCGGCTACGGCCGCGGCGCGCGCATGAAGTTCGAGGCGGACGAGCTGACCATCCTTTCCGGTGTGATCCACGGCCTAACCATCGGCGGTCCGATCGCCATCATGATCGGCAACACCGAGTGGCCGAAGTGGACCACCATCATGTCCCCGGAGGCCGTGGACATGGAGGACCCGGAGGTGGCCAAGGCGATGGGATCGGGCCGCGGCGCCAAGCTGACGCGCCCTCGTCCGGGGCACGCGGACTTCGCCGGCATGGTCAAGTACGGCTTCGATTCCGCCCGCCCGGTGCTCGAGCGCTCTTCGGCGCGCGAGACTGCGGCACGGGTGGCCGCCGCCTCGGTGGCCCGCTCGTTCCTGCGCGAGACGCTCGGCGTGGAAGTCTTCTCCCACGTCGTCTCCATCGGCGAGTCCGCCCCCTACGCCGGGCCGCTGCCCGGTTTCGCGGACATCGAGGCGATTGACGCTTCCCCGGTGCGCGCCTACGGCAAGGACGCTGAGGCGGAGATGATCGGCGTGATCGAGGCCGCCAAGAAGGACGGCGACACGCTCGGCGGCGTCGTCGAGGTGATCGTGGATGGCCTGCCCATCGGGCTCGGCTCCCACATCTCCGGCGAGCACCGCCTTGACGCGCAGCTGGCCGCGGCGCTCATGGGCATCCAGTCCGTCAAGGGCGTCGAGGTGGGCGATGGCTTCGAGGAGGCGCGCCGCCGCGGCTCGGAGGCGCACGACGAGATGGTGCGGGACGAGCACGGCCTGCGTCGCCTGAGCAACCGCGCGGGCGGGCTCGAGGGCGGCATGACCAACGGCGAACAGCTGCGCGTTCGCGCCGCGATGAAGCCCATCTCCACCGTGCCCCGCGCGTTGCAGACCGTGGATATGGCCTCCGGCGCGGCTGCCACCGGCATCCACCAGCGCTCTGACGTGTGCGCGGTGCCGGCGGGCGGCGTGGTGGCCGAGGCAATGGTTGCGCTCGTGCTCGCGCGCGCCGTAACAGAGAAGTTCGGCGGCGACAGCCTGGAAGAGGTCAAGCGCAACATCGCGTCCTACAACGAGTACGTGGCTGAGCGGCTCGCATTCGGCGGGGCAGGAGAGGGTGAGGCTGATGTCTGATGCGGCCCCGATGGTGAGCTCGTCGCCGCGGGTGGTGCTGGTAGGACCGCCCGGCGCCGGGAAGAGCACGATAGGACGCCGGCTCGCCAGCGCGCTGAACCTGCCGTTGGTGGACTCGGACACGCTGATGGAGCAGGGCGAGGGCAAGCCCTGCGGCGAGATCTACACCGAGCTGGGGGAGGAGCGTTTCCGCGAGCTCGAGGCCGGGTACGTGGCGCGCGCGCTGGCCACCGGGGGCGTGGTGAGCCTGGGCGGGGGTGCGGTGCTGACCGAGTCCACCCGCAAGCTCCTGCAGAACCACACTGTGGTGTGGATCGATGTCAGCCCGGAGGAGGGCATCCGCCGCACCGCAGGGGACACCACCCGCCCGGTGCTCAACGCCGAGGACCCGGAGCAGCACTACCGGGACCTGCTCGCCGCGCGAGAGCCGTTCTACCGCGAGGTGGCTAAGCACCGCGTGCGCACCGACTCCCGCCCGCCGCAGGGAGTGGTGGCGCAGGTGCTCAGCTTTATCGATTCCTAAACCCGCTTCCCACCCCGATACTCAGCTGAGGAAGGAGCCCCATGGCAGCGATCGAAGTCACCGGGCCGAGCCCGTACACCATCCACATTGGACAGGACGCCACCTCGGACGTCGCTGGCTTTGTCAAGTCCACGGGGGCCCGCAAGGTGGCCATCGTCCACCAGCCCCCGCTCGGCGCGGTGGCGCGCAGCATCGCGGCGGACCTGACGGCACTCGGGCTCGAGCCGCACGCCATGGTGGTGCCGGACGCCGAGGACGGCAAGGCCCTCGGCGTGGCTGAGCAGCTGTGGGACCAGCTCGGTGCCGCCGGCTTCTCCCGCCAAGACCTGGTTATTGGCCTCGGGGGCGGCGCGGTGACGGATTTGGCCGGCTTCGTCGCCGCCACGTGGATGCGCGGCATCAAGGTGGTGCAGGTGCCCACCACGCTGCTGGCCATGGTGGACGCCGCGGTGGGCGGCAAGACCGGCATCAACACCGCAGCCGGCAAGAACCTGGTAGGCGCGTTCCACGAGCCGGCGGCCGTGTTCATCGACTTGGAGCGCGTGTACACCCTGCCGGAGGAGGAGCTCGTCTCCGGCTCGGCCGAGCTGATCAAGACCGGTTTCATCGCCGACCCCCGCATCTTGGAGCTTTACCGCGACGGGGCGGACAAGCACTGGGCGGAGCTCATCGAGCGCTCGGTGGCGGTCAAGGCGTCGGTGGTCAGCCAGGATCTGAAGGAGGCCGGGCTGCGGGAGATCCTCAACTACGGCCACACCCTGGGCCACGCCATCGAGCGCCGCGAGCGCTACGAGTGGCGCCACGGCAACGCCGTCGCCGTCGGCATGATGTTCGCCGCCAACTTGGCCAGGGGGCGCGGGCTTATCGACGACTCCCTGCTCGCGCTCCACCACGAGATCCTCACCTCGGTGGGGCTGCCCACCACGTACGAGGCCGGCGCATTCGACGAGCTGCACCAATCCATGACCCTGGACAAGAAGAACCGCGACGGCCGCATCCGTTTCGTGGTGCTCGACGGGCTGGGCTCGTGCACGCGGCTGGAGGACGCGACGGTGGAGGAGATGCGCGCGGCCTACGAGGAGATCGCGCGGTGAAGGTTCTGATACTCAACGGCCCCAACCTGAACCGGCTGGGCAAGCGCCAGCCTGAGGTGTACGGCACCACCACCCTCGCCGATGTGGAGCAGATGGTGCGCGAACGCGCCGCCGAGCTCGGCGCGGAAGTTGTGCTTCGCCAGTCCAACCACGAGGGCGAGCTGATCGAGTGGGTGCACGAGGCGGCGGACGCCGGCTGGCCCGTGATCATCAACCCGGGCGGGTTCACCCACACCTCCGTGGCCCTGCGCGACGCCCTTGCCGAGGTGGCGGACGGCGCCGGCTTCATCGAGGTTCACATTTCCAACGTGCACGCCCGCGAGCCGTTTCGGGCTCACTCCTACCTCTCGCCGATCGCCCGCGGGGTAATCGCCGGCCTGGGCGTGGACGGCTACCTTTTGGCCCTGGAACACTTTGCCCGCAGTGAGGGGGGAACAGATGTCGCTCGCTGACACCCGTTTTGAGACGCGCCGCCGCACGCTCGCTTCCGAGCTCGCCGCGCAGCGCATCGACGACATGCTGCTGACCCACCTCACCCACGTGCGGTACTTCTCCGGCTTCACCGGCTCGAACGGTGCGCTTATGGTGTCGAAGGACCGCAGCGCGGCGATCGCCACCGACGGCCGCTACACCACCCAGATCGCGGCCGAGGTTCCGGACATCGAGGCCTCGATCACCCGTGCGGTGGCCACGGGCCTGCTCTCGCGGGTGGCGGAGGGCCACCGCGTGGGCTTCGAGGCGGACTTCGTCAGCGTGGCGCAGCTGGCCAAGCTCGAGGCGGCGTGCCCGGAGGGCGTGACCCTGGTGCCGATCTCCGGTGCGGTGGAGGAGATCCGCCTGCGCAAGGACCGCTTGGAGCTGGATCGTCTTGCCGAGGCGGCCTCTCTGACGGTGCAGGCGCTCGAGCAGCTGCTGGAGGCGGACGGGGTGCGCGCCGGCCGCACGGAGCGCGAGATCGCCGCGGACCTGGAGTACCGGATGCGCGTGCTCGGCGCCGAGCGGCCCAGCTTCGACACCATCGTCGCCTCCGGGCCCAATTCGGCCATGCCGCACCACTCGGCGGGGGATCGGGTGCTTCAGCGCGGCGACTTGGTCACCATCGACTTCGGCATGCACCGCCTCGGCTTCAACTCGGACATGACCCGCACGTTCGCCATTGGGGAGCCGGAGGAGTTCCTGCGCGAAATCTACGACGCAACGCTGCGCGCCCAGCTCGCGGGTATCGAGGCAGCCACCGCGGGGCAATTGCTTGTCGACGTCGACCGGGCCTGCCGCGACATCATCGCCGAAGCCGGCTTCGGCGAGTACTTCGTCCACTCCACCGGCCACGGCATCGGCCTGGACGTGCACGAGGCGCCCTACGCGGCCAAAACCGGGACCGGCGAGCTGGCCGAGGGCATGACCCTGACCATCGAGCCGGGCATCTACGTGCCGGGCCGGGGCGGGGTGCGCATCGAGGACACGCTGATTATCACCGCCGGCGCGCCAAGGGTGATCACGCGGTTCCCCAAGGACCTTATTGTGCTGTAGCATTGTCGTGTTTGATCGCTTCTCCGGCCTGGGTGGGCCCGGGCTGGGGCGGTCGCGTCCAGTCGCGCAAGCGAGATCCGAGCTGACAAGGGAAGGAATCCCCCGTGGCAACTACCGCCGATTTCAAGAACGGTCTGGTGCTGAAGGTTGACGGCAAACTCCAGCAGATCATCGAGTTCCAGCACGTGAAGCCGGGCAAGGGCCCCGCGTTCGTGCGCACCAAGCTCAAGGATGTCGTCTCCGGCAAGACCGTGGACAAGACCTGGAACGCCGGCGTGAAGGTGGAGACCGCCACGGTTGACCGCCGCGACATGACCTACCTCTACAACGACGGCACCAACTACGTCGTGATGGACGACAAGACCTTCGAGCAGTACGAGCTGCCGCCGGCCGCGTTCGGCGACGCTGGCCGCTTCCTGCTGGAGAACATGCGCGTGCAGGTCTCCTTCCACGAGGGCGAGGCCCTGTTCGCCGAGCTGCCGATCTCCGTGGACCTGCGGGTCGAGCACACCGAACCGGGCCTGCAGGGCGACCGTTCCACCGGCGGCACCAAGCCCGCCACCCTCGAGACCGGCGCCGAGATCCAGGTACCGCTGTTCCTCGAGACCGGCAACGTGGTCAAGGTGGACACCCGCACGGGCGAGTACCTCTCCCGCGTGAACAACTAATGCCGGACTACAAACGCCACGGGGCGCGCTACCGTGCGCGCCGCCGCGCTGTGGACATCCTGTTTGAGGCGGAGACGCGGGACATCGACCCCGTAGCCATCGTGGAGGACCGCGCCGAGCTGGCGCGCGACCCGCAGAACGCGGTCGCGCCCATTGCCGACTACACCCGGGAGATCATCCAGGGCGTGGCGGAGACGCTGGACGACCTCGACGACAACATCGAGCGGTTCCTCGACCGCGACTGGGAGCTCCACCGCCTGCCCGCGGTGGACCGGCAGATCCTACGCCTGGCCACCTGGGAGATCCTCTTCAACGACGAGGTACCCCCGGCCATCGCCATCGCGAACGCCCTCGAGATGGCAACCGAGTACTCGGGCAACCAGGCTCCGCCGTATATCCACGCGATGCTCGACGGCATCACTCAAGCGCAGTCGCCGGACGCTCCGGGGGACGCGGCTGGGGAGGGGGCGTCGACAAGCGACATGCCCCACGGGGACGCCTAGATGGCGAAGCTGACGGTGGCGGAGGCCCGCGCCCTGCGCGTGGGGCCGAACTTCCAGTTGGCGGACGTGGACCCGGCCTCCACCCCCGGCCTGTCCGGGGACGTGGACGGCGCGTACCACGACTTCGATGCCACGCTGAGCGAGCTCCAGGAGAAGCTGTACGCCAACGGCCGCGCGGGCAACGCGGACGCGGGCTCGGTGCTGTTGGTGCTGCAGGGGATGGACACTGCGGGCAAGGGCGGCATTGTTCGCCACGTGGTCGGCGAGACCATGGACCTGCAGGGCGTGCACGTGCAGGCCTTCGGCCGGCCGACTGAGGAGGAGGCGGCGCACGACTTCCTCTGGCGCTTCGAGCCGCACCTGCCCAAGCCCGGGCAGGTGGCCGTGTTCGACCGCTCGCACTACGAGGACGTGCTGGTGCAGCGGGTGAAGCAGATGGCGCCGCCGGAGGAGATCGAGCGGCGCTACGGAGCGATCGTCGAGTTCGAGGCGGTGCTCGCGGCGCGCGGCACCAAGATCATCAAGGTCATGCCGCACATCTCCCGCGAGTTCCAGGCCGAGAACCTACGGGAGCGCGTGGAAAACCCCGCGAAGCACTGGAAGTACAACCCCTCCGACGTGGATGACCGCAAGCTGTGGTCCCAGTATATGGCCGCCTACCAGATCGCCATGACGCGCACATCCACGGACGAGGCGCCGTGGTACTGCGTGCCGTCGGACAACAAGAAGTACTGCCGCACGGTGGTGAAGACGCTGCTGGCGGACGCGCTCGAGTCCCTCGGGCTGTCCTGGCCGGAGGCGGACTTTGACCCGGAGGTCGAGCTGGAGCGCATCGCCAACTCGTAACTGGATCGGTACTTAATCGGTACAGCGACGCGCCGATGGCCGAGGTCGGGCCGGGGTGGGGCACACTCGACGGGTGCTGAAATTCTCCCGATCTCTCACAGCGTCCGCGCTGGCGGCCGTGGCCTTCCTGGCCGGCTGCTCAGCAACCGGCGGCGCGCCCAGGACTGACAGCAGCGGGCAAACCGGCGGCGATGGGGTGGACACGCCGCGCTACACGGTGGCCATGGTCACCCACGGCGCCCCGGGCGACACCTACTGGGACCTCGTGCGAAAGGGCGCCGAGGACGCGGCGAAGAAGGACAACATCGAGCTGCGCTACTCCTCGGACCCGCAGGCGCCCAACCAGGCCAACTTGGTGCGCTCCGCGGTCGACGCGGGTGTGGACGGCATCGCCGTGACCCTGCCCAACGCGGATGCCGTCGGGCCCGCGGCGCAGCGCGCCGTCGACGCGGGCATCCCCGTTGTTGGGCTGAACGCCGGCATGTCGCGCTACGCGGACTACGGCCTCACCGGGTTCTTCGGCCAGGACGAGGCGCTGGCCGGCAAGGCCGCGGGGGAGCGCCTGCGGGCGGAGAGCAGGCAGAAGGTGCTGTGCGTGATCCACGAGCAGGGCAACTCCTCCCAGGAGGCGCGCTGCCGCGGGGTGGAGCAGGGCCTCGGCCGGCCGGTGGAGCTGCTGTACGTCAACGGCCAGGACCTCACGTCGGTGCAGTCCACCATCTCCTCGAAGCTCTCGCAGGACGCGGGCGTGGACACGGTGTTCGCGCTCCAGGCGCCAGTGGCCATGCGCGCCGTGGAGGCCGCGGGGCAGTCCGGCGCGGCCGCGGAGGTGGTCACCTTCGACACGAACGCGGAGCTGGTGGGCGCCATCGCGGACGGCCGGGTGGCCTGGGCGGTGGACCAGCAGCCGTACCTGCAGGGCTACCTCGCAGTGGACTCGCTCTGGCTGGCCAAGCGCAACGGCGGGACCCTCGGCGGCGGCCAGCCCGTGTACACCGGGCCCAGCTTCGTCGACGCCTCCAACGTGGAACGCATCGAGGACGCTGCGAAGGCGGGGCTGCGATGAGCGCGGTGGTACCCGCACGCGACGACCGCCTCCGCGCCCGCACCGGCCTGGCCAGGCTGATCAGGCGCCCAGAGCTGGCCAGCCTCCTCGGTTTCCTGGCCATCCTCGCGCTCTTCCTCGCGGTGGCCCCGGCCTTCCGCTCCTTCGAGGCCTTTGCCACCATCCTCTACGCCAGCTCCACGCTGGGCATCGTGGCGCTGGCGGTGGGCCTGCTCATGATCGGCGGGGAGTTCGACCTCTCCTCCGGCGTGGCGGTGACCACCGCTGCGCTCGCGGCCACCATGCTCAACTACAACCTGCACCTCAACTCGTGGGTGGGCGCGCTGCTCTCCTTAGGCATCGCGCTGGGGATCGGCGCGCTCAACGGCATCCTGGTTTCGCGCACGGGCATCGACAGCTTCCTCATCACCCTGGCCGCGTTCCTTATGCTGCAGGGCCTGAACCTGGCGGTGACCAAGCTGGTCACCGGGCAGGTGGCCACGCCGTCGATCGCGGACATGGAGGGCTTCGCCTCGGCGCGCGCCTTCTTCGCCGGCTCTTTCACGCTCGGCGGGGTGCGCATCAGCGTGACGGTCCTGTGGTGGATCCTCTTCGTGGCGGCCGCGTCCTTCGTACTCTTCCGCACCAAGTGGGGCAACTGGATCACCGCGGTCGGCGGCGACGAGGATGCCGCCCGCGCCGTGGGCGTGCCCGTCCGGCGGGTCAAGGTCGCCCTGTTCATGACGGTCGGCTTCGCCGCCTGGTTCGTGGGCATGCACACGCTCTTCGCCTTCGATTCGATCCAGGCGGGCCAAGGCGTGGGCAACGAGTTTCTCTACATCATCGCGGCGGTCATCGGCGGCTGCGCCATGAACGGCGGCCGCGGCACGGCGGTCGGCACCGCCATCGGCGCGCTGATTTTCGGCATGACCAACCAGGGCATCGTCTACGCGGGATGGAACCCGGACTGGTTCAAGTTCTTCCTCGGCGCGATGCTGCTGTTCGCGGTGTTCACCAACACCTCCTTCGCCAACTTCACCAAGGGGCGCTGACATGACCCAACCCACACCCCAGCCGATTATCCAGTTGCGCGGCGTGACCAAGTCCTACGGCGGCTTCGACGCGCTGCGCGGCGTGGACCTAGCCATCAACCCGGGCGAGTGCACGTGCGTGCTCGGGGATAACGGCGCGGGCAAGTCCACGCTGATCAAGATCCTCGCCGGTTTGCACACGCCGTCCGGGGGGCAGTTGCTTATCGACGGCACCGAAGCCACCCTCTCATCCCCCCGCGACGCCCTCGACGCGGGGATCGCCACGGTGTACCAGACCCTCGCTATCGTCGACGAGCTGAGCGTGTGGCGCAACTTCTTCCTCGGCCAAGAGCTCACTGGGGCCTTCGGGGTGCTGAAGCGGGCGGAGATGCGGCGCATCTGTTCCGAGCAGCTGACCCAGATGGGCATCGACATCCCGGACGTTGAGGTGGAGGCCGGCAACCTCTCCGGCGGCCAGCGCCAGGTGGTTGCCATCGCCCGCGCCGTCTACTTCGGCGCGCGCGTGGTCATCCTCGACGAGCCGACCGCGGCGCTGGGTGTGAAGCAGTCCGGCGTGGTCCTGCGCTTCATCGCGGCCGCGCGCGACCGCGGCGTGGCGGTGGTCTTTGTCACCCACAACCCGCACCACGCATACCTCGTGGGAGACCACTTCACCATCCTGAAGCTCGGGCGCCAAGAGCTCGACGCCCCACGCTCCGCGATCACCCTCGACGAGCTGACGCGCGAGATGGCCGGCGGGGCGGAGCTTGAAACGCTGAGCCACGAGTTGCGGCGCGGGTAGCGGGGCCTAATCCTCCCGCAGCTCGTCGAGCTGTTCGGTCAGCGCGCGCATGGCCGCCTGGCACTCGACGATGCCGTCAACGGCCGCCTTCAGCGACGCGGACAGCTGCTCGTCGGTGAGACCGGCGGGCACCGAGATCTCCGCCTCGGTGCGCACCACGAGGTGCTCGCCGCGGTTGACCACCACGGCGTGCGCGTCGAGGTAGGAGGAGTTCACCTGGTTGGCGGCCAGGTAGATGGCGGCGTCGGTGGAGTCCGCCGGCAGGTCGGTTTCCGTGTCGGTGCGCGCGATGAGCACGGTGTCCAGCAGGACGAAGAGCAGCGAGAAGCCGCTGAGCTCGGCGGCCGCAGCGCGACCGGAGCGGTCAGCCTCGGCCTCGATACCCAGCTCCGCGAGCGCGGCCGTGACGCGGTCGACGGTGACCAGCTGCGGGGTGGAGCCAGCGGAGTCGGTGGACAGGGGGTTAGTGCTCATCGTGCGGGTCCTCCCAGGTGACGAGGGTGGGGAAGGTGACCTCGAGGTACTCGAAGGCGCGCAGCGTGGCGCCGATCGCGTTGACGATGAACGCGCCGAGCTGGTTGAAGGAGGCCCCGTTGGCCACATCGAGGGTGCGGATGGCGGAAACGGCCAGCGTGCGCTCCTCCGACTCGAACATGCGCAGCGTCGGCGTGAAGTTTGTCTGGTTGTGCTCGTTGACCGCGAACAGGAGGTGCGAGGCCATCTCCGCCGGCACGTCGCCGCGCCAGATGGCCTCGAAGACGAGGCGCGGGCCGTCGGTCAGCACCACGATCGCGGCGTTGACGAAGCCGGAGCGCACCAGACCGGTCTCCGCCTCGAGGCGGTATTCCAGCTGCTCTTCCGTGAAGATCTCGGCGATCCGCTCGGGCGTCACCGGGGCCACGGCGTCGGGTTGGGTTGTTGGTTCACTCACGCCCTCAAAGCCTACCGGTCTGCCAGCAGTTGTTCCTTGCCCAGCTCGTGGGCCAGTGCTGCCTCGAGTGTGGGGTAGCGGAAGCGCCATCCGTGGTGCTCGGCCTCGGCCGGGACTACGCGCTGGTCCGCCAGTGCCAATTCCTCCGCGCCCTCGGCGCCGAGGAGGAGCTTCGGCCCGAAGGTGGGGATGGGCAGGAAGTCGGGGCGGTGCAGCATGGCGGCGAGGGTGGAGGACATCTCGGCATTGGTCACCGGGTTGGGCGCGGTGGCGTTGATCGGCCCGCTCACGGATGCGTCGATAAGCGAGCGCGCGTACAGATCCGTCAAGTCATCCAAGGCCACCCAGGACATCCAGAAGTCGCCGCTGCCGAAGCGGGCGCCGAGGCCCGCGCGGACGGAGGCCTCCAGGACGGGCAGCAGGCCGCCGGCGCCCGAGAGCGCGAGGCCGGTGCGGATGTTCACGGTGCGCAGGCCCTCCGCCCGGGAGGCGTCCTCCCACTCGGCGCACACCTCGGCGAGGAAGCCCTCGCCCGGGCCGTCCGCCTCGGTGTGCGGGCGCTCACCGGCGTCGGTGCCGTAGAAGCCCACGGCGGAGGCGCAGACGAAGGTCTCCACCCCGGATTCGGCGGCGAGGCGGGCGAGCTTGCGGGTGGGACCAATGCGGGAATCGCGGATCTTGTGCTTCTTCTCGTCGGTGAAGCGGCCCATGATGGACTCGCCGGCGAGGTGCGCCACCGCGTCCACGCCCTCGAGGAGGTCCGCGGCCGGGTCCTCCGGGTCCCACCGGCGCTCGCCCGGGCCCGGCGTACCGCGCGTGAGCCCGATGACGTTGTGCCCGGCGGTGGTCAGCTGCGCGCACAGGTGGGTGCCCACCAGGCCGCTGGCGCCGGTGACGGCGATGGTGAGGGGCTCGGTTTCCGGCAGGGAGGCGATAAAGCGCAGGTCTTCGAGCAGCTGGTGCTGGCGGTAGGCGAACGCCGGGTGCAGCGCGAAGGCGGGGATGGTGGTGGCCACCTCGTCGGTGATGCGGGTGGCGGGCTGGTCGCCGGAGGTCGCGTCTTCGAAGGTGTGGGTGTGGCGCCACCTCGTCGCGGCCCGCACCGGCTGGTTCGCAGCCTCGTCCACGAAGCGCTCGCCGGGGGCGTAGCCGTCCACCTGGTGGTTGGCCACCCACTGCTGGCCGGCCGGCAGGGAGAACACGGTGGTGCCACCGCGCAGGGACCGCGCCTGGGAGACGGGGCGCATCGGCAGGAAGGGCGGGGTCAGCCGCACTACCGCGCCCGGGCGGGAGTGCCACTGCCACACGCGCTCGCGGTCAAAGGGCAGGGTGTGGGATGCGGTAAAGCCGGTGGCGCTCATGGGGGACTCCTCGGTTGCGGTGTGCGGGATGCCCCGAGCCTACGTATGCCGGGCTCCGCGCGGGCAGGCGGTAACGTGGGCGGGGTGAAGCAGGCACACACCCTTGGCGGGCAGAACTCCCAGAACTACCCCCGCGCGGGCTTCGGCGACAGGCTGGTCGCTGCGGGCCGCGCCCGCGGCAGGCTGTGCGTGGGCATCGACCCGCACGCGTCCCTGCTTGCGCAGTGGGGGCTGCCGGACACCGCGGACGGGCTGCGCACTTTCGCCATGACCTGCGTGGAGGCGTTCGCGGAGGACGCAGCGCTGGTGAAGCCGCAGGTGGCGTTCTTCGAGCGGTTCGGCTCGCGCGGGTTCGCCGTGCTGGAGGACGTGCTGGCGGCCCTGCGCGAGGCGGGGACGTTAACCGTGGCGGACGCAAAGCGCGGCGACATCGGCTCCACCATGGCCGGGTATGCCCAGGCGTGGCTCGAGCCCGGCTCCCCGCTGGAGGCGGACGCCGTGACCGTCACGCCGTACCTCGGCGTCGGCTCCCTGGACCCGGCCATCGAGCTCGCCTCCGCGCACGGCAAGGGCGTGTTTGTGATGGCCGCGAACTCGAACCCGGAGGCCGAGGAGTTCCAGTCCGCGCCGCTTGGCCGGGACGGGGAGCGAAGCGTCGCGCAGTTCATGGTGGACGAGTGCGCCGCCCGCAACGCCGCGTCGGCGGCGCTCGGCGAGGTGGGCAACGTTGGAGTGGTGGTCGGAGCCACGGTGGCCCACCCGCCGGTGCTCACCGGGCTCAACGCCGCGGTGTTGATGCCGGGCGTCGGTGCGCAGGGCGCGACCTTCGCCGACGCGGACCGCGTCGCGGCGCTCGAGCCCGCCCTCGTCATTCCCAGCGTCTCCCGCTCCGTACTCAGCGCCGGGCCGGACGCCAGTGACCTGCGGAAACGGCTACGCGACCTGCGGGAACAGCGGAATTAGCCGGGGGTTATTTCAAGGCCGCGAAAAACCCTGGTACTTTAGGTGCGTCGTCCCGTTGACGTGGCCAAATAGCGGCCGCCCGGGCGTGGCAGCGCCGACGCGGTGCTACACTTGGCCGAAACTAGCGAGTTGCAGCGGTGGAATTATGCCCGCAGGCGTTTTCTGAGCGCCGCGGCATCAAGCTGGGGACGGTCGAAGAGACTGAACAGAACAACGTAGATCGAAACATTTGGAGGACACCGTGGCACTTCCACAGTTGACCGATGAGCAGCGCAAGGCAGCACTGGAGAAGGCGGCCGAGGCGCGCAAGCAGCGCGCCGAGCTGAAGGCGTCGCTCAAGCGCGGCGAGACGACCCTGAAGGACGTCCTTGACAAGGCTGACACCGACGAGATTGTGGGCAAGACCAAGGTTTCCGCGCTCCTCGAGGCCATGCCGAAGGTCGGCAAGGTGAAGGCCCGCGAGATCATGGACGAGCTCGAGATTGCTCAGACCCGCCGCCTGCGCGGCCTGGGCGAGCGTCAGCGTCGCGCTCTGCTGGAGCGCTTCGGCTTTTCCGAGGATTAATCCCGTGGCAGAGGGCGCGACGCGCGGGCGGTTGGTGGTTCTCGCCGGCCCGTCTGCGGTGGGGAAGTCGACCGTGGTGCGCAAACTTGTCACCGGCGTCCCCGACCTGTACTTCTCGGTGTCCATGACCACTCGGGCCCCGCGGCCCGGTGAAGTGGAGGGGAAGGATTACTTCTTCGTTTCCCCGGAGGCGTTCCAGGAGCGCATCGACGCGGGGGAAATGCTGGAGTGGGCCGACATCCACGGAGGTCTGCAGCGCTCCGGCACGCCGGCGGGACCGGTGCGCGAGGCGCTGGATGCCGGCCGTCCCGTGCTGGCGGAGGTCGACCTCGCCGGCGCCCGCGCCATCAAGCGCCTGATGCCGGAGGCAGCCACCGTCTTCCTCGCTCCGCCGTCCTGGGAGGTGCTCGTGGAGCGCCTTACGGGGCGCGGCACGGAGACCCAGGACGTGATCGAGCGCCGTCTCCTCACCGCGCGCGAGGAGCTCGACGCCCAGAGCGAGTTCGACACCGTGGTGGTCAACGAGGACGTTGATCAGGCGGTATCCGCCATCGCGGCGATCCTCACCGGTACATCCAACACCAATTTCTAAATGAGTAGGTTGAAGTGAGCAACGTAACCGAAGATATGTCGCAGACCAGCGCAGATGCCCCCGCCTCCGAGCAGGAGCGGGTGTACGACGCACCCGAGGGCATCACCGCGCCCCCGATCGACGAGCTGCTGACCAAGGTTTCGTCCAAGTACGCCCTGGTCATCTTCGCGGCCAAGCGCGCTCGCCAGATCAACAGCTTCTATCAGAACTCCGACGAGGGTGTCTTCGAGTTCATCGGCCCGCTGGTGAACCCGGAGCCGGGCGAGAAGCCCCTCTCCATCGCCCTGCGCGAGATCCAGGCCGGCCTCCTCGAGCACGAGGAAGGCCAGTAAGGAGCTTCTGCTTGTCGACGGCACCTCAAGCCCCGCCCTCCCAGCGGGCCTGCGGTGCCGTTTCCTGTTGGGCGCGCAGGCGGCGCGTAGACTCTGCCACCATGACTGCTTTGAACGTCGTGGTGGGCGTCGCCGGCGGCATCGCCGCGTACAAGGCGTGCCACCTGGTGCGCAACTTCACCGAATCGGGCGCCAACGTGCGGGTGGTTCCCACGCCGAACGCGCTGGAGTTCGTCGGCGCCGCCACGTTCGAGGCCCTGTCCGGCAACCCGGTGGACACCGGCGTGTTCACCCGCGTGGACGAGGTGCAGCACGTGCGCGTGGGCCAGGAGGCGGACCTGGTGGTCATCGCGCCGGCCACCGCGGACCTTCTGGCCCGGCTCGCCGTGGGCCGGGCCGACGACCTGCTCACCGCCACCGTGCTGGTGGCCACCTGCCCGGTGGTTGTCGCGCCGGCCATGCACACCGAAATGTGGCGCAACCCCGCCACCCAGGCCAACGTTGCCGCGCTGCGCTCGCGCGGCATCACGGTGCTTGAACCGGCGAGCGGCCGACTCACCGGCGCGGACAGCGGCCCCGGCCGGCTGCTCGAGCCGGACCAGATCGCGGATCTCGCCCGCACGGTGCTCGAGACCGGCCCGATTCGGCGCAGCCTCGAGGGCCGCAGGGTGCTGATCAGCGCGGGTGGGACGCAGGAGAACATCGATCCGGTGCGCTATATCGGCAACCGCTCGTCGGGACGCCAAGGCTTCGCCCTCGGCGAGATCGCGGCGCAGCGCGGCGCGGACGTGAGCATCGTCGCGGGGGACACGGATGCGCTGCCCACCCCGGCGGGTGCGGAGATCGTGCGGGTGCGCTCGGCCCGCGAGATGCAGCGGGAGATCGACGCGCGCCTGGGGAGCGCGGACATTGTAGTTATGGCGGCCGCGGTGGCGGACTACCGGCCGGAGAAGGAGGCCACCGCGAAGCTGAAGAAGGGCGAGGCCGACGCGAATCTTTCGACGCTGCGGCTGGTGGAGAACCCGGACATTCTCAAAGGTGTCGTCGAAAAGCGCAATGCCCAGCAGACGCGGGCGGTGATCGCCGGCTTCGCCGCGGAGACGGACAACCCGCTTGAGTACGGGCGCGCGAAGCTCGCGCGCAAGGGCGCGGACCTGCTGATGGTGAACTCCGTGGCCGGTGGCAGGGTGTTCGGCGAGCGACGCAATAGCGGGTGGATCCTGGGCCGAGACGGGTCCGAGACCGAGGTGGCGGACGGCTCCAAGCTCGCGGTCGCGGCGCAGATCCTCGACGCGGCTGAGGGTGTGTTGGGCCGCTCGTTGCCAAATTAGACAGCTTGGTCTACGGTAGTTGACGATCACGCGCCCGAGGCCTCGGTGACGCCACTTCAAGTAAATACGACACCACGTTGAAAGTGTGAGACTGCATTGTCTGCTATCCAGCCGTCTGAGGCATCGACCGGTTCCTTCCACCGCCTTTTCACCAGCGAATCCGTGACCGAGGGTCACCCCGACAAGATCTGCGACTCGATTTCGGACGCGATCCTCGACGACATGCTGCGCCAGGACCCGAAGTCCCGCGTGGCGGTGGAGACGCTGGTGACCACCGGCCAGGTGCACGTTGTTGGTGAGGTGCGCACCGAGGCGTACTCCAACATTGCCAAGATCGTGCGCGACCGCCTCGTGGAGATTGGGTTCACCTCCTCTCAGGTCGGGTTCGACGGCGAGACCTGCGGCGTGAACGTGGCCATCGGCGAGCAGTCCGAGGAGATCGCGGCCGGCGTGACCACCTCGCAGGAGGCGCGCGAGCACGACTCGGTGGAGGAGCTCGACCAGTCCGGCGCCGGCGACCAGGGCCTGATGTTCGGCTACGCCAGCAACGAGACGCCCGAGTACATGCCGCTGCCCATCGCCACCGCCCACCGCCTCTCGCGCCGCCTGTCCCAGGTGCGCCACGAGCGCATCGTGGAGGGCCTGCGCCCGGACGGCAAGACCCAGGTCACCTTCGCCTACGACGGCGAGACCCCGGTGCACCTGGACACCGTGGTGATCTCCACACAGCACGACGAGCATTTCACCGGAGAGCCGCTCGAGGCGGCCATGCGCGAGCACGTGCTGGAGTGGGTGATCGAGGACGCGGGCCTGGAGGCGCTCTACAACGAATCCACCAAGCTGCTGGTCAACCCGTCCGGCTCCTTCACCGTGGGCGGCCCGATGGGCGACGCCGGGCTCACCGGCCGCAAGATCATCGTGGACACCTACGGTGGCATGGCCCGCCACGGCGGCGGCGCGTTCTCCGGCAAGGACCCGTCGAAGGTGGACCGTTCCGCGGCCTACGCCATGCGCTGGGTGGCCAAGAACATCGTCGCCGCGGGCCTGGCGGACCGCGTTGAGGTGCAGGTGGCGTACGCCATCGGCCGCGCCAACCCGGTGGGCCTGTACGTGGAGACCTTCGGCACCGCGGCCGAGGGCCAGACCAACGAGTCCATCCAGCAGGCCGTGCAGAAGGTCTTCGACCTTCGCCCGGACGCGATCATCCGCGAGCTGGACCTGCTGCGCCCGATCTACGCGCAGACCGCCACCTACGGCCACTTCGGCCGCACCGACCTCGACCTGCCCTGGGAGCAGCTGAACAAGGTCGAAGACCTGCGCGCCGCCGCTGGCGTCTAGGCGCCCCGATCGTTAGGGTCCGGACCCTGGCCGCCCTGCTGCCACTGAGACTTCGCAGCCTCGGATTTGCGGTGGTTGCGCAGCGCGATGACGCCCGCCGCGATGCCCACCACCACGGGGACCCAGATCTTTGAGTATTCCGCTAGCAGCGCCACCCACTCGGGGATCTCGGGCAGGGCAATTGTAGGCAGCGGCAGGTCCGCGTGCGGCAGCTGGGGCACGGGCAGGTCCACGCGCGGCGGGCGCCACTCGGGCAGCTGCCAGTCCGGGAGGAAACCTGCCAGCCAGCCGAGCAGGCGCCCAACCAGCGGCCCGAGCACGAGGATGGCCAGCGCCCAGCCGCCCTTGCCCACCCCCTCCGCGATGGGGATGAGGGTTCGCCTGAGGTCGCTGGATTCCATCACGTCGCGCCGCTTCGCGCCGCGGGAGCCGGCCGGCGGGTCGAACTCCACCACGCTGGGGCCCTCCCGCAGCTCCAGGTGGACGAGCTCCCGGAACGGGCTGACGGTGAGTTTCAGGTGGGGCTTCGCCCGGTCCACCCCGATGCTCACCATGGGCTTCAGCTCCGGCTTCGGGCCCGGGCCGAACAACGGGATGCGCCCGCTTTCCAGGTCCATGTACCGGTTCTGCACCTCGCCGCCCACGCGCACTTCGGCGCGCACCGGCGGGTTCGACCAGCGGCTCTTCGCGCGCGCGACAAGCGGGGCGTCAGCGGCCGGGTGCGCACCCGCGCCGGGGCGCTCGGCAAACCGCTCCGGCACCGTGCCCGGCCAGGCAGGGCCTTCGCCGTCCTCGGCGAGAAACTCGCGGTCGAAGCCGGTGCGGACCTCGATCAGGCCGTAGCTGGGGTGCGTGAGGTTCCACGTTTCCACGGGCTACACCTCCGGGAAGCCGCGCGAGCCGCGGCCGGAGATCGCGCTCCCCGCCCAGGCGGCCACGGCTGCCACGAGAATGCAGCCGAGGGTGTAGATGGTCGCGTCGTCATTGAAGTACAGCAGCTTGGCAATGAAGAAGCCGAGACCGGCCAGCAGCGGCAGGGACCAGGTGAAGCGGAAGGTGAGGCCGTCGACAAGCCCGAACAGCGCGCCCGCGCCGAAGACGAGGGCGATCGAGGCGGGCACCGCGTGCGCGCCGGCGAGCGGGATGACCGCAGCCGGCGCGAGGATGTAGACGGCGAGCATCACGTAGGGCGTCGCCCGCCGCCAGCCGCCGCGCACTTCCCGCGCCCTGCCTTCGCCCGGGTCGGTGGCTGGTTCCGGGGCTGGTTCCGGGGATCGGTCTAGGTCCGTGTCGCTCATGGGCGCCGAGTGTAAACGTGCCCGGCGGCGGGCTGCTTGATCAGCTCGTCGAGGCTGGCTGGGCGCAGGCCCTTCGCGCGGAGGCCGTCGATGATGCAGGGCACGGCGTCGACGGTGGCGGGGTGGATGTCGTGCATCAACACCACGGACCCGGCTCGCGCCTGGTCGACGGCTACCCGGCAGGTACGCTGCGCGTCGCGGTAGCGCCAGTCCTCGGTGTCCACGTCCCAGATCGCCACGGACATGCCGCGGGCGCCCGCGGCGGCCGCCACGCGGCCGTCGTACTCGCCGTAGGGAGGGCGCATCCAGCGCGGGGCGGTGCCGGTGGCTTGCGTGATGGCCCCGGATGCGTCGTCAAGCTGGGCCCCAATCCCGCCCTCGGTAAGCAGCGGCAGGCGCGGGTGGTTAAAGGTGTGGTTGCCAATGGTGTGGCCCGCGGCCTGCATGCGGCGCAGCGTGGCGGGGTTGGCGTTGACGTTGGTGCCCACCACGAAGAACGTGGCGCGGGCGTGCATGCGGTCGAGGATGTCCAAGAGGCGGGAGGTGTCGCCCACCGGGCCGTCGTCGAAGGTGAGAGCCACGCAGTTCGCGCACGTGTCCGGCGCGGGGGTGGGCTCGAAGGCCCGCTGCTGCTGGGGCGCGGCGGGCGGCAGCGGCGCCGTGGTCGGCTCGGCGGGGCGGATCTCGCGGGGCACGGCGTCGCGCACCGGCTGCGGCAGCGCGGTGTAGCCGCGACGCCACGCATCGTTCGCCGCGTCGGAGCTCATCTGGGTGTACTGCTGCACCTGCTTGGAGCTGGCGCCCACGCCGGGGATCTCGGGCAGCGCAGGCACCGCGGCACCGGCGGGCGCGGCGGTGCCTGCGGCGAGGACGAGAGAGCACAGCAGCGCTGCGGTAGCGGCGGCGACACGGTTCATGGGGGCTCCTCGCAGGGTCGGCGGTGGGCGGCGGTGGGCTGCAATGCCGCGATCGTCCGCAGGCAGTATGCGCTTTTCCGTCAAACTATGCTACCCGTGCGGCTCCCGCCCGGCCGTGTGGGGCGGCTGGGCTAGAATCCACGGCCATGTCCAACGCCCAGGCCGCCGCGCTCCCGGTTGTCCGCGTGCTGCCGATGCTGGGCCCGGCGCACCTGGACCGGCCGTTTGACTACCTGGTCACCGAGGCGGACTCGGAGGCGGCGCAACCCGGGGTGCGCGTGCGTGTCCGCTTCGCCGGGCGGTTGGTGGACGCGATCGTGCTCGAGCGCGTCTCGGAGTCCGCCCACGGGGGCAAGCTGCGCTATATCGAGCGCGTTATCTCACCGGAGGTGGTTGCGCCGGAGCAGCTCCGCCTGCTTGTCGACGCACTCGCGCAGCGCTACGCCGGATCCAGACCGGACCTCTACAAAGCCGCGATCCCGGCGCGCCACGCAAAGGCCGAGGAGTCGGACACCACAACCGCCTGGCCGGAGCTGGGCGAGGTGGCCGAGCCGGACCTTTCCGCGTGGAGCGCCTACCAGCACGGGGAATCCTTCGTGGACGCGGTGCTGGCGGGCAAGCTGGCGAGGGCGGCGTGGCAGGTCGCTCCGGGGGACGACTGGGCGGCGGCGCTGGCGGCGTTGGCGGTGAAGGTGGCGCTCGGCGGGTCCTCGGCGCTGATCGTGGTGCCGGACCAGCGCGACGTGGACCGGATGGAGGCGGCGCTGCGCGAGCACGTGGCCGCGAAGCAGGTGGTCACGCTTACCGCGTCGCAGGGACCCCAGGCGCGCTACTCCCGCTACTTGTCAGTGCTGCACGGCCAGGCCCGCATCGTGGTGGGCACCCGCTCCGCGGCGTTCGCCCCGCTGCGGGACCTGCGGCTGGTGGTGGTGATGCACGACGGGGACGACAGCCTGGTGGACCCCCGTGCGCCGTACTTCCATGCGCGCGAGGTGTGCACCACCCGCTCTGCGATCGAGCACGCCTCCCTGATCATCGGCGGCCACGCGCGCACCGCCGAGACTCAGCTACTGGTCGAGTCCGGGTGGATGCACAGCCTCACGGCGCCGCGGGAGGCGTTGCGCGCCCGCGCCCCGCACATCCACGCCGCGGGTGACTCCGACTTCGAGCTGGAGCGCGATCCCCGAGCCCGCCAGGCGCGTATCCCGTCGGCGGCGTTCGCCGCGGCGACTAGAGCGCTGGAGGCGGGCTCGCCGGTGCTGTTCCAGGTGCCCCGCACCGGCTACGTGCAGGCGCTGGCGTGCGGCAATTGCCGGGCGCCGGCCCGGTGCCGCTGGTGCAACGGCCCGCTAGGGCTGCCGGCGGGCGGGGACGCGGCCGCGCCCACCTGCCGCTGGTGCGGGCGGATGGACCCTAAGCACGTGTGCCCCGTGTGCGGCTCGCACCGCATCCGGGCGGTGGTGCTCGGCACCGAGCGCACCGCCGAGGAGTTGGGGCGGGCGTTTCCGAAGCACCGGGTGGTCACCTCCTGGGGCGAGCGGGTGCGAGATACCGTGCCCGCCGCGCCGGCCATCGTGGTGGCCACGCCCGGCGCCGAGCCCGCGGTTCACGGCGGCGCGTACGGCGCGGCGGTCCTGCTGGACACGTGGGCGCTGCTGCAGCGGCCCGACTTGCGCGCGGTGGAGGACACCTTTGCCGCTTGGTTGGCCGCGGCGACCCTCGTGGCACCGATGAGCGCGGGCGGGGACGTGGTGGTGGTCGCGGACCCGGCCATCCCCGCGGTGCAGCACCTTATCCGCTGGGACGTGCCCGGGTTCGCCGCGCTGGAGCTGGAACAGCGCCGCGATGCGCACTTCCCGCCCGCTGTGCACCTCGCGCTTGTTGACGCACCCCGCGCCGCCCTCGACGACTTCTTCGCCCACACCGACCTCCCCGAGCACGCCGAGCTGCTCGGTCCGGTCGACCTGCCCCCCGGCGCCGCCTTGCCAGGGGAGTGGGACCGCGCACGCTTCGGCCCCGCCCAGCGCATGCTGGTGCGCTCGCCCCTGGCCGGGCGCAGCCAGCTCGGCGCCGCGCTGCGCGCCGGGTTGGTGCGGCGCGGAGCGCGCAAGCAGGAGCTCCCGCTACGGGTGCAGGTCAACCCCGTGGACGTGGGGTAGCGCCGGGTAGCACTCCGGCTGCCCACAGGCGGCCCACTACACTTGGCCGGCATGGCCACGCGTCCCCTCCGCTATTTCGGAGACCCGATCCTCAACTCCGCCGCCGCCCCGGTGGCGCGCTTCGATACCCAGCTTGCGTCGCTGGTGCGCGACATGTTCGACACGATGGCCGCCGCCGGCGGCGTGGGGCTAGCGGCCAACCAGATCGGCGTGGCCCGGCGCGTCTTCGTCTTCGACTGCCAGGGTATGCGCGGCGCGCTGGTTAACCCCGTGTGGCGCCCGCTGGGCCAGGCAACACAGACCGGCGCGGAGGGCTGCCTGTCCATCCCCGGGGTCCGCGCCCCGGTGCCCCGCCACGCCGACGTGCTGGCCAGCGGCGCTGACGCGGACGGCAGGGCGGTGACGATCCGCGCCAGCGGCCTGCTCGCGCGGTGCATCCAGCACGAAACCGACCACGTGGACGGGGTACTGTTCCTTGCACGGATGGAACCGCAGGACCGCAAGGCGGCCATGGCCGCGATCCGCGCCGCGGACTGGTTCCAGCGCCCGTAGGCGCCCGACAGTGAAGGAGAGAATTACTGTGCGACTAGTGTTCGCCGGCACGCCCGAACCCGCCGCCGTAGCGTTGCGGCGCCTCATCGAATCGGAGCACGAGGTGGTGGCGGTGCTCACCCGCCCCGACGCCCGCAAGGGCCGCGGGCGCACCCTGCACCCGTCCCCGGTGAAAGAGGTCGCCCTCGAGCACGGCATCGAGGTGCTCGCGCCAGAGCGCCTTTCGCTTGACGACGCCGCCGCGCAGCGCCTCACCGAACTCGCGCCCGACTGTATCCCGGTGGTGGCGTACGGCAACCTCGTACCCGAGTCGATGCTGGGCATCCCCGCCCACGGCTGGGTCAACCTCCACTTCTCGCTGCTGCCGCAGTGGCGCGGCGCGGCGCCGGTGCAGGCGGCCATCCGCGCCGGCGACACGGTGACGGGCGCGACCACCTTCCGCATCGACAAGGGCCTGGACACCGGCGACGTCCTGGGTCGCATCACCGAGGAGATCGGGCCAGCGGACACGGCCGACGACCTGCTCACCCGCCTTGCCCACCGGGGCGCGGACCTCTTGGCGGAGACCATGGACGACCTTGAAACTGGCAGCGCGCAGCCCGAGCCGCAGCCGGAGGACGGCTCCTACGCACCCAAGATCACGCCCGAGGAGGCGCGGGTGCGCTGGGACGCGCCCGCGGTAGAGATCGACCGCGCCATCCGCGCCTACACCCCCGCGCCCGGCGCGTGGACCACCCTTGGCGGCGAGCGGGTCAAGCTCGGCCCAGTCAGCCCCGCCGAACCGGACGGGGAACCGCTCGCGCCGGGCGAGGTGCGCGCCGGCAAGCGCGAGGTGCGCGTGGGCACCGGCTCGGGCGATGTGATCCTGGGGCGCATCCAGCCCCCCGGCAAGAAGCAGATGGATGCGGCCGATTGGGCGCGCGGGCTAAAGCCGGCGGAGACTGAAGAGAATAGTGCAGAGAAGACGGTCAACGGGGTGGTGTTCGAGTGAGCGGCGGATTCAGATCCAGGGCGCAGGGCCGGCGTGAGCAGCCGCGCGAGCAGCCCCGCGGGCAGCAGAGCGGGCAGCAGAGCGCTTCGAACGCCCCGAAATCCCAGCGCCGCTACAGCGTGAAGGGCCGCCCGGCGTCCATCGGCGACGCCCCCCGCGAGGCCGCCTTCGAGGTGGTGCTGCGGGTGGGCCGCGACGGCGCCTTTGCCAACCTCACCCTGCCGGGTCTCCTGAAGGAGCGGCGTATCAAGGGCCGCGACGCGGCGTTCGCCACCGAGCTGACCTACGGCACGCTGCGCAGCCTCGGCGTGCTGGACGCGGTCATCGCCGAGAACTCGTCGCGCCCGCTAGACCAGATCGCCCCGGAGGTGCTCGCTGCGCTGCGCCTCGGCGCGTACCAGCTGCTCTACACCCGGGTGGAGGACCACGCGGCAGTGGACACGTCGGTGCGCCTCGTGGAGGCGGCGGGTCAGGAGCGCGCGAAGGGCTTTGCCAACGGTGTGCTGCGATCCATCTCCCGCACGCCGGCGGAGGCGTGGATCGAGCGCCTCGCGCCGCCTACCGAGCTCGGCGCGCTCGCGTTCCGCCACGCCCACCCGGAGTGGATCGCCGCGAGCTTTGCGGCGGCGCTCGGCGAGCGGGCGGAGGCGGAGCTCGAGGCGGCGCTGGAGGCGGATTCGGCCCGCCCGATCGTGCACCTGGTTGCGCGCCCGGGCGAGATCACCGCGGAGGAGCTGGCCCTGACCACCGGCGGGGAGGAGGGCGCCTACTCCCCGTACGCGGTGTACCTCCAGGAGGGCGACCCGGGCCAGCTGCAGGAGGTCCGCGACGGCCTGGCCGGGGTGCAGGACGAGGGCTCGCAGCTCATCGCCCGCGCGCTCGCCGAGGTCCCCGTCGAGGCGGATCAAGGCCGCTGGCTGGACCTGTGCGCCGGTCCGGGCGGTAAGGCTGCCCTGCTGGGCTCCCTGGCCGCCATCGACGGCGCGACCGTGGACGCCGTGGAGGTCGCGCCGCACCGCGCCGAGCTGATCCGGGGGGCGGTCCGCGACCTGCCGGTGCGGGTGAAGGTGGCGGACGGGCGCGATCCCGGCTTCCCGGAGGCCAGCTTCGACCGCGTGCTGGTGGACGCGCCGTGCTCCGGCCTGGGCGCGCTGCGCCGCCGACCCGAGGCTCGGTGGGTGAAGCGCGAGGGGGACATCGCCGAGCTCAACCAGCTGCAGGCCGAGCTGCTGGATTCCGCCGTGCGGCTCGCCCGCCCAGGCGGGGTGGTGGTGTACTCCACATGCAGTCCGGATGTGCGGGAGACAAGGGGGATCGTCGATAAGCAAAAGGCGCTTGGGGGCGTCGAGGAGCTCGACGCGCGCGAGTACGTCGGCGCAATGGCGGACGTGGGCGCGGGCCCCAGCGTGCAGATGTGGCCGCACCGCCACGGCACCGACGCGATGTTCTTCGCCGTGCTCCGCAAGCTGCCGGCGAGCTAGGGTTGGGCACCATGATTCAAATTGCGCCGTCCATCCTCGCCGCCAACTACGCCGCCCTGGGCGAGGACGTGCGGAAGGTGGGCAACGCGGACCTATTGCACGTGGACATCATGGACGGCCACTTTGTGCCTAACCTCTCGTTCGGCCCGGACGTGACCAGCGCCGTCAACGGCGTGACGGAGCAGTTCCTGGACATGCACCTGATGATCGAGGAGCCCGAGCGCTGGTTTGAGACGTACGCGCTCGCCGGCGGGGACCGCCTCGTGTTCCACGCTGAGGCCGTGGCGGACCCGGTGGCGGCGGCGAAGCGGTGCCGCGAGCTGGGCGTGCAGTCCGGCATCGCCATCAAACCCGCCACCGCGGTGGAGCCCTACCTGGACCACCTCGAGCACTTCGACGAGGTGCTGGTGATGAGCGTGGAGCCGGGCTTTGGCGGCCAGAAGTTCATGCCGGAGGTGCTGGGGAAGGTCATGCGGCTGCGCGACGCGATCCGCGAGCAGGGCACGAGCACCGTGATCGGCATCGACGGCGGCATCGCCGAAGCCACCATCGCCCAGGCGGCCGAGGCGGGCGTGGACGCTTTCGTGGCCGGCAGCGCCGTTTTCGGCGCCTCCAACCCGGCCGAGGCCGTGGAGCGCCTGCGCGCGCTCGCGCGGGAGGCAGCGGGGGATCAGTGAGCACTTGCTTGTCGACGCCCTGAGGACGGCCGTCGCAGAAGGCGAGCGGGTGCGCGGCACCACCTCGCCGAACCCGCCGGTGGGCTGCGCCATTGTCGGGCCCGGCGGGGAGCTGATTGCTTCCGCCGGCACCCACCCGGCCGGCGGGCCGCACGCCGAAGCGGCCGCGCTCGCCGTCGCGGGCGAGAGGGCCCGCGGTGCGACAGCGGTGGTGACGCTCGAGCCCTGCAACCACACCGGCCGCACCGGCCCCTGCGCCGAGGCGCTCGCGCGCGCGGGCGTGGCGGAGGTGGTGTACCTCGCCGCGGATCCCAACCCGGTGGCCGCGGGCGGCGCCGAATACCTGCGCGGGCGCGGCGTGGCGGTACGCCACCTCGCTGCGCCAGTAGCGGCGCTCGAGCCGTGGCTGGCGGCGGTGCGCCTAGGCCGCCCAGCGGTGACCTGGAAGTACGCCGCCACCGCAGACGGCTTCACCGCCGCCGCGGACGGCACCAGCCAGTGGATCACCGGCCCCGTGGCCCGCGAGCGGGTGCACCGGGACCGCGCGAGGCGCGACGCGATCATCGTGGGCACCGGCACCGCGATCGCCGACAACCCCTCGCTCACCGCGCGGCGGCCCGACGGTTCGCCCTACCCAACGCAGCCGCGGCGCGTGGTGATCGGCTCGCGCCCCGTGCCGCCCGGTAACCTCGCGGAGCTGGGCTACGAACAGTACCCGGACCCCCAGACCGCGCTGCGGGAGCTGTGGGACACCGGCGCGCGCGACGTGCTCGTGGAGGGCGGTGCCGAGCTCGCGCGCTCCTTTTTGGAGGCGGACCTGGTGGATTTCGTGCAGGCCTACACCGCTCCGGCGTTCCTTGGTGCGGGGCGGGGCGTGCTCGCCGGGGCGGTGGCGGGCACCATTGCAGACGCCCGCCGCTTCGCGCCGGCGCGCGTGGAGCTGGTGGGTGAAGACGTGTTGTTTGAGATGAGACGGAAGGCGTGATGTGCGGTGTTTACTGGGTTGGTTGAGGAGCAGGGGAGCGTCGTCAAGCTTGAGCCCCTCGAAGACGCCCTCCGGCTCACCGTGCGCGCCCCGCTGGTGACATCCGACGCGCGGCCCGGCGACTCCATCGCGGTGGACGGCGTGTGCCTGACCGTTGTCGAGGTGGGGGGCGGCGAGTTCACCGCGGACGTGATGCGCGAGACCATCGACCGCTCCCGCGTCGCCTCGTACGCTGCGGGAACGCGGGTGAACCTCGAGCGCGCCCTGGCCGCGGGCGTGCGCCTCGGCGGGCACATTGTGCAGGGCCACGTGGACGCGGTGGCGGAGCTTTCCTCCCGCACGCCGTCCGAGCACTGGGAGGTCTTCCGCTTCACCCTGCCCGGCACGCTCCGGCGCTACGTGGTGGAGAAGGGGTCCATAGCGGTCAACGGCACCTCCTTGACCGTCTCCGCGGTGGGCGGAGACTGGTTCGAGGTCTCGCTTATCCCCACCACCCTGCGCGAAACCACCGCGGGGCGACTCGAGCCGGGGGAGGTAGTGAACCTCGAGGTGGACATCGTGGCCAAGTACGTCGAGAACATGGTGCAGGGCTAAGGTAGGCGCCCATGGATGATTTCTCGCGCCTGGATTCTGTCGAGGATGCGGTTGCCGCCATCGCCCGCGGCGGGGCCGTGGTGGTGGTCGACGACGAGGACCGCGAGAACGAGGGCGACCTGATCTTCGCCGCCGAACTGGCCACGCCGGAGCTCGTGGCCTTCATGGTGCGCCACACCTCCGGCTACATCTGCGTGTCCATGGGCGACGGGGACGCGACCCGCCTCCAGCTGCCGCCAATGGTGGCCCGCAACGAGGACGCCCGGGGCACCGCCTACGCGGTGACCGTCGACGCCGCCACCGGCACCACGGGCATCTCTGCGCGCTCCCGCGCCGAGACGATACGGCGCCTCGCCGACCCGGAGGCCGCGCCCGCGGACTTCACTCGCCCCGGCCACGTGGTGCCGCTGCGCGCCCGCCTCGGCGGAGTGTTGGCCCGCAACGGCCACACCGAGGCTGCCGTGGACCTGGCCGCGCTGGCGGGGCTGCGGCCGGTTGGCGCGCTGTGCGAGATCGTCTCGGAGGAGGACCCGACTGACATGGCGCGCTTTGATGAGCTGCGCCGCTTCGCCGACGCGCACGGGCTGCCCATGATCTCCATCGAGCAGCTGGTCAACCACCTGCGTCGGGTGCGTCGCGTGGTCACCCGCGCCACCGAGACCCGCCTGCCCACCGAGTACGGGGAGTTCCGCGCGGTGGGCTACCGCAACGACGTCGACGGCTCCGAGCACGTCGCCCTTGTGGTGGGGGACGTGACGGACGGCGAGGACGTGCTCGTGCGTGTCCACTCCGAGTGCCTGACCGGCGACGTGTTCGCGTCGCGTCGCTGCGATTGCGGCCCGCAGCTCCACGAGTCCATGCGCCGCGTGCAGGAGGCCGGCCGCGGCGTGGTGGTCTACATCCGCGGCCACGAGGGCCGCGGCATCGGCCTGCTTGCCAAGCTCGAGGCCTACCGCCTCCAGGACGAGGGCCGCGACACCGTGGACGCGAACTTGGAGCAGGGGTTGCCTATCGACGCCCGCGAGTACTCCGTAGCCGGACAGATCCTCGCCGACCTGGGCATCGCGTCCTTCACCGTGCTGTCCAACAACCCGCACAAGGTTGAGGCGTTGGGCGGCTATGGCCCGCAGGTCCTCGGCCGCGCCAGGGTGGAGGTGGTGCCCTCCCACGACAACATCGCGTACCTGCGCACCAAGCGCGACCGGATGGGCCATGACTTGCGGCAGGTGGGGGAGTGGGACGACCGCCACACCGGGGCGGGCCACTAAGCCATTAAACTAGGGGGACCATCCGCCCGGTGCCCCGCTTGCCCGGGCGCACCCGAACCAGAAAGAGGATGATCGAATGAGCTCCACCGGCGCCCCCGAGGAGTACCCGATACGGGCCGAAGGGCTGACGCTCGCCATTGTGGCGACGCGATGGAATGCACCGGTGGTCGGCTCGCTCACCGAGCGCGCCGCGGCCACCGCGAAGGAGCTCGGCGCGAAGGTAGACATCTACCACGTCGACGGCGCGCTGGAGCTGCCGGTGGTGGTCCAGTCCTGCGCCAGGCGCTACGACGCGGTGGTGGCCCTCGGCTGCGTGATCCGCGGGGAGACCGCACACTTCGACTACGTCTGCGACTCGGTGACGGCCGGTCTCACCCGCATCGCCCTGGACGAGGAGACCCCGGTGGGCAACGGCGTACTCACGGTTGAGGAGGAGGACCAGGCCTACGAGCGCGCAGGCGGCGAGGACGCGAAGGAAGACAAGGGCGCCGCCGCCACCCGCGCGGCCCTGAGCGCCGCCGCTGAGCTGCGCAAGGTCCGGTCACTGCCGGTGAAGGACTAGGATTTGCCCACCGTGAGCGAAAACCAGAACCAGGACAACCGGGCGGCCGGGGGGAAGGTCACCGACCGCGAGGTGGCCTACCTCACCGCCCTCGACCCGTTCGCGGCCACCTCCGCCAAGCCGTGGGAGTTCGAGGCCCGCTCGCCCCACCTCAAGCGGGTGGCGCTCATCTGGATCGCCGTGGTTATGGCGGTGCACATCTTCATGGCCGCCGTGGTGGACGTGGAGTTCACCGGCGTGACCATCACCGGCATCGACAAATTCGCCTTCATCGGCGTGGGCCTGCTCATCTCCGCGGTGTCCTGGGTGATGCTGACCCGCCCGCGGGTGCGCGCGAACGAGGACGGGGTGCAGGTGACCAACTTCATTGGCACCCGCTTTTACCCGTGGGTGCTCATCTACGGCCTGAGCTTTCCCAAGGGTTCCCGCACCGCCCGCCTGGAGCTCCCGGAGTTCGAGTACGTGCCGCTGTGGGCCATCCACGTCGGCGACAAGGAGCGGGCCCTTGAGGCCGTGGACCAGTTCCGCGACCTCGAGGCGAAGTACATGCCCGAGGATTAGGATCCCCCAACCCAGCTAGGAGCTCACAGCACCCCGTGGCTAACCCCAAGGATTACCGCCCGGCGCCCGGCACCATCCCCACGGAGCCGGGCGTCTACAAGTTCCGCGACCCGAACGGCCGCGTCGTCTACGTGGGCAAGGCGAAGAACCTGCGTGCCCGCCTGAACAACTACTTCCAGCCGCCGGCCACGCTGCACCCGCGCACCCGCCAGATGGTGTTCACCGCCGCGTCGGTGGAGTGGACGGTGGTCTCCAGCGAGGTGGAGGCGCTGCAGCTCGAGTACACGTGGATCAAGCGCTTCGACCCCTGGTTCAACGTGATGTACCGGGACGACAAGACGTACCCGATGCTCGCGGTGAGCGTGAAGGAGCGGTACCCGCGCGCCTTCTTCTACCGCGGCCCGAAGCGCAAGGGCGTTCGCTACTTCGGCCCGTACTCCCACGCGTGGGCGGTGCGCGAGACCCTCGACCTGCTTACCCGGGTGTTCCCCATCCGCACCTGCTCAAACGGCGTGTTCAACCGCCACGAGCAGCTCGGCCGCCCCTGCCTCCTCGGCTACATAGACAAGTGCTCCGCCCCCTGCATCGGCCGGGTCACGGAGAGCGAGTACGACGAGATCGTGGAGGGCTTCATGGGCTTCATGTCCGGGCGCTCCGACCCGCTGGTGCGCGGCATCACGCAGCAGATGAACGAGGCCGCCGATAACCTCGAGTTTGAAAAGGCGGCCCGGCTGCGCGACGACCTCGGCGCAGTGAACAAGGTGATGGAACGCCAGACGGTAGTGCTGGCATCCGACACCGACGCGGACGTGATCGCCTTCGCCACCGACGAGCTCGAGGCCGCCGTGCAGATCTTCAACGTTCGCGATGGGCGCATCCGCTCCCAGCGCGGCTGGGTGGTGGAGAAGACAGGTGACGAACCGGGCAGCGCCGAGCGCTTGGAGGAGGGCCAGGCTGATCCCGCCCTGCCGACGCTCATGCAGAACTTCCTGGTGCAGTACTACTCCGACGCCGTGGAGCGCGTGCAGCAGGAGGAGCAGGAGGACGCCCGGCTGCGGGAATCCAAGGTGCGTCGCCGCGGCGTGGACCAGGAGTCCCGCGCGCGGGTGCGCCCGGCGGTGCCGGTGCCGCGCGAGATCCTCGTGGAGACGCTGCCCGCAGAGCTTTCCGACGTCACCGAGCTGCTCACCCAGCTCAAGGGGGCGCAGGTGGACATACGCGTGCCGCAGCGCGGCGACAAGCGCGCGCTGATGGAGACGGTGAGCAAAAACGCCAAGGAGGCGCTGCACCAGCACAAGCTCAAGCGGGTGGGCGACCTCACCGCCCGCTCCCAGGCGCTGCAGGATATCCAGGACGCCCTCGGCATGGACGAGGCGCCGCTGCGCATCGAATGCACCGACATCTCCCACATCCAGGGCACCGATGTGGTGGCGTCGCTGGTGGTCTTCGAGGACGGCCTGCCCAAGAAGAACGACTACCGCCGCTACCGCGTCAAGGAGGCCGCCGGCGACGGCCGTTCCGACGACGTGGGCTCGATCGCCGAGATCACGCGCCGGCGCTTCAAGCGCTACAACGAGGACAAGCTGGCCAACCCGGACGAGGAGGCGGACGAGATGATGTTCGCCGACGAAGCCGCGGACGTGGAAACCACCGGCAACAAGCGCTTCGCGTACCCGCCGCAGCTGTTCATCGTGGACGGCGGCAAGCCGCAGGTCACGGCAGCCCAGGCGGTGTTCGACGAGCTCGGCATTGTGGACGTGCAGCTCATAGGCCTGGCCAAGCGGCTCGAGGAGGTGTGGGTGCCGGATGACGACGAGCCGGTGATCCTCCCGCGCAACTCGGAGGGCATGTACCTCCTGCAGCAGATCCGCGACGAGGCGCACCGCTTCGCCATCACCTACCACCGCCAGCAGCGCTCAAAGCGGATGCGGGCCTCGGCGCTGGACTCGGTGCCCGGGCTCGGCCCCGCCCGCCGCACCGACCTAGTGAAGCACTTCGGCAGCGTGAAGAAGATCAAGGCCGCCTCGGTGGAGGAGATCCAGGAGGTCAAGGGCGTTGGCCCGAAGCTCGCGCAGACGGTGTACGACCACCTGCACGCCGAAGATTAGGGCGGCGCGAGGGGGTGCCGCCGCCGCGCGCGGTTCGTTAGGATGACGCACATGCACGCGCAACCACTGGACCACGCCGCCGGCGCCCCCGGCACGATCCGGCCCGTCATCATCACCGGCCTTTCCGGCGGCGGGCTGTCCACGGCCGCGAAGGTGTTCGAGGACAAGGGCTACTTCGTCTCCCAGAACCTGCCGCCGCGGCTCGCGCTCGAGCTGGTGGAGATGGCGGCGGCGGAGGACTGCCCGGTAGACCGACTCGCCGTGGTCACGGATGTGCGCGCTGCCCACGCCTTCAACGCGTCCCTGCCGGATGTGCTGGAGCAGATCCGCGCCAGCGGCATCGACCCGTTCATCCTCTACCTCGAGGCGCGCGACGACGTGCTCATCCGCCGCTTCGACTCCGTGCGCAGGACCCATCCGCTGCAGAGTACGCAGACGCTTGCCGACGGCATCTTACGCGAGCGCGAAGAGCTGCAGCCGGTGCGCATGACGGCGGACGTGATCATCGACACGTCGAACCTGTCGGTGCACGACCTGCGCCGCGCGGTGGAGGCCTCCGTGGGCGAGCTGCCGGCCAACCGCCAGCACGTCACCATCGAGTCCTTCGGATTCAAACACGGCTCACCGCGCGACGCGGATCTCGTGCTCGACGTGCGTTTCCTGCCGAACCCGTACTGGGTGGAGGAGCTGCGCGACTTCCGGGGCGTGGACCGCCCCGTGTCTGATTACGTGCTCTCGCGGCCGGGGGCGGAGCAGTTCGTGGACAACGTGGTCAACCTCTTAGGCGGCACGCTCGGCGGCTACCGCCACGAGGGCAAGGACTTCATCACCGTGGGCATCGGCTGCACGGGCGGGCACCATCGCTCGGTGGCGATCGCGGAGGAGCTGGGCCGCCGCCTGCGCGAGCCAGGCAACATCGAGGTGACCGTCCTGCACCGCGACCTGGAGCGCTCCTAACACCCCTCGCGCCTCGGCGGCGCGCACCCAGCATGAGAAAGGCGGTTTCCCGTGAGCCGTACCGAGCCCACCACACCCACCGGCCCCGTTGTGACCAGCCTCGGCGGGGGCCACGGCCTCTACCAGACGCTGCAGGCGGCGCGCGTCGCGGGCGCCAGCTTTATCAACGCGGTGGTCACCGTCGCCGATGACGGCGGCTCCTCCGGGCGCCTGCGCCGCGAGCTCGACATCGTTCCCCCGGGGGACCTGCGCATGGCGCTTGCCTCGCTCACCGCGGACTCTCCGGAGGGCGAGCTGTGGCGGACCACCCTGCAGCACCGCTTCGGCGGCAACGGCGCGATGGCGGGGCATGCGGTGGGAAACCTGCTGCTGGCGGGCCTGGCTGAGGAGAGCGGGGACATGCAGGGCGCGCTCGACACGGTTGCGCGCTGGACGGGCTCGGTGGGCCGCGTGATCCCGGTCAGCCCGCAGCCGTTGGAGATCGAGGCGGACGTAGCGGGCCTGGACGATGACCCGCGCGTGCTGCGCTCCGTGCGCGGGCAGGTGGCGGTGGCAACGACGCCGGGCGAGGTGCGGCGCGTGCGCCTGCTTCCCGGGGAGCCTGAGGTCTCGGGCGAGGCCGTGGCCGCCATCCTGGGGGCTGACCTGGTCACCATCGGCCCGGGCTCGTGGTTCTCCTCGGTGATCCCACACGTGCTCATGCCCGAGATCGTTGCCGCGCTCAACGAGACGCCGGCGCAGGTCGCCGTGATTCTCAACCTCTCCCCGGAGACGGGGGAGACGCACGGGTTCACCACCGAGCGCCACATCCACGTGCTGGGCCAGCACGCCCCGGAGCTGCGCGTGGACTACTTCCTGGCGGATAACTCGCGCCGCATCACCGACGGCGAGCGCCGCAACCTCGAGCGCGCCGCGGCGGGCGTAGGCGCCACCGTCGAGTTCGCTGACGTGCGCGCCACGTCCCCGGACGGCGGGTCGAACCTGCACTCCCCGGAGAAGCTTGCGGCCGCGCTGCTTGCTTTTCGACGCTCACGATAAACTGTCTCCCAAACCGGCGGCCGCAGCCCCGGGACACGGATCGTGCGCGAAGGAAGGACCGAGGGTGGCGCTGACGGCGAAGGTGAAGGACGAGTTGCTTGACGCGCGGCGCCCGAGCGCGGAAGCGCGGGCGGCCGAGGCGACCGCCATGATCCGCTTCGCCGGCGTCATCGAGCCGACCCCGCGGGGCGTGACCATCACCTGCGACTTCGCAGAGCGGAGGGTGGCCGAATGGCTAGTCGAGCTCGTGGAGGAGATCACCCACGTGCCCCCGTCGCTCCAGGTGATCGAGCCGGGCAGCGCGAGCCGGGAGACGCGCTACCAGGTGGTCGTGGCCAAGGGTGCGGAAGATGTCATCCGCAAGCTGAGGTTGGTCACCCCGTCCGGCCACGCCGTGGTGGGGATGCCCCGCCAGGTCATCTCGGGCCCGGCGGCCGTGGTGGAAGCGGCGTGGCGCGGCGCCTTCCTCGCCCGCGGCAGCCTCACGGAGCCGAGCCGCACCGCCTCGCTGGAGGTCGCGTGCCCCGGCGAGGAGGCCGCCCTGGCCCTGGTTGGCCTTGCGCGCCGCCTGAGTGTGGCCGCGAAGACCCGCGAGACGCGCGGGACCGAGCGGGTGTATATCCGCGACGGGGAGACAGTTGGCATCCTGCTTTCCCGCATGGGTGCGCCGCGCGCCCGCATCGAGTGGGACGAGAAGCGCGAGTCCAAGCAGTACGGGGCGAAGCCGGGGCAGCGCCTGGCCACGTTCGACGACGCCAACACGCGACGGTCCGCCCAGGCGGCGGCCAGCGCCGCGCTGCGGGTGGAGCGGGCGCTGGAGATCCTTGGCGACGAGGTGCCCGAGCACCTGGCGGAGGCCGGGTTCCTGCGCGTTGAGCACCGCCACGCCTCGCTGGAGGAGCTGGGCAGGCTGGCGGACCCGCAGATGACCAAGGACGCGGTGGCGGGCCGGATCCGCCGCCTCCTCTCGCTGGCGGACAAGCGCGCCGCGGAGCTCGGCATCGAGGACACCCACGCCGCCCTCGCGGAAGGCGGGGACGGGCAGGAGTGAGGTGGGGAGCTCCACGAAAACGGCCTCTGCGCTGTGTGGGCTGCCTCGCTACACTGGGCCCCGAAAGCACCAGTAGACGAGAAGGAGACTAGACGTGACTACCCGCATCGGCATCAACGGATTTGGACGCATCGGTCGCTCGGCATTCCGCATCATCCTGGAGGAGTACCAGGGTGAGCTCGAGGTTGTGAAAATCAATGACCTCACCGACAACGAAACGCTTGCCCACCTGCTGAAGTACGACACCGCGTACGGCCAGCTCGGTCACGAGGTGACCTCCGACGAGACCTCCATCTCCGTGGACGGCCGCCGCATCGAGGTCACCGAGGAGAAGGACCCCGCCAACCTCGCGTGGGGTGACGCGGGCGTGGACATCGTGCTCGACTGCACCGGCCGCTTCACCGACGGCAACGACGCGAAGGCGCACTTGGACGCGGGCGCGAAGAAGGTCATCATCTCCGCACCGGGCAAGCACGTGGACGGTACCTACGTGTGGGGCGTGAACCACCTCGACTACACGGGCAGCGAGAACGTCATTTCCGCCGCGTCCTGCACCACCAACTCGCTGGCCCCGGTGGCCAAGGTGCTGGACGAGGCTTTCGGTATCAAGTCGGGCCTGATGACCACCATCCACGCCTACACCGGCGACCAGCGCCTCCAGGACGCCCCGCACAAGGACCTGCGCCGCGCCCGCGCCGCCGCCCAGAACATCGTGCCCACCACTACCGGCGCGGCGAAGGCCGTGTCGCTGGTGCTGCCGCAGCTCGAGGGCAAGCTCGACGGCTTTGCCATGCGCGTGCCCACGATCACCGGTTCCGCCACCGACCTGACGGTTGAGCTGAACAAGGACGTGACCGTGGACGAGGTCAACGCCGCCGTGAAGAACGCCGTGCAGGACGAGGTCCTGGGCACCGCGCTGGAGTACACCGAGGACCCGATCGTCTCCTCCGACATCATCGGCAACTCCCACGGCGCGATCTTCGACGCCGGCATGACCCGCGTGATCGACGGCAACCTGGTCAAGGTCATCTCGTGGTACGACAACGAGTGGTCCTACACCTCCCAGTACGTGCGCATGACCAAGCACGTTGCGGATAACCTCTAACCCAACCCATACCCCGGGCCCGCGGCGCCGCTGCCGCGGGCCCGTTTCCAAACGCGAAGGAGACGCCATGGCAACGAAGACCCTGCAGCAGCTGCTCGACGAGGGCGTGGACGGCCGCCACATCCTCGTCCGTTCCGATTTCAACGTGCCGTTGGACGATGACGGCAACATCACCGACGCCGGGCGCATCGACGCGTCCCTGCCCACGTTGCAAGCGCTTATCGACGGCGGCGCCAAGGTGATCGTCATGGCCCACCTCGGGCGCCCAAAGGGCGAGGTGAACAGCAAGTACTCGCTGGCCCCGGTGGCGGAGGCCCTGTCCGAGCGCCTCGGCCAGTTCGTGGCGCTCGCGGGCGACGTTTCCGGCGAGGATGCGCACGAGCGGGCCAACGGCCTAACCGAGGGCGAGATCATGCTGGTGGAGAATGTGCGCTTCGACGCCCGTGAGACCTCAAAGGACGAGGCAGCGCGCGCCGAGTTCGCGGCCGAGCTCGCCGCCCTGGCCGCCGACGACGGCGCGTTTGTGTCCGACGGCTTCGGTGTGGTCCACCGCGCGCAGGCGTCCGTGTACGACGTGGCGAAGCAGCTGCCCGCCTACGCCGGCTACCTGGTGGAGAAAGAGGTGGAGACCCTGGGCAAGGTCAAGGACGCGCCCGAGCACCCGTACGTGGTGGTGCTGGGCGGTTCCAAGGTTTCCGACAAGCTGGGCGTGATCGAGGCGCTGGCGGAGAAGGCCGATCGCGTGATCATCGGCGGCGGCATGTGCTTCACCTTCCTCGCCGCCCAGGGCCACAACGTGCAGAAGTCCCTCCTGCAGGAGGACATGGTGGACACCTGCAAGGAGCTCATCGAGCGCTTCGGGGACAAGCTGCTCTTGCCGGTGGACATCGCGGCCGCGCCGGAGTTTGACAAGGACGCGGAGAAGCGGGTGGTGGGCCTAGACGAGATCCCCGAGGGATGGATGGGCCTGGACATCGGGCCGGAGACCTCCAAGCAGTACGCGTCGGCCATCGCGGACTCCAAGACCGTCTTCTGGAACGGACCGATGGGCGTGTTCGAGTTCCCGAACTTCGCCGACGGCACCAAGGCGGTCGCCGAGGCGATGATCGCCGCGACCGCGGACAACGGCTCCTTCACCGTGGTGGGCGGCGGCGACTCCGCGGCGGCGGTGCGCACCCTCGGCCTGGATGAGGGCGGCTTCTCCCACATCTCCACCGGCGGTGGCGCCTCCCTCGAACTCATCGAGGGCAAGGACCTACCGGGCGTAACGGTCCTCACCGCCTAGGCGCGGACCGCACTTGCCAAGCACATACCCGAGCACCCCAGCAACCGAGCACCCGAGCATAAAGGAGTGGATGCACCCATGGCACGCACCCCGCGAACCCCGCTGATTGCGGGTAACTGGAAGATGAACCTCGACCACCTCGAGGCGATTTCCCAGGCCCAGAGGCTGGCCTTCGCCTTTCCCAAGGACGGCTACGAGTACGTGGACATCGCCCTCACCGTGCCGTTCACCGACCTCCGGTCCGTCCAAACCCTGGTGGAGGGCGATAAGCTCTCCATCACCTACGGCGCGCAGGACGTCTCCGCGCACGACAACGGTGCATACACCGGCGAGATCTCCGCGGCCATGCTAGAGAAGCTGGGCTGCACCTGGGTGGTTGTGGGCCACTCGGAGCGACGCGAGTACCACGGTGAGACCAACGAGTTGGTGGCGGCGAAGGCGAAGCAGGCGCTCGCGCACGGCATCAGCCCGATCGTGTGCGTCGGCGAGCCGCTCGACGTGCGCGAGGCCGGCACCCACGTCGACTACGTGGTGGAGCAGACCCGCGAGTCGCTGGCGGGGCTGAGCGCCGACGAGCTCGGCCGCACCGTAATCGCCTACGAGCCGGTGTGGGCGATTGGCACCGGCAAGGTGGCCTCGGCGGCGGACGCGCAGGAGGTGTGCCACGCTATCCGCGGCCTGGTCCGTGAGCTCGCCGGGGAAGAGACGGCGGACGCGATCCGGATCCTCTACGGCGGCTCCGTGAAGACCGAGACGGTGGCGGAGATAATCACCGAGCCGGACGTGGACGGCGGCCTGGTCGGCGGCGCCTCGCTGGACGGCCAGGAGTTTGCCAAACTGGCTGCGGCGGCCGCCAACGCGGTTCGGTAGCCGGACGCGCCGGTGCCCGCGCGCCGGCGCCCATGGTGTAATATTTGGCGGGTTAGCAACGCCCGCCTGAGAAAGAAGGTTCTGCTTTATGCAGCTCGCGCTCGAGATCATCCTCGTGATCACGTCGATCCTGATGGTGATCTTCGTCCTCCTGCACAAGGGCAAGGGCGGCGGCCTGTCCAGCCTCTTCGGCGGCGGCGTGCAGGCCAACCTCTCCGGCTCGACCACGGTGGAGAAGAACCTCGACCGCGTCACGGTGATCCTGGCCGTGATCTGGGTCGCCTGCATCATCGGCCTGAACCTAATGCAGTCCTTCGCGCCGGCCGCCTAGGCACCCGCAGAAAGTAAGCCGCGCTCCCTCGGCGAGGGGGCGCGGCTTTTCGACGCTCCCTAGAGCCGCGACGCCGCATCCTCCGTGACGAAGAGCACCGTCTCGCGCGCGCCCCGGGCGCCCGCGGCGGGCCACTCGCCCGCGTCGGCCCCGGCGACGAGGTGGGCCGCGGCCTCGGCCTTCTCCGCGCCGGAGACGAGGAACCACACCTCCGCCGCGAGCGCAACCGCCGGCAGCGTCAGCGTGGCGCGCTGCGGCGGCGGCTTCGGCGAGTCCTCCACGGGCACTACGAGGCGCTCACGCTCAGCCAGGGCGGGGGTGTGCGGAAACAGCGAGTTGATGTGGCCTTCGCCGCCCATGCCCAGCAGGTGCACGTCGAAGCCGCGCGGCGCGTGGCGGACAAGGGCGTCCTCGTAGGCGACGCACGCGGCGGCCATGTCGCCGCCGTCGAGGCCGTAGCCGTGGATGTTCGCCTCCGGGATCTCCACGCGGTCAAGCAGCGCCTCGCGCGCCTGGCCCTCGTTGGAGTCGGGGTGGGAGACTTCCACGTTGCGCTCGTCGCCGAAGAAGACGTGGGTGCGGGCCCAATCGATCGGCCGGTCCGCGAGGGCCCGCAGCAGCGCGATGCCGGCGGTGCCACCGGTGAGCACGATGCGGGCTACGCCGTCGCCGTGCGCCCCGCCGGCGGGGTCCCGGTGGATTGCCGCGAGGTGTTCGGTGAGGAGTGTTGCGGAGGCGTCGATAAGCAAATCGAGCTCTGCAAACCGTTCGATGCGCATTCTACTGCTCCTTCTGGTGGACGCGGGCGAGGCCGGCGAGGGCTCGCCCGTACGTGGCGTCGGGGCCGAGGTGGCGCAGGTCCTCGGCGAGGCACTCGGCATCGGAGCGCTCGCCCATGGCCACGAACGAGTCGGCGCGCCCCGGCACCGAGATCTTTACGGTGTGGCCGCCCTGGACAGACACCTCGATGTCGCCCCCGTCGCAGTGGAGGGCGAGGTGGGCGATGGGGAAGCCCGCCGCGGCCGCGGCGGTGCCGCGCGCGACGTCCACGCCGAGGCTGGAGGCGAGCCAGCCGGCTGCGAGGTCCACGCTTGCATCGCCCGCCGCACCGGAGATTTCGGCGCCAGTGACGGTCCGGCCGGGGTAGCGGTCCAGGGCGGAGGCGACGATCCCGCGCCACGGGGTGATGAGGGACCACATCATGTCCGAGTCGCCGGGCTCGTAGCCCAGCTCACTCAGCGGGGGAGCCGCCGGGTCGCGGCGGGCGTTGGTGATGCGGCGCTGGGCGATGCGGCCGAGCTGCTCGCGGGCCGGGTGGGCGGGCGCGAGCTGCGGCCAGCAGGCCACCACCGGCGTGTCCGGCAGCAGGAGCGGGGTGACCACCGAATCCAGGTTGGCGGTCAGCGGTCCCCGCAGGCGCATGACCACCACCTCGGAGGCCCCGGCATCCGCCGCCACCAGCAGCTCCGCGTCCAGGCGCGCCTCCGCCTGCGGGTCGCCCGAGATGAGCACCAGCACGCGGGCGGGGTGCTCGAAGGAGGCGCTGCGCAGCGTGGACAGGGTGGCGTCGATGCTGCCCTCGTCCTCGCCGTCCACCGCGACGAGGAGAGTGAGCACGCGCCCGGTGGCCAGCGAGTAGTTCTCGCGGGCGGAGGCGAGCGCCCGGGCGACGGCCGAGGTGTTCGTGTTGGGGAGGTCGATGATCACGCGGGGAACCTTTCTCGCGGTATGTCTACGGCGGGGTAGCTACGGGCGCCGCCACGCGCGGCCGTCCTTGGAGAGCATGCGGTCCGCCGACGGCGGGCCCCACGTGCCGGCCGGGTAGTCCTCCGGCTTGCCCTGGCCGGCCCAGTAGTTGAGCACCGGATCGAGGATCTGCCAGCTGCGCTCCACCTCGGAGTTGGTGGGGAACAGGCTCGACTCGTCCAGCAGCGCGTCGAGGATGAGGCGCTCGTACGCCTCCGGCGACTGCTCCGTGAACGCCTCAGAGTAGTGGAAGTCCATGTTCACGTCGCGCAGCTCCATGCCGGCGCCGGGCACCTTGGAGCCGAAGCGCATCAGCACTCCCTCGTCGGGCTGCACGCGGATC
The DNA here is from genome assembly GCF_900078305.2 of Corynebacterium bouchesdurhonense. Taxonomy (GTDB): domain Bacteria; phylum Actinomycetota; class Actinomycetes; order Mycobacteriales; family Mycobacteriaceae; genus Corynebacterium; species Corynebacterium bouchesdurhonense. The sequence continues at coordinate 180,760 of NZ_LT546026.1, forward strand.
ACCACGGCGTTGTTGGTCAAAAGGTCGGTCTGGCCCTTGGAGAAGGGCTGGTAGGGCGGTTCTTTGAACACCAGCGCGATCTCCGTCACTCGGCGGCCCAGGCGCTTGCCGGTGCGCAGGTAGAACGGCACGCCCGCCCAGCGGCGCGACTCGATCTGCAGGGTGCAGGCCGCGAACGTCTCGGTGGTGGACTCCGGGTCAAAGCCCTCCTCCTCGCGCAGCCCCACCACCTCGCGGGAGCCCTGCCAGCCGGCCGTGTACTGGCCGCGGGCCGTGGTTTTGCCGAAGGGCCCCACGGCGGAGGTCGCCCGCAGCACCTTTAGCTTCTCCGCCCGCAACTGGGCGGGGGAGAAGGAGGTGGGCTCCTCCATGGCCACCAGCGCGAGCAGCTGGATCAGGTGGTTCTGGATCACGTCCCGGGCCGCGCCGATGCCGTCGTAGTAGCTGGCGCGACCGCCGAGGCCGATGTCCTCGGCCATGGTGATCTGCACGTGGTCGATGTAGTGGGAGTTCCACACCGGCTCGAACATCTGGTTGGAAAACCGCAGGGCGAGGATGTTTTGTACCGTTTCCTTGCCCAGGTAGTGGTCGATGCGGAAGACGGAGCGCTCGTCGAAAACGGCGCCCACCACCTCGTTGAGCTCGCGCGCGGACTCGAGATCGTGCCCAAACGGTTTTTCGATGATCACGCGGCGCCACTGGGATGCGTCGCCAGGCGAGGCCATGCCGCTGCGGTCGAGCTGGTGAACCACGCTGGAGAAGTGCTCCGGTGGCACGGAAAGGTAATAAGCCCAGTTGCCGTCGGTGCCGCGCTCACGGTCGGCGCGGCGCAGGGTGTCCGCGAGGGTGTCAAACGCCGCGTCGTCGTCGAAGTTGCCGCGCACGAATTCCAGGCCCTCAGCCAGGCGCTCCCACACGTTATCGTGGAACGGGGTGCGCGAGCCCTCGTCGACGGCCTTGCGCACGTAGGCCTGGAAGTCCGACTTGGACCAGTCGCGGCGCCCAAACCCGACGAGGGTAAACCCGCCCGGCAGCAGGCCCCGGTTCGCGAGGTCGTAGACCGCGGGCAGCAGCTTCTTGCGCGCGAGGTCTCCGGTGACGCCGAAGATCACCATGCCGGAGGGGCCGGCGATCTGGGGCAGCCGCTTGTCTTCGGGGGTGCGCAGCGGGTTCGCGCGCTGCTCGCGCAGGTCAGTCACGTGTGGCGAGCTTAGCAGCCATGGAGTCGAGCAGCTCCTGCCAGGCATCCACGAACTTCTCCACGCCCTCGCGCTCCAGTACCGCGACCACGTCGGCGATGTCGATGCCCACCGCCTCGAGCTCGTCGAACACACGCTGCGACTCTTCGGCGGTGCCGGTCAGCGTGTCGCCGCGCACCCCGCCCTGGTCGAGCACGGCGTCGATCGTAGCCTCGGGCATGGTGTTGACCGTGTCGGGGCCCGCGAGCTCGGTGACGTACATGGTGGCCGGGTAGTCCGGGTTCTTCACGCCCGTGGACGCCCACAGGGGGTGCTGCTTGCGCGCGCCGGCCGGCAGGTCGCTCATATCCGCGAACTCGTCCAGGAACAGCTGGTAGGCCAGCCGGGCGTTGGCGATGCCGGCCTTGCCACGCAGCCTCAGCGCCTCGTCGGAACCGATTGCTTGGAGACGGTTGTCCACCTCCGTATCCATGCGAGAAACGAAGAAGGAGGCCACCGAGTGGATGCGGGACACGTCCTTGCCGCGCCCCGCCGCCTGGCGGATGCCCTCCTTGTACGCCTCGATCACCTGGCGGTAGCGATCCACTGAGAAGATCAGCGTGACGTTGACGGAGATGCCCTCGGCCAGCGACGCGGTGATGGCGGGCAGGGACTCGTCGGTGGCCGGGATCTTAATCATCACGTTCTCGCGGTCCACCAGCTTGTGCAGCTCGGCGGCCTGCGCGACGGTCTTGTCCTCGTCGGCGGCGAAGCGGGGATCCACCTCGATGGAGACGCGGCCGTCGGCCCCGTCCGAATCGCGGAAGGTGTCGGCGAAGAGGTCGCACGCGTCCTGGACATCTTTCACGCTCATGGCGTAGACCGCGGCATCAGCCGCGGAGCTGGCCGCGCGCAGCTCGGTCAGCTGCTCGTCGTACGCCACGCCGGCGGACATGGCGTTGGCAAAGATGGCGGGGTTGGTGGTGACGCCGACAATCGACTTCGCGGCCTTGACCTCCTCGAGGTTGCCGGTGGTGATCCGGTCCCGGGAGAGGTCGTCGAGCCACGTGGAGGTGCCGGCTGCGCGGAGGTCATCGATGGCGGTCACTTGAGTGTCTCTTTCCTTCAAGGTGTAAGGGGTGGGGGTTAGCGGCCGTCGCCGCGGGTCGGCTCAGCTTCGGTGTCGCCGATGCGCTCGCTGATGCTGGCGGGGCGGTTGTCGCGGGCCGCCGCGAGGGACTCGCGGGCTGCCCGCAGCACGTTAGCCGTGGTGAAGCCGAAGCGCTCGAAGAGCTCCGAACCCGGCGCGGAGGCACCGAAGTGCTCCAGCGACACGGCGCGGCCGTGCTCGCCGAGGAAGCGGAACCACGGCATGGACACGCCGGCCTCGACCGAGACGCGCGCGCGGACCTCGCGCGGCAGGACCGCGTCGATGTAGGCGTCGTCCTGCTCCATGAACCACTCCATGCACGGCACGGAGACAACGCGGGTGGACACGCCGTCGCGCTCGAGCTCGGCGGCGGCCTCGACCGCGTACTGCACCTCGGAACCGGTGGCCATGATGATCAGCTCCGGCGCTTCGCCTGACTCCTCCACCAACACGTAGGCGCCGCGGGCCACGCCCTCAAAAGCCTTTTCCTTGGTGCCCTCGAGCACCGGCAGGTTCTGGCGGGACAGGGCAAGCGCCTTGGGCTGCTCCTTGGCCTCGAGAGCGGCCTTCCACGCTGCGGACGTCTCGTTCGCGTCCGCCGGGCGCAGGATGGCTAGATCCGGGATGGCGCGCAGCGCGGTCAGCGTCTCCACCGGCTGGTGGGTGGGGCCGTCCTCGCCGAGGCCGATCGAGTCGTGCGTGAACACGTAGTAGCCGTCGATGCCGGACAGCGCCGCGACGCGGATGGCCGGGTAGAGGTACTCGGAGAAGATGAGGAAGGTGCCGCCGTAGACGCGGGTAGGGCCGTGCAGGGCGATGCCGTTCATGATGGAGCCCATGGCGTGCTCGCGGATGCCGAAGTGCAGGTTGCGGCCGTAGGGGTTGGCCGTGAACATGCCGGTGGAGATTTCGGCCGGGCCAAAAGACTCGGCGCCCTTGATCAGGGTGTTATTGGAGCCCGCAAGGTCAGCCGAGCCGCCCCACAGCTCCGGCAGCGCCTTGGCCGCCACCTGAATTGCCGCCTCCGAGGCCTTGCGGGTGGCGATGCCCTTCGCGTCCGGCTCCCAGGTGGGGAACGCCAACTCACCCCCGCCCCACCCCTCGGGCAGCTCGCGGCCGGCGAGGCGGTCGAACAGCGCCTTGCGTTCCGGGTTGGCTTCCGCCCACGCGTCGAACTTGGTGTCCCACGCCGCGTGCTTTGCCGCGCCGCGCTCCGCCAGCTTCCTAGTGTGGGCGATCACCTCGTCCTCCATCGGGAAGGCGGTGGCGGTGTCGAAGCCGAGCACCTCCTTCACCCGGGCGATCTCCTCCGCGCCGAGGGCCGCACCGTGCACGGCGCCGGTGTTCATCATGGTGGGGGCCGGGTAGCCGATCACGGTCTTCACGCGGATGATGGTCGGCTTCGCGGTCTCCGCCTTCGCCTGCTCAACGGCCGCCTCGATGGCGGCGACGTCCTCGCCCGACTCAACGGTCAAAGTCTGCCAGCCGTAGGCCTCGTAGCGGGCCAGCACGTCCTCGGTGAAGGCGATCTGGGTGTCGTCCTCGATGGAGATGCGGTTGTCGTCCCAGAAGAGGATGAGGTTGCCCAGGCGCTGGGTGCCGGCCAGGGAGGATGCCTCGGAGGTCACGCCCTCCTGCAGGCAGCCGTCGCCGGCGACGACGTAAATGTAGTGGTCAAACGGGCTCTCGCCGGCCGGGGTCTCCGGGTCGAACAGGCCGCGCTCGCGGCGGGCCGCCATGGCCATGCCCACCGCGGACGCGAGCCCCTGGCCGAGCGGGCCGGGGGGGATCTCGATGTGGTCCGTGTGGTTGTACTCCGGGTGGCCCGGGGTCTTGGAGGCCCAGGTGCGCAGCTGCTTCAGGTCCTCCATCTCCAAACCAAAGCCGCCAAGGTAGAGCTGCACGTACTGGGTCAGGGAGGAGTGGCCGTTCGAAAGTACGAAACGGTCTCGGCCCACCCAGTCCTTATCGTTTGGGTCCACATCCATCACGCGCTGGAAGAGGGTGTAGGCCAGGGGCGCGAGCGACATCGCGGTGCCCGGGTGGCCCGAGCCGCAGTTCTCCACGGCATCCGCGGCCAGCACGCGGGCGGTGTCTACGGCCCGCGTGTCGGTCTCGGTCCAATCGTCCGGGTAGTTGCGGACGGTCATCGCCTCGAGTTCAGGGGGCAGCGTCGGCTGGGTCACGGGTTACCTCACTTCGCGTCTGAAGAGCGGCGCCGGCAGGTGCGCGGGCGCCCGCGTGCGTACCCGCAAAAGCTTACAGTGGCGGGTCGACGCGGGGGACGGGTGCACTGCCCCCGCACAACGCGGGCCGTCCGCTCGGCGCGCCCGATTCGGCCAAGGACGGGTGCGGGGCTAACATCGTGCGGAGGTATCAAACTTAGGAATGATGCCGGCGCCAGTGGGGGAGCTACTGAGAAGGAGACGTGTTGGAGACCATCAAGGCGTATTTCGCGTTGACGAAGCCGAGGGTCATCGAGCTGCTTCTCGTCGCCGCGATCCCCGCGATGCTCCAAGCGGACCGCGGCGAGGTGCATCTCTGGCTGATCCTGGCCACGCTGTTCGGCGGCTGGATGGGCGCGGGCGCCGCGAACACCTTCAACATGGTGGCGGACTACGACATTGACCAGAAGATGGGCCGCACCCGCGCCCGCCCCCTGGTCCGTCACCGCGTGACCAAGCAGAAGGCGGCCGTGTTCGCCTGGATTCTGTTGGTGGCGTCCGTGCTCTGGCTCGGCCTGCTGTGCAACTCGTGGCTGGCCGCCGGCTTCATCGTCCTGACCAACTTCTTCTACATCTTCGTCTACACCAAGTGGCTGAAGCGCCGCACCTGGCAGAACGTCATCTGGGGCGGGGCTGCGGGCTGCATGCCGGTGCTGGTGGGCTGGGCCGTCATCCGCGACAACGCCGCAGACGGATCCGCGGGCAATTGGTGGCAGGCGATCGTGATGTTCATGATCATCTTCTTCTGGACGCCCCCGCACACCTGGGCGCTGGCCATGAAGTACAAGGACGACTACGCCCGCGCGAACGTACCGATGCTGCCGGTGGTGGCGAGTGCCTCCGAGACCACCCGCCAGATCCTCATCTACTCCTGGCTCACGGTGGCCACCTCGCTGCTGCTCGTTCCCGCTGCGTCCTGGATTTACCTGGTGGTGGCGCTCGCCTCCGGCGCTGTCTTCCTGGTCATGGCCACCCGGTTGCACAACGGCATCAAGGCCGGCGCGGACGTGAAGCCGCTGAAGCTGTTCATCCTCTCCAACAACTACCTGGCCGCGCTCTTCCTCGGGCTGTCGGTGGACGCGGTGCTGGGGCTGCCCACCGTGTTCTGAGCAACCCCGCCACTTCTCCAGAACTCGAAAGTAGCGGCTCGTTAAGGCCGCTCTGGGGGGAAATAACGAGCTGCTACTTTCGAGTTCTGGTTCCGGGGTCGAGCATGCCCGGTTCTCTGCGCCGCGCCACGGCCTCTACGCGATGCCGAGGACCACGGAGCCCGTCGTCGCACGGGACTGCAGGTCGGCGTGCGCCTGCGCCGCGTCGGCCAGGGGGTACACGCGCGAGACGTCGATGCGCAGGGTGCCGTCCTCTACCGCGCGGGCGACGGCCTGGGCGCGGAGGCGGAACTCGTCGTCGGTGGCGACGTAGTCGTTGAGCTTCGGCCGCGTGACATAGAGCGAGCCCGCCCGGTTCAGGCGCTGCAGGTCCACGCCTGTCACGTCGCCCGAAGCCGAGCCGAAGGAGCACACCAGGCCGCGGGGGCGGCAGACGGAGAGCGCCAGGTCGAAGGTGTCGCGCCCCACGCCGTCGTAGACCACGTCCACGCCGGCGCCGCCGTTGGCGTCGCGGATCCGCTGGGCGAGCTCGCCGGCATCGCCGCCGTAGATGAACGCCTCGGTGGCGCCGGCCTCGCGTGCTAGCGCCGCCTTGTCTTCCGTGGAAACCAGGGAGTAGATGCGCGCGCCCTTGGCGGCGGCCATCTGGGTGAGCATCAGCCCCACGCCGCCGGCGCCCGCGGTGACCACCAGCGAGGTGTCGGCGGTGACGGGGTGCACGGACTCGGTGAGGTAGTGGGCGGTCATGCCTTGGAGCAGCATGGAGGCGGCGGCGCGCTCGTCCACGCCCTCCGGGACGGACACCACCCGGTTGCGGTCCACCACGACCTGTTCGGCGTACGAGCCGGGCGCGTCGTGCCAGGCCACGAGGGTGCCCTCGGCGATGAGGCCCTGCGGATCGTGCGCGACGCGGCCGCAGCCCTCCGAGCCTGGGATGTAGGGGAGGTTGACGGGGTAGGCGCCGGAGCGGTAGTAGGTGTCGATGAAGTTGACGCCGGCAAAGGAGACGTCGATAAGCAACTGCTCCTTCGAGGGCTCCGGCGCCGGAGTGTCGGTGAACTGCAGAACCTCGGGACCGCCGTGCTCGGCGACGATTATTGCCTTCATGTCACTTCAGCGTAGGCAACCTGCGCTTCCCGTGCGCGTAGAGGATGGCGGAGAAGGCCACCACGGCCGAGCTCATGGCGATATGGGCGGGGATGGTCCAGCGCGGCACGCCGAGGCGGAACTGGGTCACGCCGATGGCCCACTGGATGACAATGAGGGCGATGAGCGTCAGGCCCGTCTTGTACGCGTCCTTCGGGGCGTTGGTGCGCCGCAGCTGGTAGACGGCCACCAGGGTGCAGATGAGGTACACGTACATGCACGCGGCGTGGACGTAGGCCAGCATCTCCGTGTCCATGTTCAGGCGGCCGTCCATGCCCACGCCGGAGTCGCCGGAGTGGGGGCCGGAGCCCGTGACCATGGTGCCGGTGACCAGCACGAAGCACAGGGCCACGGCGGCTGCCACCACCATGGCGCGGATGGACGCGGCGTAGCGCTCGGTGGGCTCCGCGCCGTCCGTCTCCGCGATGCGCATGTACAGCACGCCGGCAACCCAGACCAGAACCATGGACGGCAGGAAGTGGATGGCCACGGACCACCACTGCAGGTCCAGGCGCACGGAGATACCGCCGATCACCGCCTGCAGCACCACGCCGAGCAGGGAAATCCAGGCGAGCGTCTTGATGCCGGGGGAGCGGCGGGCGCGGATGACGGCCACCAGCACGGCGGCGGCCGCGGCGGCAACAACGAATGCGAGGAGGCGGTTGCCGAACTCGATGAGCTGGTGCACCCACGGCGTGACGCCCTGCACGGGCACCAGCGAACCCTCGTGGCACAGCGGCCAAGTGTCGCAGCCCAGGCCGGAGCCGGTGACGCGCACGATGGCGCCGGTGACGGTGATGCCGCCCTGGCAGATCAGCAGGACTAGCGCGAGGGCGCGCTGGAAGGAGATGGACGGGTCGCGCCACGGCCGGGTGAAGCGGTTGCCGCCCTCGGCGGGGCGGGGTGCGGGTGCGGCGTCGACGGAAGTCGTGCTCACGGCGGTTCCTTATCCGGTTGCGGTCTTTAGCTGTGCGGTAGTGTATCCGCCCTAGCCGTCGAAACGGAACCAGCGCGCGGCTGCCGCCACCCCGGCCGCCGCCCAGGCGAGTAGCGAGATCCATGCGGGCGCGTCGAAACCGCCCTGCATGGCCTGGGTGAGCGCGCCGGCGAGCGCAACCGTGGGCACAGCGTTGAACCACCCGGCGTGGGCAATATCACCCGAGTAGGCCACCCAGCCCACCACGCCCATCAGCACCAGCCACAGCAGGTTCGCCAGCGCCAGCACCATCTCCGAGGACAGTGTCCCGCCCATGAGCAGGCCGAGCGATGTGAACACGGCCACGCCCACCAGCAGGGTGATGAGACCCAGAAGCGCGCCGCTGAGGCTCACGCGCCAGCCCAGGAAGGCCGCGAGGGCGCCCAGTACCACCACCTGCACCGCCACCATGGCCAGCACGCCGATGATCTTGCCGGCGATGATTACCCACGCCGGCACGCCGGAGGCGCCGGTGCGCTTCAGCGCGCCGTAGCGGCGGTCGAAGGCCAGCGCGATGGCCTGGCCGGTGAACCCGGCGGAGGCGGCAGCCACGGCGAAGACCATGGGCACGAGCTCGTTGAAGCCGAGGTCTCCGAAGACGGGCACCACCGCGGCGGCAATCAAGAGGGCCGCGGGAACCACGAGGTTGACCAGTAGCTGCTCGCCGTGCCGCAGCATTAGTTTCGCCTCGATGCGGCCCTGGGCGGCGGCCATGCGGGAAAACGGCGCCCGCTGCGGCGCGGGTTCGAACAGGCCCGGCTCGAATTGCCGATGCGTGTGCACTCGGGATCAGCTCCTTAGGTGTCGGCCGGTGGTGTCGAGGAACACGTCCTCAAGCGTGCGGTGCGCCACGCTGAGCTCGCGGATGGACACGTCCTGGCGGGCGGCCTCGGCGGCCAGGGCGGCGATCACCTCGGGGGTGGCGCTTCCGGTGATGCGGTAGTGGTCGGGGCGGGTTTCTTCAACGGTGACGTCGAAAAGCGACAATGCCCGTGCAAGCGCCTCCGGCTCGAAGCGGGAGGCGGTGTCCACGGTGATGGCCGGGAAATCATCGTGCTCCGTCAACTCGGCGGGCGTGCCCTGGCGGATCACGCGGCCGCGGTCCACAATGACCACCTTGTCCGCCAGCGTCTCCGCCTCGTCCATCAGGTGGGTAGTAAGAATCACGGTCACGCCGTCGCTGCGCAGGGCGTTGACGATGTCCCACACCGCGTTGCGTGACTGGGTGTCCAGGCCGGCCGTCGGCTCGTCAAGAAACACCAGCTCGGGGCGGCCGATCAGCGCGAGCGCGAGGGAGAGGCGCTGCTGCTGGCCGCCGGAGAGCCTCCGATACCTGGTGGAAGCGACCCCCTCGAGGCCGAGCAGCTCGATCAGCCAGTCCGGGTCGTGCGGGTTGACGTTATAGGAGGCGGCGAGGCGCAGCATCTCCCGCACGGAGACGCCCGAGTACGAGCCGCCCCCCTGCAGCATGATGCCGATGCGGTCGCGCACCTGCTGGGGCCGGGTGGCGGGGTCGATGCCGAGGACGCGGATCGACCCGGAGGTGGGCCGCTGGAAGCCCTCGCACATGTCCAGCGTGGTCGACTTGCCCGCGCCGTTGGGGCCGAGGAGCGCGAGGATCTCGCCGCGCTCGGCGCTGAACGTCATTCCGTCCACCGCGGTGGTGGTGCCGAACCGCTTCACCACGGAATCAACAACCAGCGCTTTATCCATGGCTGGGTAGTGTAATCCTGCGCGCCCGCGAGCGGAATCCCGCCCACGCCACCAGCGCCAACACCGCGAGCGCGAGCAGCGCGGAGGTGTAGATGCTGGCCACCGTCTCCGACGGCAGCGCCAGCCCGCGGGGCAGTACCACGAAGGAGAACAGCGCTGAGATGGCAACCACGGCGGTGCGCATGGGACGGCGGCGTATCCATGCGGCCAGCGGCAGGATGGCCCAGAGGCAGTACCACGGCTGGATCACGGGGAAGAGCACCACCAGCACCATCGAGGCCACACCGAGGCCGCCAACCGGGTGGATGTTGCCGGCGTACGTTTCCCACAGCATCCGCACGATGAACACGAACGCCACCGCCACGCCGGCCCCGCGGGTGACGGACAGCATGGCGTCGGTGTGGTCGCCGATGCCGAGGCGCATGCCGGCCCAGCCGGCGGCCACGCCCACGTTGGTGGTCAGCGAGTAGATGCTGCGGATCTGCGCGGCGCCGCCCTGGCTGTGTAGCCAGCCGAAGCCGGCACCGCTGGCCACGGATGCCGCCACCGTGGTGGCCGCCAGCAGCGCGGACTGCACCGCGCCGGCCGCCAGGATCGACGTGACGTGGCCCAGCCGCGGCTGCCACGCCCGCGCCAGCGCCATGCCCGTGAAGCCGAGTGCCACGAAGCCCGTCACCTTCACCAGCCCGGCGCAGGACAGCAGCACACCCGAGGCGGCCAGCAGCGCCCACGCCGCGCCACGTCGGGAGCCGGTCACGTGGTCCACGCCGCGCATGCCAAGTTCCATGCCCACGAGGATCAGACCCAGCATCAGCGCCTCGTTGTGGATCCCGGCCACCAGATGCAGGATGGCCAGCGGGTTGACAACGCCCATCCACAGCGCGGTCACCGGCTCCACCCGGCAGCGCCGCGCGAGGCGGGTGGTGGCCCACGCGCCCGCGAGCAGCGCCGCAATGCCCAATAGGCGGTGGGCGATCACGCCGGGCAGTACCGCGTCGCCCGTCAGCCCGGAGATTGCGGCGTTCACGCCCAGCGCGACGGGCCCGTACGGGCTGGGGGAGTGCGCCCAGATAAACGGCACGGAGCGCGCCAGCGGGTGGTCCGGCCCCAGGATCTCCACCGGCCCGGCCGCGTACGGGTCCATGCCCTGGCGCAGGATCGAGCCTTGCGCGAAGTAGGAGTAGATGTCCTGGGTGAACATCGGCGCGGTGCACACGATCGGTGCGATCCACACCAGGTAGGTGCGCATGAGGGAGCGTTTGCTTATCGACGCCCGCCCCCCGAACGCCCCCACATGCGGGGCCATCAGCAGCCAGGCGGCCACCAGCATGCCCACGCCCACAAACACCACGGCGGTGGAGGTCTGCAGCATCCTGCCCATCAGCGCCCCGCCCGGGAACGCGAACCACGGGTTGCTCACCACCGGCAGGGCGCCGGCGCCGAGGCCGCCGACCCCGATGAGCACGGGGCCGACCGCGCCGAGCCAGCGCAGCCAGGAGTAGGGCACGGCGTAGGGGACGGCGTGAGGCGCGCCGAGGGTGCGCAGCGCCCCGCGCCACGAGTGCAGCGTCGCCTTCGCGCGCACCAGGCGCGCGCTCCGCCGGCTCTGCCCGATTCTCACGGGATCACAGTGTACGGGGGCGTCGGCAAGCAAAAGCTCCAGCCCCGAGGCAAGGTGACCCTGAGGGGCGAAATGAATTAACGCACACTAGTGTTGTGAAAAGGCGAGCGGAGAATCCGAGCCCGGTTGGAGGTGAAGCGATGGCGGAACGCAAACGCAGCGTCGGCGGGGACACCCGGCACGCGGTGATGGCGCAGATGCTCAAGCGCGGACCGGTCGCCGCGGCCGATATCGCCGAGGAGCTGGGAATTTCCCCCGCCGGGGTGCGCCGCCACCTGGACATCCTCCTCGAGGAATCCCTGGTGGAAACTTGCCGGCCCAACCAGGTTGCGGGCGAGGAGGCATCGCGGGGACGCCCCGCCAAGCACTACCGCCTCACGGACCTCGGGCGCAGCCAGTTCGGTGAGAGCTACGAGGACATCGCGGTGGGCGCGCTCGACATGGTGCGTCGGCTGGGCGGCAGCGACGCGGTGGGCGAGTTCGCACGGCAGCGCGTCGAGGCGATGCTGGGGGGTATCCCCGGTGTGAACGACGGAGCCGAGCGGGCCCCCGAGGACGTGGTGCGCGATGTGGCCGCGGCGCTGGAGCGAAACGGCTACGCCGTAACGCTGGACAGCGCCGGCGGCGGCGTGCAGATCTGCCAGCACCATTGCCCCATCTCCTCGGCCGCGGCCGCCAACCCCGAGCTGTGCGAGGCGGAGCACGAGGCCATCTCGGCGCTGGTGGGGCGCCACGTGCAGCCGCTCGCGCTGATCGCGGACGGCCACGGGGTCTGCACCACCAACATCCCGCTCCCGCCGCGGGCTTCGCCCGGTGAGCACCCCGGATGATGAGCACTACAACCTCCACACACACGCAAAAACCAAAAGGAGCGGAAAAAGACTATGACGAAGGCAACTCCCGCGCCCGGCCTAGAGACGCCGATGAACGATGACCAGATCATCGAGTCCATTGGCGCGTACAACTACGGCTGGCACGACTCGGACGCGGCGGGCGCCTCTGCGCGCCGCGGCCTGAACCAGGACGTGGTCAAGGACATCTCGGCCAAGAAAGGCGAGCCGGAGTGGATGCTGAACCAGCGCCTGAAGGCTCTGGACATCTTTGACAAGAAGCCGATGCCCACCTGGGGCGCGGACCTTTCCGGCATCGATTTCCAGAACATCAAGTACTACGTGCGCTCCACCGAGCAGCAGGCCGCCAGCTGGGAGGACCTGCCGGAGGACATTAAGAACACGTACGACAAGCTGGGCATCCCCGAGGCGGAGAAGCAGCGCCTGGTGGCCGGCGTGGCGGCCCAGTACGAGTCCGAGGTGGTCTACCACCAGATCCGCGAGGACCTCGAGGCCAAGGGCGTCATCTTTGTCGACACCGACACTGCGCTGCGTGAGCACGAGGAGCTGTTCAAGGAGTACTTCGGCACCGTCATCCCGGCGGGGGACAACAAGTTCTCCGCCCTGAACTCTGCCGTGTGGTCCGGCGGCTCCTTCATCTACGTGCCCAAGGGCGTGCACGTGGACATCCCGCTGCAGGCCTACTTCCGCATCAACACCGAGAACATGGGCCAGTTCGAGCGCACCCTGATCATCGTCGACGAGGACGCCTACGTGCACTACGTGGAGGGCTGCACCGCGCCGATTTACAAGTCGGATTCGCTGCACTCCGCCGTGGTGGAGATCATTGTGAAGAAGGGCGGCCGCTGCCGCTACACCACCATCCAGAACTGGTCGAACAACGTCTACAACCTGGTGACCAAGCGCGCCAAGGCCGAGGAGGGCGCCACCATGGAGTGGGTGGACGGCAACATCGGTTCCAAGGTGACCATGAAGTACCCGGCCGTGTGGATGACCGGCGAGCACGCCCGCGGCGAGGTCCTCTCCGTGGCCTTCGCCGGCGAGGGCCAGTTCCAGGACACCGGCGCGAAGATGGTGCACCTGGCCCCGCACACCTCGTCCACGGTGGTGTCCAAGTCCGTCGCCCGCGGCGGCGGCCGCTCCGCGTACCGCGGCCTGATCCAGGTCAACCCGAACGCGCACCACTCCGTGTCCAACGTGGAGTGCGACGCGCTGTTGGTGGACGACATCTCCCGCTCCGACACCTACCCGTACAACGACATCCGCAATGACCGGGTCACGCTCGGCCACGAGGCGAAGGTGTCCAAGGTGAGTGAGGAGCAGCTGTTCTACCTCATGTCCCGCGGCATCCCGGAGGAGGAGGCCATGGCGATGATCGTGCGCGGCTTCGTCGAGCCCATTGCCAAGGAGCTGCCGATGGAGTACGCCCTCGAGCTCAACCGCCTCATCGAACTGCAAATGGAAGGATCGGTGGGCTAACCGATGACTGAAACTGTGAACCCCGTACGCAACGCCACGCCCCACAACAACAAGGGCGATGTGTTCCAGTCCTTCGACGTTTCGGACTTCCCGGTTCCGGGCGGCCGCGACGAGGTCTGGCGCTTCATCCCGCTCCGCCGCCTCCGCGGGCTGCACGATGGCACGTTCGCCCCGGTCGCCGAGGTGCAGGTGCGTGTCGACGCCCCCGAGGCGGTAGAAGTGGAGCAGGTGGCGCCTTCCGACGATCGCCTCCGCGTCGCAGGCGGCCCGGTGGACCGCGTCGCCGCCCAGGCGTGGAGCGCCGCTGAGACGGCCACGATCATCTCCGTGCCGGCAGATGTCGTGCTGGAGGAGCCCATCACCATCACCATCACCGGTGCGGGCCTCGACGCGACCACCTTCGCCACCATCCTGGTGGAGACGGGGCGCCACTCCGAGGCCACCGTGCTGGTGCGCTACGAGGGTTCCGGCACCCACGCCGACAACCTGAACTGGCACATCGGCGAGGGCTCCCACGTCAACGCCGTGGTTGACACCCAGTGGGAGCGCGACGCCGTGCACCTGGGACAGCAATCCATCAAGGTGAACCGCGACTCGCGCCTGCACCACACCGTGGCCGCGTTCGGCGGCGAGGTTGTGCGCATCACCCCGCGCGTGACGTTCACCGAGCCGGGCGCGGACGTGGAGCTGGACGGCGTGTACTTCGCCGACGCCGGGCAGTACATCGAGAACCGCATGCTGGTGGACCACTCGGTGCCCAACTGCCGCTCCAACGTGCTGTACAAGGGCGCGCTGCAGGGCGACCGCGGCTCCGAGCTGCCCGAGGCCCGCACCTGCTGGGTGGGAGACGTGTTGATCCGCGCAAACGCGAAGGGCACCGACACCTACGAGACCAACCGCAACCTGGTGCTCACGGACGGCGCCCGGGCGGACGCAGTGCCGAACTTGGAGATCGAGACCGGCGAAATTTCCGGGGCCGGCCACGCCGCGACGGTGGGCCGCTTCGACGATGACCAGCTGTTCTACCTCCAGTCACGCGGCATCCCCGAGCGGGAGGCGACGCGGCTGATCATCCGCGGCTTCTTCAACGAAGTCCTGAACCAGATCCCGGTCGAGTCTGTGCGCGACGAGCTGATCGCGCGCGTCGCCGGCGAGCTCGAGCTGTCCAACAACTAAGAAAGAACCTGCGCAATGTCTACTTTGGAAATCAAGAACCTGCACGCCAACGTCCTGCCCACCGAGGAGGGCCAGGAGGCCAAGCCCATTCTCAAGGGCGTCAACCTCACCATCAACGGCGGCGAGACCCACGCCATCATGGGCCCGAACGGCTCCGGCAAGTCCACGCTCGCCTACACCCTGGCCGGCCACCCGCGCTACGAGGTGACCGAGGGCGAGGTGCTGCTCGACGGCGAGAACGTGCTCGAGATGGACATCGACGAGCGCGCCCGCGCGGGCCTCTTCTTGGCCATGCAGTACCCCGTCGAGGTGCCGGGTGTGTCCTCGTCCAACTTCATGCGCTCCGCCGTGACCTCCGTTCGCGGCGAGGCCCCGAAGCTGCGCGAGTGGGTCGGCGAACTCAACGCGGCCCGCGAGCAGCTGCAGATGGACGCCTCCTTCTCCGAGCGCTCCGTCAACGAGGGCTTCTCGGGCGGGGAGAAGAAGCGCCACGAGGTCATGCAGCTCGCGCTGTTGAAGCCGAAGTTTGCCGTGATGGACGAGACCGACTCCGGCCTCGACGTCGACGCGCTGCGCATCGTCTCTGAGGGCATCAACCGCTACCAGGAGGAGACCGGCGGCGGCGTGCTGATGATCACCCACTACAAGCGCATCCTCAACTACGTGCACCCGGACTTCGTCCACGTCTTTGCCAACGGCCAGATTGTCACCACCGGCGGGGCGGAGCTCGCGGACCAGCTCGAGGCTGAGGGTTACGAGAAGTTCGTCTAATGAGCTATTTGCTTTCCGACGGCACCCTGGACACCGACGCGATCCGCGCCGAGTTCCCGATCCTCTCGCGCACCGTGCGCGGGGGCAAGCCTTTGGTCTACCTGGACTCGGGCGCAACCTCCCAGCGCCCGCAGCGGGTGTGGGACGCGGAGCGCGACTTCGTGCTGAACACCTTCGCGCCCGTGCACCGCGGCTCCTACCAGCTGGCGGAGGAGGCGACCGACGCCTACGAGACGGCCCGCGACACCATCGCTGCGTTCGTCGGCGCGCGGGGCGACCAAATCGCCTTCACCAAAAACGCCACCGAGGCGCTGAACCTGGTGGCCTACGTGCTCGGCGATGATCGCGCGGGCGACCTGCGGGTGCGCGAGGGCGACACTATCGTGGTCACCGAGCTGGAGCACCACGCGAACCTGGTGCCGTGGCAGGAGCTGGCCCGCCGCACCGGCGCGACCCTGAAGTGGTACGCGATGACCTCCGACGGTCGCATCGACCTCGATTCCCTCGAGCTGGACGAGACGGTGAAGGTGGTCGCCTTCACCCACCAGTCCAACGTCACCGGCGCGCACGCCGACGTGGAGGAGATGGTCCGCCGGGCGAAGGCGGTGGGCGCGGTCACCGTGCTCGACGCCTGCCAGTCGGTGCCGCACATGCCGGTGGATTTCGGGGCGTTGGACGTGGACTTCGCCGCGTTCTCCGGCCACAAGATGTGCGGCCCCTCCGGCGTCGGTGCCGTGTACTCCAAGCACCTGGACCAGCTGCCTCCGTTCCTCACCGGCGGCTCCATGATCGAGGTGGTGCACATGGACCACTCCACCTACGCTCCGGCGCCGCAGCGCTTCGAGGCGGGCACCCAGATGACCTCCCAGGTGGTTGGCCTGGGCGCCGCGGTGGGGCTCCTGCGCGAGATCGGGATGGACAACGTGCAGGCCCACGAGCAGCGCCTCACCGCCTACGCGCTCGAGCGGATGCAGGAGATCGAGGGCCTGCGCATCGCGGGCCCGCTCACGGCCGAGCGCCGCGGCGGGGCGATCGCGTTCACGGTCGAGGGCGTGCACCCGCATGACCTCGGGCAGGTGCTGGACAGCGAGGGCGTAGCCATTCGCACCGGCCACCACTGCGCTTGGCCCGCCCACCGAGGGCTCGACCTCCAGGCCACGTCGCGGGCCAGCTTCTACCTTTACAACACGATGGACGAGGTTGATGCTCTGGTTGCGTCGATAAGCAAAGCGAAGGAGTTTTTCGCGCGATGAACCTTGAAGCGATGTACCAGGAAGTGATCCTGGACCACTACAAAAACCCGCAGCACGCGGGGCTGCGCGAGCCGTACGAGGCCGAGGTGCACCACGTGAACCCGTCGTGCGGAGACGAGATCACGCTGCGCGTGCACCTCTCGGAGGACGGCGAGACCGTCGAGGACGTGTCCTACGCGGCCGAGGGCTGCTCGATTTCCCAGGCATCCACCTCCGTGATGGCGGAGGAGCTAATCGGGCAATCCGTGGGCGCCGCCTACAAGAAGCTGCAGGCCTTCGAGGAGATGGTCACGTCGCGCGGCCAGCTCGAAGGCGACGCGGAGCAAATCGGCGACGGCGTGGCGTTCGCCGGCGTGGCCAAATTCCCCGCGCGCGTGAAGTGCGCCCTGCTGGGGTGGAAGGCGTTCGAGGCCGCCACCGCGGAGGCTGCGGACGCCGCGAGTTCTAGGGAGAAGGAGAAGTAAATGACCGAAGCAGGAATCGGTGGGCCGCCGCAGCCGGAGCAGCCGGCGCGGCCGACCCAGACGGAGGAACAGCTCAAGCTGGTCGGCGACGTGGAGGAGTACCTGCACGACGTGATCGACCCCGAGCTGGGCATCAACGTGGTGGATCTCGGCCTGGTCTACGACATCTGGATCGAAAAGGCCGAGTCCGGCGCGCAGACGGCCGTGGTCAACATGACCCTGACGTCGCCGGCTTGCCCGCTGACCGACGTGATCGAGGACCAGGCCGTTCAGGCGGTCGTGCCGAACACGGCGGTGGACGCGGTGGAGATCAACTGGGTGTGGATGCCGCCGTGGGGCCCGCACCTGATCACCGAGGAGGGCCGGGAGCAGCTCCGCGCCCTCGGGTTTGCGGTGTAGCGCTAGGCTGAGGCCATGCGCTTTCCCCCACGTTGCGCCGGAACCGCGGCTACGCTCGCGTGCGCCGTTTCTCTAGCCGCCTGCGGCCCGGCCGAAATAGAGGAACCCCCGGTGCGCGCGACACCGATTTCCTCCTCGCCGTCTTCTGCGCCTTCTGCGTCTTCTGCGCCTTCGCCTTCGCCTTCGCCTTCGCCGCAGACCGTGACCGAGACGGTTTCGGAGACCGCATCCGCGTCGGCTTCTGCGGCCGCAGCTCCTAGCGTTGCCGCGGCCCAACTGGACGGCGTCATCACGGTCGCCGGGCTGGGGGAGGCCGGCGAGGAGGCGTCGTACCCCGCTTGCGACGGGCGGGCGATCCTGATCCTCGACTCGGTGGTGGACGAGGGCAACAACGGCGCCGCGATGCCCGACATTGCCCGGCAGGTGCTCGCGGCGCACCCGAGCGGGAAGCCGGTCCACTTCACGGTGCCGGGTGCGTGCCCGTCGCTGCGGGCACAGGTGGACGGGGCGAATATCTACCCCATCTACATCGACTACGGCAGCGACGTCGAGGCGATGTGCCGCGCCAAGGCAACCTACGGCGGTAACGGCCGGATCCTCGGCAACGTGGCGGAGTACATCGATCCCTGCTAGTACGCAGGCCATTTGACCTCGCTTGTAAGGTATCTACCCGTGATTGTCACCAATGATCTCGAGGTTCGCGTCGGTGCACGCACGCTTCTCGACGCCCCCGGGCAGCACCTCCGGGTCCAGCCGGGCGACCGCATCGGGCTGGTAGGCCGCAACGGCGCGGGCAAAACCACCACGATGCGGATCCTGGCGGGGGAGACGGAGCCCTACGGCGGTTCGGTGGCCCGGTCGGGCGACATCGGCTACCTCCCGCAGGACTCCAAGGAGGGCGACATCGAGCAGACCGCCCGGGACCGCGTGCTTTCCGCGCGCGGCCTCGACGAGATCCAGCGCTCTATGGCGAAGCAGCAGCGGATCATGGAGACCACCGACGGCGCGGAGCGCGACAAGGCCATTCGCAAGTACTCCCGCCTCGAGGAGCGCTACCAGGCGCTCGGCGGCTACGAGGCCAACGCCGAGGCGGCCCAGATCTGCGACAACCTGGGCCTGCCCGAGCGCGTCCTCGACCAGCAGTTGAAGACGCTTTCCGGCGGCCAGCGCCGCCGCGTGGAGCTGGCCCAGATCCTCTTCGCCTCCCGCTCCGGCTCGGGCAAGTCCGCCACGACGCTGCTCCTAGACGAGCCCACCAACCACCTCGACGCGGACTCCATCGCGTGGCTGCGCACCTTCCTGTCCAAGCACGAGGGCGGCCTGCTTATGATCTCCCACGACGTGGAGCTCCTCGACGCGGTGTGCAACAAGGTCTGGTTCCTCGACGCCGTCCGCGCTGAGGCGGACGTGTACAACATGGGCTTCACCACCTACCAGAAGGCGCGCGCAGAGGACGAGGCGCGCCGCCGTCGCGAGCGCGCTAACGCCGAGAAGAAGGCCTCCGCGCTGCAGAAGCAGGCGGCCAAGCTGGGGGCGAAGGCGACGAAGGCCGCAGCAGCGAAGCAGATGCTGGCCCGCGCCGAACGCATGATGGGCGAGCTGGACGAGGTGCGCGTCGCCGACAAGTTCGCCTCCATCTCCTTCCCGGAGCCCGCGCCCTGCGGCAAGACCCCGCTCCACGGCAAGGGGCTGACCAAGATGTACGGCTCACTCGAGGTGTTCGCGGGGGTTGACCTGGCCATCGACAAGGGCTCGCGCGTGGTGGTGCTGGGTACCAACGGCGCGGGCAAGACCACCCTGTTGAAGCTCCTTGCCGGGGTGGAGCGCACCGACGGGGAGGGCGGCTTGGTCACCGGCCACGGCCTCAAGATCGGTTACTTCGCCCAGGAGCACGACACCATTGACGGCGACAAGACGGTCTGGGAGAACACCATCGAGGCGTGCCCCGACGCCGGGCAGCAGGACCTGCGCGGCCTGCTGGGCGCGTTCATGTTCTCCGGCGACAAGCTCGACCAGCCGGCGGGCACGCTCTCCGGCGGCGAGAAGACCCGCCTCGCCCTGGCCACGCTCGTCTCCTCGCGCGCGAACGTGCTGCTTCTCGACGAACCCACCAACAACCTCGACCCGCAGTCCCGCGAGCAGGTCCTCGACGCGCTCAAGACCTACACCGGAGCCGTCGTCCTCGTCACGCACGATCCGGGCGCGGTCCGCGCGCTCGAGCCGGAGCGGGTCATCATCATGCCGGAGGGCGACGAGGATCTCTGGAGCGACGAGTACATGGAGATCGTCGAGCTGGCGTGATGCCGGGGATCCTCCGGGACGCGTCCCTGAGCCGCCTAGAACGGCGCGGGCCTGATGCCCGCGTAGCCTCGCTTCCACCCGTAGCGGTTGTGGTAGTCGGGGGCCATTGAAATTCCTCTTTCCCGGAAGATCTGGTGCAGTTCCTTGCGGATGCGGCCCGCTCCGCTTTTGTGCAGTTTCTCTTCGGCGAGGACGGAAGCGTCGGCCCCCTCCAAACGCAGCATGCCCCCGGGGCAGTCAACAACGATGATGGGGCAATCGTTGGAGAAGCAAGACTGCTCAACGTTGAGTAGTGCGCCACAGGTTTCGAACGGAACAACGACTGGGTCGATGCCGTTACACGCCTTGATGATCCCGGTTGTGGCCAGCTCCGGCTTGTTAACGATAGAGCGGTCCGTGTCCCGCAGCCAGGACATCACGCAGCTGAGCGCATCCGGCCCGTTGTGCGGCATGTGCACGCGCACTCCTGACGCTGAGGCGCCGTCGCGTTCGAAGATGATGAAGGCATTTCCGGCCGAAGCTGTGGGCGCGAAGCGATCTAGCGCTTGTGTCAACCGGGTGAAGAACGTGGTGCTCAGTTCTTTTGCGTTGGGTGCATCGAAAGGCCCGCGCAGCACCGCTGGCCCGTCGGGATGCTTGATCGCAATCTCCTTGCCGGGGTAGTCGATTCGGAGGTGCCACACTCGGTCTGTGATCTCCCCTGTGAGGGGCAGCGTGCGCCCGTGGTCGTCGGGAGCGAAGACAGGTAGGCCGGTTAGTTCTTCGGAGTTTCCGTGGAAGACTCGGATATCGTCGAATTTTGCGTGCTGCTCCAGCACTTCCTTCATACCTTGGAGCGGGTCGACGGTGTTGATGTCGTGGATCGCGATCGCCTCGAGGATTCGCGAGATTGCGGAGGGGCCGTAATCGGGGCCCCGGACGGTAAGCCCGAGTTCCATGCCGTCTTCCGCGCGTTCGAAAATGACGTCCACTTCGTTTACGGCATAACCGGACTCGTACTCACCATAGTCATGGGGGCCGTAGCTGCCGTGGTAGTCGGAGTATTCCTCGCTCATCGGTGTCCTTTCGCGTTAGTTCCGGCCGTACTACGAATGGTTCGAAAGCCGGTAGCGATGATGTAACGCGAAAAGAGTGGCGGGCGGAAGATGCAGCAGCGCGGATGCGCACTGAAATGCACAGGCCGGGGTGGTAGTGCCCCGGCAAACTTAGAACTGCGCGTAGCGCTCTGCGAAGTTGCGCAGAATCGAATTGCTGTAGGCGTAGTCGTGGGCGTACGCGGTGGCGAGGATGTCCTCGAACACGTCCAGGTTGAAGTAGCCCAGGTGCGAGTACAAACGCAGGCGGGCCTCGAGGGTCTGCGCTGTGAGCTCTGGGTGGAATTGCGTGGCGTACACGTTCTGTTTTACGCGGAACATCTGTGTTGGGCAGACGGTGCCCGTGACCAGCAGGGTCGCGCTATCGGGCAGCTCGCTCACCGCCTCCTTGTGGCCCACGAGGGTGGGGAAGGACTCCGGCAGGCCGCGCAGGAGAGGGTCGGCGGCCCCATCTGGGGTGAGCATCACCTCGATCATGCCCGCCTCCTCCGCGTACTCGCTGCCCAGGCGCGCCCCGATCGCCGTCCCCACGGCACCGATGCCGTAGCAGGCGCCCATCATGGGGAAGTCGCGGTCGATGACCTCCGCCACCAGCGTGCCAATCTCGCGCTCCACGCGCAGCTGCAGCTCGCTCTTCACCGCGTCGGTGTTGTTGAACGGGCTTCCGCCGAGGATCACGCCCGAGTACCTATCCAGGTCCACCTCGCCCAACGGCCCCTGCTCGAGGCGGCGCTGTTCCATGGCCTCGAGCGGCACGCGCATTTTGGAGCAGAATGAGCTGTGCTCCTCGGTAGCGGCGGCATCCTCGGGGCGTGTGCTGAGCAGCAGGAAGGGGCGCTTTGCGGTCATTCGTTTAACGGTACAGCGTGCCCCCGCGCTTCGGGGCATTTGTTTGCCCTCTGCTTGTCGACGCCCCTGTACACTCGCACCATGTCCAAAAACTCGAAGAACTCGTCCCTCTCCCGCACCCTCAAGGACGGCTGGAAGGCCCTGAACAAGGGGCAGAAGAAGCTCGTGGGCGGCCTTGCCGCCGTCGACGCCGCCGGCAAAGCCTTCGCGCTGCGCGACCTCGCCCGCACGGACTCCCGCCGGCTGCGCGGCCCGAAGTTCCTGTGGGCACCGGTCATCGGCGCGGTGAACACGTTCGGCTGGGCTGCCTACTTCCTGGTGGGCAAGAAGCGCTAGTTGCGGAACCCGTGCACCGGCGCTGGGATGAACCCGCCGCGCCGGATGAAGGTGGCGTTGCCCACCTCGCTGACGGGGATCACGGGGGCGTAGCCGAGGAGGCCGCCGAAGTTGACCTCGTCGCCGGGCTTGGTGCCGGGCACTGGGATCAGGCGGGCCGCGGTGGTCTTGTGGTTCATCACGCCGATCGCGGCCTCGTCCGCGATCATGCCGGCGATCAGCTCGGCGGAGGTGTCGCCCGGGATGGCGATCATGTCGAAGCCTACGGAGCAGATCGAGGTCATCGCCTCCAGCTTGTCCATGGTGATGGAGCCGGCGCGCACCGCGTCGATCATGCCCTGGTCCTCGGAGACGGGGATGAAGGAGCCGCTCAGGCCGCCGACGCGGGAGCAGGCCATCATGCCGCCCTTCTTCACCGCGTCGTTGAGCAGGGCGAGGGCGGCGGTGGTGCCGTGCGTGCCCACTTGGTCCAAGCCCATGCGCTCGAGGATGTGCGCCACCGAGTCGCCCATCTCCGCGGTAGGTGCCAGCGAGAGGTCCACGATGCCGAAGGGCACCCCGAGCCGCTCGGAGGCCATCGTGCCCACCAGCTGGCCCGCGCGGGTGATCTTGAACGCGGCCTTCTTAATCTCCTCGGCCACATCGTTCAGGGATGCTCCCTCGAGGGAGCCGATGGCGTTGTCCACCACGCCGGGCCCGGAGACGCCTACGGAGACCACGGTGTCCGGCTCCTCGATGCCGTGGAACGCGCCGGCCATGAACGGGTTGTCGCCCACGGCGTTGGCAAAGACCACCAGCTTGGCGCAGGCGATGGAGGACTCCTCGGCAGTGAGCTCCGCGGCCTCCTTGATCACGCGGCCCATTTGCGCCACCGCGTCCATGTTGATGCCGGCGCGCGAGGTGGCCACGTTCACCGAGCCGCACACGTTGCCCGTTACTGACAGCGCCTCGGGGATGGAGGCGATGAGGCGGGAGTCCGCCTCGGTGGCGCCCTTCTCCACCAGCGCTGAGTAGCCGCCCACGAAGTTCACGCCCAGCTCAGCGGCGGCGCGGTCCAGCGCGCGGGCGATCTCCACCGGGCTGCCCTCCACCCCCGCCGCGACGAGCGAGATGGGGGAGACTGAGATGCGCTTGTTCACGATCGGGATGCCCAGCTCGCGCTCGATGCCCTCGCACACCGGCACCAGCCGCGCGGCTCGGGTGGTAACGCGGTCGTACACCGCCTGGGCTGTGGCCTCCATCGTGGCGCGCGTGCAGCCGATCAGGGAGATGCCCATGGTCACCGTGCGGATGTCCAGGCGGTAGTCCTCGATCATGTGGATCACGTCGAGGATGCTGCGGGAGCGCACGTCGAATTCCTTAGCCATGCTGCGCGCCCCTAGATCTCGTTCATCGCGGTGAACAGGTCCTCGGACTGGATCCGCACCACCACGCCCAGCGCCTCGCCCGCCGACGCGAGGTGGTCCTGCAGGGCGCCCATGTCCACCCCGCCGTCCTGGCCGCTGGGCAGTTCGACGCGCATGATCATGGTGAAGTACTCGTCCATCAGCGTCTGGGAGACGTCGACGATGTTGAGCCCGCGCTCGGCGGCGGCGTTGGCCACGCCGGCGATGATGCCCACGCGGTCGTGTCCAGTGGTGGTGATGATTGCGTGCATAGCAAAGCACTTTAGCGCCGCGGCGCCGTGTCGGCGTGGATGGGTAGTGTGGCGTTGGAAGGGGGCGTCGACAAGCGAATGCTCCCGGAAGGAGATGGTGTTAATGGCATATGTACTGGTACTCGGCGCGGGCGGGAACGTCTCCCGGCACACGGTGCCGAAGCTCCTCCGCGGCGATCATGCAGTCAGCGCCCTGGTGCACAACCCCGAGCACGCGGCGCGGCTCGCCGAGGCGGGGGCGACCGTGATCGTTCAGGACCTGACCGAGCTGGACCAGGAGGGTTGGGCGCGGCTGCTCACCCCCTTCGACGTGGTGGTGTGGTCCGCGGGCGCGGGCGGCGGCAGCGCAGAGAAGACCTACGCGGTGGACCGCGACGCGGCGCTGGCGATGATCGACGCGCTGGAGGAGCTGGGCGAGTACGCGCCGTTCTTGGTCAACGTCTCCTACGCGGGCGCGAAGGACGCCTCCGTGGAGGACGACGGGTCGTCGTGGTACGCGTACGTGGAGGCGAAAAAGGCGGTGGACCGCCGCCTGCTGGGCTCGGAGCTGCGCCACCAGATCCTGGGCCCGACGATGCTCACCGACGACCCCGCCGAGGGGCTGCGCCAGCTCGAGGGCGGGGCGAGCGAGGGCTCGGAGACCCCGCGGGAACTGGTAGCCGACGTGATTGTGGAGGCTGTGGAGCGCGGCGAGCCCTTCGCCGCCAATCCCTTCGAGTTCGAGGCGGGGCCGCAGGCGGTATCTGAGATCAGCTAGGCGCTCAGTTCGAGGCTGCCGGGGACGCGGGCCTCGTCTGCTCCGCGAAGCAGTAGCGGGCGAATGACTGGACCAGCCCGTTCGCGGCGGCAACGTCGTGGTTGGGCAGGTCGGCCACGATGCGCGCGTACTCCTCGGCTGGGAAGTAGCCGTAGTCGTGGTAGAAGTCCATGCGCGTCTGCATGGCCGCGGCGTCCATCTCTGCGTGGAACTGCGTCGCCCACACCCGGTCCCGGTAGCGCACGATCTGCACCGCACCGTCCGGCGTGGTGGCGAGCAGCTGCAGCGCCCCCGGCACGGTCTCCGGGTTCTCGGTGTGGCCCGTTAACGCCGTGAAGGTGTCGGGCGCTGGGCCGAGCAGGACATCCGCTCGCCCCTCTTCGGTCACGCACACCGTGGTGGGCCCGGAGTCCTCCGGGTGGCTGCGGCCGCCCTCACCGCCGGCGTAGTGCACCAGCCAGGACAGGCCGAAGCACACGAAGAATACCGGCAGGTCGCGCTCCACCAGGTCGGCGAGCAGCGCGTGCACGTGCTTCTGGTAGGCGCTGTACCCGCCCTCGGCGGGGACGTTCAGGGAGCTGCCGCCCGCGATCCCGCCGGCGATGCCGTCCAGCGGCCCAATCGCGGCGGGGGGGCCGTCGATGATGCGGTGCACCCCCTCGCCCTCCTCCAGCCCCGCCGATTGAAGCACGTCGTGGTACTCGGCGCGGGCGACCGCGGGGCCGATCTCGCCGTCGCGGAGGGAGAGGAAGAGCAGTTGAGGCATGCGCGAGATTCTATACCGCTTGGTCTATTTTTCAGAATCCGCCTGCCCGGAGCCTTCGAGCTTGCTTGCCGACGCCCCCTTGCGGATCGTCTCCTCCACCAGCACCAGCATCCGGTCCAGGCGGTCCGCCGGCTCCCCGGCCGCGAGCTTCATGATGAAGCCCTCCAGCACCGTTTCCAGGTAGGTGTGCAGCACCTCGAGGGGGACGTCGTCGCGCAGCGCGGTGTTGGAACGCAGGCGCTCGAGCACCGCCTGGTCCAAAACCTCTTGGTGCATGCGCCACCGCTCCTCGAACTCCGGGTCGGTGCGCAGTTTGCGGATGATCTCCGCGCGGGTGATGAACCAGTCGTTCTCATCGCGGTGATTGAGCATGTCCCGCATGACCTCCACGAGGCCCTGGCGGCTCACCACCTCCGCCTGGCGCTGCGCGTCCTCGCTGACGATGGCCAGGAACAGCGACTCCTTGTCCCCGAAGTGGTGGAAGATGGCGCCGCGGGTCTTGCCCGTGGCCTCCTCGAGCCGGGCCACCGTGGCGCCCTCGAAGCCGTAGCGCGCGAAGCAGAGCCTGGCCGCGTCAATGATCTCCTGGCGGCGCCGCTGCAGTTCGGCGGAGCTGATGATCGGCATGGCGTGTCCTCCTCGGGGGCGGGTCGGGCTGAAATGCGCGGGCGGTATGCGGCATGTATGCGGGGCACAAAGGGGGAGGGGCCTCCCGGGGGGGAGGGGCCTCCCGGGGTGGAAACCCTGGTCAGCCCCTCCGCAGGTGGCGAGCTACGCGGGTGCGCTAGCTCTTCACCATCTGGCGCAGCACGTACTGCAGGATGCCGCCGTGGCGGTAGTACTCAGCCTCACCCGGCGTATCCACGCGGACTACCGCGTCGAACTCGATGTCCTCGGCGCCGTCCTTGGAGGCGGTGACGTGGACCGTCTTGGGGATGGAGTCGCCCTCGTTGAAGTCGGTGATGCCGGAGATGGTGAAGGTCTCCGTACCGTCCAGGCCGAGGGAGGCGTGGGACTCACCCTCCGGGAACTGCAGCGGGAGCACGCCCATGCCGATGAGGTTCGAGCGGTGGATGCGCTCGAAGGACTCGGCGATCACGGCGCGCACGCCCAGCAGGTTGGTGCCCTTCGCTGCCCAGTCGCGCGACGAGCCGGTGCCGTACTCCTTGCCGGCGATGACCACGAGCGGGATGCCCGCCTCCTGGTAGTTCATCGCGGCATCGTAGATGAAGGCCTGCGGTGCGCCCTCCTGGGTGAAGTCGCGGGTGTAGCCGCCCTGCTCG
The DNA here is from genome assembly GCF_900078305.2 of Corynebacterium bouchesdurhonense. Taxonomy (GTDB): domain Bacteria; phylum Actinomycetota; class Actinomycetes; order Mycobacteriales; family Mycobacteriaceae; genus Corynebacterium; species Corynebacterium bouchesdurhonense. The sequence goes on from NZ_LT546026.1 coordinate 207,314, forward strand.
TCCACCAGCTCGTTGCGCAGGCGGATGTTGGCGAAGGTGCCGCGCACCATCACCTCGTGGTTGCCGCGGCGGGAGCCGAAGGAGTTGTAGTCCTGGCGCTCGACACCGTGGGCGTCAAGGTAGTCCGCCGCCGGGGTGCCCGGCTTGATGGAGGAGGCGGGGGAGATGTGGTCGGTGGTCACCGAGTCGCCCAGCTTGGCCAGCACGCGGGCGCCCTGAATGTCCTCCACTGCCTCCGGCTGCTCCGGCATGCCGTCGAAGTACGGGGCCTTGCGGATGTAGGTGGAGTCCTCGTTCCAGTCGAAGGTCTGCCCCTGCGGGATGTCCAGGCCCTGCCACTGCTCGTCGCCCTTGAACACGTCGGCGTAGTCGGCTTCGTACATTTCGCGGGAGATGGTGGAGGCGATGGTCTCCTCGATCTCCTCGGTGGACGGCCAGACGTCCTTCAGGAAGACGTCGTTGCCATCCTGGTCCTGGCCCAGCGGCTGGGTCTCGAAGTCGAAGTCCATGGTGCCGGTGATGGCGTAGGCGATGACCAGGAGTGGGGACGCGAGGTAGTTCATCTTCACGTCCGGGGAGATGCGGCCCTCGAAGTTGCGGTTGCCGGAGAGGACTGCGGTGGCGGTGAGGTCGTACTCGTTGATGGCCTCGGACACCTCGGCCGGCAGCGGGCCGGAGTTACCGATGCAGGACGCGCAGCCGAAGCCGGAGAGGTAGAAGCCCACGGCCTCCAGGTCCTTCCACAGGTCGGCGCGCTCGTAGTAGCCGTCCACCACCTGGGAACCCGGCGCCATAATGGTCTTCACCCACGGCTTGGCGCGCAGGCCCTTCTCGGCGGCCTTCCGCGCAAGCAGCGCGGCGCCGACCATCACGGACGGGTTGGAGGTGTTGGTGCAGGAGGTCACGGCCGCGATGGCAACCATGCCGTGGTCGAGGGTGTACTCGCCGCCCTGCGGGGATTCGACGATGACCGGCTTGGAGGCGCGGCCCTCGGAGCCCTCGGCCGCAGACTCGCCGTTGGCCGGCCAGGACTCGTTGTAGGAGACGGCCTCAACCTTGTCGGCGCGAACCGGCTCGGCGGTGCCTTCGCCGGCGGTGTTGTAGTCCGGCAGCTGGTTGCGGAAGGTCTCCTTGGCGTCGGAAAGCAAGATGCGGTCCTGCGGGCGCTTCGGGCCGGCGATGGACGGCACCACGGTGGACAGGTCCAGCTCGAGGTACTCGGAGTACTCGGCCTCGGCGGCGTCCTGCTCCAGCCACATGCCCTGCGCCTTGGCGTAGGCCTCCACGCGGTCGATGTCCTCCTGGGAGCGGCCGGTGAGGTGGAGGTAGTTGATGGTCTCCTCGTCGATCGGGAAGATCGCGCAGGTGGAGCCGAACTCCGGGCTCATGTTGCCGATGGTGGCGCGGTTGGCCAGCGGGATTTCCTTCACACCGTTGCCGTAGAACTCCACAAACTTCTGCACCACGCCGTGCTGGCGCAGCATCTCGGTGATGGTGAGCACCACGTCGGTGGCGGTCACGCCGGCCGGGATCTCGCCGGTGAGCTTGAAGCCAACCACGCGCGGGATGAGCATGGACACCGGCTGGCCCAGCATGGCGGCCTCGGCCTCGATGCCGCCGACGCCCCAGCCGAGGATGCCCAGGCCGTTCTCCATGGTGGTGTGGGAGTCGGTGCCGATGCAGGTATCCGGGTAGGCAACGCCCTCGTTGTCGAAGACGACGCGGGAGAGGTACTCGATGTTCACCTGGTGGACGATGCCGGTCCCCGGGGGCACAACGCGGAAGTTGGAGAAGTTCTCGGCGCCCCAGCGCAGGAACTGGTAGCGCTCCTCGTTGCGCTGGTACTCGATCTCGACGTTCTTGTCCAGGGCGTTCTCGGAGCCGAAGGCCTCAATGATCACCGAGTGGTCAATGACCATCTCGGCCGGGTTCAGCGGGTTGACCTGGTCCGGGCTGCCGCCGAGGGTGCTCACGGCCTCGCGCATGGTGGCGAGGTCCACCACGCAGGGCACGCCGGTGAAGTCCTGCATGAGGACGCGGGCCGGGGTGAACTGGATCTCCACGGACGGCTCCGCGGACGGGTCCCAGTTGGCGATGGCGTTGATGTGGTCCGCGGTGACGTTCTTGCCGTCCTCGGTGCGGAGCAGGTTCTCGCCGAGCACCTTCAGGGAGTAGGGAAGCTTCTCCATGCCCTCAACAGCGTCGAGCGCGAAATAGTCGTAAGACTTGTCGCCGACCTCGAGTGTCTTCTTGGCGTTGAAGGAGTTCTTGCTTTCAGCCATAGTGAGCTCCATTTCTCGTCGTTGTACCAATATTCTTGGGGTAACTGACCCATGGCGGTCAGTGCTCAAGTCTAAGCGACCAGCCACAGTTCCACGCAGATAATAACAGTACGCACGTAATGTTTTTGGCTTCGGCGCGCCACTCGCCGGTTTTGCATTGCTTGTCGACGATCATGGGCACCGTGACCCCAGCCCAAAACCCAGCCATCCTCGACTTGGCCAACCTTGCCGAGCAGCTGCGCGGGGACGGGGTGGCGTTCCGCGACCCGGCCGCGGCGGACCCGGCGCTCGAGGCGGATATCGCCGGAGCACTTGCACGGGCACCGGGTGGGTCATCGGCCGGCGTCGTGGTGGTAGACGCCACAGCCGCGGGCCCGGCGCAGCTGCGCGACGCCGCCCAGGACCTGCAGCTGGCCACCGGCCTCGACACGGTGATCGTCCGCACCCCAGACCTGGCCATCGCTGTCAGCGAAGAGCTGACCCGCGCGCAGGTGGAGCGCGGGCAGGCGGCCATGGCGGTCCAACCCGACTACGCGGCGGGGGTTCGCGAGTTCTATGTGGCCGCGGACGGATTTTCCGTGCCGTGGGGCCTCGCCGGAATCCTCGCCGTACTCGCCGCCGCGGCCGTTGTGGCGGCCACCGTGGCCGCGGCCCGCAGACCCTAAAGTCAAGCCTTCCAACTTGTCCGACGACAGTGCTGGAAGACATGTGATCAACGTCACGTTTCTTCGAGGCGTGTCATTACCGCAGGTGGGTGGCATCTATTGTCATCGTTTGCGGCTTTACTGGTGTTACAGATGGTAAAGGTTGTGCAACAGACTGATTACGTGACGTATGGTCTCCCTGTCGGCTCGTGGGTCGGCATTGACCCCAAGGGAATACAGCAGCACCGGGTAGCGCGGCTCTAGTCAAGCCGCGCACACGGACGGCACGGGCATGTGGGGAAGCACGCCAGGCGCCGGAAGAAGCGCGGTGCCGTTGGATCCGGGGTCGGTGCCGGGCTGCCGGGCCCGCATCAGTAGTCACCAATTCGTCCGCGCATCAAGGCTGCATCCTTGCCGGCGGTGGAGGGCATTCGTCACGCCCGCGTCCCCCCGCCAGCAGGCGTCGCCGGCGTGCGCGGTGTGAGGAGCACCCACGTGGTTCACCCGTTCAAGGGCACCCGCGCTGCCCGGTCGCGCATGGCGCGCGTCGGGCTCGGCGCGTTCGCCTGCACGACCACCATCACCATCGCCTCGGCGCTCGTCACGCCGGTGGCTGGCGCCCAGTCCTCTGCGGGATCCGCGGCTCGCCTGGTCTCCGCGGTCGCGGACGCGCAGTCCGACGTGGATGCCCTGCAGCTGGGCATCGGCGACCTGCAGGAGAGCGTCAACCAGGCCTTTGTCGACCTACGTGACGCCCAGGCGCGGGCGGAACAGGCCCGGCGCGCGTCCTCGGAGGCCGCGGAGCGCCTCGCCGCAGCCGAGGAGGCGGTCACCGAGGCCCGCAAGTCGCTCGAGGACATCACCCGCGCCCAGTACCGCGGCACCGCCCAGTCTGGCGTGGTTGGGGCTTTGGCAGGGGAGGACGGCCAGAAGGACGCGCTCGATCGTGCGGGCTATCTGCGGCAGCGGAGCGTCGAAAAGCGAGAGGCCCTTGAATCGGTTGAGCGGGCGCGTACCGAGGCCGCGAACGAGGAGTCGCTGGCGCGCGAGGCGAGCCAGCTGGCCAGCGCGTCCGAGGAGGACGCAAAGCGGGCCGAGGAGCGCACCCGGGAGCTGCTCGAATCCAGGCAAGCGGAGCTTGCCGGGCGCGAGTCTGAGCTCGCGGCGGCCCAGGCCCAGCTGAGCGAGGCGAAGGCGCAGCTGGACCAGGCTCTTATACTCATCATACGCCGCCGCCCTGCTGACCCGTCGTTCACCCGCTGTCACCTTCGTGCCGGCCTACCCCCCGACCCTTCTCCCCCTCCGCCCCTCCCTCCCCTACGACCCCGAGCGGGTGGATCCGGAGGACATCGAGCGCGTGCAGCGCCAGGTGGAACAGCTCGCCCCCGAAGCGGAGGCGCCGAGCCGCGAGGAGGTTGCGCGGGCCCTCGCCACTGCCCAGACGGCTCAGACGGCCCAGACTGGCGCAGCCCCGCAGTCGGAAGCGGCCGAAGCCGACGCCCAGCCCGAACCGCAGGTCCAGTTCACCGACGAGGTGGTGGATCAGGCCGCGTCGATCGCCGCGGCAACGGCGCTGGTGGGCGAGTCACAGGCGCCCCACGCAACCTTCGCGGACCCCTACGCCGCGCGCGGGCGCCTGTCCCAGGGCGACGCCCGCGAGATCATCGGCGCCTTTGTGGGCGGGTTCCAGACCGGCCTGGGCCTTGGTGCCGCGGGTGCCGCGGGTGCCGCAGAGGCCGCGGGCTCTCCGGCCGAGTCGCTTCCGCAGGCATCCAGCACGGTCGGCGACATCTCCGACACGCTCCTTGGCCTGCTGCCGGAGGTCTCCACCCCGGACACCGTCACCGAGGCGGTGCAGGAAACGGTGCAGGCGGCTGGCAGCGCGTCGGTCGAGGCCGTGATCGCCCGCGCCCAGTCCATGGTGGGTACCCCGTACGTGTGGGGCGGCGGGGACGCCAACGGCCCCACTACCGGCGTCAACGGCGGATCCCTCTCCGGCTTCGACTGCTCGGGCCTAGTGTTGTACGCCTACTCGGCCGCGGGCATCTCGCTGCCGCACTACACCGGCTACCAGTATCAGCGCGGCACCCAGGTTGATCCGAGCGAGGCGAAGCGCGGTGACCTCCTCTTCTGGGGTCCGGGCGGCAGCCAGCACGTGGCCATCTACCTCGGCGACGGCATGATGATCGAGGCGCCGCAGGCCGGCCAGAACGTCTCCGTGGTGCCGGTGCGCTGGGCGGGAATGTCTGACAAGGCGGTGCGGCTGCTTTAGGCCGCCTGCTTGGGCCTGCTTTAAGCTTGGGCTATGGCCCTAGCTGACTACGATGCCCTCCTCGTCCTTTCCTTCGGCGGCCCCGAAGGCGAGGACGAGGTTATTCCATTTCTTGAGAACGTCACCCGCGGCCGCGGCATCCCCCGCGAGCGGTTGGCAAAGGTGGGGGAGCACTACTTCCACTTCGGCGGCGTGAGCCCCATCAACCAGCAGAACCGCGACCTAATCGCCAACATCGAGGCCGAGCTCGCCCAGCGCGGACACGAGCTCCCCGTCTACTTCGGCAACCGCAACTGGCACCCCTTCGCGGAGGACGCGGCGCGCCGCATCGCCGAGGACGGCCACGCGAACGTGCTCGTTTTCGCCACCAGCGCCTGGGGTGGCTACTCTGCGTGCCGCCAGTACGACGAGGACATCACCCGCCTGCGCGAGGTAACCCCGGGGGTGGAATACACCAAGCTGTGGCAGTTCTACGGCAACCCCGTCTTTGTGGAGCTCATGGCCGACCGCCTCGCCGACGCCGTCCGCCGAGCCCCGGAGGGAGCCGCAGCGGGCACCACGCGGGTGCTCTTCACCGCCCACAGCGTGCCCACCGCCGCCGACGAGGCCGCGGGCGGCCCGGGCAACGGGCACCTCTACTCCCGCCAGGTGGCGGAGGCGGCGCGCCTCATCGCCGACCGGGCGGGCGTTGGCGAGTACGAGCTGGTGTGGCAGTCCCGCTCCGGCAACCCGCGCACCCCGTGGCTGGAGCCGGACGTGGTGGACCGCGCCACCGAGCTGCACCGCGACGCCGGCATGGAGCACCTCATCTGCGTGCCCGTCGGTTTCATCACGGACCACATGGAGGTGGTCTGGGACCTGGACACCGAGCTCAAGCAGGCCTGCGACGAGATAGGCGTGAGCCTGGACCGGGTACCCACCGCTGGCCTCGATCCGCGGTTCGCGGCCATGGTGGTGGACATCGCCGAGTGCGTCGCCCAGGGCATCGAGCCCCAGACGCTCTCCACCGTCACCGTCCAAGGCTGCACGGTCAACGGCGCCCCCTGCGCGCCCCAGTGCTGCGCCAGGTAAGCGGGGGCCTTCGCTTATCGACGCCCCCATTCCCGCCCATAATCCACCACCGCATCCGCGACCCCGGCCATGCGCGCCGAGCGGATGTGGCGCCATAGGGCGAACAGCTGCGGGTCGAAGCTATGGTCGCCCAGGCGGTCCGTGACGGTCTCGATGGTGGCGGCCACCCGGTCCGCGCGGGCGAAGAGCTTCGCGGCGCGCGGGGTGACGCCGGCGGGCAGGCCGGGGGTGTCGTAGAAGTCTGCCAGGCTGCCCACCGCGAGGCGCGGGTTGGGCAGGTCGGCGCGGGTGCCGCCGGTCGCCTCGATCAGCAGCGCCGCCTGCTCCGTGGCCGCGGACAGGGCCGCGTCCGCCTCACCCGGCGAGAGCCACTCGGGCTCCGGCAGCCGCTCCGCGTCCTCGAACCAGCGCCACGTCACCCCGCGCTCGCCGTAGTCGGGCACCAGGATGTGCGAAGTCGCACCCGCGCCGCGGACCACGATGGCGCCGGCGGGGGTGAGCGCCTCCATGGCGGGGGAGCCGGCGCGCAGCCCCGGCGCCTGGCCCGGGCCCCAGAGGATCAGCCGGACGGTGGGCTCGGGGGTTTCGAGGTCTGCTTCAACGCGGACGTCGCGAAGCAAATGCGCGATCGGCTCCCCCTGGTAGGTGTGGGGACCTCCGAGGTCGGTGAGCGCCTGCACCGTCTCGTCGGTGGACTCCACGTTGTAGAGCCACGCCGCGAGCCAGACGGCGGTGTTCTGGAGGGGTGAATAGACTTCGGCGCGCGTTCTCACCGGCCGGATTGTAGCCGATACACTCGGGCCCACTATGAGCTTTGACAACCGCTACGGGGGAGACATCTTCAAGGGCCACGCCCGCACACGGCGCCCCGCCTACCCGCAGGTGCCGGCCGAGCCCGGCATCGTCGCGGAGGTGGTTGGGGACGACTTCGTGGGCGCGGTGGTGGGCTTCGAGCGCACCTACGACGGGGACTTCGTGCGCCTGGAGGACCGCCGCGGCGCCCAGCGCCTGTTCAAGCTCTTGCCCGGCGCGTTCCTGGTGGAGGGCCAGCGCGTCCCCTTGACCCGCTACACGGCGCCGGTGCCGAGCACGCCCACCCACTCCAACTCCGGTTCCCGCCGCGTGGAAAACGCCCCAGCGAAGGTGGCCATGCCCTCGCGCATCTGGGTGGAGGGCATCCACGACGCCGCGATCGTGGAGAAGGTGTGGGGCCACGACCTGCGCGTCGAGGGCGTGGTGGTGGAGTACCTCGAGGGCCTGGACAACCTCGAGGCGCGGCTGCGCGAGTTCGGGCCCGGGCCGGGACGGCGCATCGGCGTGCTGGCGGACCACCTGATCGAGGGCACCAAGGAGTCGCGCCTAGTGGAGCACGTCGGCGAGCACGTGCTTGTCACCGGCCACCCCTACATCGACATCTGGGCCGCCGTAAAGCCGCAGCGCGTGGGGCTTGCGGCCTGGCCGGAGGTGCCGTACGGGGAGGACTGGAAGACGGGCGTGTGCCGCCGGGCGGGGGGGGCCGACCCCAAGGAGGGCTGGCACCGCGTCTACTCGGCGGTGGAGACCTTCCGCGACCTGGATTCCACCCTGATCGGCGCGGTGGAGCGGCTGGTGGATTTCGTGACCACCCCTGAGCTGAGCAAGGCCGACCTGCTGGGCCCCTAGCCGCGTGGGCTGCCCCGTGTACCCTTTGGCGCATGGGTGCTCTTGTGTGGTTTGCCGCGGCCGCGGTGCTGGCGTGCCTGGAGCTCGCGGTGGGTGAGATGACGCTGCTCATGCTCGCCGCCGGCGCCCTGACCACCAGCGCCGTGGCGCTGGCCGGGGTGCCGGCGGGGGTTGAGGTGGCGGTCTTCGCCGCCTCGTCCGCCGCCTTCTGGTTCTTCCTGCGGCCGTACCTGCGCCGCCGGCTGGACTCGCCCATGGTCTACGACGAAACCCCGCGCGCCCTCGTCGGCTCCCGCGCCCAGGTGGTGGAGGACATCACCCCGGCCGGGGGGCAGGTGCGTTTCGACGGCTCCCTGTGGTCCGCCCGCGCCCTCGACCCGGCCGAGGTGATCCCGGCCGGCAGCACCGTCACTGTCTCCGATATCGACGGCCCGGTCGCGGTCGTCTGGAAGGACTGACCCGTGTTTCTCCTCATCATCCTCGCGCTCGTGGTGGCGCTGGTCATCTCCTCGGTGAAGATGATCCCGCAGGGCGAGGCCGCCGTGATCGAGCGCCTCGGCCGCTACACCCGCACCACCAGCGGGGGCCTGACCCTGCTTGTCCCATTCATCGACAGGATCCGCGCCCGCGTGGACACCCGCGAGCGCGTGGTGTCTTTCCCGCCGCAAGCCGTGATCACCCAGGACAACCTAACGGTGGCCATCGACACGGTGGTTACCTTCCAGATCAATGACCCGGCCAAAGCCATCTACGGCGTGGACAACTACCTGGTTGGCGTGGAGCAGATATCCGTGGCCACGCTGCGCGACGTGGTCGGCGGCATGACCCTGGAGGAGACGCTGACTTCCCGCGAGACCATCAACCGCCGCCTGCGGGGCGAGCTCGACGCTGCCACCGCAAAGTGGGGCCTACGGATCAGCCGAGTGGAGCTGAAGGCCATTGATCCGCCGCCGTCCATCCAGCAGTCCATGGAGATGCAGATGAAGGCGGACCGCGAGAAGCGCGCCATGATCCTCACCGCCGAGGGTAAGCGCGAGTCCGACATCAAGACCGCCGAGGGCGAGAAGCAGGCGCGCATCCTTTCCGCAGAGGGCGAGAAGCACGCCGCCATCCTCGCGGCCGAGGCGGAGCGCCAAGCTCGCATCCTGCGGGCCGAGGGCGAGCGCGCCGCGAAGTACCTGGAGGCCCAAGGTGAGGCCCGGGCCATTCAGAAGGTCAACGCGGCGATCAAGTCCACCGGCGTCACCCCGGAGCTGCTCGCGTACCAGTACCTGGACAAGCTGCCGGAGATCGCGGGCAACGAGGCCGCCACCATGTGGATGATCCCGTCCCAGTTCGGCGACTCCCTGGAGCAGTTTGCCAAGGCCTTCGCCAAGCAGGACGAGGACGGCGTGTTCCGCTACGAGGCGCAGCGCGTGGACCAGGAGACCCGCGACATGGCCGAGGAGGGCGACCCGGATAAGTGGTTCGACACCTCCACCGATCCGGAGCTGGCCCAGGCGCTCGCCGAGGCGCGCGCAGTGGCAAACAAGCACGTTGACGAGCCGGATCCCACGCAAACCCCGCCAGCCGCGCAGGCCGCACAGCCCGTGCAGGCCGCGCAGCCCGCGCAGCCGGAGCTGGCCAGCAGGCGCCTAGAGCTCGAGGCGGACGAGCGCTAGGGACAGGCGTCGGGGCGGCCCGCGACGTGGGGGCGACCTCGGCGCGGGTTCGGCGCGGGTTAGGCGCGGTCAGACTCCGCCCGCGTGATCAGGTTCAGGGCCAGCTTCCAGCCCGCCTGCTCCGCCTGCCACCCGGCCGCCTGCAGGCGCTGGCTCATGGCCTGTTTGGAAATGCCCAGCTCCCGCGCCGCCTCGTTCTGGTTCATGCCGCGCCGCACCAGGGAGGTGGCCTCCCTGCCCTCGAGGGTGCGCTTGTGCAGCACGTGACCGAGCAAGGCGAAGGCGGCCGCGATGTCCTCGGCGGCGGTTCCGGGGTTGCGGGTGTCCACCGCCACCCTCACCTGCGCGGGCCGGGTGCCGGCCGCATCGGTGGCGGCGAAAATGCCGCGGCCGTGGGTGGCGATGCCGAGACCGATGGCCCAGTTGCCGTCGGAAAGCAATGCCATGACCAAGTTGAGTGCGTGCTCGGGGCTGTCCACGTCGGTGCGTATGTCCTCCACCGAAAGGATCTCGAAGGGGGAGACCCCGGGCAGTGTGGCCAGCGCCTCCGCCGAGCGCGCCACCACCTCGGCACGGCGCTTGCCCCGCCCCCGGTACCTCGCATGCACGCCAATCATGCCCAGGGAGTGTAGCCGTCTACGCTGTGGCCTTTACTGAGGCTCGCCGGAACGCACCGGCAGCGCGGTATCGAGGGCCAGGCCCGCCACGCCCACCACGCCCAGCGCCACCGCGGCAGCCACGACGGCGGGGCTCGCCTGACCGGTGAGCGTGTCGCCGAAGAATACGGTGACCACGGTGCCCGGCAGCGAGCCCACGAACGTAGCCAGCGCGAAGGGGGCGACGGGGACGCGGGTGAGCGCCGACGCGTAGTTCATCACCGAGAAGGGCACCGCGGCGATCATCCGCAGGCTCGCCACCGCCAGCCAGCCCCGCTGCTCCAGGCGCGCGTTCACGCGGGCCACCGCGGGGTGGGTCAGGCGCGGCTCGATGAAGTCCCGCAGGAGCCCGCGCACGATGCACAGCGACACCACGGCGGAGACGGTGGTGGCGGTGATGGCGATCAGGGTGCCGCGCCACGGGCCGAACAGGATGCCGGCGGAGACGGTGAGCACGGTGCGCGGCACCGGCAGCTGCGTCACCCCGACGTAGAGCAGCCAGAACACCACGGGGAACCACGCGCCGGTGTGCTCGGACCACTCGCGCAGGACGGACAGCGGGGGGATATCGAGGAGGTACCAGGCAGCGGCGGCGAGCGCGAGGGCGGCGGCGACGGCCGCGAGGCGCGGCAGCGTTGGTTTTGGCACGCGGCCTCCCCGGTGATCGTCAATAAGCAAAGTCGATAAGCAAAAAGGCCCCTGCGATAACAGGGGCCGAACAGTTGTGCCCGAGGGGGGACTTGAACCCCCACGTCCGTTAATAGGACACTAGCACCTCAAGCTAGCGCGTCTGCCATTCCGCCACCCGGGCTTTGGGTGTTTCAGCCTTCCGGCTGGGCACTCGAGTTACTATAGGGCGGGTCCCCGTGCCCGCCAAATCGCCAGGTCAGCGCCGTACGTACGGCATCCGGTGGCGGCGGGGCGCGGGCCTCGGGTAGGAATGTGGCATGACTGCGAATTACGTCTCCGACCGTTTCCCGGGCCCCGACCCCTACGCCCCGCTGGCGGACGTGCCCCCGTTCGAGCTCACCTCCGAGGACATCGTCGAGGGGCAAAAGCTTGACGACGCCCTCGCCGGAGACAACGCCGTAAGCCCCCAGCTGTCCTGGTCCGGCGCACCCGAGGGCACGAAGACGTACGCGGTGACCTGTTTCGACCCGGACGCGCCCACGGCTTCGGGCTTCTGGCACTGGTCGGCCTTCAACATCCCGGCCGACGTGACCGAGCTTCCCTCCGGCGCCGGCTCCGAGGAGGGCTTGGGCGTGGGCGCGGTTGTGCTCGCGGGCGATTCCGGCGTGAAGGGCTACTACGGCGCCAACCCGCCGGCCGGCCACGGCCCGCACCGCTACCTCTACGCGGTCCACGCGGTGGACACCGAGCTGCCGGCCGACGAGATTGCCAACCCCACCCAGCTCGGCTTCAACCTCTACTTCCACGCGCTCGGCCGCGCCATCACGTGGGGCTGGTACGAGAACGCGCCCGAGAACTAGCCTGCCGAGAACTGGCCTGCGGCACCCAGCCGTCGGCTACACTTCGCCGAATGGTTCCTGTGCAGATCCGCGTGGGCGGCGCCTTCCTCGGCGTCGCCCTCGCGCTAGCCATGTACGCGGTGATCGCCCTGCTGCGCGGCGACACCACCTTTGCCATCACCCCGCAGGTGCTCACGGTGCTCGCCGCCGTGGTGCTGGTGGGCGCCTTCGCCACCTACGACACAACGCAGCCCGGATCCCGTCGCCAGGTGGGGGCGCTGGCGGCGGCGGTGGCCCTGATCGGGCTGGGCGTGGTGCTGCCGTCCACCGAGCTGGCCGTGACCACCCCGTTCTGGCTGCTCGGCTGGGCGCTCACCGCCGGCCTGTGCGCCGCGGTGCTCCGTCGCTCGGCGGCGAGCTAGGCTGACCAGTCAGGCCAGCTAGACCCGCTTCCACTCCAAACCGCTGCCCACCGCCTCGGAGATGTTCTCCAGGCCGTGGGCGCGCAGCTGCGCGGCGATGCCGGCGTGCACGCGGCGCACCCAGCCCGGCCCGCCGTAGATGAACGGCGTGTAGCCCTGCAGCAGGCTCGCACCGGCGGTGATGCGTTCCCACGCCTGCTCCGGCGTCATGATGCCGCCAACGCTCACCAGCACCAACTCATCGCCGACGCGGGCGTGCAGGCGCTTGAGCACCTCGAGTGATCGCTTGGCCACGGGCGCCCCGGAGACGCCGCCGGCCCCCATCGCGGCCACCTCGTCGGCGGGGGTGCGCAGGCCCTCCCGGGAGATGGTGGTGTTGGTGGCCACGATGCCGGCTAGGCCGAGCTCCACGGCCAGGTCGGCCACGGCGTCCACGTCCTCGTCGCTCAGGTCCGGCGCGATCTTGACCAGTACCGGCGTGTCCGCGGAGTTCTTCACCACCTGCAGGATGGGCCGCAGCTCCTCCACGGCCTGGAGGTCGCGCAGGCCCGGGGTGTTGGGGGAGGAGACGTTGACCACTAGGTAATCCGCTCGCGGGCCAAGCACCGTGGCGCCGGCGCGGTAGTCGGCCACGGCGTCCTCGGCGGTCTTATTCTTGCCGATGTTGATGCCCACGATGTCGCCGGTCTTCCGCTTGGCCAGGCGCTCCGCCACGGTGATGGCACCCTCGTTGTTAAAACCCATGCGGTTCAAGATCTGTCTCCTATACACATCCGACGCTGCCGACGCGCCCACCCGTCGCTCGCTTGCGACGCCTCGCTCGGCCAGGCGCTCCGCCACGGTGATGGCACCCTCGTTGTTAAAACCCATGCGGTTCAAGATGGCCTTGTCCGCGGGGAGGCGGAACAGGCGGGGGGCGGGGTTGCCGGGCTGCGGGCGCGGGGTGACGGTGCCCAGCTCGGCGTAGCCGAAGCCCACCGCCCCCCACGCGTCCACGGCGGTCGCGTTCTTATCAAAGCCGGCCGCGAGCCCCAGCGGGGCGGGGAAGCGCACGCCGAAGCACTCCTGCTCCAGCGCCGGGTCGTGGACCCGCACCACGCGCTCCATGAGGCGGTTCACCGGGGTGGCGCTGTGCAGAAGGTGCAGCGCCCCGCTCATCGCGCCGTGGATGCGCTCCGGCGGGATGCGGAACATGAGTTTCAGGGCCGCCTGGTAGGCCCGCTCGGTCGGGGTCACTTCGTCTCCTCGGGAAGCTCGTGCAGGTGCTTGTCGGACGCGCGGATGATTTGGAGGCCGCCGCCGGTGGCGGAGGCGATGACCAGGGTGCCGTCGGCAAGCGATGCAATGCTCTGCGCGTCGGCGACGGTGCGCAGGCGGCCGCGCTCGAGCGGCACCCCGCGCGATATGTCGTAACCGGTCGCGGTGTTGGTGGCGGTGGAGGTGATCCAGGCGAGGCGGTCGCGGCCGTCCCACGCCACATCCCACGGGCTTTCTTCAACGGGCGCCATCTGGTGGAGGCGGATGATGTCGTCCGAGGTGTAGACGAGGAGCTGGGAGCCGGTGGCATCCGCCGCCAGCACCAGGCCGTCTCCGCCCGCGGCGATCTTGCCCACCCCAAGGCCGGCGCGCAGGGTGCCGCCCTGCTTACCGCCGCGCCAGTTCAGGTCCTGGATGGTGGTGTCGAAGCTGCTTGTGCGCACCACCGCATCAGGCTGGCCTTCGACCGGAACCGCCTGGATCTGGGCGGTTTCGCGCGCCACCGAGAAGGTGCGCTCGAGCTGGTTGTCCTTGTACACCCACACCTTGCGTTCGCTGCCACTGCCGGCGACCACTTCGCCGCTGGATGTGATGGTTGCGGCATCGACGGGAGCCTCCGTATTGAACGACTCCTCGCCGTTGGCCCTGAAGATGCGGACGTTGGTGCCGCACGCCACAACGAATGCGCCGGCGTTCGCGGAGGCATCGCCGCACTCGCCGGGGAGCGAGTGGGGTTTGACCTGGCCTGCCACGAGCTGATCCAACGTCCCCACAAACAGCTCGTTCTCGGTGCGCACGCCGATAAGGTCCCCGGTTGTATCCAGGTCGCGGACGTTCTCGAAGGGGTAGACCGTCCCGTCAGGGTCCACCTGGGAGGGGGACGGCGCCGGGGTGGCGTTGCCCATGTTCAGGGCCGCTTCATCCGCCTGTTCGAGGGGGCTGCCGCACGCCGTGAGACCAGCCGTGAGAACAATGGTAGTGAGCAGCGCAGTGACGGCCGCACCGTGCCTGCGTGCGCGATTCGCACCTATCGAACTCTTCACAGCCCCCAACCCTAGCAACCGGCCTCCACGTAACCGGCCTCCACGTAACCGGCCTCCACGTAACCGGCGCGGGCAGCGGGGGCTCCTGCCGCCTCCGCGCCGCGCGGAGTAGGGTTGCTCGGCGTGAATGAAGCAGTAGCGCTCGCCGCCGCAAACTCGATGACCTGGGCGCAGGTCGTGGTCCTGTCCATCGTGCAGGGCCTGACGGAATTCCTGCCGGTGTCCTCCTCCGGCCACCTGCGCATCGTCTCCGAGCTGTTCTGGGGCGAGGACGCGGGCGCCAGCTTCACCGCCGTGATCCAGCTGGGTACGGAGCTGGCGGTGTTGGTGTTCTTTGCCAAGGACATCTGGCGGATTCTTACGGGGTGGTTCGCGGGGATCGTCGATAAGCACAAGCGCGGGTTCGACTACCGGATGGGCTGGATGGTCATCGTCGGCACGATCCCGGTGGGCCTGGCGGGCGTGCTGCTGAAGGACCTGATCCGCGAGAACTTCCGCAACCTGTGGATCACCGCGGCCGTGCTCATCCTTTTCTCCTTCGTCTTCATCGCGGCGGAGCGCCGGGGCACCAAAGCCCGCGGCTTCGACGAGCTGACCATGCGCGACGCCATCGTGATGGGCCTGTGGCAGTGCCTCGCGCTGATCCCGGGCGTGTCCCGCTCCGGCGGGACCATCTCCGGCGGCCTGCTGCGCAACCTCGACCGCGAGGTGGCCACCCGCTTCAGCTTCCTGCTCGCGATCCCCGCGGTGCTCGCGTCGGGGCTCTTTTCGCTTCCCGACGCCTTCGACCCACAGGCCGGCCAGGCCGCCAGCGGCGCCCAGCTGCTCGTCGGCTCCGGCATCGCCTTCGTGCTGGGCTACATCTCCATCGCGTGGCTTTTGAAGTTCGTCTCCAACCACTCCTTTGCGTGGTTCTCCGCCTACCGCATCCCGCTGGGCATCCTGGTCATGCTGCTGCTGGCCACCGGTGTGATGCAGCCGTACTAGGCTGGCCCGCATGCATTCCTGGCCTCACCCTTTCGTTCCCGCCGTCTCCGGGGCGCCGGTTCCGCTCGCGCTTTACGACACCGCTGACCAGGCCGTCAAGCCCGTGGACACCTCGCTGCGTGGCGGCGGGGGCGAAGTAGGCGGGGAGGGCAGCGTGGGCATGTACGTCTGCGGCATCACCCCGTACGACTCGACCCACCTCGGCCACGCCGCGACCTACCTCGCCTTCGACCTCGTCTACCGGCAGCTGCTGGCCAACGGCCACCAGGTGCACTACGTGCAGAACGTCACCGACGTGGACGACCCGCTGTTCGAGCGCGCGGAGCGCGACGGGGTGGACTGGCGGGAGCTGGGCACCAGCCAGATCGACCTGTTCCGATCCGACATGGAGGCGCTGTCCGTGATCCCGCCGCGCGAGTACGTGGGCGCGATGGAGGCCGTGGACGAGATCGTGGAGATGGTCGGCCAGCTGCTCGACGCGGGCGCCGCCTACCGCCTAGACCATGGCGACATCTACGCCTCCATCGAGGCCACCCGCCATTTCGGCTACGAGTCGAACCTGGACCGCGCCACCATGGAGGCCTTTTTCGCTGAGCGCGGCGGCGACCCGGAGCGCCCCGGCAAGCGCGACCCGCTGGACGCGCTGCTGTGGCGCGGGCACCGCGAGGGCGAGCCGGCCTGGGATTCCCCCTTGGGCCCGGGCCGGCCGGGCTGGCACGTGGAGTGCTCCGCCATCGCCACCAACCGCCTGGGCACCCGCTTCGCCATCCAGGGCGGCGGCTCCGACCTGGCGTTCCCGCACCACGAGTTCTCGGCCGCGCACGCCGAGGCCGCCCACGGCATCGAGCGCATGGCGGGCCACTACGTGCACACCGGCATGATTGCGCTCGACGGGGTGAAGATGTCCAAATCCCTCGGCAACCTCGTCTTCGTGCACAAGCTCACCGAGGCCGGCCACGAGCCCTCGGCCATCCGCCTCGCCGTCTTCGAGGGCCACTACCGCCAGGACCGGGACTTCTCCGACGCCGCCCTCGAGCGCGCCGAGCAGCGTCTCGCCGCCTGGCGCTTGAACCTCGCCCGGGAAGCGGGGGAGGAGCGCGTGCGCTCGGACGTGGACCGGCTCCGCCGGGCGCTCGCGAACGACCTGGATACGCCGTCCGCGCTTTCGCTTATCGACGCATCCGAGGGCGACCACAACGGCCTGCTCGCGGCCGCCATCGAGGGCCTGCTCGGCGTGCGTGTCGCGTAAAGATCGGGGAAGATGGGCAGCATGACCGCACCGGAGAACTCCATCCGCGCCCAGTTCCAGCCCGACGTCGACGAGTTCATCGAAGACCTGGAGACGTTCGCCACCGGCTCCTACCTCTCCGACGAGGACAAGGACCTCTGGGACGAGCCCTTCGACCCGGCCGCGCTGCCGCAGCTGAAGACCCTCCTCGAGCGTTTCCTCGACGCGCTCGACGCCCTGGGGGACGACCCGGAGGGCGAGCAGCTCGCCGCCGTGGCGAAGCCCTTCTTCGCGCAGCTGGACGAGTTCAACCAGTCCTACGCCGACGCAGTGCTCGAGCCGGAGGAGAAGGCAGACATCGAGTCCCTGGTCTTCCGCGCCGCCGCGGCCACCGGTGCCACCGACGAGGCGCTGCGTGAGCTGCCCGAGCTTGAGTAGCGCGGCCGGCCCCGCCGCCGTGTTCTGGGACATGGACGGCACCCTCATCGACACCGAGCCGCTGTGGGGCGAGGCAACCTACCAGCTCGGTGAGCTCCTCGGCCGCCCCCTCGTGCCCGAGGTGCGGGAGCGCACAGTGGGCGGCAGCTTCGGCAGCACGCTGCGCATTCTCGCCGAGTGGGCCGGCCGCGAGCTGGTGCCCGGCGACGAGGACCGCTACCGCGCCTGGATGTACGCCCGCATGGGGGAGCTGCTCGCCGGCGGCATCGAGCTCAACCCCGGCATCGGCGGCCTCCTCGAGTCCCTCGCGGACCGGGGCACGCCGATGCTGGTCACCACCAACACGGAGCGCGCGCTGGCGGACACGTGCATCGATGCGATCGGGCGCCGCTTCTTCGCCGACACGATCACCGGCGACGAGGTTGCGCGGCCCAAGCCGGCGACCGACATGTACGTGGAGGCGGCCCGTCGCGTGGGCGCCGCCCCGGCGCGCTGCCTGGTTGTCGAGGACTCGTGGGCCGGGATGAGCGCCGCCGCCGGCGCCGGCTGCGCCGTGCTCGGCCTGGCCGACGAGGTGCCGGCGGGCGTCCTGCGCTTCGATCCCGCCCAGTTCGCGGGCGCGGGCGCCGGTGACGTTGACCGCTGGTTCGAGCGCGCCGCCCGCACAGCCCGCGCCGCCCGCACGGCCCGCGTATGAAACCCGCCTGCCCGGGCCCGCGCTGGGCTAAGCTGTGTCACCGTGAAAAATTTCGATGACCTCTTCGCCGAACTGACCTTGAAGGCCACCGACCGCCCCGCCGGCTCCGGCACGGTGGAGGCGCTGGACAGCGGCGAGCACTTCATCGGCAAGAAGATCATCGAGGAAGCCGGCGAGGTGTGGATCGCCGCCGAGTACCAGTCCGACGCGGAGCTGGCGGAGGAAATGAGCCAGCTCATCTACTGGACCCAGGTGATGATGGTCAAGCGCGGTCTGCGCCCGGAAGACATTTACAAGTACCTCTAGGAGCGTCGAAAAGCAATGCCCACGATTAGGATCGCGGTACCGAACAAGGGCTCCCTCTCGGAGCAGGCGGCGGCCATTTTGAAGGAGGCCGGGTACAAGAGCCGCGGCGCCACCAAGGCGCTCAACGTGGTGGACGAGGCCAACGGGGTGGAGTTCTTCTTCCTGCGGCCCAAGGACATCGCCATCTACGTCGCGCAGGGCCACCTCGAGCTCGGCATCACGGGCCGCGATCTGGCCGCGGACTCGCGAGCGGAGGTGGACGAGGTGCTCGACCTGGGCTTCGGCGGCTCCACCTTCCGTTTCGCGGCGCCGCAGGGCGAGTCCTGGACCGTGGAGGCGCTCGAGGGCAAGCGCATCGCCACCTCCTACCCGCACCTGGTGGAGGATTACCTGGCGGCGCGCGGCATCACACCCGCGCAGATCATCCGCCTCGACGGCGCGGTGGAAATCTCCATCAAGCTCGGCGTGGCCGATGTGATCGCGGACGTGGTCTCCACCGGCGCCACCCTGCGCCAGCACGGCCTCGCGCCGTTCGGGGAGCCGATCCTCACCAGCTCGGCGGTGGTAATCACGCGCAAGGGGGCACTGCTTGACGACGATCACCAGCGCGTACTGGGCCGCATCAACGGCATCCTCACCGCCCACAACTACCTCATGATCGATTACAACGTCCGCCGCGCCGACCTCGACCGGGCCATCGACCTCACGCCGGGGCTGACCAGCCCCACGGTCTCCCCTCTGTCGAGCGAGGAGTGGGTGGCGGTGCGCGCCATGGTTCCGCAGGCCCGCGCGAACCAGGTGATGGACGACCTCGCCGCCACGGGCGCCGAGGGCATCCTGGCCACCGAGCTGCGCATCGCGCGCCTGTAAAATCCCCGGGTCGGGCCGCGCGCCCGCGCGTATGGTGGGGCCCATGAGCAATCGAATCGAAGAGGACCTGCTGGGCACCATGGAGGTGCCCTCCGACGTGTACTACGGCGTGCACACCCTGCGCGCGGTGGACAACTTCCACATCTCCGGCACCACCGTCAACGAGTTCCCCGACTTCATCCGCGGCATGGTGCAGGTGAAGAAGGCGACCGCCATTGCCAACCGGCGCCTCCACGTCTTGCCCAAGGAGAAGGCGGAGGCCATCGTCTTGGCCTGCGACCAGATTCTCGACGGCGGCCGCTGCATGGACCAGTGGCCCACCGACGTCTTCCAGGGCGGCGCCGGCACCTCGGTGAACATGAACACCAACGAGGTCATCGCGAACGTGGCGCTGGAGCACCTCGGGCGCGAGAAGGGCGCCTACGACGTGATCAACCCGAACGACGACGTGAACATGTCGCAGTCCACCAACGACGCGTACCCCACCGGCTTCCGCCTCGGCGTCTACTACGCAGTGCAGGGGCTCCTCGGCGAGCTCGACGAGCTGCAGAAGTCCTTCCGCGCGAAGGGCGACGAGTTCGCCGACATCATCAAGATGGGCCGCACCCAGCTGCAGGACGCAGTGCCCATGACGCTGGGGCAGGAGTTCACCGCCTTCGGCTCCAACCTGGCGGAGGAGCAGCGCACCATCCGCGCCGCAGCCGACTCCCTCCTGGAGGTCAACCTCGGCGCCACCGCCATCGGCACCGGCATCAACACCCCGAGCGGCTACAAGGACCAGGTGGTCGCCGCCCTGCGCGAGGTGACCGGGCTGGACATCCAGGCCTCGCCGGACCTCATCGAGGCCACCTCGGACACCGGCGGCTACGTCATGATGCACGGCGCATTGAAGCGCGCCGCGATGAAGCTTTCCAAGATCTCCAACGACCTGCGCCTTTTGTCCTCGGGCCCGCGCGCCGGGTTGAACGAGATCAACCTGCCCGAGCGCCAGGCCGGCTCCTCGATCATGCCTGCGAAGGTCAACCCGGTCATCCCGGAGGTGGTCAACCAGGTGTGCTTCAAGGTCTTCGGCAATGACCTCACCGTGTCCATGGCGGCCGAGGCGGGCCAGCTGCAGCTCAACGTGATGGAGCCGGTGATCGCCCAGGCGCTGTTCGAGTCCATCCAGCTGCTCACCAACGCGGCGCGCACCTTGCGCGAGAAGTGCGTGGAGGGCATCACCGCCAACAAGGAGGTGTGCGAGAGCTACGTGACCAATTCCATCGGCATCGTCACCTACCTCAACCCGATCATCGGCCACCACATGGGCGACGTGATCGGCCGCGAGGCGGCGGCAACCGGGCGCAGCGTCTACGACCTCGTCCTCGAGCGCGAACTCTTGACCGAGGACGAGCTGAACCGCGTGCTGAGCAAGGAAAACCTCATGCACCCCGAGTACCGGGGCCAGCTGTACGTGGACGAGGATTAGGCCGCGGGCTAGGCCGAGCCGGGCGGGTAGTGAACGTCACAGACTACCGATACCTATTGGTGTGATTTGACGTGCCAAGCTAGGTGCATGCTACTCATCGTCCGACTCGCCATCCTCTTCGGCGCCATCGTGCTTGGCGCCCGCATGGGCTCCGTGGCCATCGGCTTCGCCGGCGGCCTCGGGGTCCTTTTGCTTGGGCTGACCGGGGTCCCCGTGACCGCGGAGGACATCCCCTTCGACGTCATCGGCATCATCATGTGCGTCATCGCCGCGATCTCGGCGATGCAGCTCGCCGGGGGCATGGACTACCTGGTCCGGCTCGCCGAGCAATTCCTGCGCCGCAACCCCAAGCGCGTCACCCTCTACGCGCCCATCGTGACCTGGCTGATGACGGTGCTCGCGGGTACCGGCCACACCGCATTCTCCACCCTGCCCGTGATCGTGGAGGTGGCCAAGGAAGGTAAGGTGCGCCCCTCGCGGCCCCTGTCCGTGGCCGTCATCGCCTCCCAGATGGCCATCGTGGCCTCACCGATCTCCGCCGCCGTGGTGTTCATGGCCTCCATCCTGGAGCCACTGGGGGTGGGGTACCTGCAGCTGCTCGCGGTCATGATCCCGGCCACCTTCCTGGCCATCTTCCCCACGGCCTGGGTGGCCAACCGCATGGGCAGGGACCTGGAGGAGGACCCGGTGTACCGGGAGCGGGTGCGGCAGGGGCTCGTCGCAAAGCATGAAGCTCCTTCCGCGGCGGCAACGCCGCCCGGCGCGCGGGCCTCGGTGTGGGTGTTCCTCGCGGCGATCGTCGCGGTGATGATCTACGCCACCTTGATTTCGGAGCAGGTGGGTCTTATCGCGGAGCCGACCGTGCCGCGCAACGAGGCGATCATGGCGATCATGCTCGCGGCCGCAGCCTGCATCATCCTGATCAGCCGGACGGCGGCGGCCGAGGTGCTTAACACCCAGGTGTTCCGCTCCGGCATGTCCGCCTGCGTGTGCGTGCTCGGCGTCGCCTGGCTGGGCACCACCTTTATCAACCACTACATCGAGGACATCAAGACCATCGCCGGCGGCGTGCTCGAGGCCCAGCCGTGGCTGCTTGCGGTCGTGCTCTTCTTCGCCGCCTGCCTGCTCTACTCGCAGGCCGCGACGGCCAAGGCGCTGATGCCCGCGGCCCTGGCCATCGGCGTCAGCCCGCTCACCGCGGTCGCGGCGTTCCCCGCGGTCTCGGCTCTGTTCGTGCTGCCGACGTACCCCACACTGCTCGCGGCGGTGGAGATGGACGACACGGGCTCGACCCGCATCGGCAAGTACGTCTTCGACCACCCCTTCCTCGTGCCAGGCGTCATCTGCATCACCACCGCGGTGCTGCTGGGCTACGGCATCGGCGCGGTGGTGCTGTGAGGGGGCTGCTGCGGGGCCGCGGCGGCGGGTAGCCTTGGGCGGCATGAGCGAAATTAAATCCGACGTTGCCATTGCCCAGGCCCACACCCTCGAGCCCATCGTCGACATTGCGCGGCGGGCAGGGGTGGCAGACGATGCGCTGGTGCCGTACGGCTCGTACATGGCCAAGGTGGACATCACCCGCGTGCCGGAGCGCGAACCCGGCAAGCTCGTGCTGGTCACCGGCGTCTCGCCCACCCCGGCGGGGGAAGGCAAGTCCACGGTGCTGATCGGGCTCACCGACGCCCTGACCAGGCTCGGCCACAACGCCATGGTGGCGCTGCGGGAGCCCTCCCTCGGCCCCGTCATGGGCATCAAGGGCGGCGCCGCCGGCGGCGGGTACTCCCAGGTGGTGCCGATGGAGAACATCAACCTCCACTTCACGGGCGATTTCCACGCCATCACCAGCGCCAACAACACCCTGGCGGCGCTGATTGACAACCACATTCACCAGGGCAACGAGCTGGGCATCGACCCGCGCCGCGTGACGTGGCAGCGCTGCCTGGACGTCAATGACCGCTCCCTGCGGAACGTGGTCACCGGCCTTGGCGGGCCCACCAGCGGCGTGCCCGCTGAGACAGGTTTCACCATCACGGCGGCCTCGGAGATCATGGCCATCCTCGGGCTCGCCACCGACCTGGAGGATCTGAAGCGCCGCCTGGGCAACATCACCGTCGGCTTCACGTACGGCGGGGAGCCGGTCACCGCTCGCCAGCTGCAGGCGGAGGGTGCGATGGCGGCCCTGCTCAAGGATGCCGTGAACCCGAACCTGGTGCAGACCCTCGGCGGCACCCCGGCCTTCATCCACGGCGGGCCCTTTGCCAACATCGCCCACGGCTGCAACACGCTCATTGCCACCCGCACGGCCCTGCGCTACGCGGACATCGTGCTCACCGAGGCCGGCTTCGGCTCCGACCTGGGCGCCGAGAAGTTCTTCGACATTAAGGCCCGTTACGGGGACCTCGATGTCGCGGGCGCGGTGGTGGTGGTCACGGTTCGCTCCATCAAGCACAACGCCGGCGTGGCCAAGGATCAGCTGCAAGAGGGCAACGCCGACGCGGTCCGCGAGGGCATTGTGAACCTTGCGCGCCACGTGGAAAACGTGCGCAAGTTCGGCGTCACCCCGGTGGTCGCGCTCAACCGCTTCGCCACCGACACCGAGGAGGAGCTCGCCGCGGTGCGGCAGTGGGCCGCTGACAACGGCGTGGCCATGGCCGAGGCCGACGTGTGGGCCCGGGGCGGGGAGGGGGCGGAGGGCCTTGCGCGCGTGCTGCTGGAGAACCTCACCGAGGGGGCGTCGAAGCCGCTCTACGACCCGGCCGAGGGCATCGAGGCGTCGATTGCCACCATCGCCCGGGAGGTGTACCGCGCCGCGGACGTGCAGTACTCCCCGGCGGCGCTGAAGGACCTGGAGATGCTGCAGCGCAACGGCTACGACACGCTGCCGGTGTGCGTCTCCAAGACGCAGTACTCCTTCTCGGACGACCCGTCGCTGCTCGGCGCACCTCAGGGCCACACCCTGCACGTGCGCAACCTGCTGCCGCGCACCGGCGCCGGCTTCGTGGTGGCGCTCACCGGCGACGTGATGACCATGCCGGGCCTGCCCAAGGTGCCCGCCGCCGCCAAGATCGACGTGGACGCGGACGGCAAAATCAGCGGGCTGTTCTAGGAACCGTTGAACCGAACTGTTGAACCGTCCGCCGCCGAGCCCGGCCATCCCGGGTACGGCGGCGGGGTGCCCCCGAAGGCCGGGCACAGATCCTGGAAGGTGCACCACCCGCACAGCTTCGACGTAGTGGGGCGGAAACTTCCGGCGGCCCCGTCGGCAACGATCTTCGCCCACAGGTCGCCTAGGTCGCGCTCGAAGTACTCCAGCTCCTCGCGCGAGGGGAACAGAATCATCGAGTCCATGGCTTTCAGGTACATCAGCTTCAGCTGGGCGGGGATCACGCCGGTCAGGCGCCAGTACACCAGCCCGTAGAAGCGCAGCTGGGACTTCGCCGTCATGGAGTACTGGGGCTTGGGCATCTTGCCCGTCTTGTAGTCCACCACGCGCACCTCGCCGGTGGGGGCCACGTCGACGCGGTCGATGAAGCCGCGCACGGGGACGCCGTTGGGCAGCACCGCCTCCACGCGCATCTCTTGGGCGTGGGCGTCGAAGCCCAGCGGGGATTCTAGGTGGAAGTAGCCGCGGAGGAGCTCGCGGGCGTCGATAAGCAATTGCATCTCGTCAGCCACAGGCTCGGCGCAGCCGGCGTCCTCCTCCCGCATGCGTGCCCACGCCGGCCGCAGCCGCTTCACCGCGGCGGGGAAGGTGCGCTCCTCGCGCGGCCAGGCAAACATTTCCTCCAGCACCGCGTGGACCAGGGTGCCCTTGACCTGCGCCTCCGTCTTCGGCACCGGCAGTTTGTCGATGGCCTTCAGGCGGTACATCAGGGGGCACTGCTGGTAGTCGCTGGCGCGCGAGGGGGAGATGGCGAGGCTCATGGTGGCCTCTAGGCTAGCGCAGCCGCGCGCGGGTGAGGGCGAGGGTTAGGGTGGGTGCATGGCAAGTCTCGCCGAGTTCATCCGCACCAGCCCCAGCCCCTTCCACGCGGCCGCGAACGTGCGCGACGCGCTCGTCGCCGCCGGCTTCGCCGAGGACACCGGGACCGCGCCGGGCGGCCACGTGCTCCTCTCCGGCGGCGCGGTGGTCGCGTGGTGGGTGCCGCAGGATCCGCGCCCGGGCCTGCGCATCATCGGCTCGCACACGGATTCGCCGGGCTTCGCGCTCAAACCCGACCCCGACTTCGAGCGCGAGGGCTTCCGCCAGGCGGCGGTGGAGGTGTACGGGGGCGCGATCGTGGAATCGTGGTTCGATAGGGAGCTCGCGTTCGCCGGGCGCATAGTGCTTGACGACGCCTCCGAGCACCTCGTCCACACCCCGCCCGTGGCCCGCATCCCCAACCTGGCCATCCACCTCTACCGCGGCGACAGGCCGGAGTTGGACCGCCAGGTGCACACCCAGCCCGTGATGCTGGTGGACCGCCCCATGCTCGAGGTGGTGGCCGAGGCGGCCGGGGTGGAGCCGGGGCGTATCGCCGCCCACGAGCTGATCTCGGTGGACGCGCAGGCCCCCGGGGTGGTCGGTACCACGATCAGCGCCGGCCGCCTGGATAACCTGAGCAGCGTCCACGCCTCCCTGGAGGCGATGCTGGCCGCGGTGGCGGACCCCGCGCCCGCGGGCGAGGTGCTCGTGCTCGCCGCCTTCAACCACGAGGAGGTGGGTTCCACCACCGCTACCGGTGCCGCCGGGCCCATGCTGGAGCGGGTGCTGGGGAAGCTGGCCGCCGTGTTGGGGGACCCGCTGGAGGTTGTTGCCAACTCCTCGATGGTCTCCGCCGACGCGGCCCACGCCGTGCACCCAAACTTCCCCGGCAAGCACGACCCCACGCACCGCCCCCTGCTGGGGCGCGGCCCCGTGCTGAAGGTCAACGCCAACCAGCGCTATGCCTCGGACGCCGTGACGGAGGCCATGTGGCGCCGCGCCTGCGCCGCGGCCGGGGTACCCTCCCAGACCTTCGTGGGCCACAACGCCGTGCCCTGCGGTTCCACCATCGGGCCCATCTCGGCGACCCGCCTCGGCATCCCCACGGTTGACGTCGGGGTGCCGTTGCTCTCCATGCACTCGGCTCGCGAGCTGGCCAGCCTCGATGACCAAATGTGGTTCATCCAGGCGCTTCGGGCATACTTGTCCGGCAACTAGAGAGAGGAACCCCCATGTATTCAGGCCCGTTCCAGCCCGGCGACAAGGTCCAGCTGACGGATGCGAAGCGCCGCCACTTCACCATCGAGCTCGTCCCCGGGGGCCAATTCCACTCCCACAAGGGCATCGTCAGCCACGACGACATCATCGGCGCCGACGAGGGCTCCGTGGTGCAGTCCACCCTCGGCTCGGACTTCCTCTGCTTCCGCCACCTCTTGGTGGACCACGTGCTGTCCATGCCCCGAGGCGCCGCCGTGATCTACCCCAAGGACGCCGCCCAAATCCTGGTGGAAGGCGACATCTTCATGGGGGCGCGCGTGCTGGAGGCGGGCGCAGGCTCCGGTGCCCTGACCATGTCGCTGCTGCGCGCCGTGGGGCCTGAGGGGCGCGTCTTCTCCTACGAGATCCGCGACGACCACCTGGCCTTTGCCAAAGACAACGTGGCCGACTACTTCGGCGGGGAGCCCGAGTGGTGGACGCCGCGCCTGGGGGACTTCGGCGAGATCACGGCCGAGGAGCTCGGGGGGCCCGTGGACCGCGTCATCCTCGACATGGTGGAGCCCTGGCACTTCATCGACACGGTCAAGGAGGTGCTCATTCCGGGAGGCGTGTTCATGACGTACGTGGCCACCGTGCCCCAGCTGATGAACATCATGGAGGCCATCCGGGAGGCGAAGTGCTTCACCGAGCCGCGCGCCTGGGAGACCCTCCTGCGCGAGTGGAAGGTGGAGGGCCTGGCCACCCGCCCGGAGCACCGCATGAACGCCCACACCGCATTCCTGGTGTGGACGCGCCGCTTGGCGGACGGCGTGACGCCGCCGAGGCCGCAGCGAAGGGCGCGTCGATAAGCAAAAGCTCCCCGGCTAGGGTTGGCCCCATGAAGATCGAAGACGACGCGTTCGGGCCCGAGCTGCGCGAGCTGAAGCGCGAGAACCAGGCGCTGGGGGCGCGCAACAAAAAGCTGGCGGAGCTGCTGAAATCCAGCCGCGACCGCCTCGACGACCTCTTCGCGCAGGTGGAGGCGCTGGGGGAGCCCGCCTCCACCTACGGCATCTACCTCGAGGCGGCCGCCAAGGGGGGAGAGGCGGAGGTCTTCACCTCGGGGCGGCGGATGCGCGTGAAGGTTGCACCTACGGTCGACCCGGCGGCGCTCGCCCCCGGAACTCTGGTGCGGCTCGGGGACGGCGTGGTGGTGGTCGAGGCCTGCGGCTACGAGCCCACGGGGCAGCTGACCACCCTCATTGAGAAGATCGGGCCGGACCGGGCGGTGGTGGCGGACCAGCAGGGCACCGAACACCTCGTCCACCTCGCGCAGCCGCTACGAAGCGCCGCCCGCGCCGGCGACACCGTCCTCACCGACACCCGCGCGGGCTTCGCGTTCGAGCGCATCGCCAAGACCGAGGTCAACCAGCTCTCCCTCGAGGAGGTCCCGGACGTAACCTACGCCGACATCGGCGGCCTCGCCTCCCAGATCGAGACCATCAAGGACTCCGTGGAGCTGCCGTTTGCGTACCCGGAGCTCTACCGCGCGTACCGCCTCACCCCGCCGAAGGGCCTGCTGCTCTACGGGCCGCCCGGCTGCGGCAAGACGCTCATTGCCAAGGCGGTGGCGAACTCCCTGTCCCAGCGAATCGGAGACGGGGGGCAGGCCCACTTCATCAACGTCAAGGGCCCGGAGCTGCTGAATAAGTTCGTGGGCGAGACGGAGCGCCGCATCCGCCTCATCTTCGAGCGCGCCCGCGAGCTCGCCGCCGAGGGCAGGCCCGTAATCATCTTCTTCGACGAGATGGAGTCCATCTTCCGCACCCGCGGCTCCGGCGTCTCCTCCGACATGGAGACCACGGTGGTCCCGCAGCTGCTCACCGAGATCGACGGCGTGGAGGGCATCGCCAACGTCATCGTCATCGGCGCGACCAACCGCGAGGAGCTCATCGACCCGGCCATTCTGCGCCCGGGCCGCCTGGACATCAAGATCCGCGTCTCCCGCCCCAACCGCGCGGAGGCCGCCGACATCTTCTCCCGCTACATCACCCCGGAGATCCCGCTCGCCGACACCCCGGAGGCCCTCATCGAGGCCGCCGTAGATGCCATGTTCACCCCGCGCCCCTTTGTGGAGCTTTCGCTTGTCGACGGCACCAAGGAGACCCTCTTCTACCACGACTTCGCCTCCGGGGCCATGATTGCCAACGTCGTCGACCGAGCCAAGAAGCTGGCTATCAAGGACCACATCGCTGGCGGTGCTGGTGCAGGTGGTGCTGGCGGCGCGGGCGGTGGCGGGGGCATCACCGCGGACCACCTCCGGGCGGCCGTGCGCGCCGAGCAGGACGAGAGCGAGGACATGCCCAACACGGCGAACCCCGACGAGTGGGCCCGCATCTCCGGCCGCCATGGCAAGCGCGTCGTGGGCGCCGAGGTGCTTCCCGGGTAAGTGGCGTTTTGGGGTTTCGCCGCGTGATCTAGGTCTCATGCCGTAATGTGTTCGCTATCCCACGAAACGGGACAGTGATTCCACCCAACGGACAGGAGGCCTCGATGGCGACCCCAAACCACGTTCCACCCTCGGACACCACCCCGGCCGGCGCAACCGAATCCAGGGCGGCCGACCGCTCCGCCGCGCTCGCGGTTGCCGCGTTCCCAGCCTTCATCCTCGCTGGCTCGGTAGTGGCCTTCCTCGCGCCGGGTCCGTTCCTGCCGTGGACGCAGTACATCACCTACTTCCTCATGATCATCATGTTCGGCATGGGACTCACCCTGACCATCCCGGACTTTAAGGAGGTGGTCCGCCGCCCGGTGCCCGTCTTCATCGGCGTGGTGGCCCAGTTTGTGATCATGCCGCTCGGCGCCGTCTTGGTGGCGAAGGTCCTGGGGCTCAACCCGGCGCTGGCAGTCGGGCTCCTGATGCTCGGTTCGGTCCCTGGCGGCACCTCGTCGAACGTCATCGCATTTTTGGCAAAGGGCGATGTGGCGCTTTCGGTAGCGATGACCAGCGTCTCCACCCTCATCGCGCCGATCATGACCCCGATCATCATGCTCCTGCTCGCGGGGGAGAGCGTGGATGTGGACGCGGCCGGCATGGCCAAGTCCCTCGCCCAGACCGTCCTGATCCCGGTCATCGGCGGCGTCGTTCTGCGCTACCTCCTGGACGCCTGGATGGAGAAAATCTCCCCGGTCCTGCCCTGGATTTCGATCCTCGGCATCGGTGGCGTGGTTTTCCCGACCGTGGCCAAGAACAAGGACGCGCTCCTGCAGGTGGGCGCCATCGTCTTCCTCGCCGTTCTGCTCCACAACGTCCTCGGCTACCTGCTGGGCTACTACGCCGCGAAGTTCACCGGCCAGCCCGAGAGCTACCGCCGCACCGTGGCCATCGAGGTTGGCACCCAGTCCGCCGGACTCTCCTCCGGGATGGCGGGCAAGTTCTTCTCCCCGGAGGCCGCCCTGCCGGGCGCTGTGGCGGCGGTGCTCCATAACATCACCGGAGCCGTCTACGCATGGCTGGTGCGCACCCACCCCACCGAGAAGCAGTCGGCGGCGGGCCAGATCGACCCGGCCGAGGTGTCATCGGCCACCTAACCAGGCGGCAACTCCCGCCACCCACCTCACTGCCCGCACCCGTTCGGCTTAGAAGGGGGGCCCATCCGGCCCGAAGGGGAACGGCCTGGGCAGGGTCGCGGCGGGCTCGCCGGAGGGCGGCTCGGGGCCGGGTGTTGGAGCGGATGTTGCGCCCGGTTCCGCCCCTCGCCGCCGCAGCCTCGCGCCGGCCGCGTGGCGCGCTCCGTCGGAATCGTTGAAGACGAGGTCCCCGTTCGGCCTGCGCAGGCCCGCCCGCGCCGTGCCCGGGTCGTACTCCATGTGGCTGGTGTTAAAGGCGTTGTCCCTGGCGTCGTTGTTGCACCTGTGATGCTGCCGGCACAGGGCGGTGAGATTGCCTATGTCCGTGTTCCCGCCCTGGATCCAGGCGAGGATGTGGTGGGCCTCGCACTCCGTGATCGGTGCCGAGCACCCGGCCCACGAGCACACCCCCTGCATGGCCAGCAGCGCGATCCTCTGGCCGATCGAGGCCATGCGCTCGCTGCGGTAGTAGTTGAGCGGTTCCTGCGAGTCGCTGCGGAAGGTGAGGAGGAACTCGGTGGCACCGTCCGTGCCGAGGCGCACGATGTCGAATGCGGTGACGTCGATGCCGGTGTTGGTGGAGAACAACGTTGTACCGTCGCCGTTCGCGATGTCCTCCGGGGTCACGGAGATGACAAGGGAGGCGGCCCCTCGCGTGTCGGACTTCAGTGTGTCGTCGTAGCTCTTCAGCACGGTAATGAGCTGGTCGTACATGCGCTGGCGGGGCGAGCGGTAATCGTCGATGCCCTTCGGAATGTTCGAGTTCGGCGCCAAACCCTTGTCCAGCAGCGCCTTCAACAGCGCCGCGTCTCCTCGGGTTGCCTTCACGTGGATGTCTATCAGGCCGTCCGCTCCCGCCGGTCCGATGTCCACGCCGCGCTTCTCCATGCCGGCGTTCGGGTTCTGCGGCTGGCGGTGCTTGCGGTTTTCCTCGTCCACCCAGCGGCGGACGGTGGCGCGCAGGTCCTTCAGGTCGCGGTGCTCCGCCGCGCCGAGGGCCTCGGCAAGGAGGCGGGGCCGGGCCCCCTTTGCCGCGTCGAGGAGCTTGTCCAGCTCCTGGCGGATCGCCTCTTGCTTCGCGGCGCTGATCGTATTCGCGTGGCCGCGGGCCTTCTCCTGCTCGGCTCGGGCCTTCTCTTGCTCCTTCGCCCGCTCCTCCTCGCGGCGCCGGCGGGCGGCCGCCTCCTCGGCCTCCCGCGCACGCCGCTCCTCCTCTGTTTCGGGGTGCTCCCCGCCGAACAGGTCCTCGGGAGCATCCTCCGGCTCGGGCGGGAGCTCGGGCTCGGCGAACAGGTCCCGGCCGCGGGCGAGGCGGTCGTAGCACTCGCGCGAGCTCAGCCCCATGCGCTCCTTGAAGTAGGCGTTGGCGTACTTGGCACCCACCAGCCTGCCGGCGCCGTCGCGCTCGGCCGTGTACGCGAAGCTCGCGTCGATGAACGCCTTCGCATTCAACGCTGCCTCGAGGCGCTCCATCTCCTCGTGCACCTCGTGGAACTTGACGGCAGAGGGGTCGGCGAACATGTCGCGGATCTGGAAGATCGCGTGCGTGATTGATGCGACGTGTTTCTGCAGCTCAGTGACCATATCCGCCTCCCCTCCGGTGCCGTTTGTAGAAGTTGGACATAACCCTAGAAACCGGACCCCACACCACTCGGCCTTATGATCGGCACTATAAACATAAATTAAAAAGTGTAACCAGGATCACATTTGCGCCACCTCTCAGACCCCACCCGCCACAAAGGTCACGCCGCAAGCCGCCCCGCCACGCCGAGCAGCAGCCCCACGGCCTGCGCAAACTCCGCGTCGCTGAGGTGGGCGAAGGACATCACGAAGCCGTCGCCGGCGGACCACAGCGTTTCCACCGTGCCGGCGGCGAGGCCAGCTGCCTGGAGGGCGGTGTCGAAGGCGGCGCGGTGCTCGGGGGCGTCGAAAAGCAATTGCACCTCCACGCCGCTGGCCGCGGACATGCGCGCTTCTGCGCCCGGCAGCCGGCGCAGCGCGGGCAGCACCTCCGCCTCGAGCACCCGCCGCCGCCTGGCCACCCTCGCGTGGGCCGCGCGCGCGGTCCGCCGCACCGCCCCGCTTCGCAAAAGGTGCGCGATGGCGCGCTGCGTCACCGCACTCACGGGCATCCCCAGCACCTTGCGCACCTCCAGTAGCGCGTCGGCGCCACCGGCCGGCGCAACCACGTAGCCCGCCGAAAGCTCTTTGGACAAAAGCGTCGAGAAGGTCCCCAACGTGACCACGTCCTCGCCCAACGCGGCTAGTGGCGGCTGCGGGGCGATGCGGTATCGCAGCTCGGCGTTGAAGTCATCCTCAATAAGCACGGTCCCGGTGGTGGCGGCCCAGTCGATCAGCTCGGCGCGGCGTGTCGCCGGCATGGATCCGCCGATAGGGTAGAGGTGCGCGGGAGTGACCAGCAGCGCGTCGAGGCCCGAGTCCAGCCGAGCTAGCTCCACGCCATCGGCGTCCGTGGCGCACCCCACCACCTCGTGCCCGGCGAGCGGGATCACGCGGCGCAGCCCGGGGTGCCCCGGATCCTCCACGCCCACGCGCAGCTCCCGCCCCAGGGACATCAGAATCAACAACAGTCCCTCGCGTGACCCGCCCGTCACCAGCACGCGGGACGGATCCACGCTCACCCCGCGCGCCAACCGCAGGTGCTCCGCGATCGCGCCGCGCAGCTCGGGCTCGCCGGCCGGATCGACGCGCTGCCCGGGCGCCGCCGGTTCCGCGGCCGCCTCCCGCCACGCGCGCCGCCACGCCGCGCCCCCTATCGCGCCGATACCGCCCCCGGTCGGCCGCAGCGAGAGCGATGGGGGAGCATTGCGCTTGTCGACGCCCCCTTCGCCACCAACCCAGGGGGGGATGTTATGCAGGTCCGCCACCGCCACCCACGCCCGCGGCGGCGGCCGCGACGCGCAGCTGCGGGTGCACCCGCGTAGGCGCGCCCTGGGCGAGCAGCAGATAGCCCTCGCCCGCGAGCTGGTCGTAGGCGGCCACCACGGTGCCGCGGGACACACCCGCCTGCTGGGCAGCGGCGCGAGTGGAGGGGAGCTCGTCGCCGGGGGCGAGCACGCCGCTGGCTATGGCCGCGCGCACCGATGCGGCAATTTGCGCGGGGAGGGGCTGGGGGTTGCTGCGGGAGACGTCGAAAAGCATGAGCCCTCCAAACTGGTCCAGAGAAGTGGTGCCAAACTGGCTCTAGGAATCTACCAGTGTCGGGTGCAGACTGATCTGTATGGCTGACTTTTCTGAGCTGAACAAGCAATTCATCGGCGGCGTGATCATGGACGTGGTCACGCCCGAGCAGGCGAAGATCGCCGAGGACGCAGGCGCCAGCGCCGTGATGGCGCTGGAGCGCGTGCCCGCGGACATCCGCGCGCAGGGCGGCGTGGCACGCATGAGCGACCCGGACCTCATCGAGGGCATCATCAACGCGGTGGACATCCCGGTCATGGCGAAGGCTCGCATCGGCCACACCTACGAGGCCAAGATCCTCGAGCACCTGGGGGTGGACTACATCGACGAGTCCGAGGTGCTCAGCCCGGCGGATTACGTCAATCACATTGACAAGCGCGGCTTCACCGTCCCGTTCGTGTGCGGCGCGACCAACCTCGGCGAGGCGCTGCGCCGCGTTAACGAGGGCGCGGCCATGATCCGCTCCAAGGGCGAGGCCGGCACCGGCGACGTCTCCGAGGCCACCAAGCACATCCGCAAGATCAAGGCCGAGATCGCGGGCCTGCAGGCCATCTGGAACTCCAACCGCGACGAGCTTTACGTGGCCGCGAAGGAGCTCCAAGCCCCGTACGACCTGGTGGCGTACGTGGCAGAGCACGGCGGGCTGCCGGTGCCCCTGCTGGTGGCCGGCGGCGTGTCCACCCCGGCGGACGCGGCGCAGATGATGTACCTGGGCGCTGACGGCGTGTTCGTCGGCTCCGGCATTTTCAAGTCCGGCAACCCCGAGGCCCGCGCGAAGGCCGTGGTCAAGGCCGTGAAGAACTGGCAGGACATCGAGGCCGTCACAGAGGCTTCCCGCGGGCTGGGCGAGGCCATGGTGGGCATCAACGTCGCCGACCTGCCCGCGCCGCACCGCCTGGCGGAGCGCGGCTGGTAAGAGGTCTAGGCGGTCGAGGCGGTAGCGGAAGCGGCCCCACCGCCTACATCCGCCGCCTAGCCCCCGCCGCCTAGCGGATGTCCACGAACTTCCGCGCCACCCAGCGGCGGATGGCAACCAGGAACACGCCGAGCGCGATGGTGATCGCGGACAGGGTGAGGAAGAACGTGCGCTCAGCGGTTGCGTCGTCCGGGTTGTAGAGCGAGCCCAGCACGCCGGACAGCGCGGTACCCATGGACACCGACATTAGCCAGACCGCAAACAGCCGGGACTTGAACGCCAGGGGGGCGACCTTGGTGGCCAACGAGTTGCCCACGGGGGAGAGCAGCAACTCACCCATGGTGAACAGGAACAGAATCAGCACGAGCACCAGCAGCGGCGTGGACTGTTCGCCCTTGCCCACGTACGGCAAGAAGATGAACAGGGACAGGCCGATGATGATGTTGGCCACGCCGAACTTGGTGGCGGAGGACCACTGGCGCTCGCCCAGTTTCGTCCACGCCGTGGCAAAGAGCGGCGCGAAGATGATGATGAACGCGGGGTTGAAGGATTGCACTTGGGCCGGGGTTAGCGAGAAGCCGAACAGGCTCAGGTCCGCGCGCTGGTCGGAGTAGACGGCCACCACCGTGAACTGCGACTGGAAGATGGCAAAGAACGCCACGGAGCCGACGAGGAGCGGGATGTAGCCGGTGAGGCGGGACTTCTCCGCGTCGGTGACCTCGGTGGATGCGTACATCTCGCGCAGCAGGACCACCGTCGCCACCAGGGCAACGGTGAAGACGACCCAGGACAGCCAATCCAGCGGCAGGATGCCGGTGGCCAGCAGGCCGACCAGCAGGAGCGCGACCGCGGCGACGCCCAGCCCCCACTTCGCCCACTCGGAGCGCGGAAGCGGGTTGGGGACCTCGGAGCCGGCTGCGCCGATGGAAGACTTGCGCATCGCGGTGTACTGCGCCAGCCCGATGGCCATGCCGATGGCTGCCAGGCCGAAGCCCCAGTGGAAGCCCGCCATGCCCCACACCCAGCCGGTGACCGCGGGGCCGAGCAGGCCGCCGATATTGACCGCCATGTAGAAGATGGAGAAGCCGGCGTCACGGCGCGGGTCTTCCCGGCTGTAGAGATCCCCGAGCACCACCTGGGAAGCTGTCTTCACGCCGCCGGAGCCGATGCCGACGCACACCAGGCCGATGGCAAGTCCTGCCGCACCCGGGACCAGGGCGAGCACGATATGACCGATCATGACCAAAATCGCGGAGTAGTACAGGGTGCGTTCGGCACCGAGGAGACGATCGCCGACGAACGATGCCACCAGCGCCATCATGTAGACGAAACCGCCGTAGGCGCCCACGAGGCTCAGGGCCGTGGATTGGCCAATCCCGAGGCCGCCCTCTGTTGTGGCGTAGTACATGTAGAACGCCAGCAGTGCCTGCATGCCGTAGAAACTGAAGCGCTCCCACAGCTCGATGCCGAAGAGGTTGGCTAGCCCCCAAGGTTGTCCGAAGAAAGTGCGCTCGGTCTGCGGTGCGTCCGCGCCGGGCGGGGTTTGGGTACTCATATCGATAAAATACGGCCCGCCGTATTCTCAGCCAAACGGCGGCGGCGCGCTAATCTCGACTCCCATGACGCGCTTCATGGGCACCGAGACCGAGTACGGCATCACCACGCCGTTAAACCCCGCCATTAGCCCGCTGCTCACCTCCACCCACGCCGTGGTGGCGTACGCGGCGCTCAATACCGTCGCGCGTACGCGCTGGGACTACCGCGAGGAGGCACCGCTCAAGGACGCCCGCGGCTTCGACCTCCAGCGCTACCGCACGGTGCCGGTGGTTGACCCGAACGCGGTGGGCATCGCCAACGTGGTCACGGTAAACGGCGCGCGCTTTTATGTGGACCACGGGCACCCGGAGTACTCCGCCCCGGAGACGTCCAACGCGCTGGATGCCATGATCTACGACGCGGCAGGGGACCACTACCTCAACCAGGCGGCGCGCAGCATCCAAAAGCTGTGGGAGGAGCAGGTCAGCGTGTTGGAACGCCAGGAGCCGTGCCCGCCGGTGAAGTTCTACAAGAACAACGTGGACGGCAAGGGCCAGTCCTACGGCAGCCACGAGAACTACCTCTACTCGCGCCACACCGATTTCCAGGCGCTCACGCAGGCGCTCATCCCGTTCTTCGTCACACGCCAGGTCATCATCGGCGCGGGCCGGGTGGGTATCGGCCAGGCCAGCGAGCGCGACGGTTTCCAAATCTCGCAGCGCGCCGACTTCTTCGAGCAGGAGATCTCGCTGGAGACCACCTTGAACCGCGGCATCGTGAACACGCGCGACGAGCCGCACGCATCGCCGGAGCGTTTCCGCCGCCTCCACGTCATCGTCGGCGATGCCAACATGAGCCAGTACTCCAACTTTCTCAAGCTGGGCATGACCTCGCTCGTCCTCGACGCGGTGGAAGCCGGCACCGGGTTCGGGGACCTCGCACTGAAAGACCCGGTGGCCGAGATCAAACGCGTGTCGCACGATCCCTCCCTCACCCACGAGCTTTTGCTTGCCGACGGCACCCGCGCCACCGCCATCGCCATCCTGCGCGAGTACCGCAGCCGCTGTGCGAGCCTGGTGGGGGATGGCGGCGGCGAAGGGGGCGTCGACAAGCAGGTGCTCCGGCTCTGGGGCGAGATCTTGGACGACCTTGAGCGAGACCCGCTTTCCACCGCGGACCGGCTGGACTGGACGGCCAAGCTGGCGCTGGTGCGCAGCTACCTCGACCGCGGCGTGGACATCGCGGACCCGAAGCTGAAGCTGATCGACATTCAGTACGCGGACATCGACCCGGAAAAGTCCCTCTACCACGCGCTGGTGCGCAAGGGGCGGATGCGCACGCTTGTGGCGCCCGAGGTGATTGAGCGGGCCGTGACCGTGCCCCCGTCCGACTCGCGCGCGTATTTCCGAGGCACGGCGACGGCCAAGTTCGGGGAGGAGATCGCGGCCTCGAGCTGGCAGGGCATGCTGTTCAACGTGGACGGGCAACTCCACCGCGTGGACATGGACACGGTGGATTCCTTCACCGAGGCCGAGGTGGGATCACTTCTCGCCGGCGCGGAAACAGCCCGGGATCTCCTCGCCGGGTTAGGGTAGACGCATGTCGAACCAACAGCAGATTCACGGCCACACCGGCGGCGGGGACGACGCGGAGGGCACCCCGGCCCAGGCCGGCCAGGCGCAGATCAACACGGCGGGCACCGACGACCTCCTCGACGAGATCGACGCCCTGCTGGACACGAACGCGGAGGAGTTCGTCCGCTCGTTCGTGCAAAAGGGCGGGCAGTAGCTCATGGCGCAGCCCGCGGCTCCGGGCGCGGCGCAGGCCGTCTACCCGCGCCGGATCATGGGGGTGGAAACCGAGTTCGGGGTGGCCGCCTACCGTGCTGGTGAGACGGTGCTCACCCCCGAAGAGGTGGCCCGCTATCTTTTCCGCCCGGTGGTGGCCGAGCACCGCAGCTCCAACATCTTCACGGCGAACGCGTCGCGCCTCTACTTGGACGTTGGCTCGCACCCCGAGTTCGCCACCGCCGAGTGCGATTCGGTGACACAACTGCTCAACTACGACAAGTCGGGCGAGCTCATCTTCAACCGCCTGGCCCGCCAGGCCGAGGAGGCGCTCGCGGCGGACGGGATCGCGGGGGATGTCTACCTGCTGAAGAACAACGTCGACTCCCAGGGCAACTCCTACGGCACGCACGAGAACTACCTGGTCAGCCGCGAACTGGTGCTGAAATCCTTTGGAAAGCAGCTCCTGCCGTTCCTCATCACCCGCCAGCTGATCTGCGGCGCCGGCATGGTCAAAAACGGCCAGTTTGTCATCTCGCAGCGCGCGGACCAGGTGTGGGAGGGCGTATCGTCTGCCACCACCAGGACGCGCCCAATCATCAACACCCGCGACGAGCCGCACGGGGATTCGCGCCGCTTCCGCCGCATGCACGTCATCGTGGGCGACTCCAACATGTCCGAGCCCTCCTTCGCCCTCAAGGTCGGCTCCACCCTCCTTGTCATCGAGATGCTCGAGGCCGGCTTCGACCTCCCGGACTTCGAGCTGCAGAACCCGATCAGCCACATCCGCGAAATCGCGGCCGACCCCACCGGCACCACGGAGCTTGCGCTTGCCGACGGCACCTCCACAACCGCCCTCGACATCCAGCGGGCCACCCACGCCGCCGCGGCGAGATGGCTGGAGGTCCGCCCCGACGAGGGCACCCCGAACGCGGAGATGGAGCGCATCGTGGACCTGTGGGGCCGCGTGCTCGACGCCATCGGAGCACAGGATTTCTCGGGCGTGGACCGGGAGATTGACTGGGTGATCAAGCGCAAGCTGCTCACCCAGTTCAAGGACCGCCTCGGCGTGGACTGGGACCACCCGAAGCTGGCGCAGATCGACCTAACGTACCACGACACCCACCCGGAGCGGGGCCTGTTCTACGTGCTTGAGCGCAAGGGGCTGGCGGCGCGCTGGACCACCGACGACGCCATCGAGCGGGCCGCCGCCGAGCCCCCGCAGACCACCCGCGCGGCGCTGCGCGGCCGCTTCCTCGAGGCCGCGCGGGCGGCGGGAGCCGACCACAACGTGGACTGGGTGCACCTGAAGGTCAACCGCCCCGAGCCGCGCACCGTGGCCATGCTCGACCCGTTCCTCACCTCCAACGCCGAGGTGGAGGAGCTGATCAAACAGCTGGGGGCGAAGCAGGGGGCCCAGCAGGGGGCACAGCCGTGAGCGATACCGACGCCGTCCGCCGCCAGGTCAACCTCACCTTCGCACTGCTGGGCTCCAGCGGGGCGCGCAGCTCCAAGTGGGTGGCGCGCAACGTGGACGGCTACGAGGGCCGCACCCCGGACGCGCTCGCGCTGTTGCTGAAGCGCGACGTGGCCGAGCTGCGGTCCTTGTGGGTGCCAATCCATTTCGAGCACGGTGAGGTGTGGCTGAACAAGGAGCAGTACGAGCTCGAGCCGGTGGAGCTCACCGAGGCCGAGGCCTCCGCCGTCGGCCTGGCGGCCGACTTGGCGCACGGTGCGAACCTGGGCGCCTTCGCCCGCTCCGGGTGGACCAAGCTGGCCGCCTCAGGCGCGCGCCGCTCCTTCGACGCTCCCGCTATCGCCTCCATCTCCAACGACATCACGCGCCTCGACCCGCGGGTGCTGCAGCACATCCTCTACGGGGTGCGCCACCAGCTGCGCCTCTCCTTCGACTTCTTGCCGGCTCAGGGCGCGCGGGTGCAGCGCCGCCACGTTGACCCGTGGGGCGTGGTGCCCCTGAACAACCGCACCTACCTGGTGGGGTGGGACGTGGACCGCGCCGCGGAGCGCGTCTTCCGCGTGCACAAGATCTCCAAGGTCGGGCGTGAGCGGGTGAGCGACTTCCACTCGCCGACGGTTGGCGTGCAGGAGGTCGTCGAGAAGCTGCTGCGCGGAGAGATTGCCAACGCGCGGGTGACGCTCGAGCCCGGCGCCGGGGACGAGCTGGCCAGCCGCAGCGTCCGTGAAGGCGACGACGTGGTGTTGGACGGCGTCGAGCGGGACTGGCTCGTGCGCACCATCGCGAGCCTCGCGGGCCGGGTGAGGGCTGTGGAGCCGGAGGATGTGCGGCGCGACGTGATCGCGCTGCTCGAGCAGGCTGAGCAAGAAGGGGAGGCGTAAATGGGCAGACAAGAGCGCCAGGAGCGGGTGGTCAGGCTGCTGAACCTGCTGGCCTACATCAACAAACACCCCGGGTCGACCGTGATGGAGATGGCGCGGGACCTCGGCCTTGACCCGGTGCAGGTGCGCGACGACCTGGACATGTTGCACCTGTCCGGCGTGGGCAAGAACCCGGGCGAGATGATCGACTTGGAGCACGACTGGATGGGCGTGCGCATCATCGATAGCCAGGGGTTGGACAAGCCGCTGCGCTTGACGCCTACCGAGGCGAACGCGCTGCTGCTGCTCCTCGAGTCGCTCGAGACCATGCCGGGGCTGGTGGACAGCGAGGCCGTGACCTCGGCCGCCTCTAAGATCCGCGCGGTGACGCTCGGCGGCGGCGTCAACGACGCGCGGCAGGCGGCCGCGGGCGAGGCGGCGGGCGTGGTCGCTGAGGCCCTCGCCGCTCGCCGCCAGCTGGAGCTCACCTACTACTCGGTCACCTCCGATGCCACCACCACGCGCACCGTCTCGCCCATCGACACCTTTCACCACGACGGCGCCACCTACCTCCGCGCCTGGACGGGGGACGAGTTGCGCATCTTCCGCCTCGACCGCATCAGGGGGGCATTGCTTGCCGACGCCCCCTCCGAAGCACCCGCCGGCATCGCCTTCGATCCCGCCGACCCCTTCGGGTTCAGCACCCGCGAGGCGGCCCAGCTTATGGTGCGGCGCGACGCCACGTGGCTGGCGGACTACTGGGATATCCAGCTCGACGCGACGGCCCTAGAGGACCCGGACGTGGCGTGGGTGCCCGCCACCCTGCGCTACGGCAGCGGGGATTGGCTGGTTCGCTTTTGCCTCGGCCAGGCGGATAGGGTGAAGCTGGTCGCACCGGCCGAACTCGCCGACACCGTGCGGCAACGTGTTTCCGGTTGCTTGCGCGCGTTAAGATAGTGGCCTGTCAACGCGCTACGAAAGGGAGCTCATGCCCAACCTCGGTCCCACCGAAATTCTCATCATCGTCTTCCTGGTTCTGCTGCTGTTCGGCGCGCAGAAGCTGCCGGACCTCGCCCGCTCCATGGGCCGCTCGGCCCGCATCTTCAAGTCCGAGGTGAAGGAGATGCGCCGCGAGGACGCCGAAGACGAGGCGGCCC
This sequence comes from Corynebacterium bouchesdurhonense, assembly GCF_900078305.2. Classification (GTDB taxonomy): domain Bacteria; phylum Actinomycetota; class Actinomycetes; order Mycobacteriales; family Mycobacteriaceae; genus Corynebacterium; species Corynebacterium bouchesdurhonense. Next base: position 247,472 of record NZ_LT546026.1, read on the forward strand.
AAGCCGCCCAGGCCGCCCAGGCGGCGCAGCCGGCCCAGCCGGTCCAGTCCGAGCTGCCGCCGGCCCCCGCCGCACCTGAGACGCGCAGCGCCGTGCAGCAGGACGATTTCTGGGACCGTCCCGAGAACCAGCCGCGGCGGTAGCCCGTGGCGCGAAAGCTGAAGCGCAAGCCCAATCCAGAGGGGGAGATGACCCTTGTGGAGCACCTTGAGGAGCTCCGCCGGCGCACCATCATCTCCCTCGCCGCCGTGGTTGTCGGCACGGTGATCGGGTTCATCTGGTACCAGAGCTCGCCACCTGGGCTGATGCCCCTGGGCGAGATTATCCGCAGGCCCTACTGCAACTTGCCCGCTGAGCTGCGCGCCGACTTCACCGGTGAGGGCGAGTGCCGCCTGCTGGCCACCAACCCATTCGAGATGTTCATGCTGCGCCTAAAAGTGGGCGCGCTGGCGGGCCTCGTCCTCTCCTCGCCCGTCTGGCTGCTGGAGATCTGGAGCTTCATTACCCCCGGCCTGCACAAGAACGAGAAGCGCAACACCCTCACCTTTGTCACCCTCGCCGTGGGCCTTTTCGTCGCCGGCGCGGCGCTCGCCTACTTCGTGCTGGATAAGGGCCTGTACGTCCTCATGTCCATCGGCGGGGAGGTGCAGGTAGGTGCGCTCAGCGGCGGCAGCTACTTCAACTTCCTGCTCGGCCTCATCGTGGTTTTCGGCGTGAGCTTCGAGCTGCCCCTGATCGTGATCATGCTCAACCTCGCGGGTGTGCTGCGCTACGAGCACGTGAAGGACAAGCGCCGCGCCATCATCCTGGGCCTGTTCATCTTCGCCGCATTCATGACGCCGGGGCAGGACCCCTTCTCCATGGTGGCCCTTGGCGCCTCGATGTCCCTGCTGGTGGAGCTCGCGTTCCAGGTCTGCCGCGTGCACGACAAGCGCCGGGGGCGCGAGCGCCCCGAGTGGATGCAGCTGGACGATGAGGTCGCCTCGGGCCCGGTCGAGCCGGCCGGGCCGATCGGCACCAGCGCGGTAGCCCCGGGCGGGGCGTTCGAAAGGCCGGGGCCGATCGCGCGCCCGGAGCCCGTCGACAAGCCTGCTCCCCGGCAGTCCCTGTCCGGCGGCGCGTTCGACGACATCCTTTAGACCCTCGAGCCGCGTCAGGGCCGTCGCGTAGTCTTGGGCTATGTCTTTCCTGGCTGCATACGCGTCGCAGAAGAGTTTCGCCCTTGACCAATTCCAACTCGACGCGTGCCGGGCAGTGGAGGAGGATCGCGGCGTGCTCGTGTGCGCGCCCACCGGCTCCGGCAAGACCGTGGTGGGGGAGTTCGCCGTCTCGCTCGCGCTCTCGCGGGGAACCAAGTGCTTTTACACCACCCCCATCAAGGCGCTGAGCAACCAGAAGTACCGCGACCTGGTGGCGGAGCACGGCGAGGAGGCCGTGGGGCTGCTCACCGGGGATGTGAGCATCAACGGCTCGGCCGAGATCGTGGTGATGACCACCGAGGTGCTGCGCAACATGATCTACGCGGAGTCGCCCCAGCTCGACCGGCTCTCGCACGTGGTGATGGACGAGATCCACTTCCTGGCGGACATCGACCGCGGTGCAGTGTGGGAGGAGATCATCCTCAACCTGGATGACTCGGTGAACTTGATCGGGCTGTCGGCCACGGTGTCCAACTCGGAAGAGTTCGGCGAGTGGCTCGCAACCGTGCGCGGGGACACGGCGGTGATCGTCTCCGACCACCGGCCGGTGCCTTTGAGCCAGTACATGATGGTGGGGCGCAAGATGTTCCCCCTGTTCGAGGCGGGCGGGGATCGCGTCAACCCGGATTTGCAGCACGCGATTGCGCGCATCGAGTCAGGCGCGAGCGAGGAGGGCAGGCGCGACTTCGAGGAGGGGCGCGGGTTCCGGGCGCGCTCCCACGGCAGGCGCAGCGGACGTGAGCGCGGTCAGGACCGCGTCCGCCCCGTCGGTCGCCCCGAGGTGGTCCAAGCGCTGCAGGCACAGGACATGCTGCCGGCCATCGTGTTCATCTTTTCGCGCGCGGGCTGCGATGGGGCGCTTTTCCAGTGCCTGCGCTCGCGCAAGGAGCTGACCACCCCGGAGGAGCAGGACGAGATCCGCGCGGTTGTTGATGCCGGGGTGGAGGAGATCCCCGAGGAAGACCTGCAGGTGCTCAACTACCGCCAGCTGCGCACCGCCTGGGTCCGCGGCTTCGCGGCCCACCACGCGGGCATGCTGCCGGCGTTCAAGCACATCGTGGAGGAGCTCTTCGTGCGGGGGCTGGTCAAGGTGGTCTTCGCCACCGAGACTCTCGCCTTGGGTATCAACATGCCCGCGCGCACCGTGGTGCTGGAGAAGCTGGTCAAGTTCAACGGGGAGGCCCACGTGGACCTCACCCCGGGCCAGTACACGCAGCTCACCGGCCGCGCCGGCCGGCGCGGCATCGACCACATCGGCAACGCCGTGGTGCAGTGGGCGCCGGCGATGGACCCGCGGGAGGTGGCGGGCCTGGCGTCCACCCGCACCTACCCGCTGATCTCCCCGTTCACCCCCGGCTACAACATGGCCATCAACATGCTGGGCATGAACGGTTACGAGGACTCGATCCGCCTGATCGAGCAGTCCTTCGCGCAGTTCCAGACCGACCGCTCGGTGGTGGGCGAGGTCCGCGACATCGAGCGTATGCAGGCCAAGGCCGCGAAGCTGCGCGCGCAGCTGGAGCGCGACATCGCGTCCTTCGCGCCGCCCGCGCCGGGCGGCACCGACCCCGCCGAGGCGCTGGTGGAGTACCTCGAGCTGCGCCGCGATCTCTCCGAGGCCGAGAAGCGGGCCCGCCGCGACTCGGTGGCGGACCGGCAGGCGGAGGCGCGGACCATCCTGGGCCGCCTGCAGGTGGGGGAGGTCATTGCCATCCCCGGCAAGAAGATGCCGGAGCTCGCGGCGGTGATCCAACCCGCCGGCAAGCGCGACGACCCGCGCCCCTGGGTCACCACCGAGCGGGGCTGGTCGGGGCGGATCGACGCGGAAGCCTTCCGCAACCCGCCCGTGGTGGTTGGGCGCATCAAGGTGCCGCGCCACGTGCAGGAGCAGCCGCGCAAGCACACGCGCAAGGTGGTGGACCTGTTGCGCCGCGGCGACTTCAACGCGCCCAAGCGCCTGAAGGAGCAGGCGAGGGTTCGCCCCAACAAGCAGGTGCTCGCCCTGCAGCAGGCGGTGCGTAGCCACCCCGTGCACGCCTGGCCGGCCGCGGACCGGGAGATGCTCGCCCGGGTCGGCGAGGAGCTCGTGCGCGAGGAGCGCAAACTCGTCCGCCTGAAGCGCAGCGTCGATTCCTCCACCGACTCGCTCGGCCGCACCTTCGAGCGAATCATCGGGTTGCTCACCGAGATGGACTACGTGGAGGTAGCGGACGGCGCGCCGCGCGTGACCGAGGAGGGGGAGCGCCTCGCCCGCATCCACAACGTCTCCGACCTGTTGGTGGCGCAGTGCCTCAAGCGCGGCATCTGGGACGGGCTGGACCCCGCTGAGCTGGCCGGAGTCGCGTCTATGGTGGTGTTTGAGAACCGGAAGGCCACCGGCGGTTCGCCTGAGGCCGCCACCGAGGCGATGGCGGACGCGATGAACGAGACGATGCGCATCTACAACGAGCTGGTCTCGGATGAGCAGCGCCACCGCCTGCCCGTCACCCGCCTGCCGGACGCCGGGTTCTCCCTCTCCATCCACCAGTGGACCGCCGGCGCGCCGTTAGGTTACGCGCTCGCAGCGGCCGCCGAGTCTGGCGCGGAGCTCACGCCGGGCGACTTCGTGCGCTGGTGCCGCCAGGTGATCGACCTGCTGGAGCAGATCCACAACACGGGCTACTCGGAGGACATCCGCCGCAACGCCTCCCGAGCGATCGACGCGATTCGCCGCGGTGTGGTGGCCATCGGCAACTAGCGCAGGCTCGCCAGCAGGTCGGGGCTGACCAGCGACACGGTGGCCACGCGCAGGTTCGTTCCCCGGGGGTCGAGGATGAGGGACTGGACGGCCACGAGGTGGGCGTCGATAAGCACAGGCCCCCCTGAATCGCCCTTGATCACTGGCGACGCGTTGAAGGTGAACCCGGCGGGTCGCACCCACGTGCGCAAACCTCGCGAGGCGGCGACGGGCAACGCGCCAACGTAGCGGCCCACGCGCGCGACTGGGTGCGTGGCGCGGCCCCCGAAGCCGAAGGTGACCGTCCTTGCAAGCCACCGCGGCCGCCCAAGGCCGGGGTATCCAGGCAGGTAAACCGGTGTTTCGAGCCGCACCAGCGCCACGTCCGTGCGCGGCGCAACCCGCACCTCCTTCGCCCGCGGGTGCTCACCGCCAACCTCGATCCGCAGCCCCGCCGCGCTCACTCCGCGCGCCGCGAAGAAGTGCGCGCAGGTGAGCACCTCGTCGGGCGAGATGAGCGTGCCGGAACAGTAGCCCCCGCCGCCGCTGAGCCGGGCGATGTGGGCGGGGGAGACGGGCATGCGCGCAAGCCTAGCCACCTTAAGATGTACCCATGCCATTTTTCGATGATGCTGTGTACGCAGAACGCCGCGAACGCGTTGCCGATGCCGTGCGCCGCGCCGGGCGTGGCCCCGCCGTGCTCGGCACGGGCGCCGAGTTCGAGTACCTCACCGGCTCCGCCGCGAGCTCGCACGAGCGCCTCACCGCGCTCGTCTTCGGCACGGACGGGGGTGTCACCGCGATCGCGCCGCTGACGGACATCGAGTCGCTGCGCAAGGGGGCATCGCTTACCGACGTCCCCCTTCGAGGCTGGCGCGACGGCGACAACCCCTACGCCCTCGCCGCGCAAACGGCAGGGGTCACGGGCGCGGGTGCGGGGCCGGCCACTCCGGTGCAGCTCGGCGCGAGCCTGACCGCGGACCACGTCTTCGGGCTGCGCGACGCGTTCGGCGCTGCTGGCGCTGCTGGCGCTGCTGGCGGTGCCGGTGCTGCTGGTACCGTTGAGCCGCTAAGCGCCGAGGTGCGTGAGTGCTTCCTGGTCAAGGATGACGCCGAGATCGCCCAGCTCGCGCGAGCCGCCGCGGCCATCGACCGCGTGCACGCGCGGGTGCCGGCGCTGCTCGTGGCGGGGACGACGGAGGAGGCCGTGGCCGCCCAGCTGCACGAGCTCATCCTTGAGGAGCACCGCAGCGTGGACTTCGTCATCGTCGGATCAGCCGAGAACGGCGCGAACCCGCACCATGATTTCTCCCCACGCGTACTGCGCGAGGGCGACCCCGTGGTGGTGGACATCGGTGGGACGTTGGACTCGGGTTACCACTCCGACTGCACCCGCACCTACCTGGTAGGTGAAGCGGCGGAGACTGGTGGCGAGTTCGCCGCCGCGTTTGACGCCGTCCACCGTGCGCACCGGGCGGCGCTGTCGGCCGCGCGGCCCGGGATGACGGCGGGCGAGCTCGACGCGGTGGCGCGAGACGTCATCGAGGAGGCAGGGTACGGCGAGTACTTCACCCACCGCCTCGGCCATGGCATCGGCCTGGCGGGCCACGAGGCCCCGTTCATCATCGGGGGCGGGGAGACCGTGCTGCGCGAGCACATGGCGTTCTCCATCGAGCCGGGCGTCTACCTCCCGGGTGCCTTCGGCGTGCGGATCGAGGACATTGTCGTGCTCGAGGCCGATGGGGCGCGGGCGTTGAACCAGCAGCCGAGGGGGCTGTAAATGGCCCACCGGGGAACGATCCTGCTGCTCGGCGCCCGCAGCGACATCGGCGGCGAGATCGCCGTGAGGCTCTGCGCCGGGCGCGACGTGGTGTGCGCGGTGCGCGGCGGGGACGCGCCGGAGGTGGAAGAGCGGCTACAGCGCGCCGGGGCCCGCAGCGTGCGCACTGTGCCTTTCGACGCCACCGACCTCCCCTCACACCGGACGCTGGTCGAGGAGGTGGCCGCCAGCGGGCCGCTGACCACCGCCATCGTCGCCTTCGGCATCCTGGGCGACCAGGAGCTTGCGGAGCGCGACGAGCGCGAGGCCGTGCGCATCGCCGAGGTGGACTACCTCGCCCAGGTGAGCATGCTGACCGTGCTGGCCGACGTGATGGAGCGCGGCGAGATCTTCGCCTTCTCCTCGATCGCTGGTTGGCGCGCGCGGCGCGCCAACTACGTCTACGGGTCCACCAAGGCCGGTCTCGACGCGTTCTGCCAGGGGCTCGCGGACCGCCTGCACGGCACCCCGCTGCACCTCATCACGGCCAGGCCGGGCTTTGTCATCGGCTCGATGACGGAAGGGATGAAGCCCGCGGTCATGTCGGTCACCCCTGCCGAGGTTGCCGACGCCGTGGTCGCCGCCGCGGGCGCGGGCCGCAGCGCCACCGTGTGGATCCCGCGGCGCCTGGCCCTCCTCGCTGCCGTCATGCGCGTTGTGCCTCGGCCCGTGTGGCGGCACATGCCGCGCTGAGCGCCGTCGTTGGTACCCTAACCTGCATGCCGCTCCTTCTTTTCACGTACTTCTTCGTCGAGGTGCTCGCCTTCCTCGGCGTGGCCAAGCTCATCGGTGTGGGCTGGGCCTTCCTGGCAATCTTCGGCTGCATGCTGCTCGGCGGCTTCGTCGCCGCGATGTCTATGCGCTCCATGCTCACCTCGGCGGCGCAGGGCAAAGAATCGGTCGGGGCCTTGGCCGGGGACACGGCGTTGCTCATCGCCGGCTGGGCTATGTGCGTGGTGCCCGGCTTCGTCAGCACCTTCTTCGGCCTGCTCATGGTGCTGCCGCCCACGCGCACCCTGATGCGGCGCGGGCTCACGGCGCGCGTGCGCCGCAGCTTGGAGAGTTTCGGAGCGCAGCTTTTCGACGCATCCCCGATAGCCCCGAAAGCACAGCACCGGACAAGCTACGGCACCTTCACCCCGGCGCCGGGGCAGCCGGGAGAGCCGGGGCAGCCGGGGGGCACCACCGCCCACGAGGTGATCGACGCGGACGAGCTCGAGCAGTGGTACCGCATGGACGGGCCCGACGAGGATGACGGCGCGGGGCCCAGCCGCGGGGGCGTGCACTAGGTGCCCGCCTTCCTCCGCTTTCTTCTCGCCGCCCTGTCTGGGTGGCTCGTCTATTTCTCGTACGAGCCGCACGGCCACTGGGCGGCCGGCATCGCCGGCACGGCTATGTTCTTCCTCAGCCTCGTGCCGTGGCCGGGCGAGGGACGGGAACTGCCCACGGCCCGCCTCGGCGCCCTCCTCGGCTTCACCCACGCGCTCACCTGCTACCTGTTCCTCTTGCCGTGGATCGGGGAGTTCGTCGGAGCGATGCCCTACATCGCGCTGTCGGTCTTCCTAGCGCTGTACGGCATCCTCACCGGCGTGCTCGGAGTGCTCGCCGCGCGCCTGCCGTGCGGGTACCTGGGCTTGCCGCTGCTCTTGGTGGCCGTCGAGTTCCTCCGCTCGTCCTTCCCGTTCGGCGGTTTCGCCTGGGTGCGCCTGGCGTGGGGGCAGATCAACGGGCCGCTGGCCAACCTCGCCGCGTGGGGCGGCCCTGCACTGGTGACTGCTGCGGCCGCACTGACGGCAGCCGGCGCCGTGGGCGCGCTCACCACGCGCGGGCGCGGCGGGCGTGCGGCAGGGGTGGCTTGCCTGCTCCTGCCGCTCGCCGCGGGCGCGGCGGCCGGGCAGGGCGTGAACCTTGACTCCCGCACCGCCGGGACCGTCCGCGCCGCGGCGGTGCAGGGCAACGTGCCGAGGCTGGGGCTGGACTTCAACGCGCAGCGCCGCGCGGTGCTGGATAACCACGCCGCGGAGACGCGCCGACTCGCCGAGGACGCGAGGGCGGACAACCGCCCGCTGGACCTGGTGTTCTGGCCCGAAAATGCCTCGGACGTGAACCCGTTCACCAGCGCCGAGGCCGCCAGCATCATCACCTCGGCGGTGCGGGAGGTGGGTGCCCCCACGCTCGTCGGCACGATCACCCGCGGGGAGTCGGGGGAGCACAACACCGCCGTGGTGTTCAACCCGGACGGCACGGCGGGAGACGCCCACAACAAGCGCTTCCTCCAACCGTTCGGTGAGTACATGCCCATGCGCGATTTCTTCCGGCACTTCTCGGCCATGGTGGATCTGGCGGGCAATTTCAAGCCAGGCGACGATGACGGCGTGGTGCGGATGGGCGGCGTCCGCGTGGGCGTAGCCACCTGCTACGAGGTGGCGGAGGACGCCGCGTACCGCATGGCGGTCAAGGGCGGCGCCCAGCTGCTCACCACGCCCACCAACAACGCCACGTTCGGCTTCGCCGACATGAGCTACCAGCAGCTGGCCATGAGCCGGATGCGCGCCATCGAGCTGGATCGTGCGGTGGTTGTGGTGGCCACCTCGGGTATCTCGGCGATGGTGCACCCAGATGGGACCGTCTCACAACACACCGGGATCTTCGAGGCGGCCCACTTGGTGGAGGACTTGCCGCTGCGCGAGACCCTCACCCCGGCGGCTCGCTTCGGCGCGGCCGCCGAATGGGCGCTGGTGCTGGCCGGTATCGCGGTCGCTCTCGGTGCGGTCGTCGCAACGCGCCGCGGGTATGCTGCTAGCGGAACCCGGGCGCGCTAAGCGCCCGCATGAACGATGCCCGCATGAACGATGAAGGAGCACCCGCTGTGGCGAACTCAACCCTGGTGATCATCCCAACCTACAACGAGGTGGAAAACCTGCCGCTCATTGTCGGCCGGGTTCTGGATTCCGCCCCGGAGGTGGACATCCTGGTGGTGGACGACAACTCGCCGGACGGTACCGGGGCGAAGGCGGACGAGCTGGCAGGCCGGCACGCAGAGGTGCACGTACTGCACCGCGAGGGCAAGGAGGGCCTGCTGGCCGCCTACCGCGCGGGCTTTGAGTGGGGCCTGGAGCGCGAGTATCAGGTGCTCTGCCAGATGGACGCCGATGGTTCGCACGCCCCTGAGGAGCTGGCGAAGCTGCTGCGCGCGATCGAGGAGGGCGCGGATGTGGCCATCGGTTCCCGCTACGTGGACGGCGGAAAGACTGTGAACTGGCCGTGGTACCGTCGCGCCCTTTCGCAGGGCGGCAACCGCTACATCGGCCTCGTGCTCGGCGGCGGCGTCAACGACATGACCGCGGGCTACCGCGCGTTCCGCCGCGAGGTGCTGGAGGATCTGGACCTGGATTCGCTGTCTGCCAAGGGTTACATCTTCCAGGTGGAGATCGCGCACCGGGTGGTGGAGGAGGGCTTCGACGTCCGCGAGGTGCCCATCACTTTCGAGGACCGCAAGCACGGCGAGTCGAAGCTTGACGCAAGCTTCGCCGCCACCTCGCTGGCCGAGGTGACCAAGTGGGGCGTGACCGAAAAGGCCAGCGCCGCGGCCGAGCTGGCACAGGAAATGGGCGGCCTGGCGCGCTACGAGCTTGAGCGCTCGCCGCTGGCCAACACCGGCTCCGCCATCGCAAACGCGGCGAAGTTCGTCGGCGACGCCGCCACTGAGATGGCCGGCCTCGCCCGGTACGAACTCCGCCGCGCTGGTCTGGGGCGCTAACCGCGCGCCCCGGGCGGGGGATTCAGGGGAGCTTAGCTTTGGCTCTCGGCCTCCGCCTGCTCCTTGGCCACGCGGGCGGCGGCGCGGCGGCGCTTACGCAGCTGGTCAAGGCGCTCTTCCAGCAGCACGTCGAGTTCCTCGATGGTGCGGCGCTCGCGCAGCATGTCCCAGTGGGTCCGCGGGGGCTTGGCGGGTTTGGCCTCTACGCCCTCGCCCTCCATGAGGGTGCCCACCTGGCCGTTCTTGCACATCCATTCCTCGGGGATCTCCGCGTCGTCGGCGAACGGCACCTCGAAGACCTCCCCGTTCGGGGTGCGGTACTTCGCCATCTGGCGGGGTGCGAGGTCGTGGTCGCGGTCCGTTTCGTAGCTCACTGCGCCCATGCGACTTCCGCGCAAAACACGATCAGCCATGCTGTCACAATCCCTTCAGTTCAAACGCGAGTATGGTGCGGTCGGTTTAGTATAACGGCGCGCCATGCGGGTTTGTTCCCCCGGTTGTACTAAGCTATGCCGCTGTGCTGGCCCAAGAGACGCTAACCCCGAGGCAGGCACCCGTCTGCCAGTGGTGCGGCCGCGAACTGCCGGAGCAGCAGGGTAGGGGGCGCAAGCGGAAATACTGCAGCGCCTCGTGCAAGCAGCGCGCCTACGAGCAGCGCCACAACCTGGAGTCCACGGGCATCCCGGCGGACTCCGTGGTGCTGCGCCCGGAGCGGGTGGACGAGCTGCGCGACGAGGTATACGAGTTGAAGTGCGCGGCCGAGGATGTCCGCACGGCTGCGGCGGAGGGGGCCGACGCCCAGGAATTACGTCACCTTTGTGACGAATTAGTAGCGATAGCCAACCGGATAGAGAAATTGAGGTAGTGCACTGATGGCCAGGCGAGACATTAATCAAGGCGCCGAACGAGACGCGGCCCTCCAGGCGGCCCAGCCGCGCCCGAAGAAGGGTCTCGTCATCGGCGGGTCGATCATCATCGCGCTCGCCGTGCTGGTCGCGCTCATTCCGCTCGTACTCACCATGTTCGGCAGCGGCGTGCGCACCGAGGGCATCGACGCGGGCGCGGTCCGTGAGGCCACCACGGACGTCGACGGCACGTGGACCGTATCCAACCGCCCTGGCGCGAACGGTTCGTCCGCGGGCTTTACGTTCGATGAGGTGCTTCCCGGCGAGCGCCGCACCACATCCGGCTCCACGCAGGGCGTCAAAGGCGCCGTGGTGATCGAGTCCGGCACGATCACCTCCGGCGAGATCACGGTGGACATGACCACCATCACCACCGACAGCGACGTGCGCGACAGCAACGTCCGCCGCAAAATTTTCGAGACGGACACGTACCCCGAGGCCACCTTCACCGTTACCGAGCCAGCCGACGTCTCGCACCTGCCGGAGGACGGCACGGTGGGCCAGGTGGAGCTTACCGGCGAGCTGACCATCCACGGTCAGACCAACAGCGTCACGCACACCTTCGACGCGGTCCGCTCGGGCGACCACCTCGTTGTTGCCGGCGACGTGCCCGTCACGCGCGCCGACTACGGCGTGGATTCGCCGGAGTTCGTCGCGGCGAAGATCGCGGACGAGGGCGAGATCAATATCCGCCTGAACCTCACCAAATAGCCGCCATATAACGTCACTTGACGCTATGGGCGGCAGACCCTAGTTGTCCGATAATGTACATTATGTAAAGTAACCGTGGGTGGGGCTTTCGCTTGTCGACGCCCCCGTTACCGCCGCCCGCCCCGATGCCGCCCCACCAGCACCACCTGCGCCACGTCCAGCATCCCCAGCTGCGCCAGGGCCTCGCGCAGCGCGAGCTGCCAGGTCCACAGTCTCCGGTACACCGGGTCAAACCCATCGGCGGCGGCATCGCGCAGGTTCGCGTCGAACGTCGTCCGCTGCAGTGCCAGCGAGCGCTCCAGGTGGCGCGGCGCCCGGGTCTCCGCCACCACCCGTAGGTGCGTGTTGCGGTCGACTATCTGGGCGATCTCGGTTGGCGTCGAGAAGCAAAGGCCCGGCCATATGTACGCGCGCAAGCTCTCCAGGGCCGCCAACGCGGTGCGCGACATGGACTCCGTGGCCACGATCGTCTGCAGCGCGGCGCGGCCCCCCGGCGCAAGCGCCGCTTCAACCTCCCGCAGGTAGGCGGCCTTGCGCCGCGGCGGCAGCGTCTCGAGGTACTCCGCCGACACCACCGCCTCGTACCCGGATCTCGCCGCGGGCTGCGCGGCCGGCACAACGCGCACGGACTCCGCCGCCCCGGCGTAGACCAGCGCCTCGCGTACCATCCGTTCGCCCACCCCCTCTGGCACCGCGCAATCCACGGTCGCACCGCGCTGAGCTGCGGCGATGGCGAGCGCGCCCCCGGCCGCCGGCTGCACGAGCAGGTGGGTGTGGGCGGTGACCCCGGCGGCGTCGAGAAGCATGCTCGCACTGCGCGACTGGGCGTCGGCGAGATCCCCCCTGCCCGCGGGCAGGGGCTCGCCGTATTCCGTCACGTCGACGAAATGGCGCGCCGGCGCACCCCGCTTCCCCGCGCCGCGGGCGAAGGATTTCACCGGGGTGCGCTCCGTGGTGGGTACCCCGGTGGCAAAGTGCCCCTGGAACGGGCTCACGCCGTCGCCGGAGTAATGGGCCACCAGCGCGGCCGGCTCCGCGCCGCCCTGCGCCGCGGGTGCGAGGTGCAGGGTCTTCGGGCGGTACTTCGCCTCGATCAGGCCCCGCAGCACCCTCACCAAGCCCGCGGACGTGGCGGTCTCCCACTCCCCGGCCAGGTAGCCCTCGGCGAGACCGATCCACCCGCCGGCCGCAATGCGGTCGAACACTTCCGCGTGTCGCACGGTCAGGTCCGGCTCTTCCCCCTCGAAGCTGTCGAAGCGTAAGCCCGCTCTGGATACGGCGGCGGCGAAGGCGGCCTCCGCCCGCCGCGCGCGCAGCGCCCGCACGCTCACGCTGGGAACGGCCGCGACACCGGGCCAGGCCTCGGCGTCGATTGCCTGGAGGTGATCCGCCCGGTGCTCGCTTGCCATCACCCGGCCCATAGTAGCGGGCCGCGGGCTTTTTCCCGGTGCGCCGCGGCGCTCGGTACGGCGCTCGGGGCCGCGCATACTAGCCCCGGCCCACTGTGACGAAAGCAACTGCTGCGCGTACTATTTGCGGCGGTACTGTACTTACGCTGCTCTCAAGGAGAACCAGATCATGGCCCAGACGCCATACCGTCCGGCAGGTAGCCGCCACCACGTAGTCATCATCGGCGCCGGTTTCGGCGGCCTGTACGCGGCGCGCGAGCTCGCGGACGCCGACGTGGATGTGACGCTGATTAACCGCACCAACCACCACCTGTTCGCCCCGCTGCTGTACCAGGTGGCCACCGGCCTGCTCTCCTCCGGCGAGATCGCCACCTCCGTGCGCCAGCTCACCGCCAACCAGGACAACGTGTTGGTGGTGCGCGGTGACGTGCAGGACATCGACACCGACGCGCAGGTTGTCACCGCCCTCGACGGCGGCGAGTCCTACCAGTACAGCTATGACTCGCTGATCCTCGCCGCCGGCGCCGGCCAGTCCTACTTCGGCAACGACCACTTCGCCGAGTTCGCCCCGGGCATGAAGACCCTGGATGACGCGCTGGAGATCCGCGCCCGCATCGTGGACGCGTTCGAGCGCGCCGAGCTCGCGGAGACCGCCGAGGAGCGCGAGCAGCTGCTCACCTTCGTCATCGTCGGTGCCGGCCCCACCGGTGTGGAGCTGGCCGGCCAGATCGCCGAGCTCGCCCACCGCTCCTTTGACCAGGGTCAGTTCAGCTTCAGCCCGGACATGGTCAAGATCGTGCTAGTCGACGGCATGGGGCAGGTGCTCCCCCCGTTCGGCAAGCGCCTGGGCAAGAAGGCGCAGCGCCAGCTCGAGCGCGAGGGCGTGACCGTGGTGCTCAACTCCATGGTTACCAATGTCGACGCGGACTCGGTGACCTTCAAGGACACCAAGACCGAGCAGGAGACCACCATCCAGGCCAAGACCAAGATCTGGTCCGCCGGTGTGCAGGCGTCTCCCCTGGGCAAGATCGTGGCCGAGCAGGCGGGCGTGGAGGCCGAGCGCAGCGGCAAGGTGCCGGTGAACCCGGACTGCTCCGTGGGCGACAAGCGTAACGTCTTCGTCATCGGCGACATGATGAGCCTGAACAAGCTCCCGGGCGTGGCCCAGGTGGCCATTCAGTCCGGCGAGTACGTTGCCGGCGTGATCAAGGATGAGGTGGAAAACGGCACGTCACCGGAGAACCGCACGCCGTTCGACTACTTCGACAAGGGCTCCATGGCCATCATCTCCCGCTTCAACGCGGTGGTGAAGATGGGCAAGGTCGAGTTCACCGGCTTCATCGGCTGGCTGATGTGGCTGTTCGTCCACGTCCAGTTCCTCCAGGGCATGCGCAACCGCGCCGTGTCCGCCTACACCTGGGCGCTCAACGTGTTCAGCAAGCGCCGCTACAACCTGGCCACCACCGACGGCCAGCGCGACCAGCGCCTCGCCCGCGGCGAGGCCGCCCAGAAAGCCCCAGTAAGCCCCAGTAAGCTACAGCTACCCCGCACCCGCCCCGCCTCCGGCCGACAGCGTCAGCGCCCGGAGGCGGGGCGGGTTCGTGTGTGCGGAACGTCACCATAAACGTACTACCTTTTGCTGCGCCACTCTCATACAGTAGGAGGCGAGCGGCAAGCGCTTTGAAATAATGTGAATGGGAATGGGTAAGCGCAGCCGCCGGAACACTTCAATCACCATAAAGTGAAGGACCGTGCAACTGTGACTGTTTCTACAGAGCCGCAAATTCAGAGCCAGGCGTGGGAAGGCTTCACCCCTGGCCCGTGGACGGAAGAGATCAACGTCCGCGACTTCATCCAGCGCAACTACACCCCCTACGACGGGGATGCGTCGTTCCTCGCAGGCGCCACCGACAAGACGCTGCGCCTCTGGGACCACCTGGACAAGAACTACCTCGCCGTGGAGCGCGAACGCCGCGTCTACGACGTGGACACCGAAACCCCGGCCGATATCGATGCCTTCCAGCCGGGCTACATTTCGGAGGACGACGACGTGATCGTCGGCCTGCAAACCGATGTCCCCACCAAGCGCGCCATGATGCCCAACGGCGGCTGGCGCATGGTTGAGCAGGCCATCAAGGAGGCCGGCAAGGACGTCAACCCGGACGTCAAGAAGATCTTCACCGAGTACCGCAAGACTCACAACGATGCGGTGTTTGACATCTACACCCCGCGCATCCGCGCCGCCCGCTCTTCGCACATCGTGACCGGGCTGCCCGACGCCTACGGCCGCGGCCGCATCATCGGCGACTACCGCCGCGTGGCCCTCTACGGCGTGGACTACCTCATCGAAGACAAGCAGCGGGCGAAGGACGCGTCCCTGGCCAACGGCTTCTCCGAGCACTGGGCCCGCTACCGCGAGGAGCACTCCGAGCAGATCAAGGCGCTGAAGAAGCTGAAGAAGATGGCGGCCGACTACGGCTTCGACATCTCCGGGCCGGCCACGAACGCCAAGGAAGCCGTCCAGTGGACCTACTTCGGCTACCTTGCCTCCGTGAAGAGCCAGGACGGCGCCGCCATGTCCATCGGTCGCCTCTCCCCCTTCTTGGATGCCTACTTCGAGCGCGACCTTGCCAACGGCACCCTGACCGAGGTTGAGGCGCAGGAGATTATCGACGCCCTGGTGATCAAGCTGCGCATCGTGCGCTTCCTGCGCACCGAGGACTACGACCAGATCTTCTCCGGTGACCCGTACTGGGCAACCTGGACCGACGCCGGCTTCTCCGAGGACGGCCGCCACCAGGTGACAAAGACCTCCTTCCGCCTCCTGCAGACGCTGCGCAACCTGGGTCCGGCCCCGGAGCCGAACATCACCATCTTCTGGGACCCGTCGCTGCCGGAGGGCTACAAGGAGTTCTGCGCCGCCATCTCCATTGAGACCTCCTCGCTGCAGTACGAATCCGACAAGCAGATTCGCGACAAGTGGGGCGACGACGCCGCCATCGCGTGCTGCGTGTCCCCCATGAAGGTGGGCAAGCAGATGCAGTTCTTCGGCGCGCGCGTGAACGCCGCGAAGGCCCTCCTCTACGCCATCAACGGCGGCCGCGACGAGGTGAGCGGCAAGCAGATCACGGACGGCGACCACACCCCGATCCAGGGCGACGGCCCCCTGGACTTCGATGAGGTCTGGCAGAAGTACGAGGAGATGCTCGACTGGGTCGTGGGCACCTACGTGGAAGCGCTGAACATCATCCACTACTGCCACGACCGCTACGCCTACGAGTCCATCGAGATGGCGCTGCACGATTCGGACATCATCCGCACCATGGGCTGCGGCATCGCCGGCCTGTCCATCGTCGCCGACTCGCTCAGCGCGATCAAGTACGCGAAGGTCTACCCGGTGCGCGACGAGACGGGCCTGGTGGTGGACTACATCACCGAGGGCGAGTTCCCGTTCTACGGCAACGACGATGACCGCGCGGACGACATCGCGGCCACCGTGGTCCACACAGTGATGCAGAAGATCAAGGCCATCCCGATGTACCGCGACGCGATCCCCACGCAGTCCGTGCTCACTATCACCTCGAACGTGGTCTACGGCAAGGCAACCGGCTCCTTCCCGTCCGGGCACAAGGCCGGCACCCCGTTTGCCCCGGGCGCGAACCCGGAGAACGGCGCCGACAACCACGGCATGGTCGCCTCCATGCTCTCGGTGGGCAAGCTCGACTACAACGACGCGCTCGACGGCATCTCGCTGACCAACACCATCACGCCGGCGGGCCTGGGCCGCAACAAGGACGAGCAGGTGACCAACCTCGTGGGTGTCCTTGACGCCGGCTTCATCATGGACAACGCCGACGCGACGATCCAGCCCGCCTAACCAGCACTTCCCATCCCCCAACTTTGACCCAACTTTGACAAGGAGAACAATCATGACCACCCCGACGTTTGACGAGCGCCTCGCTTCCATGAAGGACGCCCGCTCCGCCAACAACATGGACTCCGGCCTCTACCACGCCAACATCAACGTGCTGGACGAGTCCACGCTCGAGGATGCGATGGAGCACCCGGAGAACTACCCCAACCTCACCGTCCGCGTCTCCGGCTACGCCGTGAACTTTGTCAAGCTGACGAAGGAGCAGCAGCGCGACGTCATTTCCCGTACCTTCCACAAGGGTGCGTAATGGCTCAAGACGGTACTAGCGGCGTCGTCACGCTCGAGCCCCAACAGGGTGAGCGCGTGCGCGGCGTCGCCGCCGGTTTAGGCGGTCTTTCCACCGATGACTTGGAGATCACCCGCCCAGAGCTTCTCGACGCCCGCCGCACCGGCGAGATCGGCCTCATCCACTCGTGGGAGCTGGTCACGGCCGTTGACGGCCCGGGCACCCGCATGACCATCTTCCTCTCCGGCTGCCCGTTGCGGTGCAAGTTCTGCCACAACCCCGACACGATGGAGATGAAGGAGGGCACGCTCGAGCGCGTCGACGACGTGGTCAAACGCGTGCTGCGCTACAAGGCCGTGTTTAACGCCTCCGGCGGCGGGCTCACGCTCTCGGGCGGGGAACCGCTGTTCCAGATCGCGTTTACCCGGCGCCTCCTTAAGGAGGTGCACGCCGCCGGGGTGCACACCACGGTGGACACCTCGGGCTTCTTGGGGGCCCGCTTGACCGACGCAGACTTGGACAACATCGACCTGTTCCTCTTGGACGTGAAGTCGGGCGATCCCGACACGTACGAGGGCGTCACGGCGCGGCAGCTGCAGCCGACCATCGATTTCGGCGACCGCCTGCACGCCAAGGGCAAGCCTGTGTGGGTCCGCTTCGTCCTCGTGCCCGGCCTGACGGACGCGGAGGACAACGTCCAGCGGGTGGCGGACATCGTCTCCCGGTGGAAGGGCACCGTGGAGCGCGTGGAGGTGTTGCCGTTCCACAATATGGGCGCGGATAAGTGGGATAAGATCGGGCTCGACTACGAGCTCAAGGACACCGCTCCGCCCTCCCCGGAGTCTGTGGAGCACGTCCGATCCATCTTCCGTTCGCGCGGTCTCACTGTTTTCTAACCCGCGCTCAGCGCGTAGTATGACCTATTACGACGAGCGCGCCCCTGTGCGCACTCTCCGAAGCCGCACAGGGGCGCGCGCCGTATGGCCCAGCAAGCCCCCGAGCACGAGTGAAAGGGGGCTCAAACGCCCATGCCGCCACGCATCCCACTCTCCCTCCCGCGGTCGAAGAAACCCGAGCCCCCGTCCCGTCCTTACCCGCCGGTGCCGATCGAGCGCTCGGTGGATTTCTGCCGCGTGTTCATCGACGGCAAGCGGATGCCGGGGAACAAGCGCATCGGGGACGCGCTCGACATCGTGCAGCAGCACGACAACGCCTTTGTGTGGCTCTCGCTCAAGGCCCCCTCGGACCAGCAGATGGAGAAGATCGCGGCCATCTTTGACTTGGACGACTTGGTGGTGGACGACATCATCGACGCCCACCAGCGCCCGAAGGTGGACCGGTACGACGAGCAGCTGTTCATGGTCGTGCGCTCCGTCCACTACCGGGACGACGAGGAAGTCGCGGACGCCCGCGAAATCATTTCCACGGGCGAGGTGCAGGTGGTCACGGGCGACAAGTTCGCCATGACTATCCGCCACAACGCTCCCCTGCCGGATTTGACCGGCAAGCTCGAGGAGGAGGAAGAGCTCGCGGTGCTCGGCCCGAGCGCCGTGGCCTGGGCGGTGGCCGACTACCTGGTGGATAACTACCTCAAGGTGGCGGACTACCTCAGCCAGGACGTGGACGATCTGGAAAACGAGGTGTTCACCCCGCGCCGCCAGATCAACATCGACAAGATTTACAACTACAAGCGAGAGGTCTTGGAGATGCGTCACGCCATCGACCCGCTCGCGCCGGCGCTGCGCAACGGTCTGGCCAACAACAAAGACCTGCTCCGCAAGGCATTGCGCACCTACTTCCGGGACGTGCAGGATAACGCCACCATCGTCTCCGACCGGATCTCCGGGTTCGACGAGCGCCTTTCGTCGCTTCTCGACGCATCCGTGGCCAAGGTCAGTCTGCAGCAGAACTCGGATATGCGCACTATCTCCGCCGTGGTGGGTATGGCTGCCGCCCCGACGATGATCGCCGGTATCTACGGCATGAACTTCGAGCACATGCCGGAGCTGGGCTGGAAGTTCGGCTACCCCGCTGTGCTGCTCATCATGCTCGCGGCCATGCTGGGCATGCTGTGGTGGTTCCGTCGCAACAACTGGCTCTAGCCTGCCCAGGCTCTAGCCGTCGAGGATCATCAGCTTGAGGTTGGTCACCGCGACGAGCCTTTCGCCGCAGCGCATGTCCACTCGCCACAGGTGCGTGGAGCGCCCGGTGTGCACCGGCAGCGCGGTAGCTTCGATCCGCTGCCCTTCGCGCACGCTGCCCAGCAGGTCGGTGTAGTTGCTCATGCCCACCGCGGGTTTCGCTGCCCTGGCCACGGCCGCGATTGAGCCGAGGCTCTCCCCGATCGCCGCGTAGACCCCGCCGTTGACTATGCCGGCCGGCTGGAGGTGCTCGGCGCCCACATCGAGGAAGCCCTCCACTTTCACGCTCGAGCAGTGCGTGAGCTCGAGCCCGAGGCGCTGGGCGAAGTCGGTGCCGGCGGCGTTGACCGCGGCCAGTTCGCGCTCGTCCATCGGCGGGTCGATGACGTCGTGGAAGAGGCGCCCGACCGCCTCCGTGCCGGTGAAGTGCTCCATGCCCGTCGATGATACGGCTCGCGAGTGGCTTGCCCCGGGTGCAGCCCCGGTAGAATCCGCAGTATGACTGCAGAACGCAACGAGGACCAGCTCGCTCAGATCGGTGTTGTCGGCATGGCGGTGATGGGCTCAAACCTTGCCCGTAACTTCGCCTCGAAGGGCCACACCGTGGCCATCTACAACCGCTCCCCCGAGCGCACCCGCGCCGTGATGGAGGCCCACGGCGCGGAGGGAAATTTCATCCCCTCGGAGACGATCGAGGACTTCGTTGCGTCGCTCGAGCGACCGCGCAAGGCCATCATCATGGTGCAGGCGGGCCCCGCCACCGACGCGGTGATTGACCAGCTAGCCGCCGCGATGGACGAGGGCGACATCATCATCGACGGCGGCAACGCCCTGTTCACGGACACCATCCGCCGCGAGCGCGAGGTGGCCGCGAAGGGCCGCCACTTCGTCGGCGCCGGCATCTCGGGCGGCGAGGAGGGCGCCCTGCGCGGCCCGTCGATCATGCCGGGCGGTCCGGCGGAGTCCTGGGAGACTCTCGGCCCGCTGCTGGAAGACATCGCGGCGAAGGTGGACGGCGTGCCGTGCGTGACCCACATCGGCCCGGACGGCGCGGGCCACTTTGTCAAGATGGTGCACAACGGCATCGAATATGCGGACATGCAGGTCATCGGCGAGGCCTACCACCTGCTGCGCTACGGGGCGGGCATCGAGCCGGCGGAGCTCGCGGACATCTTCACCGAGTGGAACAAGGGCGACCTTGACTCGTACCTCATCGAGATCACCGCGGAGGTGCTGCGCCAGGTCGACGCCCGAACGGGCCAGCCGTTCATCGACGTCATCGTGGACGCCGCGGGTCAGAAGGGCACCGGCCGCTGGACGGTGAAGGAGGCCCTGGACCTCGGCGTGCCGGTCACCGGCATCGGCGAGGCCGTCTTCGCCCGCGCCCTGTCCTCCGCCCTCGCCCAGCGCGAGGCGGCGCAGAAGGCGGGCCTGCCTGCCGGCGAGTTGGCCACCCTGGAATCCCTCGGCATCGACCGCGACCAGTTCGTCCAGGACGTCCGCCGCGCGCTCTACGCCTCCAAGCTGGTGGCGTACGCGCAGGGGTTCGATGAGATCAACGCCGGCTCCCAGGAGCACGGCTGGGACGTGAAGCCGGGGGACTTGGCGCGCATTTGGCGCGGGGGCTGCATCATCCGCGCGAAGTTCCTCAACCGCATCACCGAGGCCTACGAGCGCGACCCGGATCTGCCGTCGCTGCTGCTTGACCCGTACTTCGCGGGCGAGCTTGCCAAGGGCCTGGTGGACTCGTGGCGCCGCGTGGTGGTCGCCGCGACCCAGCTGGGCCTGCCGGTGCCCGTCTTCGCCTCCTCCCTCTCCTACTATGACTCGCTTCGCTCCAAGCGCCTCCCGGCCGCCCTTATTCAGGGCCAGCGCGATTTCTTCGGCGCGCACACGTACCGCCGCGTGGACATGGAGGGCACCTTCCACACCACGTGGTCCGGTGAGCGCGAGGAGCTGTCGTATTAGAGCTTCCTTGCTTGTCGACGCACCCTTCGCACCCAACCCCAGCCCAGCCTGAGCCGGGCTGGCTGTAAGATCGTCGCAATGACTTCTTTTGCCGATCTCGGCCTGCCCCGCGACGTTGTCAGTGTGCTGAACAGGCAGGGGATCACGGAGCCCTTCCCCATCCAGGAGGCGGCGATCCCCGACGCGCTGGCGGGCAAGGACGTGCTCGGCCGCGGGCCGACCGGTTCGGGCAAAACCTTCACGTTCGGCCTGCCGATGCTCGCCCGCCTCGCCGGCGCCCCGTCCACCCCGGGCTCGCCCCGCGGCCTGGTGTTGGCGCCCACGCGCGAGCTGGCGGCCCAGATCCGCGAGCGCCTTGACGAGCCGGCGGCGGCGCTGGGCCTGCGCGTCGTCGACGTGGTGGGCGGGGTGAACATCAACCGCCAGATCCGCGCCCTCGCCTCCCCGGTAGACCTGCTGGTGGCCACGCCCGGCCGCGCCCAGGACTTGGTCAACCAAGGCAAGCTCCGCCTGGACCGGGTTGAGGTCACCGCCCTGGACGAAGCGGACCAGATGGCGGACATGGGGTTCCTCCCCCAGGTGCGCAAGCTGCTGGACCTCACGCCCAAGGATGGGCAGCGGCTGCTGTTTTCGGCGACGTTGGACGGGGACGTCGAAAAGCTTGTGCACCGCTACATGCGAAACCCCGTCACCCACTCCACGGCGCCCGCGGAGGCGGCGGTGGACACGATGGATCACTACCAGCTGCGCGTGGGCGACCGGGACGCGAAGAACCAGGTGGTGCTGGAGATCGGCGCTCGCGAGGGCAAGACCATCATGTTTATGCGCACCAAGCACGGGGTGGACCGGCAGGTGAAGAAGTTGCGGCGCGTTGGCGTCAACGCGCAGGGGCTGCACGGCGATAAGGGCCAGGGCGCGCGCACGCGGGCTATCGAGGGCTTTGCGGACGGTTCGACCCCAGTGCTGGTGGCCACGGACATCGCGGCGCGCGGCATCGACATCAACGACGTCTCGCTGGTGGTGCACGTGGACCCGCCGGCGGAGCACAAGGCCTACCTGCACCGCGCCGGGCGCACCGCCCGCGCCGGCACCTCCGGCACCGTGGTCACCCTGGTCACCGACGAGCAGACCAAGGAGGTGGACCAGCTGCTTCGCAAGGCTGGCGTGGACGCGGAGGTGGTTCGCGTCTCCCCGATGTCGGCCGAGTTGGTTAAGATTACGCAGGCACGTACACCCGCAGGCGACCCGCTGCCGCCGCCGGGGCAGCCGGCCAACGCACCGGCGGGCAACAGCGCCCGCGGAGCGCGGCGCCGCCCGAGGCGGGGTGGGGCGGGCCGCGGCGGCACACCGAGGAAGAGGAGCTCACAGCGCTAACGCGCCGAACTGGAACCGATGGACATATTCTTCTCCATTCTCGCCCTGCTGGGCTTCATTCTCCTCACCGCCTCGACGGGCCTGTTCGTGGCCATCGAGTTCGCTATGACCGGCCTGGAGCGCTCCACCGTGGAGGCCCACGTGCGCGAGAAGGGCGACGCCGCCGCCCGGGCGGTGGCGCACAACCACGCCAACCTCTCCTTCGCACTCTCCGGCGCGCAGCTCGGTATCACGCTGACCACGCTGGCCTCCGGCTTCCTCGCCGAGCCGGTGTTGGGCAGGTACTTCACGCCGCTGCTCGAGCTGGTTGGCCTGCCAGAAACCGCCTCCACCACGGTGGCCCTCATCCTCGCCCTTATCGTGGCCACCTTCCTCTCAATGGTGTTCGGCGAGCTGGTGCCCAAGAACATCGCCATCACCGAGCCGCTGGCCACCGCCCGCTTTGTGGTGCCGCCGGTGGCCGCCTTCAACCGCGTGTTTAAGTGGTTCATCAACTTCCTCAACGCGTCGGCAAACTGGGTGGTGCGCAAGATGGGCATCGAGCCGGCCGACGAACTGGCCTCCGCCCGCTCCGGCCAGGAGCTGGGCGCGATGGTTCGCAACTCCGCCGAGGCTGGCGGCCTAGACGCGGACACGGCCGCCGTGATCGACCGCTCGCTGCGCTTCGGCGAGACCACCGCGGAGGAGGTCATGACGCCGCGTTCCACCATCGACTCGCTCGACGCGGAGGACACCGTGGCGGATCTGATTTCCCTCGCCCGCGAGAGCGGCCACTCCCGCTTCCCCGTGCGTCGCGGCGATTTGGACGACACGATCGGCGTGGTCCACATCAAGGACGCCTTCTCGGTGCCCCGCCACGAGCGCGCCACCACCGCGGTTGCGTCGCTCGCCCGCCCGGTGCCGTTCGTGCCCGGCACCCTCGACGGTGACGCTGTGCTGAACAGGGTGCGCTCCGCGGGCTCGCAGGTGGTGCTGATCGCCGACGAGTACGGCGGCACCCAGGGACTTGTCACCATCGAGGATGTGGTGGAGGAGATCCTCGGCGAGGTGTACGACGAGTACGACGACCGCGAGTCGGAGCGCGACTTCCAGCGCTTCGGCACCTCGTGGGAGGTGGCCGGACTGGTGCGCCTCGACGAGTTGGAAGAGCGCACCGGCTACACCGCCCCGGACGGGCCGTACGAGACCCTCGGCGGCCTGATCATGGCCTCCCTCGGCCGCATCCCCCGCCTGGGAGACAAGGTGGAGCTGCCGCAGAGCGAGGCCGCCACGTTCCAGGAGGAGCTGGCTGCGCGCGCCGGGGGCGCGTGGCTCGCCCGCGTGACGGAGATGGACGAGCGCCGCATCGAGCGCGCTATCCTCACCCCGGTCACCGACGAGCAAGCCGCCCAGACAGCGCAGACCGCACAGGAAAAGGAGGCGCAGACGCGATGAACATCATCACCGCCGTCCTTTTGATCGTGGCCTTGCTGGCCGTCAACGCGTTCTTCGTGGGCACCGAGTTCGCGCTCGTCTCGTCACGCAAGGACCGCCTGGAAACCATGCTCGCACAAGGTAAGACGGGCGCCAAAGACGTGCTCTACGCCATCGAGCACCTCTCCATCTACCTGGCCGGCGCCCAGTTCGGCATCACCGTCGCCTCGCTCATCCTGGGCAAGGTGGCGGAGCCGGCCATCGCGCACTACATCGAGGTGCCGTTCGAGGCGGCCAACCTGCCACCCGAGCTACTGCACCCCGTCTCCTTCGTCCTCGCCCTGATCATCATCTCGTTCTTGCACATCCTCTTCGGCGAAATGGTGCCCAAAAACATCGCCATCGCGGGGCCGGAAACTATGGCCATGCTGCTCATCCCGGCGTTCACCGTGTGGATGAAGGCCACTCGCCCCATCATCGAGTTCCTCAACTGGTTCGCCCGCAAGACCCTGAAGGCCTTCGGCATTGAGCAGCGCGACGAGCTGGAGTCCACCGTGGACCAGGAGCAGCTGGCCTCCATGATCCGCGAGTCCAGCGAGGAGGGCCTGCTGGACGCGGAGGAGACCGCCCGCCTGGCTAACGCTCTGCGCACGGACTCCCGCTCCCTGCGCGAGGTGATGATCCCGCTGGACAACGTCAAGACCATCCCCTACCACCCGCGCGGGATCCGCCTCTCAGAGATCGAGGACGCGGTGCGCGAAACCGGCTACTCCCGCTTCCCCGTCGAGCGCGCGCCGGGCGTGCTGATGGGCTACGTCCATGTCAAAGACATCCTGGACCTCATGGAGTCGGACGAGGAGGACCCGGCGGTGCCCGTCTCCCGCATCCGCCCGCTGAGCATTGTGGACGGCAGCCAGTCACTGGATGACGCGCTGACCAGCATGCACCGCCGCTCCGCCCACATGGCCCAGGTCCGCGTCGCCGGCGAGCTGGTGGGTGTGGCCGCGCTCGAGGACATCATCGAGGAGTACGTGGGTACGGTGGCGGACTGGACGCATGAGTCCGAGTGAGCCCAGTAGCCCCGCGAGGTATTCGCGGGGGGCGTGGCAGAGGGCCGTCGACAAGCACCTGCTCCGCGCGCAGCGCTACACCCGCCCCCACCGCGAGCGTCGCACGCGCGGCGAGCACCACCCGGTGTGGGACTTCCTCTTCGATTACTACCCCGTGCGCGCGAGCCAGCTCGAGCGGTGGCATCCGGGGCTTGGGGCATTGCTTGCCGACGCCCCCGATGCACCCCACAGCTCCTACCCCCACTACGTCACGGCCGGCGACGGCACCGTACGCTTCGACGCGGACGGCTTTTTGGCCAAGCGCCGCGACGATATGGAGCGGATCCTGCATCTGCTCGAGGCCACCGCGGGCCGGCAGGCGCATTTTGACTGCTTCGGCATGCACGAGTGGGCGATGGTGTACCGGGGTGAGCCCCGCCACGACCTGCCGCTGCGGTTGGGGCGAGACGGGACCAATCGGGTGGTGGAGTCGCACCAGCTCAAGTGCAGCCATTTCGACGCCTACCGCTTCTTCACCCCCGCCGCCGCGCCGCTGAACCTGACGGTGCTCCACCGAGCCTCGCAGGCGGAGCACGACCAGCCGGGGTGCCTGCACGTGGCAATGGACCTGTACAAGTGGGCGGCCAAGATGGGTCCGGTGGTGCCCGGCGAGCTGCTCTTGGACGCCTTCGAGCTGGCCGTGGAGGCCCGCCGGCTAGACATGGAGGCCTCGCCGTACGACTGCCGGGGCCTCGGCTTCGAGGTGGTGCCGGTGGAGACGCCGGACGGCAAGGCCACGTACGTGGCGCGCCAACGGGAGCTCGCGGCCGCCGCCGAGCCGATCCGCGCCCGGCTGGTGGAGCTCTTGACCGACCTTTTAAAGCGATAAGATGCCTCGGTATGGGTAGGCACTCGAACGGGAAGAACAACTACGCCCTCTCCGGCGGCGCCGTCTTCGCCCTCGCGGCGGTGGTGGTGCTGCTGGGTGGCCTGACCTGGTTCCTCGCGGCGCGCGGCGGGGATGGTTCCGGCGAGGCGGCGCCCCGCACGTGCGTCTCCGGAGAGCTGGAACTACCCGTCGCGGCCACGAACGAAACCGTCGCCCGCGAGCTGATTGCCGCGTACCAGGACAGTGCCCCCGTGGTGCGCGACTACTGCGTGAACCCGGAATACACCGCCTCGTTGACGGACGCAGCCGTCTACCTCGCGCCGGACACTGCAGTGACCCAGCAACGCCTCGCCCAGGCCCACCGCACGGCCGCCGTGGCGGAGCCGGCGGCGGCCTACGCAGACATGGTGGGCCTAGCCGGCGGCGATGAGCCGAGTGAGGACGTACCCCTAGATAAGGTGCGCTTCCCCGCCGACACCCCGGAGAGCTCGGCGATTACGGCGGCAGCCCTCGCCGATTCGGACGCCCCGGCCGTAGCAGCGCTGACCAACCAGCGCCTCGACGCGAGTGCGGATTTCGACGCCTCGGGCGGGGACTACCTGGCCACATCCGAGCTCAACGCTCCGGCCGGGCTCTCGTTCCGCCCGCTGGCCGCGTCGGTGGTGTACGCAGCGATCCCCTTAAGCAGCGGCGACGCGGTGGATGAGAACCAGTCGCGCGCCGGTCAGGACTTCGCCCGCTTCGCCGCTGAACGGTTCAAGGAGGCGGGCTCGGGCGCGCCCGAGCAGCCCGTGGTGGCCGAGGAGGTTTGGGCCGCGGCCCTCCCGAACGCCCCGCTGCCCGCCGCGCTCCCGGCGAGCGAGCAGCCGCTTGACACCCTGTTCCTCCTCGACACCTCCGATGCCATGGCTCCGTACATCCAGCCGGCCAAGGACGCGGTATCCGCGGTCGCGCGCGAAGTTGGCGCCGCCGGCAGGCAGGTGGCGCTGTGGAACTATTCCTCCCCGCTCACACCGGGCGTGACGCAGGGGTACCGCCCCAACGTCGACATGACGCCGGATGCGGCCCAGGTGCAGGCGGCGGTGCAGCGCTTCCTCACCGGCGGTGTGCCGCTCACCCGCGAGGCGGTCGAGGCCGCGGCCGCATCCATGAATGGCCCCGGGCGCATCGTAGTGATCACTACGGGCACAGCGGACGCGGGGGACGACGCTGCATTCAGAAGCGCGGTTCAGGCGGCGCCGGCCGGCACGGTGATCGCCGTGGTGCACGTGGGCCAGGGTCAGCAGGACGCCGCGCTGGCAAGCGTGGCGTCGTCCAGCCGGCAAGCGGATACCGGCGAGGCATTGGCCGCGGCGGTGGCGGCGGCCGCCGGGGTCCAGGGCTAGGAGGTCTTGCGGCGACGGCGGGCCGCCAGCTCGTCGATGCCGACAATGTTGTCCGGCTCGGCGTCCTCGATCACGCGCTCAGAGGGGAACGCGGAGATGGTGCCGGTGAGCTCCTTCATAATTTGGGGCACGGCGATGCCGAACACGCCCTGGCCTCCGTTGAGGAGGTCGATAATCTCCTCGTTGCTGCGGCACTCGTACACCGTCACGCCGTCGGACACCAAGGTGATCTCGGCGATGTCGTTCACGCCTCGGTCGCGGAGCTTGTCCACGGCGAGGCGGATGTTCTGCAGCGAGATGCCGGTGTCGAGCAGGCCCTTGACAATTTTCAGGACAAGGATGTCCTTGAAGGAGTACAGACGCTGGGAGCCGGAGCCCTTGGCGCCGCGGATGGAGGGGCGGACCAGGTTGGTGCGCGCCCAGTAGTCCAGCTGACGGTACGTGATGCCTGCAACCTGGCACGCGATGGGGACGCGGTAACCCACCTCGTCGGAGGGGCCGATATCGAACAGCGACTCCTGCACCGGGGACTCAGTGCCGCCGGCGGGGGTGGTGGAAGTGTTCGTGCTCACGTAATTACTCCAGTGGTGTTTACCAGACGGTCTAGTGGATATTTAAAGCCAGCGTAGACCGCAGGTCAAGCGTCACCTACGCAACACGCCGAACTCTCAACCTCAACTTTAACATTAGGCTTCGCCGAACTCGCCGAACGAGTCTTCGTCCACCCCAAGCTCCCGCATGAACTCCACGAAGTCTTCCGTAACCTGGTCGCGCGCTCCCCCGCTCTCGGGGCCGCCGGCCCCCTCATCGTGAGACCGCTCCGCAAGCTCGACGCCAAAGTAGTCCAGAGCGTCGCTCGAGGAGAGGTACATCGACGCCTGCTGCAGCACAGCCTCCTCGGCCTGGAGGGGCACGTCGAGGATGGCCGCCATGATCAGCGCGTCCGAGGGGCGGAGGTCGACCGAGGTGCCGTCTTCAAGCAAAAGCTCCGCCACGAATACCCCGCTGTGGTAGCTGGTGATGTTGATGCCGACCGCGCCCGAAGTGGCGTTCGCGATCATCTCCGCCATTGCGTCGTGGGCAGAAGGGCGTCGCGGGGACCACTCCTCCAGGCGGGCGGCCAGCTGTGCGCCCTCTACAGGCGGCAGCCAGACAGGCACAACGCGGCCGCGACCCTCCCAATCGAGGAGTGCGCAGAGAAAGTTTTCGGGCCCGACCGGGAACACACCGAGGAGGTTGACGGATTCCATCGGGGCGCTAGCGGGCAAGGCCGCTACGCAGCTCGTTCTTTACCAGCGCGGCGTGCAGCGAGACGACGAGGGCAGAGATCTGCTGGGCCATTTCCTCGGCTTCCTGGCGCGCGGATTCCTTACCGGAGCGGGCCACCGGGTCGGTCACCTGCGACACCAGGTCCGCCTGGCGGGAGGCGGCGGTGCGCATGGACTTCAGGTGGCGCGCCTCGAAGCCGAACTCCTTCAGGGCGCCGGCGGTGGCGACGATGTGCACGTCGTCCGGGCCGAACAGGCCGGACGCGTCTGGGGTGAGCATGCCAGCCTTGATCAGCTCGGCTACATCGGTGTCCTCGGCCTTGGCCTGCTGGGCCAGCTCCGTATCGGTCAGGCGGACGGGTGCAGACGCGCGGAAGGTCTCCGGCTTGACCACGGGGGCCGCCTCGGTGATCACGGCGGCCACCTTGCCGGAATCCATCGCGTCGAGCTGTTCGCGGATTACCTTCAGCGGCAGGTAGTTATCGCGCTGGGTGACCAGGATGTAGCGGAGGCGCTCAACATCGTCGTCGGTGAAGCGGCGGTACCCCGAGGCCGTGCGCTCCGGGGTGATGAGCCCCTCGGACTCGAGGAAGCGGATTTTGGAGACCGTGACGTCGGGGAACTCCTCGCGCAGGCGCTCGAGCACCACGCCGATGGACATGGTCTTGGCGGCAGGGCGCGCAGCGGGGGCGGTCTTACGGATAGCGCTCACGGGTCTTAGCTCAATCTTTCCTCGAGGTTGAAGGTTGGGGAATCGGCCCACAGTTCTCGCTGGGGCCGCCGGGGCCGCCGAGCCCCAGAACTGGGATACGAGTGTAGCGGGCCGGGCAGGCGCGCGCCGCTACTTGTTGCCGGAAATGAAGACGAGGCGGAACTTGCCGATCTGAATCTCGTCGCCGTCGGAGAGCGTCTCGGAGTTGCGCGGCTCGCGGTTTACGTAGGTGCCGTTCAGGGAACCCACGTCCACTACCTCGAAGGAGTCCTCCTTGCGGCGGAACTCTGCGTGGCGGCGGGAGACCGTGACATCGTCGAGGAAGATGTCCGCCTCGGGGTGGCGGCCGGCCGTGGTGCAGTCCTGGTCGAGCAGGAAGCGAGCCCCGGCGTTCGGGCCGCGCTTGACCACCAGCAGCGCCGCGTCCTCGGGCAGGTTCTCCGCGCTGGGTGCGGAATCCTGGGCGGCGGCCGCCCCGGACTCCATCTCCTTGAGCAGATCCGCGCGGAAGACCGAGGTCGTCTCGACCTGGCTCTGCGGAGTGCCGGTGTTCTCGCTCATCGCTACCTCCAAGCAACTCGAGGGTGAAGAAAATTAATCGCCCGCCATCTTAACCCCTAGCGGAAGATGTTGCCGATGCCGCTGATCACGGAGTTGCCGGAACCGGCCAGCGGGTTGTCAGAGACCATGTACGTCCACGTCGAGCTCGGCCGCTTCCACCCGGCATCCTCCAGGTGGGCGCCGCCTTCATCGATGTTCACCGCGGCGAAGGTGTCGGCGGCCTCGTCCACCGCCCGGTTGGCTAGGTCCTTGAACTCGCGGACGGCGATGCGGTGGTACTCGTCGATGGGCGTCTCGCGCGCAATGGCGCGCAGGTGGATGGACTCGCGCACATCATCCATCAGCGCCAGGTGCTCGGACCACTCGTGGTCCAAGTGGAAGAGCATGATGTCCCTGGCGGCCTGCTCCTTGACGTCGTCAGGCAAGTGCTCCAGCTCAGCCGCGCGCGCCGGATTGCGGGAGGCAAGCTCGCACCACGCGGTGTCGGTGTCCAGGAGCGCTGCGCGGCGCTCGTCGAGAATGTCGCGGTGGTCCGCCAACAGCTTGTTGTACTTCCAGGTCTGCGAGTGGATCTCTAAAAGCTGGCCCTCCGTCACCCGCTGGCAGTGCTCAATGAACTGTTGCACGCGGCCTGATTCGATGCACCCGTCCGGATCCGGGTGGGCGGTGACCTGTTCGCCCGCACCGCCCACCTTCACAATGTCGTCCTCCAGGGAGACGAAGAACAGGCTCAGGCCAGGGTCGCCCTGGCGGCCGGCGCGCCCGCGCAGCTGGTTGTCCAGGCGCGCGGTGCGGTGGCGCGCAGTGCCAACCACCGCCAGCCCGCCGAGCGCGGCCACCTCGTCGTGGTCGGCCTCGTCGGCCCCGCCCAACCTGATGTCGGTACCGCGGCCGGCCATCTGCGTGGACACGGTGACGCGCCCCGTGTCCCCCGCCTCGGCGATGATGCGCGCCTCCTCGGCGTCGTTCTTGGCGTTGAGCACGTTGACCGCGATGCCGCGTGCCTCGAGCGCCGCTGCCAGCGCCTCAGATTCGGCCACGTCGTGGGTGCCCACCAAGACGGGCTGGCCCGTGGCGTGGATGGCCGCAATCTCCTCAACGATCGCTGCGTTCTTCTCCCCCACCGTGGCGTAGACGCGGTCCGCCTCGTCGAAGCGGCGCAACTCGTTTGCCCGGTCGATCACTGAGACGTGCAGGCCGTAGAAGCTGCGCAGCTGGTCCGTCGCCTCCACCGCGGTACCCGTCATGCCGCACACCACCGGGTAGCGGCGCATGAGGGCTTGGAGTGTGATCGAGTCCAGGATGCGCCCGCCCTCGGACACGGCCAGGCCCTCCTTGGCCTCCACCGCCGCCTGCAACCCGTCGGGCCAGCGCTGCAGCTCGGCGACGCGCCCGCGCGAGGCGTCCACGAGCGCCACTTTGCCGTCGGCGACGATGTAGTGCACGTCGCGGATCAGCAGCGCCTTGGCGTGCAGCGCGAGGTTCACGCGCACCAAGGTGGTGCCGATGTGCTCATCTGAGTAGAGCGAGTCGATGCCCAGGAGCCTCTCCACCTTGGCCGCGCCCTCGTCGGTGAGGAACGCGTTTCGTCCCTCCGCGTCGATGGTGTAGTCCTTGCCCTCCGCAAGCTGGGACACCGCAGCGGTGATCTGCCCGGTCGCCTGTTGCGCTCCCTCGGACCCGGCGAGGATGAGTGGCACCAGCGCCTCGTCCACCAGCACGCTGTCCGCCTCGTCCACCAGCGCAACGTCAGCGGGCGCCTGCACCGCTTGGGAGCGGCGGGTGATCTGGTTGTCGCGCAGGTGGTCGAAGCCGATCTCCGTCACCGGCGCGTAAACGATGTCGCAGCGGTACGCCGCCACCCGCTCGTCGCGCGTGGAGGACTCGGTCACGGGGGCCACGCTGAGACCGAAGAACTCCACCAGCGGGCGCATCCACTCGGCATCGCGGGCAGCCAGGTAGTTGTTCACCGTGATCACGTGCACTCGCTTGCCGGTCAGGGCGTACCCGGCGGCGGCCATCGCGCCCACCAGGGTTTTGCCCTCGCCGGTGGCCATCTGGATCACGTCGCCCTCCAACAGGCGCAGGACAGCTTGGTTCTGCACTTCGAACGGCTGCATGCCAAGGGTGCGTCGAGAAGCAACTGCGAGCCCCGCGAGGAACCTCGGCTTGTCGGCCACCTCTCCCCCGCGCACCGTCGCGCGGACCTCGGCAGCGAGCGCCGCGTCATCGAGCTGCTCGAGGGCGGGGATCAGCTCGTGGGCGGCGGCAACCACCCCGCGGGACTTCTTGTTGTTGCGCTCGGCGGTGGAGCCCATGGCCTTCCAGAACCAGTCGAATGCGCCCATCAGGTGCGTCCTTTCGTGTGTCGCCGGGTACGCGGCCTGCCGGGTAGCCGGCGGGTGCACGTGCATCGAACACCGATGGTAAACGCCCCCGGGATGCGCCCGCGCGATCCCCCGCCCCTTCGGGTTACCCTTGACGGCGATAAAACGCTACACAAGGAGACGTCTTTTCCGATGCAGTCTTTGAACGTCCACGTCCCATCGTCCACCGGCAAGATGCTCGCCGCCACGATCGACCGCCCGGACGCTCCCGCGCAGGCCTACGCGATTTTCGCCCACTGCTTCGCCGGGTCGCGCCACACCCCTGGCGCCTCCCGCATTTCCAAGCGCCTCACCGAGCACGGCATTGCCACCCTGCGGTTCGACTTCCCGGGCCTGGGCCAGTCCGAGGGGGAGTTCGCGGAAACCTCGTTTAGCCAGAACGTGGACGATATTGTGGCGGTGGCGCAGTGGATGGAGGAGCACTTCACCGCCCCGCAGCTGATCATGGGCCACTCCCTCGGCGGCGCAGCAACCCTCAAGGCCGCAACCCGGCCCGAGCTGAAGAAAATGATCAAGTGCGTGGCCACCGTCGGCGCGCCGTTTGACCCGGCGCACTCGGTGCTGCACTACGCGGACAAGATCGGCGAGGCGGACGCGCACGGCCAGGTGCCGGTGGTGCTCGGCGGCCGAGAGCTGGTCATCTCCCGCGGCTTCCTGGAGGACCTCGCGGACACCAACCCGGAGACCTACCTGCCCACCCTGCGCAAGCCGCTGTTGTTGGTGCACTCCCCCATTGACACCACCGTGGGCATCGACAACGCGCAGACCATTTTCCAGCTCACCCGCTACCCCAAGTCCCTGATGGCGCTGGATAAGGCCGACCACCTGCTCACCCGCCAGGGCACCGCCCAGCGCGCCGCGGACATCATCGGTTCCTGGGCGCAGCAGTACATCGTGCCCGAGTTCGTGCCGGAGGTAACGGGCGACAGCAACGCCATCTCCTACACCGCCCGCGGCACCAAGTTCGGCGACGTGGTGCGCACCTCCGGCCAGGCCATCACCACCGACCGCGCGAAGAACGCCGGCGGCAAGGGTCAGGGCGTGACCACCACCGGCCTGTTCATGTCCGCCCTCGCCGCGTCCAGCTCCCAGGCCGTGCGCCAGGCGGCCAAGGGCATGAAGCTTGACGACGTCCGCGTCGAAGTCACCCACCGCCCCGACAACACCTTCACCCGCGAGATCACCCTCTACGGCGAGCTCACCGACGAGCAGGCCGAGCAGCTGCGCCGCGCGGGCGCCGCCTCCACGGTGGACGGCTACGTGGCCTCCAGCGAGGTGGCAACCACGGTGCGCACCGCCACCATCGCGGAGCGCCGCGCCCAGAACCGGGCCTCGGGCACCGCGCACACCAGCGCGAAGCGCGTCTAGGGGGCTGTTGCTTTGCGACGCTCCCCTAAGCCCACCTCCCCACAACCCACAACCTGCCCCTGCGGCCTCGGCCCGGCGTACGCCGAGTGCTGCGGGCGGTACCACCGCGGCGCCACGCCCCCGACCGCGGAAGCCCTGATGCGCTCGCGCTACACCGCCTTCGTGGTGGGCGACGCCGCCTACCTAGCGCGCACCTGGGCGCCGGAGACCCGCCCCGCCACCCTGGACGTCAACCCCGAGGGCGAGCCGTTCACCCGCCTAGAAATTGTGGAGACCGTAGCCGGCGGCCCCTTTACCAACGAGGGTGTGGTGGAGTTCGCCGCCCACTACCCCGGCGGCGTGCAGCGCGAGCGCTCCCGCTTCGAGCGCCGCGACGGGCACTGGGTGTACGTGGACGGTGCGACAACCAGCCGGTTTCCCTCCCGCGATGACAGTGGTGTAATCTGACCGAGTTGCCGATCGGGTTGTACGATCCGCCGGACAACATCGGGCTGTGGCGCAGTTTGGTAGCGCACCACACTGGGGGTGTGGGGGTCGCAGGTTCAAATCCTGTCAGTCCGACAAATTTTTTGGGGGGTTGGTGTCTCTTGCCGACCCAAGCCTGTGTGCACCAAGAATAGGACCCGGCTGCGCTTACCGCGCAGCCGGGTCCTTCTCAGCCCAGGTTGCTAAGCCGTGTCTACGCCGCGCCCGCCACGGCAGAGGGGCGAGCTGCGGCGAGCTGCCGTTACGGCTTGAGCACGACCTTGATGCAGCCGTCCTGCTTCTTCTGGAACTTCTCGTACATGGCGGGGGCGTCGTCAAGCGGCGCGGTGTGGGTCTTCAGGTCCAGGACACCGAGCGGGTCAGACGGGTCGTCGACCAGAGGCAGCAAGTCGTCGGTCCAGTTGCGCACGTTGCACTGGCCCATCCGCATCTCCACCTGCTTGTCAAACAGCGTCATCATCGGCATCGGGTCCTTCATGCCGCCGTAGACACCGCTCAGCGAGATGGTGCCGCCGCGGCGCACGGCATCGATGGCGGTGTAGAGCGCGCTGAGGCGGTCCACACCCGCCGTCTGCATGGCCGTGCGGGCCACCGAAGATGGCAGCAGGCCGACGGCAGCCTGCGCGGTGCCGGCGACCGGGGAGCCGTGGGCCTCCATGCCCACCGCGTCGATGACGGAGTCGGGCCCGCGGCCGTCGGTGCGCTCGCGCAGCTCCTCGACGACTCCCTCGCCGCCCTCGAGCACCTCAATGCCGTGCCGCGCCGCCATCGCGCGGCGCTCCGCAACCGGGTCCACGCCAATGACGCGGTAGCCCAGGTGGGCGCCAATGCGGGTAGCCATCTGCCCGATCGGGCCGAGACCGAGCACCGCGAGAGTGCCGCCCTCAGGCACGTTGGCGTACTGGACACCCTGCCAGGCGGTAGGCAGGACGTCGGACAGGAAGAGGAAGCGCTCGTCCTCGCCGACGCTAGGGACCTTCACGGGGCCGTAGTCGGCGGGGGGGACGCGCAGGTACTCGGCCTGGCCGCCGGGCAGCGAGCCGTAGAGGCGCGAGTAGCCGAGCAGGGTCGCGCCGCTGCCGTACTCCCGCACCTGGGTGGTCTCGCACTGGGACTGCAGGCCGCGCTCGCACATGTAGCAGTGGCCGCAGGAGACGTTGAAGGGGATGACAACGCGGTCGCCGGGCTTGAGGTTGGTCACGGCGCTGCCGACCTCCTCGACGATGCCCATCGGCTCATGCCCGATCACGTCGCCCTTGTCCATGAAGGGGGTGAGCACCTCGTAGAGGTGCAGGTCGGAGCCGCAGATCGCGGTGGAGGTGACGCGGATGATCGCGTCGGTGGGTTCGATGATCTTCGGGTCCGGGACTTCCTCGACGGACACGGTGCGTTTAGCTTGCCAAGTCAGGGCTTTCATAAGAAACCTTTCACGAGTTGGGGTGCGGCCGAGTGTAATCGCGAATCGGCGGACAGCGTCGCCGGCTAATCGATGGGGGCGACGCGGATCAGGTTGCCGTCCGGGTCAGCGACCACGAAGGTGGAGCCGAAGACCTCCTCGTACGGCTCCCGCAGGACTGTGACGCCCTTTCCCTTCCACTGCTCGAACGTGGCAGCAACCTCCCCGGCCGGGACGTTGAGGCACACCTCGGTGGTGCGGGCTGGTGCGCCCTCCAGCGCTGCCGAGTTGCCGGTCCACAGGGCCAGCGAGACGCCGGCGCCCAGCGCGAAGGTGACGTAGCGGGGTGAGACGAAGTCCGTGTCGAGCCCGAGGAGGTCGCTGTAGAAGGCTACCGAGGCTTCGATATCCGAAACGTAGACAATGAAGACGATTTCGCGGTTCACTGTGCGCTCCTTTGGTGTGTTGCTTGAAGGGGGCGTCGATAAGCTCATGCCCCTCCCTAGGAATCTAAATGCTTGCACCCGGCCTGGCGCTGGTTCTGGCGCTGGCCAGCCAGGTGCGGATCCCGGCCATCGAGAACACCATCGCCGAGGTGCAGAAGCAGGCCGGCATCTTCAACCCACAGATCGCCGAGGCGGTCGGCGAGTGGGGTCCACGCGCGGCGGCGGCTGGCGCGCTCATCGCCGTCCTCGCGGCCTTCGGCGACACCTACGCCAAGTGCGACGTTGGATCCGGCTCGAGCTCCAGCACCGCCGAGGGCAGCAACAGCACCAACGCCAACTAGCTCGGCCGGCGGTGCTTGACCCGGAAGAAATCCAGGATCTGGTCGGTGGCGAAGCCCCTCGGCGCGGTCCCGGACTCATCCTGCAGTCCGCCCGGCCACACGTGCGGTCCGCCCTCGATGCGGAAGTGCTCGAGGCCCGCGTCGCAATCCTCCCAGCGCTCCTCCACCACGGTGTCGGCCACGCGCCGCTCGGCGGGCTGGGGGCGGCACCGGTTGCGCTCGGCGGCCTCGGCGGTCATTTCGGGAGTGGAGTCGTAGACGGTGTTGTGGCGCTCGCCGCCCGCGTAGTGCATCACCGTGTCGGCGGTGCCGTGGAAGTCGATCTGCTTGATGGGGATGCGCGAGCAGCCGTCCGAGACGCGCTGGTAGAACGCAGCTGAGACGGTTGCCACCGCGGTGAAGTCCTGGGGGCGCTGGCACCCCACGAAGGCGGCGAACCCGCCGCCGTTGGACAGCCCCGCGGCGAACACGCGGGCCGCGTCGATGCGGAACTCGTCGCTGAGCTGGGAGCGCACAGCGTCCACAAACGCCAAGTCCTGCTCCCCCGACGTGCCCGCGTACGGCGCGGGCGCCCAGGCATCGTCCTTGCCCTGCATGTACGCCACCACCGCGTCCGCCTTATCCAGCTCGGAGTAGTGGTGGATGGTCTCAGCATCCTCCCGGTAACCGTGAAAGACCATGATTAGGGGCAGCCTCGCGCGCTGCCGGGCCCCGGCGGGCAGGGAGAGGATGAACTCGCGCTGCAGACCCGCGGCGGTGATGGTGCGAGTCTCCACGGCGGGCGGGCTCAAAGGCTCCGCGTGCTCCCCCGGCGCCACGGGTTCGGCCGGGGGGCTCTTGCTCATGGTGGTGAACAGCTCCGCCCCGTCGCGCGGCGACGCGCAGGCTGTCACTGCCCATCCGAGCAGGCACACGGCGGCGGCTGCCGAGACTCGCCGCCGCACTCCGCCTGCCGGTCCCGTTGCGCTGCACATCATTCGGTAGGGTAACGCATCCCACCCGCACGCGTCACCCGCGCCGCGGCCGCGGTAGATTGCGGTAGTTATGAACCCCCGCCCCGCGCCGCGCAACTTCAAGCCGAGCGGGAAGGACGCGCCGGGCTTCCCCACAGTTGACGCCCGCCGGGCCACCGCGTCCGCCTTCGCGCAGGGCGCTGACGCGTACCACGATGCCCGTCCGTCCTACCCCGCCGAGGTTTCCCAGCTGGTCGCGGGCGCGTCGACGGTGCTAGACATCGGCGCCGGAACCGGCAAACTCACCGAGGCGCTCGCGCCCGGCCGGCGGGTCACCGCGGTCGACCCCTCGCCGGACATGGCGCGCGTGCTGCGCGCCCGCCTGCCCCAGGTTGCGGTGGTGCGGGCCACCGCTGAGGAGCTTCCGCTTGTCGACGCCTCCTTTGACGCCATCACCTGCGCCCAAACGTGGCACTGGGTGGACGCGGGCGCGGCAAGCGCCGAGGCCGACCGCGTCGCCGCCCCCGGCGGCAAGCTGCTGCTGGCCTGGAACACCCTCGACGTGACCCACCCCTGGGTGCTGCGCTACTCCCGCATCACGCACTCAGGCGACGTGCACCGAGAGGGATTCCCCCCCGCCGTTGCCGCCCCGTGGTGCCTCGAGCGGGAGCTGCGCACCAAGTGGTTTCAGCCGGTCACCACGGACGACCTGTTCGCACTCGCGGCGACGCGCTCCTACTGGTTGCGCGCCAGCGAACGCACGCGCGCGAAGGTGGAAGCGAATCTGCGCTGGTCCCTCTACGAGCGCCTCGGGCTCGTCCCCGGGCAAATCCTGCCACTGCCGTACCGCACCGACGCGTTCCTCTTCACCCGCGGGTAGCTCCGAGGCCCCACCAGCCTCTTACCAGTAGTACTGCCCCTGGCCGGGGAAGCCGGTCAGCTCGATACCGAAGAAGTCGAGGATCGCCTCGGTGGTGCCCGGGCGCCACTCGTGGGCCGCGCGCTCTACCGGGATGTGCACCGCGCGGGCATTCTCCGCGTTGCGGGTGCGAAACGCCTCGGTGGTCTCAAGGGCGCCGAAGTTCGAGCCCGCCAGCCCCGCGTACGGCACCACGTCATCCCAGGGGCCGTGGATGTTGAGGTAGTCCACGGGATCGATGCAGGTAGCGATCGTCTCGGGCGAGGTTCGAACGGCGGCAGCGACCGTGGCCACACCCGCGAAGCGATCGCTGAGCGTGGACAGTGCCACGGCCAGTCCGCCGCCGTTGGAGAAGCCAACCAGGTAGACCCGCTCCGGGTCGGCGCCGTGGTCGCGGATCAGCGAGCCCACGATGGCATCGATGCGCGCCGCGTCTTCCTCCAGTGTGGTGTGGGCGTACGGGGCCGGGGCCCACGCAAGTCCCGCGCCGGTGGGCGCGGCAACGGTGGCGTCGGCAAGCAAAAGCCCCGTGCCCTGAGCGAAGCTCGGGCCGTTATCTCCCTTGCCGTGCAACGCAACGATCGCCGGGCGCACGCTAACGCTTCCTCGGGTTGCGCTCGCGCACGCGCACCGCGATGCGGATCGGGGTGCCGTGGAAGCCGAACTGCTCGCGGAACTTGCGCTCCAGGTAGCGGCGGTACCCCGCATCGAGGAAGCCCGTGGTGAACAGGATGATTGTCGGTGGGCGGGTCGCGGCCATGGTGGCGAAGAGCAGCTTGGGCAGGCGGTTGTTCTTCATCGGCGGCGGGTTGGCGGCGATCGCCTCGCGCAGCCAGTTGTTCAGCTGGCCGGTGGACACACGGCGGTCCCAGTTCTCCAGCGCCTCCGTCATCGCCGGCTCCAGGCGGTGCAGACCGCGGCCGGTGTCGGCGGAGATGTTGATCTTGGTCACCCAGCTCAGGTGGCCCACCATCTCGTCGAACTCGCGGTCGAAGTAGTAGCGGCGGTCCTCGTCCATGAGGTCCCACTTGTTAAAGGCGATGACCATGGCCTTACCCGCCTCGAGCACCATGGAGATCACGCGCTGATCCTGCTCCGAGATCTCCTCGGAGGCGTCGATGACCACCACGCACACCTCAGCGGCGTCGATCGTGCCGCGGGTGCGCAGGCTGGCGTAGTACTCGTGGCCCTGGGCGTTCTTCACCTTCTTGCGCAGGCCCGCGGTGTCGATGAACTTCCACAGGTGCTCGTCCAGCTGGATAAGTTCGTCAACCGGGTCCACCGTGGTGCCGGCCACGTTGTCCACCACCGAGCGGTCCGACTTGGACAGCTTGTTAAGGAGGCTGGACTTACCCACGTTCGGCCGGCCGACAAGCGCCACGCGGCGCGGGCCCTCGGTAACCGAGTTCGCGGCGCGCGGCACCTCCGGGAACAGGCGCAGGATCTCATCCAGCACGTCCGCCCCGCCGCGGCCGTGCAGCGCCGAGACCGGCCACGGGTCGCCCAGGCCCAGGGAGTAGAACTCCGCCACGTCGCCCCACTGAGACTCGGATTCAAACTTGTTGGCCACCAGGATCACAGGGATCTCGGAACGCTGCAGGTTGCGGGCCATCACCGCGTCGGTTTCGGTGATGCCGGTGTGGGAGTCCACCACCATCACAATCACATCCGAGGTCTCCATCGCCGCCTCGGACTGGCGGGCAATCGCGGCGTGGATGCCCTTCGCGTCCGGGTCCCAGCCGCCGGTGTCCTGCACCCAGAAGCGGCGCCCGCCCCAGTCAGCCAGGTAGCTCACGCGGTCGCGCGTGACACCCGGGTGGTCCTCCACCACGGCCTCGCGGCGGCCAAGGAAGCGGTTGACCAGCGTGGACTTGCCCACGTTCGGCCGGCCTACGATGGAGACCGTCGGTAGCGCCTCCTCCACCATGTTGGGCAGGGAGATCCCGTAGGAGCGCTCGATCTCGCGCCACTCCTCCTCGGTGTACTCGCCGTCGGCCGGCTCCCCGTCGCCGTCGAGCTCGTCGCCGTAGTCGGCCTCCCCGAAGTCGTCGAAGTCAGCGTCGTCGAAGTCGTCCGGGTCGAAGTCTGCGTTGTAAAACTCGGCGTCGCCCGACCCGAGGTACTGCTCTTCCACGTCGTCGAGCCCGGAGGCGTCAATGCCGGGCTGGAAGAACTGGGTCTCCGGCAGGTCGGCGAACTCGTCGCCGCCCGCGGCGTCCCCGTGCTTGGTCTCGCTCACTCGGCGCTCCTTTCAATGAGCTGGATCAGGGCATCGAGCACTTCCGCGCGCGTCATGTCGGACGTGTCGATCACCACGGCGTCCTCGGCGGGTTTCAGCGGGCTGGTCTCGCGGGTGGAGTCCAGCTCGTCGCGGCGCTGCACGTCGGCGAGCACCGTCTCGTAGTCCGTCTCGCGCCCGGCCGCAACGTCCTGGTCGTAGCGGCGCTGGGCGCGCACCTCGGCGGAGGCGGTGAGGTAGGCCTTCGCGGGGGCGTCAGCCAGCACCACGGTGCCGATGTCGCGGCCCTCAACAATCGCGCGGTGGGCGTCAGCCGCCAGCCGGCGCTGCAGGGCCACCAGGTTCTCCCGCACCTGCGGGATGGCGGAGACGGCGGAGACGTTCCGCGTAACCTCCGGGCCGCGGATCTCACGGGACACGTCGACGCCTCCAAGCAGCACCTTGGTGGAGTCCGGGTCGTCTGAGACGCTCAGCGGCAACTCTGCAGTCGCGGCGATCACCGCGTCGGTCGCCTCCGGATCAACGCCGGCGCGCAGCACCGCAAGAGTGGCCACGCGGTACATCGCACCGGTGTCCACGTACTTCGCGTTCAGCTGCTTGGCCAGGGCGCGGCAGGTGGTGGACTTGCCGGTGCCGGAAGGGCCGTCCACGGCCAGGATCAGGCCGCCGCCAGGCATGTTCGAAATGTCGGAATGGGTAGCCATTTACAGTTCCACCGCCTTGTACAGGGACGCGAGCTCGGACGCGTTGAGCGCCCGCATGGTGCCCGGCTTCATATCGCCGAGCTGCACGGTGTGGACCTTGGTGCGCACCAGTCGCTGCACCGGGAAACCGGCGGCCTTGAGCATGCGGCGCACGATGTGCTTGCGGCCCTCGTGCAGCTCCACCCGGATGAGCGACTGGCCGTTGTGCACGTCCACGATTTGGACGTAGTCGGCCTTGGCGAGACCGTCGTCAAGCTCAATGCCCTCGCGAAGCGTCTTCACCAGGTCCTGCTTGGCCTCCCCCAGCACGGTGGCCAGGTAGGTCTTGGACACCTCGTACTTCGGGTGGGTGAGGCGGTTGGCCAGCTCGCCGTCGTTGGTGAGGATGAGCAGGCCCTCCGTGTCAGCGTCCAGACGGCCCACGTGGTAGAGGCGCTGGCCGGACGCGGTGCGCTCGGCCAGGTATGAGCCGACGGAGATGCGGTCCATCTCGTCGTTCATGGTGGTCTGCACGCCGCGGGGTTTGTTGAACGCGAAGTATTCCAGCTCCTCGTTCACGTTGATGCGGGCGCCGTCCACCCGGATCACGTCCACGTTCGGGTCCACGCGCGTGCCCTGCACGGTGACGATCTTGCCGTTGACCTCCACACGGCCCTGCTCGATCATCACCTCGGCGTGGCGGCGCGACGCCACACCCGCTTGGGCGAGCACCTTCTGCAGCCGCACGCCGTCGGAGTTCTCCTTCCGGCGCTTCGTGTCCTCGTCGTCCCACCAGTTATCGGCCAGCGGGTGGGGTTCCTGCGCTCGGTCGCTGGGGCGGTTGCGGCGGCGCCGGTCCGGGTCGACGTGTTGCTTGCGGGCGGGCTTGGCGTAGGAGATGTAGAACGTGTCGTCCTTGCCGGGTGTACCTCTGTCCGGTGTGCCGTCGCGGCGAGCGGGTGGAGTCATGCGTGCATCCTTTACTGTTAAAGATCTGCGGGTGTGAAATTATCGGCGCCAGTCTAGCAGCCCCAACGCGGTTACCAGGCATCCTCAATGGCGTCCACGTCCGGCAACAGCGGCGCCAGATCCGGCAACCGCTCCAGCGAATCGATACCAAGAAGCTCCAGGAACAGCTCGGTGGTGACGTAGCGGTGCGCCCCGCTCGCCTCGTCCGGGTCCACCTCGGCGATCAGCCCGCGCAGCGCGAGCGTGCGCATCACGCCGTCCACGTTCACGCCCCGCACCCCCGCCACCTGCGCACGGGTGACGGGCTGCCGGTACGCAACCACCGCCAGCGTCTCCATCGCAGCGCGGCTCAGCTTCGTCTGCGCCCCGTCCAGCACGAAGGCCTCCACCGCGGCGGCGTTCTCCGGGCGCGTGTACAGCCGCCACCCCTCCGCCGTCTCGCGCAGCTCGATCCCGCTGCCGCGGTGGAGGCCTTCGTGCTGGACGGGGCGCAGACGAAGCTGAGCCGCGCTGCGATGGAGACCTCGTGGGCCCGGAGTTGTTTATAAGAGACAGATCGATTCGATCTGCGAGCGCAGCTGCGACACAAGCGGGAGCGAAGCGGTAAGGTCCGGTGCGGCGTCAGGGGCGTTATCCATGGCCCGCCATGCTACCCGGCTACTCCCAGTTGCCCGCCGCGACGACCGCCGGGTCCACGTCGATGCCGGTCCACGCCACGCCGAGCGGCCCGAGCGCCTCCGCCTGCTCCGTGTCCACGGCGCGGGCCTTGTACAGCTCCAGCAGGGCGAGGAAGCGGCCGACCACCTCCATCGAGCGGGTGCAATCCCTGGTCAGGGCCGCAAACGTCAGCCACTCGCCCGCGCCCGCGAGCTTGAGCGAGTCCAGGATGCGGCCTGCCTGCTCGGGCACGGAGACGGCCACCTCGTGCAGGTGGTCCGTGCGAACCTCCTCGGGCGGGCGTGGGCGGAACACGCTCGCGGCCAGCTGCCCGAAGCTCGCGGGCGTGTGCCCGAGCGCCACCGGCGGGAGCAACTCGGCGAACCGGGGCTCCATCGACACCGCCCGCGGGTACCGGCGCTGCGCGCCCTGCTGCCAGCGTGCGAACTGGTCCGCCACGCGCTGGTACGCCCGGTACTGCAGCAGGCGGGCGAAGAGCAGGTCCCGGGACTCGAGCAGGTCTAAGTCCTCGATCTCCCCGGCCTCGCCGCGCGGCAGGAGGCGCGCCGCCTTCAGGTCGAGCAGCGTCGCGGCGACCACGAGGAAGTCCGTCACCTCGTCCAGGCGCGCGGTCTCCCCCAGCGCCCGGGTGTAGGCGATGAACTCGTCCGTCACCTCGGCGAGCGCCACCTCGGTCACGTCGAGCTTTTTCGAGTTGATCAGGCTGAGCAGAAGGTCGAAGGGGCCGGAGAAATTGTGCAGCGCGAGGGTGAAGCCGGTGATCTCCGGCTGATCGCCCGCCCCGGCGCCCGTTTCCGCGCTCGCCGGTTTAGCGCTCAACGCGCTCCATCACCTCGAGGGCGAGGCTGCGGTACTGGTCAGCGCCCTGCGAGTTCGGCGCCCAGGTGGTGATGGGCTCGCCCGCCACCGACGTCTCCGGGAACCGGACGGTGCGGGTAATCACCGTGTCGAAGACGCGGTCCCCGAACACCTCCACCACGCGGTCCATCACCTCGCGGGCGTGCGTGGTGCGGCGATCGAACATGGTGACCAGGATGCCCACAATGTCCAGGTCGAAATTGATACGGTCGCGCACCTTTTCCACCGTGTCCGTCAAAAGGGCCAGGCCGCGAAGCGAGTAGTACTCGCCCTCCATCGGGATGATCACGCCCTGGGAGGCGGCCAAGGCGTTTACCGTGAGCAGGCCGAGGGAGGGGCCGCAGTCGATAAAAATGTAGTCGTACTCCCCGCGCACCGGGCGCAGCGCCCGGGCCAGGGTCTGCTCGCGGCCTACTTCGTTGACCAGCTGAATCTCGGCCGCGGAGAGGTCGATGTTCGCCGGCACCAAGTCCAGGCCCGAGACCTTGGAGTGCTTGATGGCGGCGTGGATGCTGGCGGTGTTGTCAAAGAGCAGGTCGTAGACGGTCACCTGGTCCTCGTCGTGGGAAACGCCGAGGCCAGCGGAGAGCGCACCCTGGGGGTCCAGGTCCACCAGCAGCACCTTGCGACCCTGCTCCACCAGCGCCGCGCCGAGATTGATGGTGGAGGTGGTCTTGCCCACCCCGCCCTTCTGATTCACCATCGAGATGATCTTCGCGGGACCGTGGCGGTCGAGCTCCTTCGGCGCGGGGAACTCCCGGTGGGGCCGTCCGGTGAGAAAGGTTCGCTGCTCCTCGGCTTCGAACAGTGCGCCGTTGCCCGCCTTCTCCGCCATCGCCGGTTCCTCCTCATCCCGCCTGAGCACTTGACGCAACCATATTACAACGGTGCAATTTC
The DNA here is from genome assembly GCF_900078305.2 of Corynebacterium bouchesdurhonense. Taxonomy (GTDB): domain Bacteria; phylum Actinomycetota; class Actinomycetes; order Mycobacteriales; family Mycobacteriaceae; genus Corynebacterium; species Corynebacterium bouchesdurhonense. The sequence goes on from NZ_LT546026.1 coordinate 291,531, forward strand.
GCGCGGAGGCGCTACGCGCGCGGGTGCGCCCCGGCCCACACCTCGCGCAGGCTGTCCGCGGTGATGTGCGTGTAAATCTGCGTGGTTGTCACCGAGGAGTGCCCCAGCAGCTCCTGCACCGTGCGCACGTCCGCGCCCCCTTCAAGCAGGTGCGTTGCAAAGGAGTGCCGCAGCGTGTGCGGGGAGACATCCTTGTCTATTCCCGCGCGCCGCGCCGCCACCTTGATCGCGTTCCAGGCGCTTTGCCGGCTCAGCTGCCCGCCGCGCGCGTTCAGAAACAAGGCGTGAGACTTGCCATTGGCCATCGCTGGCCGCCCCCGCACCAGGTAGGCATCGATCGCCGCCTGCGCGTGCGAGCCAAGCGGCACCAGCCGCTGCTTATTGCCCTTGCCCGTCACCGCGATCACCCCCGCCGCGTCCGCCACGTCGTCCACGCTCAGCGCGAGCACCTCGGACACGCGCGCGCCCGTGGCGTAGAGCGCCTCCAGCAGCGCTTTGTCGCGCAGCCCGGCGGCCGTCTCCGTGGGGCAAGCTTCAAGCAGCGCCGCGACCTCCTCCACCGAGAGCGTGTCCGGGAGCTTTTCGCTTGTCGACGCAACCGGAACCTCCGCCGCCACATCCGCCGGCAGCACCCCCTCCGCCACGCCGAAGCGGTGGAGGCCGCGCGCCACCACCAGCGCGCGCGCCGCCGACGACGCCGCCAGCGGCCGCGCCCCGCCCGCCCCCCGTCGCAGGCCCGCCACGTCCGCCCCCAAGTGCCGCGGCGTGCCCCCCGCGAGGTCCTCGACCCCCGCCGCGGCGAGCCACCCCACGTAGCGGCGCAAGTCGCGGTCGTAGTTGCTCAGGGTGTGGTCTGATACCCCCCGCTCCACCGCCAGGTGGGTGTGCCACCGGCTAGCCAGCTCCTCGGCGCGCACCTCGCGCCCGCTAGATCCGCTTCATGTCGGGGACGGCACCCTGCGCCGCGCGTCGCTCGGCCAGCGACGTCGGCCGCAGCGTGAACGGCTCGTCCGTGCCCCGCGGTTTCGCCCGGCCTGCCTCCACCTCGCCGGCGGCCAGGATCCCCGCCACGGCGATGGAGTTCACAATCTCCCCCCGCATCACCTCCGCCCGGGCCTCGTCCAGTGGCACCCACGAAAGGTCCATGTCAGCCTCCTCATCCTCGGCTGCGGGGCGCTCGACGTTGCGCAGCCCGCGGGCGATGAAGACGCGAACCGCCTCCTCCGCGAACCCCGGGGAGGTGACCAGATCCACCAGCACGGCCCACTCGTCTGCCGCTAGCCCCGTCTCCTCGTGCAGTTCCCGCTTGGCGGTGTCCAGCTCGGGCTCGGCGTGGATGTCAAGAATGCCAGCGGGCAACTCCAGCAAGCGCCGGCCCACGGAGTGGCGGTACTGCTCCACCATGGCCACGCGCCCGTCGGCGTCAAGCGCCACCACAGCGACGGCGCCGAAGTGCTCGACAATCTCGCGGTCGGCCTCGCGCCCGCCGGGCATGGCGAGCCTGTCGCGGCGCAGGGCGAGAATGGGTGCGTCGACAAGCAAATGCGAATCGGTGACGGTGAAATCGTGGCTCATGCGCACCACCCTAGCCCCGTGCGGAATGCTGCTCGCCCGCCGAGAGCACGGCGCGGATGCGACCGGCCTCGGCGTCCACCTCGCCCACCGCGTTCGCATCTGGGGCCTGACCGCGCGTGGCGAGCACGGCGTCGGCCCGCTCGCGCAAAGCGGCGGCGAAATCCTGAAGAGCCTGGCCCGCGAATCCCTCGGTGGCCTCGCCGGCAACCACGATGATCGCGCCGGCCGGCTCAACCGGGGCGTCCACCTCGACAAAGCCCGCGGCCGCAAGGGCATCGAGCACCAGGTCCCGGTCGGCGGCGCTGGCGTAGCCCTCCCCGGTAGCCGGGTCCTGGGCCAAGGCGGCGGCCAGGGACTGGCCCGCGTGCGTGCCCGGAGAGCGGTTCTCTACGGACAGCTGGGCTCCCGCGGGCAGGGTGTTGGCGATAATGCTGCTCAGCTCGTCGGCAGAGTTCTGGTCGAAGAACTTCTCCGTGAGGGTGAGACTGCCCGCCTTCGTCGCCCCTGCGGCGTTGGCCAGCCAGCGCACGGCAGCCGCGTCCTCGTCCGCGCTGTCCGCGGTGCGGATGATGGTCACGGGCACACCCTCCAGCGCGCCGGCCACGAGGCGCGTTGACGCCTCCGCCAGCAGCTCGTTCGCGGCCTGCGCCTGCCGCGCCGCATCCTGCGCGGCCGCCCCGTTCGCGTCTTCGTTCGCCGAGCTGGTAGTACCGGCCGCACCCCGGGTAAACGGCCCCTGATCCAGCGTGCCGTTGACGGCGGGCGCGATGAGCAGCGTGCCCAGCGCCACACCGATGGCCACGCCCCACCCCACGCCCGCCGCGACGAGACCCGAGCCCCGCGATCCTTGTCCCATGGTTGCTCCTCTCCGCCGCCTAGTTGGCCCTGTTGTTGAACCAGCTGTCGAACCAGCTCTGGACTTCCCGGGAAACCGCCTCCCAGGTGTCCACCAGATTGTCGCTGAACGTGCCCGAGCCGCCGAGCCCGACGATCACGATGATGGTAGCGGCCGCGACCAACAGCCCCAGGATCGCCCACGCCCAGGCAACACCGCCGCCGCCCGGGCCCTTCTCGTACAGGTGCTCGATCACGGTCGAGTCGACGATTCTGCGGCCCGCCTTCAGCCTAGTGAGCAGCGCCGCCGGCTCCGTGGTGCCCGCGTCGGCGAAGATTGAATCCAGCTCCACCGGCTGGCCCACCGTCACCACCGTCTCCGCGTCGTGGAACACGGCGAGGAGAATGGCCAGGTCCGTCGGGGACTCGGTGGCCGCCGGGAAGGTCATCGCGCCCACGCCGAGGTCCTGGATGCGCTCCAGGCCGGGCGCGTAGCCGTCGGTCTCCGCGGGCAAGATCACGCGGGCGTCGCCGCGCAGGCTCTTCTCCGACACCTCGGTGGGGTCCGCCACGATGAAGTCCGAGTCGTAGCCCATCTCCGTGAGGGTATCGGCCGCCTGCCCCACGCCAATGATCACGGGGGTGAACTCGGCGATGAAGTTGCGCAGCCCCGCCAACCGCTCCTTGGTATCCGGCGCGGGCGAGACCACCAGAACCTTCCGGTCGGACATGATGTCGCCGACTTCGGGCGCACCGACGCCGTCGATAAGCAACGGCGCTTCGGAGTGGATGAACTGGATGGTGTTGCCGAAGAACGCCTCCATGTTGTCCACCAGGCTGCGCTGCGCGTCGGCGAAGGTGGAGTCCACGTCGGCGCGGCTCACCGGCGTCGCGTGCCCGGCCACCTTTTTGCCCACGGTGATCTCGCCCTCCGGGCTCAGCCGCGCCTTCTTGCCGTCGCGCACCTTGGCGCGCATGCCGCTGCCCGCTGCCTCGAAGAGCGGGATGCCGGCATCGAGCAGCACGTGCGGGCCGTAGTTGGGAATCGCGCCCGTGGTGAAGCGGTCGAGGTTGACCACCGCCGCCGGCTGCGCCGCCACCAGGAGCTCCGCCAAGCGGCGGGTCATGTCGGGCGCGTCCACGAACGCGATGTCGCCCGCCTTCATGCGGCCCAGGCCCTTCCCCTGCGGCGTGCAATCGCGCAGGACACCCTGCAGCGTGGCAGCGGTCGCAGCGCCTGGTACCGCGCCTGATGCGTCGTTGGAGACAGTCATGGCGGACAGTATGCACGGTGACCTGCCACAACGGTGGGAGGCGCGCGGGCGGGCTACCCGCGCAGCTCGGCCACCTCGCGCTGCGCGCGGCTGAGTAGCTCTGCAGCGTGGGCGCGGCCGGTGTCCGAGTCATCCAGGCCCGCCAGCATGCGCGCCAGCTCCTCCACGCGCTCCGCCTCGCTCAGGCTGCGAACGCCGGAGGTGACCGCCTCGTCACCGACGTTCTTTGACACGTGCAGGTGCGTGTCCGCGTACGCCGCCACCTGCGGCAAGTGCGTGACCACGATGACCTGGTTGTTGGCGGCCAGCCGCGCCAGACGCCTGCCGATCTCCACCGCGGCGCGCCCACCCACGCCCGCGTCAACCTCGTCGAAGACCAGTGTCGCTCCCCCGGCTAGGCCCGAGAGGATCACCTCGAGCGCCAGCATCACTCGCGAGAGCTCGCCGCCGGACGCGCTGGTGGACAGCGGTTTCGCCTCCATGGCCGTGTTCGGCGCGAGCCGGATTTCCACGGCGTCCGCGCCGTCGCGGCTGTAGGCCGCGCGCTCCACGTGCACCTCGAGCCGCGCCTTCGGCATCGCCAGGCCGTGCAGCTCGTCGGTCACCGCCGCGCCGAGCGCCTCCGCAGCGGCCTCGCGCGCGGCCGACAGCCTTCCCGCGCGCGCAGCCAGCTCCCCCTCCAGCTCCGCCACGCGCTTTTTCAGCTTTTCGACGGCACCGTCCGACGTATCAATCTTCCCCAGCCGCTTCCCCGCCTTGGCGCGCCACGCGATCACGCCGGCCACATCCGGGGCGTACTTGCGGGTGAGCGTTTTCAGCTCCTGCTGCCGCTGCAGCAGGCGGTCGAGCTCCCCCGGGTCGCTCGGCAGGGCCTCGAGGTAGCCGCCCAGCTCCACGGAGACGTCGCCAAGCACTGCGCTGACCTCCCGCAACCGTGCACCGAGGTCCTTGAGCGACGGGTCGCTCGAGCCCGCGAGCCCGTCCGCTGCTTGGCCGACCAGCGTCGACGCCGCAGCCTCCTCGCTGCCGCTGAGGCCGCCGAGCGCCCCGGCAGCCTCAGAGCCGTCGATCGCGGCGAGGGCGCCGGCCGCCGCCTCGCGCAGCGCGTCTACGTCCTGGAGGCGGTTGACGGCGGCGACGAGCTCTTCCTCCTCGCCCTCCGCCGGCGCCACCGCGTCGATCTCTTCGATTGCGAAGCGCAGCCGGTCCACCTCCTGCGCCAGCTCCAGCTTCCTCTCGGTGCGCTCCTTTAGCTCGCGGGCGGCGCGGCGCCACTCGGTGTACACCTCTCGGTAGCCGGCCAGGACCGCCTGGATCTCGGGGTCGAACCTGTCCAGCGCTGCCAGCTGCTGGTCGGGGGACATGAGGCGGAGCTGGTCGTTCTGGCCGTGGATGGTTAAAAGCGGCTCCGTAACCTCCGCCAGCGTCGCGGCGGGCACGGTGCGCCCGCCGAGGTGCGCCTTCGACCTGCCGGTGGCCTTCACCGAGCGGGTGACCACGTACTCGCCGTTCTCGTCCTCCTCAGCCCCCGCGCCGGCGGCCAGCTGAGCCACCCGCTCGCGCGCGCCCTCGCCGAGGCCCACAGTGCTGAACGCGCCCTCCACCACCGCCTCGGCCGCGCCGGAGCGGACCCGGGAGGCGTCGGCGCGCCCGCCGGTGAGCAGGCGCAGGCCCGTGACCACCATCGTCTTACCCGCACCCGTCTCGCCCGTGAGCACCGTGAGACCGGAGGAGAGCTCCGCGGACGCGGACGGGATGACGCCGAGGTTCTGGATCGAAATTTCTGCCAGCATGGTGGGAGTTACCCTACCTTCCCTAGGCCAGCCCGTACTTCGGCCCGCGCCACCCGGACACCGGGAGCTGGAACTTCCGCACTAGGCGGTCGGTGAACGGCCGCTGGTCCAGGCGCACCCACTTCACGGGGCGGGAGCCGCGGATGACCTCCACGCGCGATCCCGGCGGCAGTTCAATGCGCCGGAACCCGTCCATCACCGCCACGGCGGTACCCGTGGACGGGTCCGATTCCACCGCCACGGTAGACCGCGGCGAGACCACCAGCGGCTTCGCAAACAGGGCGTGCGCGTTGTTCGGCACCACCAGGATCGCGTCGAGGGCGGGCCACATCACGGGCCCGCCGGCGGAGAACGCATACGCGGTTGAGCCGGTCGGTGTGGAGATCAGCACGCCGTCGCACCCGAACGCGGACACGGGGCGGAAGTCGACCTCCAGCACCGCGTCCAACACCTTGTTGCGCTCGATATTTTCGATGCTGCACTCGTTGAGCGCCCAGCTGCGCCCAATCTCCTCGCCGTCGGGGGCGCTGACGTAGACGTCGATAGTCATGCGCTCCTCTACCACGTACGTCCGGTCCACCACCTGACGCAGCGCCGCATCCAGGCTCTCCGCCTCGCCCTCCGCGAGGAAACCCACGTGGCCCAGGTTGATGCCCAGCACCGGGATGTCCTGGTCGCGCGCCACCCCAGCAGCGCGCAGGAAGGTGCCGTCTCCTCCGAGTACCAGCACGAGCTCGCACCCGGCGGCCGCGTCCGGTCCCGGCAGCACGGACTCTAGCTGGCCGAGCACCGGGTCGCTGCTCACGGGGCTTGCCCCGCCATCGGGCTCGCGGAATCCCTGGTCCAGCAGCCGCACCCGGATTCCGGCGTCGCGCAGCATGCTCGCAGCGCTCGCCGCAGCCTCGATGTTGTCGGGGCGGTAGAAGTGCGGGACGAGCAGGATCTCGCGCTCGGCGCCCTGCGGCTGCGCGGCGCCCTCCGTCGTGCCCTGCGTCGTGGATGTCATCACTGCGGTCCTTCCTCCACGGCGGCCGCCACCATGCGCACCACCTCTTCCGGCGACGGCGCGGTGGCGGAGCCGTCCTTCACCAGCCACAGGAAGTATTCCACGTTTCCGCTCGGCCCCGGAAGGGGCGACGCGGTCACGCCCCGCAGGCTCAGCCCGAGGCTTTGCGCGTACTGCGCCACGTCCGAGGTGACCTCGGCGCGAAGCTGTGGCGAGCGCACCACACCGCCGCTGCCGAGGCGGTCCTTGCCCACCTCGAACTGCGGCTTCACCATGGGCAGCAGGTCGGCCCCCTCCGTCAGGCACTCCACGATCGCCGGCAGCACGAGCTTGAGCGAGATGAACGACAAGTCCCCCACCATCAGCTCCGCGGGCCCGCCGGTCATCTCGGGCGTGAGGTTGCGGATGTTCGTCCGGTCCAGCACCCGCACCCGCTTGTCGTTCTGCAGCCGCCACACAAGCTGCCCGTAACCCACATCCACCGCCACTACCTCGCGCGCGCCGCGTTTGAGCAGCACATCGGTGAAGCCGCCGGTGGAAGCCCCCGCATCCAGAGCTTTTCGCTTGTCGACGCTCAGTCCCGAACGCCCAAACACCTCCAACGCGCCAAGCAGCTTGTGCGCGCCTCTGGACGCCCATTCATCCTCTTCGCTCACGTTGACCTTGATGGACACCCCCGGCTCCACCACGGTCGCCGGCTTGGTTGCGGTGAACCCGGCAACCTCAACGCGTCCCTCCTTGATCCACGCCTGCGCCTGCTCGCGCGAGCGCGCAATCTTGCGACGCACGAGCTCCGCGTCGAGACGCCGCCTTCCTGGAGCCATTGCTTATCCCGGCCTATCCCGCCTGCAGCGCGTCGTGGAGCAGGGCGTGCGCGCGGGTGAGCAGCGCAACCTCATCGCTCAGGGTCTCGGCATGCTCGCCGAGGAGTCCGTTGAACTCCTCGCGCAGCGTATCGACGCCCACGTGAGGCGCACGCGGGTCGTGTGGTTTCGGTGCCGCCACCTGTCTCACCACCAATCCGCCGTGGCCGCCTCTGCGGCATCGGAGTTGGGGCGGACGAGCTCCGGCGGCGTGTCCATTGCCCACGCCACCTGGAGCACGGTCCGCAGCGCCTCGACGCTGGTCGCGCCCTCGCGACCGTGGCTGAGGATGATGTCCTTGCCGTCGACGCGCGCGCCGAACCCGCCCTGCGGCCCCGGCCGCAGCGCCTCTGGCTCCTGGCCCAGGGCCCGCAGGTCCTCGGCGATGTAAGTCGGTCGCTGCTCCTCTGGCGCCTCCAACAGTGCCAGCGGGCCCGAGACACCGGTGAGTACGTGGAGGGCCGGAACTCCCGCCGCCACTGCTCCCTGGATGTCGGTGTCCAACCGGTCGCCCACCGCGAGCGGGCGCGCGAACCCCCGTTCTGCCGCGACCTGGAGGAACATCGCCGGCTGGGGTTTGCCCGCGGACTCCGGCACCACACCCGTGGCCGAGGTCACCGCCGCCACCATGGATCCATTGCCCACCATGAGTCCCCGCTGCATGGGCAGCGTCGTGTCGAGGTTCGAGGCGATGTACGCCGCGCCGGCACGGATCGCCAGCGCGGCCTCGGACAGCTGCTTCCAGCCTGTCTCGGGCGAGTGGCCGTGCAGCACCACCTTGGGTGCTGCGTCGGCAGACTCCACCACGCGGTACCCCTCGGCGCCAACCAGGTCTTTAAACGACTGTGCCCCGACCACGAGCACCGGATCCCCCGGCGAAAGACGAGCTGCCGCCATCGTCAGCGCTGCCTGCGCCGAAGTGCGCACATCGGCGGCCTCCGCAGCCAGGCCCACATTGCGCAGCATCGCCGCGACCTCGTCCGCCCCGCGGGAGGCGTTGTTGGTGATGTACACCGCGGGGATGCCAGCACTATTCACGGCGTCAACGGCGTGCGGCAAAGCCTCGCCGCCCTCCCACAAGGTGCCGTCGAGGTCCAGCATCAGCGCGTCGTGCCGATCAAGCAGACTCATGTCTCATCCCCTCCCTAACCGAGCTCAGCGATACGATCTTCGGCGTCAGTCATGCCATCCACGTCGATATCGGCGACGTGCTCGAACCACGTTTTCGCCTCTTCCTCGCGACCGAGCGCCAGCAGCGCATCGGCGTACGCGTAGGACAAACGGACTTGTTCGAGCCCCTCCGAATCCAGCGACGGCCCAAGGCGGTCGAGCGTGGCTAGCGCCGACTCGTGCTGCCCGAGGTCGTGGCGCGCTCCCGCCATCACGATGGCCAGCTCGATGCGGTCGGCCTCGTTCAGCTCCGCCACCTCCGGGGTTCGCCCGAGTTCAAGGGCCTTTTCCGGCCGACCCATGCCGCGTTCCGCGTCCGCCATCACGGCAATGAGGCCAGGGCCGCCGGTCATTCGCCGCGCCGCGCGAAGCTCGGAGAGCGCCTCTTTCCATTCGCCGGCATGGTAGGCCACCACACCGTTGGTCTCGCGGACGACGCCAACCCGGCCAGCACGGTTCTTGGCGGCGCGAGCGTGGCGCAGGGCGAGCTGAGGGTCGTCCTCCAAGAGTTCCGAGGCCATGATCATGTGTTTTGCTACGCGATCGGCGTTGTCCTTCGCCAGCCCGCGCAGGTCTTGAAGGACGGACGGGTCCAGGACAGTCACATCGATGTCATCGGGCAAGTCCGGCTCGGACAACCGCTGTGCCATCCGGTCCTCGCGGAAACCCTGGCGCTGCGGATTCGAACGGTTGTGGCGAACCTGGTCGCGACCCCCTCGGCCGTCGCGCTCACCACGGCCGTGCCCGCCCTTGCCATTGCGGCTGCCGGAGCCCTTGCGACCGCCGCCTGCTCGCCCGCCGGCACCCCGGTTCTGGTGGGAATCGCGACGCTGACGATTGTCCTGATCCGACATGTAAACCCTTTCGCTCATGTTTCCAACAGTATAAATGGGCGGTCGCACTCGGCCGCAGAGCCTCGGCCCGGTGGTGAAAAGGCGGCGGGTGAGGGTGGTGTCGGGAGGCCGGATCAGTGGCCCGCGGTGGCCTGTGGTGGCCTGGTTTTTCCAAATAGGCATATTGCAAACAGGCATATTCGCCTGCCGGGGAACAGCGACCTGGGGTTATGCCTGTTTGTTGGCGTGGGGCCGGGTGGGGAATATGCCTGTTTACCGGCCCGCGGTGGCCGGCGGTGGCCTGTGGTGGCCTGGTTTTTGTAAACAGGCATATTGCAAATAGGCATATTCGCCTGCCGGGGAGCAGCGACCTGGGGTTATGCCTGTTTGTGGGCGTGTGGCCGGGCGGGGAATATGCCTGTTTGCCGGCCCGCGGCGTTGCCGGGTGGGCTCGGTGGCCTGTGGCGGGGGACCAGACCCCGTCTGGTCCCGGGGGGTGCTGAAACTCGAAACCAGCACCTCGTTACCACCATGTTCGTATGGCGGTAACGAGGTGCAGTGTTCGAGTTCTAACGCATGTTGGGCCCGACCAAAGGGGTGATGCCTGTTTCACCGGTGAGGGGTGAGAGCGCAAGGGCCCCGCACGTGTGGTGTGCGGGGCCGTGGATATGCAGTTGTTGTTTTGGGTTGTTGGGTCGGCGGTAACCTACTCTCCCACACCCTCCCGGGTGCAGTACCATCGGCGGGGGGGGGCTTAGCTTCCGGGTTCGGAAGGGGACGGGGCGTTTCCCCGCCGCTATGAACCACCGACACACATGTGGGGCCACACCTGGGTTGGTGTGGTGTGTCAGATACTGGTGAGTGGACGCGAACACACA
>NZ_LT546027.1:0-231825 GCF_900078305.2 Corynebacterium bouchesdurhonense
CCGGCCGCCTCACAGGTGTATGAGGTCCGGGCTTATCGACGGCCCCACTAAACTCACGCGGCCCCGCCCCCGCCCCACCCCGGCGGACGTCCTCGTGGTGGATGAAGTGCTCGGAGGTGTTCATGGCGGAGTCGAACGGCTTGATCAGCGCGGGCGGGCCGGCAGCCCACTCGCGCACCACGGTTGCGTAGTCCCGCGCCTTCTGCCGCTCGGTCTCCTTCTCTAGCGCGCCTTTGGCTAGGGGCACGAAGATGCCGGCGGCCGCGAGCGGTTTGCGTTCGCGGATGTAGAGGTGGGCGGCCAGGTCCCGGGTGTTCCAGCCCTCGTTGAGGGTGGGCGCTTCGGGCCCGACGTCGATAAGCAACTGCGCGAGGCGTTCGCGCTCTCTCTGGGCGAATGACATGCGGCCCAGATTACAGCCAGATCGCCAACCTGGTCGCGAGCGAAAAGAACGACCGAATTACGGGCGCGAACGCCTTGACCACGGGGTCGGTGGAGATCACGCGGCCCCAGGGGGTGACCCAGAAATCCACGACATTCTTGCCGTCCACGTGGCACTGCTGGATGCCGCCCTTGTTCCAGGTGCAGAGGACCTGGTCGCCCTCGAAGCGGCCGAGGGTGCGCACGGAGGCATCGCTCTTCGAGCTCAGCGGGGCCACGTCGTAGCTGTACCAAGTGGTGCCGTAACCGGGGTCGAACGGGACGGCCGCCCCCGGGGGCACGGGGCGGGCCCCGTCAGCGGCGGAAGCGGGGGTGGCCGCCCCGCCCATAAGCGCGGTAGCCACAAGGACAGCGGCGGTCATCGCCTTCGCGTTGTTCATCATGTCTGATGTATAGGTGCGCGGCGGCTGATCGTTACCCTAGAGCGACTCGCGGGAGGCGTCCACCTCGTCGTCCTCGATCGGACCGAGATCCGCGGCCATCGGGACGATGGTGGGCAGGATCACCGGCTCGCGGCGGTACTTCTGCTCGATGGCGCGCGACACCTTGCGACGCAACTGCTGCACCATGCGCACCGGATCGTTCTCGCCCTCGGCGGCCAGGTCGTTCATCACAGTCTCGACGCCCTCGACGAGCTTCTTGTTGAACTCGCGGTCGTCGTCCGACCAGCCCGTGGTGGACACGGTCGGGGCGTGGAGCAGGCGGCCGGTGCGGTCGTCGATCACGCAGGTGATGGAGACGACGCCACCCGACGCCAGCGAGGTGCGGTCCGCCAGCACGTCCGGATCCACGTCGCCCATGGTCTCGCCGTCGACGTAGAGCTGGCCGACCTGGTACTGGCCCACGACCTTGATCTTGCCCTTGGTCATGTCGACCACCACGCCGTTTTGCGCCAGCGCGGTGTTCTCCGGCTTCACGCCGGTGGCGATGGCCAGCTCCTTGTTGGCGCGCATGTGGCGCCACTCGCCGTGTACCGGCATCGCGCAGGTGGGGCGCGCCGCGTTGTAGAGGAACAGCAGCTCGCCCGCGTAGCCGTGGCCGGAGGCGTGGACGTGGGCGTCGGAGTTGGTGATCACGTTCGCGCCGATCTGCGCGAGGTTGTTCACCACGGCGAACACGGCCTCCTCGTTGCCGGGGATGAGCGAGGAGGAGAGGATGATCGTGTCGCCGTCGCGAATGGTGATCTGGCGGTGCTCGCGGCGCGACATGCGGCTCAGCGCCGCCATCGGCTCGCCCTGCGTGCCGGTGGTGATCAGCACCGTCTTGTGGGGCGCCATCTTGGCGGCCTCCTCGATCGGGATGATCGTGCCCTTCGGCGCCTTGAGCAGGCTCATCTTCTCCGCGATTTCCATGTTGCGGAGCATCGATCGACCGTTAAACGCCACCTTGCGGTGGTTGGCCACCGCCGCGTTGATGGCCATCTGCACGCGGGCCACGTTGGAAGCGAAGGACGCGATGACCACGCGCTGGCGCGCCTGCGAGACTAGGCGGGTGAGCGTCTCCTCGATACCGGCCTCGGACGCCGAGATGCCCGGGATGGTCGCGTTGGTGGAGTCGCACATGAACAGGTCGATGCCCTCGTCGCCGAAGCGGGACAGCGCCGGCAGGTCGGTGGGCTGGCCGTCGTACGGGGTCTGGTCCACCTTCACGTCGCCGGTCATCACCACGTGGCCGGCGCCGGTCTTGATGGACACGCCGAGGCACTGCGGGATGGAGTGGTTCACGTGCCAGAAACGGAGGTGGAACGGGCCGACGTTGATGTCGGAATCCTTGTTCACCTCGTGCAGTTTGGGGCGCTGGCGGTGCTCCTGGGTCTTCGCGGCGATGAGCGCGTTGGTGAACTTGGAGGAGTAGATCGGAATATCCGGGCGCAGCTTCAGCAGCCACGGGATGGCGCCGATGTGGTCCTCGTGGCCGTGGGTGACCACAAGCGCCTCGACCTTGTCCAGGCGGTTCTCAATCGGGCCGAAGTCCGGCAACACTAGGTCCACGCCGGGCTCGCCGGAGTTGGGGAACAGCACGCCGCAGTCGACGATGAGCAGACGGCCGTCGTACTCGAAGACGGTCATGTTGCGGCCGATCTCGGAGATGCCGCCCAGCGCGTAGATGCGCAGCGTGTTCTTGGCGGGCTTCGGCGGGGCCGGCAGGCGCTTGGTCAGGTCCGCGCCCTGCATCTGCTTGACGGGGTTACGGCGGTCACCGCCCTGGCGGCCGCCACCGCCGCCACCACCACCGTTGCCGCCGCGCCCGCGCCCGCGGCGGCGGCTTCGGCCGCCACCGCCGTTGCCGCCGTGGTTGGACTCGCCGTTGCCGTGGATTTCGCGGCCGCCCTGACCGCCCTGGCCGCCCTGGCCAGACTCAGGGCGCTCGCCGCGGGATTCCTCGCCGCCGGCGTTCGCGGCCGGCTCCGGCGCCTGGAACACGGGCTGCTGGTCCGCGGGTTCCGGCGGGCCTGCCTTGCGCGTCACTTTCCGGGCGCGGTTACGGGGTTCACTCATATTTATAGGACTCCAGCTTTCTGCATGTCGGTGCGGAGCGCCTCGACCTGCTCCTCGGTCGCGGGGGCGACGGGCAGGCGGGGGTCTCCAACTTCAAAGCCCTGCAGGCGCAAGGCTGCTTTCGCGAATGTGACACCGCCGAGGGCCGCCTGGTGTTTGGCCAGCACGTTCAGGGTGTCGGCGTTGATTTCCCGCGCACGGGCGAGGTCGCCGGCCTCGAAGCTTGTGAGCAGTTCCCGCAGGGCCTGCGGCGCCGCGTGCCCCACCACGGAGATGAACCCGGTTGCGCCGAGCGAGAGCCAGGGCAGGTTCAGCGGGTCATCGCCCGAGTACCAGGCTAGGCCGGAGTGCTCGATCAGTTCCGCCGACTCGAAGAAGTTGCCCTTGGCGTCCTTCACGGCCTGGACGGTCTCGAGTTCCGCCAGCTCCGCGATCGTGGACGCCGCGAGCGGGATGCCCGAGCGGCCCGGAATGTCGTAGAGGCAGATCGGCAGGTCGGTCGCCTGCGCCACAGCCATCACGTGCGCAACCACACCCGTCTGGGAGGGCTTGGAGTAGTAGGGGGTCACCACCAGTAGCGCGTCAGCCCCGGCGTCGGCCGACGCCTTGGCCAGCTCGACGGACGTGCGCGTGTTGTTGGTGCCAGCGCCAGCGATCAGCTTCGCGCGATCCCCCACCTCGTCCTTGACCGCGCGCAGGAGCGCGGTCTTCTCCTCTGTGGTGGTGGTTGGGGACTCGCCGGTGGTACCGGCAAGGACAAGTGAGTCGATCCCGTTGCTCACAAGGTGGGCAGCTAACCTGCGACCTGCGTCGAGGTCGAGCTCGCCTTCCGGGGTGAAAGGCGTGACCATCGCGACGCAGGTGGTGCCAAAGACATCGGCTCCACGGTTAACTTTGCTAGATGTGCCCATGGCAGACCAGACTACCCCGTGCCGGGGCGGGGGACGGAAACCAGCACGCGCAGGGGCGCTAGGAGATGTAGGGGCTGGTGGCCATTTGGGTGCCGTCGGCAAGCGTGCTCACCAAAAAATCGCTGAACAGCACCGGGGACTCCCCCCGCAGCAGCTCCAGGCAGCGGATGGCCAGCGCCCGGATTTCGGTGTCGGCGTGCTCGGAGCCGCGCGCTGCGATGAAGGATCGCCACGCGCGGTAATTGCCCGTCACAACGAAGCGGGTTTCGGACGCGTTGGGCATGATGGCGCGGGCCGCCTGGCGCGCCTTCTTCGCCCGCAGCAGCGCGTTGGGCTCAGCGGCGGTGCGCTCCTCCAGCGCGGCGAGGAGCTCGTCGTGCACGAAGCGGGACTCATCCACGGCCGCGAGGAAGAGACGGTTGAGGTCTTCGTCGGCGGCGATTGCGGCGGGCACCACCACGTCGGTGGACACGTAGCGCTGCGACAGTTGCGAGAACGAGAAGTGGCGGTGGCGCAGCAGCTCGTTGCCCGCGGCGCGCGACAGCCCGCGGATGTACACGGTGGCCGTGGCGTGCTCGAGCAGCGCGTCGTGGCCAACGTCGATGATGTGGCGCAGGTACGCGTCGTTCGCCCGGGTGTGGGGGTTCGGCTTGTCCCAGGACTCGTAGCAGGCCCGACCCGCGAACTCGACGATCGCCTCTGCATCGGTGGCGGTCTCATCCGCCTGCCACTCGACCCCGGAGGGCATGCGGAACTGCGACGCCGCGATCAACTGCACATCTAGCGTCGACGTTTCAGCCATCTACAGCCCCAGGTAGGTGTCGAGGCCGACGGTCAGCCCCGGGTGCTCCGCCACTTGGCGCACGCCGGTAAGCACGCCCGGCACGAAGGATTCGCGCCCGTAGGAGTCCTGGCGGATGGTCAGGGACTGGTCGCGGGTGCCGAAGATGACCTCCTCGTGCGCCACCATGCCGGTCATGCGCACGGCGTGCACGTGCACACCGTCCACGCTGGTGCCGCGCGCACCGTCCAGAGCCTGCTCGGTGGCGTCCGGCATCGGCCCGAGCCCCGCCTCGCGGCGCGCCCGCGCAATGCCCTGCGCCGTCTTCACCGCGGTGCCGCTGGGCGCATCGAGCTTGTTCGGGTGGTGGTACTCCACCACCTCTGCGGAGTCGAAGTACTTCGCGGCCTGCTTGGCAAACGCCATGGTCAGCACGGCGGAAATGGCGAAGTTCGGCGCGATGAGCACCCCAACTCCGTCCGCCTCCGCGCACCACGTGCGCACCTGCTCGTAGCGCTCTTCGTTGAAGCCGGTGGTCCCCACCACGCAGTGGATGCCGTTGGCGATGCAAAACTCCAGGTTGCCCATCACGGCGCCCGGGGTGGTGAAGTCGACCACCACGTCCACGCCCGCGTGCACAAGTGCCTCCAGCGGGTCGCCGTGATCGATTTCCGCGGCCAGCTCGAGGTCCTCGGCCTCTCGCACGCCCTTCACCACAGCGGAGCCAACCCGGCCTTTTGCGCCCAAAACACCAACCTTGATAGCCATGGGCGCCATCTTACAAGCGCGCTTTTTGCTTATCGACGCTCCCCTTCTCACCTATACTTCTGCCATGCGCCGATCGTCGATAAGCATGATGCCCTTGCTCCTGCTCCCCCTCGCCGCATGCGCCGGGGGCGAAACCGACGTGGCGGAGCCGGCCGTGCGGGTGACGAAGATGGGCACGACCGAAACGGTGACGGAGACGACAACCACCGTGGCGACCACCATCGAACCCGCGGACACGCAGGCCGCGCAGTCGCTCCACACTACCGGCGATGTGGCCACCCAGCCCGGCGGGCCGGCGGAGCTGGTGATCCAGGACGTTCGCGCCGGCAGCCACGACGGATTCGACCGCGTGGTGTTCGAGTTCTCCGGCACCGGCACGCCCTGGTTCCACGCGGGCTACAACCCCGAGCCGCGGCAGCTGGCGTCGGGGCACCCGCTGGATGTGCCAGGCGGCGCGTTTCTGGAGATCAACATCCACGGCACTCCGATGATGCTTGAGAGCCAGCGCGCGGACCTGATGGGCGTGGGCCCTGTCGGCGTGGCCGCGGGTGGCGTGGTGGACGTGGTGCACGGGGGCGTGTTCGAAGCCGATTCGCAGTACGTGATCGGCCTGGACCGGGAACGCCCCTACAACGCGTACGTGCTCGAGAACCCCACGCGCGTGGTGGTGGATTTTCAGAAGTAGGGCCGCGCCCGGATTCCCGGCGCGCTGTGAGGCCGCCCTGTGCCACGGCAACGCCCGTAGCGCCAAAACCGGCCAGCCCAACGGGAGGGCCGCGCCCGCCTTCTTTTTGTTGATCCTTCCCATGGCGATTCCCTCCGTCTGGGGCCGGACGCCAAACCGCCAGCATATCGACGGCTGCCATTACGGTGAGCAACATTCCCGGCCGCGCCACTTCCCGGTTTCCGTGATCCAGTTCCCAGCGACCGAGTTTGTGTAATACCCTTCACACAGAACTCCATACGGCCAGGAACCCCAGAGAGAGGAAGATCGCTGATGTCTCACGCACTCGCATCCGAAGGAGCGGACTCCCGCAAGAACGAATCCGGTGAGGACACCCGCTTCGCCCAGCCGGACAACTTGGAGAAGCCGGAGCGCGCGAAGCGAGAGTTGAAGCGCGCCCCGCTCGGCCCGGATTCTCTGCTCTGGAAGTGGGGCTCGGACCAGCGCCTGCAGCTCCTGCGCGGCTACACCGGCGTGCTGCAGAACATGCACCCAGCCATCGGCCAGTCCCTGCTGGATCACTCCAAGTTCTTCGAAGAGCCCTTCGCACGCCTCGAGCGCTCCACCCCGCAGATCATCTACTCCATCTACGATGACGGCACCCGCGCCAAGATGATCCGCGACTACCACCACACCATCAAGGGCAAGCTCCGCAACGGGGAGCGTTACCACTCGCTGAACCCGGACGTGTACTGGTGGGCGCACGCCACCTTCGTTTGGCGCGTGATCTGGGCGCAGGAGCTCTTCGGCACCCCCTTCACCAAGGAGGAGAAGGAGCAGATCATCCAGGAGGGCGTGACCTGGTGGGACATGTACGGCATGTCGGAGCGCCCGGTGATCGACACCCTCGACGGCTACATCAAGTACTTCGAGGAGATGGAGGACAACGTCCTCGAGCGCAACGAGACCGTGGACTTCGCGCTGCGCACCGCCCGGGTGGAGCCGGTCAAGGCCCCGGACGGCGTGCCTGAGGCAGTGTGGAAGGTCATCTGGAAGCCGCTGATGAATAGCGTCATCTGGCTCACCTACGGCACTCTGAGCGACAAGCAGCGCGAAATCCTGGATCTCCCGTGGACGAAGAAGGACCAGCGCCGCTTCGACCGCATCGCCAAGGGCGTGAAGAAGCTGTTCACCATCCTCCCGGAGGACAAGCGCTACATGGAGCCGGGTCGCTCGATGATGATCAAGGCAGGCATGATCGAGGGCAAGTACAAGGAGCCGAAGCTTGCCGACGCCTACCACGGCCACGACGAGACCCAG
The DNA here is from genome assembly GCF_900078305.2 of Corynebacterium bouchesdurhonense. Taxonomy (GTDB): domain Bacteria; phylum Actinomycetota; class Actinomycetes; order Mycobacteriales; family Mycobacteriaceae; genus Corynebacterium; species Corynebacterium bouchesdurhonense. The sequence goes on from NZ_LT546027.1 coordinate 7,384, forward strand.
CCGAACACCACCTCGAACACCACCGCGAACACCACCGCAGGCACCGCCAAGACCGACCCGAAGGACGGCAACGCCGACGACCGCCGCGCAGCCGGCTGCCCCTTCTAACCCCTTTCACCCCGTACTCCACCCCAGGACCGCAGGCCCTACCCCTTTCGCACGTGCCGCCGGTGCTGGGGTGTTTTCCTCCCATCAACCTCGCAACCGGAGATCACATGGCTATCACCCGCTTGAAAGAACAGCCGCTCCCCGCGGACTTCCTGGACCGCCTGCAGAAGTTCACCACCAACGCCACCACCGGCTCCCTATACACGGGAGAGCGCAAGGCGGTCACGTCCCCATTCTTTGACGGGGAGCTCGGCTGGGTCGGCGTCGGCTCCGCCGCAGACGTGGAAGAGGCGTTCAAACTCGCCCGCCGCGCGCAGCCCGCGTGGGCCGCCAAACCGGTGAAGTACCGGGCCGCCCTGTTGAACCGCTTCCACGACCTGGTCAAGGAGAACCGCGAGCTCCTCGCGGACATCGTGCAGCTGGAAACCGGCAAGGACCGCACCGCGGCCTACGACGAGGTCCTAGACGTGATGAACAACGCGCGGTACTACGCCAACATCGCCGAGGACGAACTGGAGATGAAGGCGCGCCCGGGCGCATTCCCCATCATCACCAGGACGGTTCAGCAGCGCGTGCCGAAGGGCATCGTGGGCCAGATCAGCCCGTGGAACTACCCACTGGCTCTGGGCATTTCCGATGCCCTCGCCGCACTCGTCGCGGGCAACGCGGTGATTGCGAAGCCGGACCTGAACACCCCGTTCTCCAACATCATCTCCCTGAACCTGCTCCTCAACGCGGGCCTGCCGCACGACGTGTTCCAAATTGTCACGGGCACCGGCCGCGAGGTTGGCCAGGCAATCGCCCAGCGGTGCGACTACCTCATGTTCACCGGCTCCACGCAGACCGGCAAGCTGCTGGGCGAGGTGGTCGGCAAGCGTCTCGTCGGCTACTCCGCCGAGCTCGGCGGCAAGAACCCGATGATCATCGCCCCGGACGCAGACATCGAGGCCCACATCGACACCATCGCCACGGCCTGCTTCTCCAACTCGGGTCAGCTGTGTGTCTCCATCGAGCGCATCTACGTGCCGGACGCCATCTTCGACCGCTTCATCGGCGCGTTCCGCGACGCCACTCAGCGCATCAAGCTCGGCACCGGCCTGAACTGGAACTACCAGATGGGCTCGCTGATCAACCAGGACCAGCTCGACACCGTGCAGCGGTTCGTGAACGACGCCGTGGCCAAGGGCGCGACCGTCGTCGCAGGTGGCAAGCCCCGCCCGGACCTCGGCCCGTTCTTCTTCGAGCCCACGGTGCTCACCGATGTCAGCGAGGATACCGATCTGCTCACCCAGGAGGTCTTCGGCCCCGTCGTCTACGTCCAGCGCGTGGCTGACACCGACGAGGCGATCCGCCTGGCCAACGCCACCAGCTACGGCCTCAACGCCTCGGTCTTCGGCGCCCCCGACACGGCGTGGAAGATCGCCGAGCAGGTGGAGGCCGGCGGCGTGACCATCAACGACGGCTACGCGGCGACCTGGGCGTCGGTGTCCACTCCGCTCGGCGGCGTGAAGGAGTCGGGCGTGGCGCGCCGCCACGGGCCCGAGGGCCTGACCAAGTACACCGAGGTAAAGAACATCTCGCAGCAGCGGATCGTGCCCATGCGCGGCCCGAAGCAGATGCCGCGAAAGTACTACGGCGAGCTCATGACCACCGCACTCGACTTGGGTAAGAAGTTGCGGTTCCTTCCGTAGGGAGCGTCGACAAGCAAAAAGCGGGTGCCCGACCGAGGGGCACCCGCTTTTCGACGCTTCCTACTCGCCGTCCTCCACCGGGACCAGCGAGATCTTGCCGCGGTTGTCGATGTCGCGGATCTCCACCTCGACCTTGTCGCCGACGTTGATCACGTCCTCGACGTTCTCCACGCGGGTGTTGCCGCCCAGGTTAGAGATGTGGATCAGGCCGTCGGTGCCCGGGAGGATGGAAACGAACGCGCCGAACGCGACCGTCTTCACCACGGTGCCCAGGTAGCGCTCCCCCACCTTGGGCAGCTGCGGGTTGGCGATCGCGTTGATGCGATCGATCGCCGCGTCCGCCGCGGAGCCCTGGGTGGCGGAGACGTAGATGGTGCCGTCGTCCTCGATGGTGATCTCTGCGCCGGTCTCCTCGGTGATGGAGTTGATGGTCTTGCCCTTCGGGCCGATGACCTCGCCGATCTTGTTCACCGGCACGGTCACCGTGGTGATCTTCGGGGCCAGCTCGCTCATCTCGTCCGGGCCCTCGATGACCTCTGCCATGGTGTCCAGGATCGCCTCGCGCGCGTCGCGCGCCTGCTCGAGCGCGCCGGCCAGCACGTCGGAGGGGATGCCGTCCAGCTTGGTGTCCAGCTGCAGCGCGGTGATGAACTCGGCGGTACCGGCCACCTTGAAGTCCATGTCGCCGAAGGCGTCCTCGGCACCCAGGATGTCGGTCAGCGTGACGTACTCCGTCTCACCGTCGACCTCGCCGGAAACAAGGCCCATCGCGATGCCCGCCACCGGGGCGGCCAGCGGCACGCCCGCGTTGTAGAGCGACAGGGTGGACGCGCACACGGAGCCCATGGAGGTGGAACCGTTAGAGCCCAGCGCCTCGGAGACCTGGCGGATGGTGTACGGGAACTCCTCGCGCGACGGGATGACCGGGGTCAACGCGCGCTCGGCGAGGGCGCCGTGGCCGATCTCGCGGCGCTTCGGGGAGCCGACGCGGCCCGTCTCGCCCGTGGAGTACGGCGGGAAGTTGTAGTGGTGGATGTAGCGCTTCGACTCGACCGGGGTCAGCGAATCGATGTGCTGCTCCATCTTCAGCATGTCCAGGGTGGTCACGCCGAGGATCTGGGTCTCGCCGCGCTCGAACAGGGCGGAGCCGTGGGCGCGCGGGATGAGCTCGACCTCGACCTCCAGGTCACGGATGTCGGTCACGCCGCGGCCGTCGATGCGGAAGCCCTCGGTGAGGATCTTCTCGCGGACGATCTTCTTCTGCACGGCGTTGTAGGCGGCGCGGATCTCCTTGGAGGCGGCGGCCAGCTCGTCGCGGTCATCGTCGTCGATGTCCAGCTTGTCCAGCAGCTCGGCCTCGATCTCCTCCATGTACGCGTTGGACTCGTCCTCGCGCTCCGCCTTGCCGGCGATGGTCATGATCTTGGACAGGCGCTTGCCGGCCTTCTTCTCCACCGCGTTGTACACCTTCTCGGAGTACGGCGGGAAGAGCGGGAACTCCTTGGCGTCCTTCGCGGCCTCGGCGGCCAGCTCGCGCTGCGCGTCGCACAGGGTGCGGATGTACGGCTTCGCGGCCTCCAGGCCCTCCGCCACGGTGGCCTCGGTGGGCGCCGGGTAGCCGTCCTTGATCAGGGAGACCACGTTCGCACCCGCGCCGGCCTCCACCATCATGATCGCCACGTCGGACTCGGTCTTGCGGCCGCGCCTCCGCTCCACGATGCGCCCGGCAACCACCATTTCGAACAGGGCGCGCTCGTGCTGGGCGTGGTTGGGGAACGCCACCCACTGGCCCTCGGAGTGCTTGTCGTCGGCGATCAGCGCCATGCGCACGCCGCCGACCGGGCCGGATACGGGCAGGCCGGACAGCTGCGTCGCGGCGGAGGCGCCGTTGATGGCCACCACGTCGTAGTACTCCTCCGGGTTCATGGAGAGCACGGTCACCACTACCTGCACCTCGTTCCGCAACCCCTTGACAAAGGTGGGGCGCAGCGGCCGGTCAATCAGGCGGCAGGCCAGGATCGCCTCGGTGGAGGGGCGGCCCTCGCGGCGGAAGAAGGAGCCGGGGATCTTGCCCGCGGCGTACATGCGCTCCTCCACGTCCACGGTCAGCGGGAAGAAGTCGAAGCCCTCGCGCGGCTGGTTGGAGGCGGTGACGGTGGACAGCATCATCGTGTCGTCGTCCAGGTAGGTGGTCACGGAGCCGTCGGCCTGTCGCGCGAGCTGCCCGGTTTCAAAGCGGATGGTGCGGGAGCCGAAGTCCCCGTTGTCAATGGTGACCTCGGCCTCGGTGATGCCGTAATCCTCGTCCACGACGATCTCGTGCGAATTGCGCGGGGTGAAGTTGCTCAAAAGATCCCTCTCCTTGGGTCTATCTGCGTGGCGATCATCGGTGCCGCCGTGTTTCCATTCATGCAACGGTGGCCCATCCTAGCAGCTGGTACGCAAAACGCCCGCCTCCAGCGAGGGAGGCGGGCGGAGCCGGGGGCTTTTGCTTATCGACGCAACCCCAGACGCGCGATCAGAGCACGGTAGCGCTCCACATCGTTCTCGCGCAGGTACTTGAGCAGGCCACGGCGGCGGCCGACCAGCAGCAGCAGACCACGGCGGGAGTGGTGGTCGTGCTTGTGGTACTTCAGGTGCTCGGTCAGGTTGTTGATGCGCTCGGTGAGCAGCGCAACCTGCGCCTCCGGGGAACCCGTGTCGGTCTCGTGCAGGCCGTACTCCTTGAGGATGCCGGCCTTCTTCTCAGCGGTCAAAGCCATGAGATCTCCTTGGTTATTTCAGTTCGCATTCATCGGAATCACCCTGCGCGTGCACTGCTGCGAACCACAGTTGCCTCATCGTGCGCAAAGCCGAGTTGCAAGCTTAATCCAGTGAGTCGTCCCCGCCAAAACGGGCTGGCGTGGACGCCGCGAGTTCCGTGAGGCGGCGCATGAATTCGGAGAGGAAGCGCTCCACGTCCACGGCCACGGCGACGTGGGCGGTCTTCTCGGCGTTGTTCAGGCGGGTCTCGTCACCGATGGTGCGACCGCGGGTTTCGCCCTCAGTGTCCGTCTTCAGGTTGATGTCCAGCGTGGTCACCAGCGTCGGATCCACGGCCACGGCGGCGGCCAGCGGGTCGTGCAGGCCGCACCCGCCGAGGTAGGGCGCGATCTCGTCGTAGGCGCCGATGTAGTAGTTGGTCGCCGCGGCGAGGAAGTCGCCGCCGGTGGTGCCCAGCGCCTCCCACTTGGCGGTCTCTGCGCGGGTGAGCAGCGTCTGGAGGGTCACGTCGAGGCCGATCATGGTGATGTCGGCGGCGTTGCGGAACACCAGGTCAGCGGCCTCCGGGTCCTGGTTGATGTTCGCCTCGGCCCAGGCGGTGACGTTGCCCGGCACCGTCAGCGCGCCGCCCATGTTGATGATGTGCGCGCGCTCGGCGAACTCCGGATCCGCCTCCATCGCCGCGGCCACGGTGGTCAGCGGGCCCACGGGCACGATGACCAGGTCGTCGCCGTGCTCTCGCACGGCCTCCACCATGAAGTCCACCGCGGATCGCTCCTCTACCCCGCGGGCGGCGTCCGGGATCACGGCCTCGCCGATCCCGTTGACGCCGTGGATGAACTTGGAGATGTCCAGCACCTCGAAGCTGTCGCGGGCGCGGGCGTGGTCCGGGCCGGCGTACACGGGCACGTCGGTGCGCCCGAACAGCTCCAGGATGGCCAGCGCGTTGCGGGTGCCGGTGGGCACGAGCACGTTGCCGTACGTGCCGGTCACGCCGATGAGCTCGAGCTCCGGGGAGCCGAGGGCGTAAGCGATGGCGAGCGCGTCGTCGATGCCGGTGTCTACGTCGAGGATGATCTTGCGGGCCATGGGTGTCAGATACCGCCTTGTCGGGTCTCGTGGTCGGGTGCCTCGTGCGCGGGCAATACGCCGACGACTCTACGCTGACTCGCTCGCGCCGAGGATCTCGCGGGTGCGCCGCACGTCGCGCGCCATGTGCTCCAACAGCTCGTCCACGGAGTCGAACTTGACCATGTCCCGCACCTTCTCCACGAACTCCACGCGCGCGACACGGTCGTACAGGTCCGCGTCCCGGTCCAGCACGAAGGACTCCACGCTGCGGCGGTGGTCGCCGAAGGTGGGGTTGGTGCCCACCGAGATCGCGGCCGGGTAGCGAACGCCTGGCTCCATGTCGCCGTCCAACTCGCCGTCGTCCACCACGGTGAGCCAGCCCGCGTACACGCCGTCCCCCGGCAGGGCGGAAGACTCTGCCACGTACTGGTTGGCCGTGGGGTAGCCCAGCTCGCGCCCGCCTCGCCCGGCGCCCCGCTTAACCGGCGCCACCACGGCGAACGGGCGGCCCATGTAGTCGGTGGCCGTTTCGATGTCACCGCCGGCGAGGCGGTCGCGGATGGCGGTGGAGCAGATGCGCAGGGTGCCGTCGCTAAGCAGGCCCACAACCGTGACCTCCACGCCGTACTCGGCGCCGAGCTGCGCCATCGTCTCGGCGGTGCCCGCCGCGTCGCGCCCGAAGGTGAAGTTCTCCCCCACCAGCACGTGCCGCGCGCCGAGGCGGCCCACCAGCACGTCGCGCACGTACTCCTCCGGCGAATCCCCGGCCAACTCCTCTCGGAAGTCGATCACCAGCAGGTAGTCCACGCCCAGCTCCTCGATGAAGCGGGCGCGCTCCGCCAGCGGCAGCAGGTTCACCGGCGCCTCGGCCCCGGCGAAGACGGCCTTGGGGTGCGGTTCGAACGTCATCACCACGCTCGGCACGCCCAGCTCGCGCGCGGATTCCACCGCCTTGCCGATCAGCAGCTGGTGGCCGCGGTGCACGCCGTCGAAGACGCCGATTGTCACCACCGTCCCCTCGGGGCGGCAAAAGTTCTCCGGCACCGCAGCGAGACCGCGCAAAATCTTCACAGCGCATAGAGTACGGCATACTAAAAAACCATGACCGACCCCCTTGCCAGCTCCGGAATCGTCATCGTGGACAAGCCGCAGGGCGTGACCAGCCACGACGTGGTGGCCAGGTTGCGACGCATCTTCGGCACCCGCAAGGTGGGCCACGCCGGCACCCTGGACCCGATGGCAACGGGAGTGCTGGTGGCCGGCATCGAGCGCGGCACCAAGCTGCTGGCCCACCTGGTGGCGGAGGACAAGGTGTACGAGGCCACCATCCGCCTCGGCGCCGCCACCTCCACCGACGACGCCGAGGGCGAGGTGCTCGCAACCGCGGACCCCTCCCACCTCACCGACGCCCAGATCGCGGACGCCATCACGGCGCTTACGGGGGAGATCATGCAGGTCCCCGCCAGCGTCTCGGCCATCAAGATCGGCGGCCGCCGCGCCCACGAGCTGGCCCGCGCCGGCGAGGACGTGGTGATCCCGCCGCGCCCCGTCACCGTCCACGCCTTCGACACACTCGCCACCCGCCGCGGCGAGTTCGTCGACCTGGACGTGCGCGTCCACTGCTCTTCCGGCACCTACATCCGCTCGCTCGCCCGCGACCTCGGCGCGGCCCTCGGCGTCGGGGGGCACCTGATTGCTTTGCGACGCACCCGTGTCGGCCCCTTCCCCATCGACCGCGCCCGCACCCTCGACGCGCTCGCCGAGGATCCCGCGCTCAGCCTCACCATGGACGAGGCGCTGGTGGCCGGCTGGCCCGTGCTGCAGGTGACCCAGCAGGAGTACGACGCGCTGGCCATGGGCAAGTGGCTCGAGCCGCGCGGGCTCCACGGCGCGCACGCCGCGCAGGGGCCCGACGGGCGCGTGGTGGCGCTGGTCAAGGAGCAGGGCAAGCGCCTGGCCACCACGTTCGTGGCGCGGCCTTCGACGCTTTAAAAGGGGGCGTCGGCAAGCAAAAGCCCCCTAACTGTAGAACGCGGAAGCGATGACGTACCCCCCGCGCACCGCCCAGCGTCCCTCAAAGCACGACACCGGCGTCGGGCGCGCGAGGAGGTGGGAGGTGAAGGTGCCGTCCGCGCGGATCTCGATCTCCGCCTCCTCGAAGCCCAGCCAGCGGCGGGTCACCGGGAACCAGCACTTGTACGTGGCCTCCTTGGCGCAGAAGAGGAGGCGGTCCGCCCCCTCGTGGCCCGCCGCGCGCATGGCGTCCACCAGCGAGCGCTCCGCCGGCAACGCGATCTGGTGCAGCACACCCGCGGGCAGGGGGCGGGCCGGCTCCGCGTCGAGCCCCATCGAGCGCACGAGGCGGGTCGGGGCGGCCACCGCGGCGCGCAACCCCTCGGTGTGAGTGAGCGAGCCGGTGTAGCCCGCGGGCCACAGCGGCATACCCCGCTCCCCGCGCAAAATCGCCTCGGTGGCGCGCACGCCCAGCTCCTTGAGCGCCTGGTGGGCGCACCAGCGGGCGTCGCCGAACTCGCCCTTGCGCATGTCCACCGCCTCGGAGACCTGCGCCCGCTCGCTCGGCAGCAAGTCGCGGTAGTTGCTGAGGTCCGCGGCGTCGTCGTTGCGCAGGTACACCACGCGGGCGGCGGGCGGGAAGAGGGTGAGGTCCTGCATCACCTACGCCACCTCCATGACCGGGTACGGGAAGGGCAGCGGCGGGTAGTTGCGCCCCTGCCACTCGCGCGGGGATCCCAGGGAGACCTCGATGTGCTTGATACCGTCCACTTGCATAATCCCCGGCATGTGCAAATGCCCGTAGATCACCGCCTGCGCGTTGTACCGCCGCGGCCAGCTGCGCGTGTGGCGGGTGCCGCACCACAGCGCCACATCCGACCAGCGCATCCGCATCGTCGGCTCCTGCACCAGGGGCCAGTGGTTGATCAGGATCGTCGGGCCGTCGATGCGCGACAACCGCTTGGTGGTGTACGCGAGCCGGTCCCAGCACCAGGCGCGGATGTCCACGAAGGGCGCGATCGCTACCTCGTCCGTCATCACCACGTTGTTGCGCTTGGCCGCCTCCAGCGCCTCCTCCACGGTCAGGTTTGGGCCGCGGAAGGAGTAGTCGTAGAGCGTAAACAGCGGCGCGAGCGTCACGCCGTTGAACACCGGATACGGGTCCTCCGGGGTGAGCACACCCATCTCGCGCATCGACTGCACCAGGGCCGTGTACTTCTCGCGGCCCCGGTGCCGGTCCGCGGAGCGGGAGAACAGCTCGTGGTTGCCCGGCACCCAGATCACGGTGTCGAAGCGCTCGCTCAGCTTGGCCATCACCCGCACGATCAGGTCGTGGCGCTCGGCCACGTCGCCGGCCACGATCAACCAATCCGACGGGTCGGTGGGCCGGATAGCGTCAATCTGCGCGGTGTTCGCCTTCACCGCGGCGTGCAGGTCGCTCACCGCCCAGAGTGTGGTCATGCGTCATTCCTAGCACACGGCCGGTGCGCGGCCAGTACCGCTCAGCCCTGGCCGGTGCGCGCCCACCGCATGGACCGGAACCGGGCGGTGACGCCGATGAGGCGGATGCACACCATGGCCAGCTGGCCGCACCAGATACCGGCCAACCCCCAGCCGAACTGCACGGACAGGAGCGTCAGCGGCAGAAAGCCGCCGAGCGCCGCGCCGATGGTGAGGTTGCGCAGGAACGCCGCGTCGCCCGCTCCGAGGAGCACGCCGTCGAGCGCGAACACCACTGACCCGGTGACAATCATGGTGATCATGAGCCACCACGGCACCGCAAGCGCGTCGAACACCTCCCCGTCCCGGGTGAACAGGGACTGGATGGGGCGCCCGAGCAGCGCGAACACCACCGCGAGCACCACGGAGAAGGCCACCGAGTAGCGCACCACGGCGCGGCCCACGGATTTCGCCCGCTCGATCTCCCCGGTGCCGAGCGCGGCGCCCGTGAGGGTCTGCGCGGCGATGGCCAGCGAGTCCAGCACCAGGGTGAGGAAGTTCCACAGCTGCAGCAGGATCTGGTGCGCGGCGAGCGCCGCCGCCCCGAAACGACCCGCCACCGCGGCCGCCGCGAGAAGCGAAACCTGGAAGGACAGGGACCGCAGGATGAGGTCGCGCCCCAGCACCAGCTGGCTGCGGATCACCGCCCAGTCAGGTGCCCACCCGCGCCAGGAGCCCGCGTGCTCCCGCACCAGCGCCGCCGCGAACAGGGTGGCCGTGATGCCCATCCCGATCACGTTGGCCACAGCCGAGCCCACCAAGCCGAGCCTGCCCACCAGCACCGGCAGCAGCAGCGCGCCGGGCACGAGGCCGGCGAGGGTGAGGCGCAGCGGCAGGCGCGTGTTCTGCACGCCGCGCATCCACCCGTTGCCGGCCATGATGACCAGGGTGAGCGGGATGGCAAAGGCGGCCACGCGCATCCAGCGCGCCGCCTCCGCGCTGGTCGCGGCGTCACCGGTGAGCCACAGCGCGATCGGCTGGGCGAACGCCCACACCACCGCGGCGAGCAGCGCACCGACCCCGAGCGCCACCCACGTGGCCTGTACGCCTTCCGCCACCGCGTCGCCTCGCCTGCCAGCCCCAAACAGCCTGGACGCGCGCGCCGTAGTGCCGTAGGAGAGGAAGGTTAACTGGGTAGTCACGGTGGACTGGATGGCGGTTCCGGCAGCCAGCGCGGCCAGCTCGAACGTCCCGAGCCTGCCCACTACCGCGGTGTCCAGCAAAAGGTAGAGCGGATTCGCCGCGAGTACGCCGAGCGCGGGGAGCGCGAGCAGCAAGATCGTGCGCGCACTCACCGCCGCCGCTTCTCCCGCGCCCGCGCCGCCTCCCGCGCGTTTGAAATTGTGCGCCACCGCCATTTACCCCGGCAGCGCGGCGAGCAGCTCGCGGATCACGGCGTCCTCGCTGCCATACGCCGAGTAGCCGGCGGCCGGCACGTGGCCGCCGCCGCCGAGCGCGGCCGCCACCAGGGACACGTCGATGACCGTGGAGCGCAGCGACACCGCCCAATACCGCGGCGCCTGCTGCTTGAATACCACGCCCACGTCGGAGCCCTGCAGAGCACGCGCGTAGTCGATGATGGCTTCCACCGTGGTCTGGCTCATCCGCGCCAGCGCCTCCGCCGGCACGGTGATCACGCTGACGGTCAAGCCCTTCTCACGGAACTCCTGCAGGCCCGCCAGCACCGAACCCATGATTTGCAGATCGATCGCGCTCATGGAGTCCATCAGGTCCAGCGCGATCTGGCGCGGGTCCAGCCCGTAGGTGAGCAGCTCGGCCGCGAGGGTGTGCATGCGCGGGCTGCCCCAGCGGAAGTTGCCGGTGTCGGTGACCAGGCCGGCGTACAGGCAGTACGCCATCGCCTCGTCCATCTCCACGCCGAGGTGGTTAAACAGCTCACGCACGATCGTGGTGGTGGACTCCGCCTCCACGATCAGGTTGGTGGCGCCGAACCCGGGGTTTGTCTCGTGGTGGTCGATCACAATCACCCGCTCGCGCTCAGCGGCGATCTGCTCCTGCAAGAGCCCGGTGCGGTCGAGCGAGGCGCAGTCCACCGTCACAATGAGCCCGTCCGCCGGCAACGCCGAGCCGTAGGTGATCTCGTCCACGCCCGGCACGGTGGCCAGGTTCGCGGGGTGCGGGTAGGTCTGGCCGATGTGCACGCTCGTCTCAATCCCGAGCGAGCGCAGCCCAGCCGCGAGACCGCAAGCGGAGCCAACGGCGTCCGCGTCCGGTTTCACGTGCGCGACCACCGCGACCCGCTTCGCATCGAGCAATTGCTTTGCGACGCCCGCGAAGCAGCCGCCATCCGCACCAAACAGCCCCTCCATCCCGCGGCGCTTACCCTTCACCCGAGGTCTTGTACGGGTTGGAGTCTCCCGCCGGCTTCGCGTTGGCGCGCAGGCGGGCGGTCTCCTCGTCGCGGGCGCGCGCCCGGTTGAGCAGCTCCTCCATGCTGGCGGAGGTCTCGGGCACCGTGTCGTGCTCGAACGCGATCGTTGGCGTGAAGCGCACGTTGAGCTGGTCGCCCACGATCTTGCGAATCTGCCCGCGGGCGCGGTGGAGGGCCTCCGCCGCGGCGTCGAGGTTCGGCTCCTCGTCGATGGTGCGGCCGCGGACGGTGTAGTACACCTTCGCGTCGTGCAGGTCGCCGGTGACGCGGACGTCGGTCACCGTGACCAGCTCCAGGCGGGGATCCTTGACCTCGCGCTCGATCGCGGTAGCCACGATCTGCTGGATCTGCTTGGCCAGGCGCTGGGCGCGCGGGTTGTCGGCCATGTCGTCTCCTTCTGGTTGCTCGGGTGGTTGGGGTGTGGCCCCTCACTCGTAGGGGGACCGTCGAAAAGCATCGTAATGCCCCACACCCCACGCCGAGGCCGGCGCGGGGTGCGGGAGGCTGGGCACGGCCTAGGTGCGGGGCACCTCGACCATCTCGTAGGCCTGGATCACGTCGTCGACCTGGATGTCCGGGTAGGACAGCACCATGCCGCACTCGTAACCCTTGGCCACCTCGGTGGCATCGTCCTTCTCGCGGCGCAGCGAGTCGATCGTCGCGTCCGGGGTAATGACGTTGCCGTCGCGCACCAGGCGGACCTTCGCGCCGCGGCGCACCTTGCCCTCGGTGACCATGCAACCGGCGATGAGGCCGACAGCGGACGCCTTGAAGATCTGGCGGATCTCCGCGGCACCGATCTCGCGCTCCTCGTACACCGGCTTGAGCATGCCCTTGAGCGCGTTCTCCACGTCCTCGATGGCCTGGTAGATCACCGAGTAGTAGCGGATCTCCACGCCCTCGGCGTTGGCCTCCTCGGTGGCCTTGCCGTCCGCACGGACGTTGAAGGCCACGATGACCGCGTCCGAGGCGGCCGCCAGCAGCACGTTGGTCTGCGTGACGGCACCGACGCCGCGGTCGATGATGTTGACCTCCACCTCGTCGTCGATCTCGATCTTGAGCAGTGCCTCCTCCAGGGCTTCCACCGAACCGGCGTTGTCGCCCTTGAGGATGAGGTTGAGCGTCGACGTCTCCTTGAGCGCCTGATCCAGGTTCTCCAGGGACACGCGCTTCTTCGTGCGGGCCTGCATCGCGGCGCGGTGGCGGGCGTCACGCTGCGCCGCGATCTGGCGCGCCACGCGGTCGTCCTCCACCACGAGCAGGTTGTCGCCCGGGCCGGGGACGCCGTTGAGGCCCTGTACCTGCACCGGGCGGGACGGGCCGGCCTCCTCAACGTCGTTGCCCCACTCGTCCACCATGCGGCGCACGCGGCCGAAGTTGCCGCCGACAACGATGGAGTCGCCGACGCGCAGCGTGCCGCGCTGCACGATCACGGTGGACACCGGGCCGCGGCCGCGGTCCAGGTGGGATTCGATGGCCACGCCCTGGGCGTCCATGTCCGGGTTCGCCGTCAGCTCCAGCGCCGCGTCCGCGGTGAGCAGCACGGCCTCGAGCAGGTCGTCGATGCCGGTGCCCTGCTTCGCGGAGATGTCGATGAACATGGTGTCGCCGCCGTACTCCTCCGGCACGAGGCCGTACTCGGTGAGCTGGCCGCGGATCTTGTCCGGCTGCGCCTCCGGCTTATCGATCTTGTTCACCGCAACCACAATCGGCAGGTCCGCCGCCTTGGCGTGGTTGATCGCCTCGACGGTCTGCGGCATCACGCCGTCGTCCGCAGCCACCACCAGGATGGCCAGGTCCGTGGACTTAGCACCGCGGGCACGCATGGCGGTGAACGCCTCGTGGCCCGGGGTATCCAGGAAGGTGATCGTGCGCGGCTCGTCCTCGAGCGTCACGGTGGTTTGGTACGCACCGATGCCCTGGGTGATGCCGCCGGCCTCGCCCTTACCCACGTTGGCGTTGCGGATCGAGTCCAGAAGGCGGGTCTTACCGTGGTCGACGTGGCCCATGACCGAGACCACCGGCGGGCGCTGCTCGAGCGCGTCCTCGCCGCCGATGTCCTCGCCGAACTGCAGGTCGAAGGATTCGAGCAGCTCGCGGTCCTCGTCCTCCGGGGAGACGATCTCAACCTCGTAGTTGATCTCCGCGCCCAGCAGCTGCAACGTCTCCTCCGAGACGGACTGCGTGGCGGTGACCATCTCGCCCAGATTGAACAGCGCCTGCACCAGGTTCGATGCCTCGGTACCGATCTTCTCCGCCAGGTCAGTCAGCGTAGCGCCCTGGCGCAGGCGCACGGTCTCGCCGCCGCCGTCCGGCAGGCGCACGCCACCGATGACGTTCGGTGCGTGCATCTCCTCGTACTCGTGGCGCTTCTGGCGCTTGGACTTGCGTCCGCGGCCGGGCGCGCCGCCCGGGCGCCCGAACGCACCGGCGGTGCCGCCGCGGCGGCCGCCGCGACCACCGCGCGGGCCGCCGAAGCCAGCGCCACCGGGGCCGCCCGGCCCACCACGGCCCCCACGGCCGTTGCCGCCCGGGCCGCCACGGCCGCCGCCGCGTCCGGTGTTGCCGGACTTGGAGGGCATCTGTGTCGGCGAAGGGTGGGCAGCCATATCGGCCGGCGACGGGCGGTTACCGCCCGGACGGGGAGCCGGGCGTCCCTGTCCGGCACCCTGCTGGCCGCCGGGGCGCGGACCGCCCTGGCCGGGGCCGCGACCGCGGCCGCCCTGCTGCGCGCCGCGGGTTCCACCCGGGCGCGGTGCCGGGCGCTGGCCGCCGGTGTTCGAGGAGAAGGGGTTGTTTGCCACGCGCGGGCGACCGCCCGGCTTGGGCATCGGGCGCGGCATTGCGCCCGGGGTCGGAGCACCGTCCGCCGGCTTGGCGGCGCCCGGCTTCGGCGCCTGTTGCGCTGCGGGCTTTGCCGCGGCGGGCTTCGGTGTGGCCGGCTTGGCTGCCCCCGGCTTCGGCGCCTGCTGCGCTGCCGGCTTTGCGGCGGCCGGCTTTGGCGCCTGCGGCGCTGCGGGCTTTGCCGCGGCGGGCTTCGGGGAGGCCGGCTTGGCTGCCCCCGGCTTCGGGGTTCCCTGAGCCGCGGGATTCGCGGCCGCAGGCTTCGGGGAGGCCGGCTTGGCTGCCCCCGGCTTCGGGGCGCCGGGCTTGGGTGCGGCTGGCTTGGCTGCGGAAGGCTTGGCGGCGCCCTTCGCTTCCGAGCCGCTGGTCGCCGCGCCGCCCTGGGCCTCGTAGAAGGCCCGCATCTTCTTCACCACCGGCGGTTCGATGGTGGACGAGGCGGTCTTCACAAACTCGCCCTGGTCCTTCAGAGTGGCGAGTAGTTCCTTACTTGTTACGCCGAGCTGTTTTGCCAGTTCGTGTACGCGTAGCTTTCCGGGCACGTGTCTCCTTGTGGTTTTGCTAGGAGCACGTGCCGATTCCCGTTACCGGGAAGGTACGTGACCCTAGGCTTGGTCAGTGACTTTCATCGCTGATGCTGCTTCATCGTTGCGTAACCATCAGTGTTCGGTCTTCCTATCTTTATGTGGGTCGTGCGCTACCTGCGCGAGGTACGTATGTACATGACTCACGTCCACCGGGGTGGACAGACGGAGCGCGCGGGCGAAGGCCCGGCGTTGTTCCGCCAGCTCTAACGCATCCAGCGTAGGAATAATCCAGGCGCCGCGACCCGGCAGGCGCCGAGCGGGATCCGCCACGACCCTGCCCGGCACATCCGGATCTTCCACCACCCGCAGTAGATGGGTATCCGCCATCCGCTCGCGGGTGGCGATGCAGGTGCGGATCCGGATGGTGTTTGTGCGCTGCTCGTACGCACCTGCAGTATCCATCCGCGCCTTTCCGCACTCGCCACTGGCGGGCCTGGAACGCCCACGCTGTCTGATTCGGTTTTAAGCCGTCAACCAGACTACGCCAAAGCGCGGCGAAACTGTAGTTCGCTCGCGGGGAGCCCCGCGGCCGGTAACCTAACCGCGCGGCGTGCCAGCTTACTGCTGAGCTGCGCGCTCCGCCTCGGCGGCCGCGTCCACGTCGGAGTGGATATCGATCTTCCAGCCGGTGAGGCGGGCGGCCAAGCGCGCGTTCTGGCCTTCTTTACCAATGGCCAGGGAGAGCTGGTAATCCGGCACCGTCACCCGCGCGGTCTGCAGCTGCGGGTCAGTCACCTCAACCTTGATCACCTTGGACGGAGCCAGGGCGTTGCCCACGTAGGTCGCAGGGTCATCGGAGTAGTCGATGATGTCGATCTTCTCGCCGCCCAGCTGCTGCATAATGTTGGTCACGCGCGCGCCGCGGGGGCCGATGCAGGCACCCTTGGCGTTGACGCCCTTCACGGTCGCCCGCACGGCAATCTTGGAGCGGTGGCCGGCCTCGCGCGCGATAGCGATGATCTCCACGGAGCCATCCGCGACCTCGGGAACCTCGAGGGCGAACAGCCCGCGCACGAGCTCCGGGTGGGTGCGCGACAGCAGCACGCTCACATCGCGCTCGCCCTTGTTCACGCCCACCACGTACGCCTTGACGCGGTCGCCGTGCACCAGGGTCTCGCCGGGGATCTTCTCGGCGGGCAGCAGGATGCCGTCCTGGGGGTCGGCCTCGGTGCCGAGCTCCACCACGGTGATGCCGCGCGCTTCCTTGGTGGCGTCGCGCTGCACCACGCCGGAGACCACTTGGCCCTCCAGCCCGGAGTACTCGGTGTACACGCGGCCGGCCTCGGCGCTGCGCAGCTGCTTCTTAATGGCGTCGCGCACCGCCACCGCGCCGATGCGGGAGAAGTTCACCGGGGTGTCCTCGTACTCGGAGACCACCTCGCCGTCCTCGCCCAGCTCGGCTACCACCACGGACACATCGCCAGTCTCGGTGTCGATGTCCACGCGCGCCCTCGAGCCCTCCTCCAACGGCACCTCGCGGTAGTCCCGGTAGGCCCACAGCAGCGCGCTCGCGATCGTTTCGAGCAGCTCGCGCATAGGTATGCCCTGGTTCTTCTCAATGGCGCGCAGCGCGTTCATGTCAATATTCACTTGTTGTCCCTCTCACCGGCCTCGAGAGCCGAGGCCTCCTCAAACGTCAGTTCCGCCAGCTCCACCTCGGCTTTGGGGGGCTGGTTGAACTCCACTTCTACCACCGCCCCGGACATTTCCGAAACCGGCCGCACGCGCACCTTCGGGGTCTTGGCGCCGGCCTCCACCAGCACCACGTGGGCTTCCGCGTCGTCGAGCGCGCCAACGCGGTACGCCTTGTCCCCCGCCGAGATGAGGCGGCCGCGGCTCCGCCGCCAGTGACGCGGGGCGGTCAGCGGCAGGTCCACTCCCGGGGTAGTCACCTCCAGGGTGTAACCCGCTCCGAAGTTGAGTTCACCGGCGTCCTCGGCGGCGTCGAAAAGCGCACTGAGCTCCTGGCTGACCACCTCGAGCTCGTCGAGGGTGGGGCGCGAGTCGGAGTCCAGCGCGACGATGACCTGGGACTTTGCGCCGGCTTTGGTGGTGCGGACGTCCTCAACATCCATGCCGTGCGCCGCCGCGACGGGCTCGATGCGGCCGCGGAGTTCTTCGGTTGAAGGAAATGCCATGCGCTAGAGCCTATCGTGTAGCGTTTTGCGCGTGAAGAAGCTGCTCCCCGCCCTCGTGGCCCTGCCAACCGCGGTTGCCCTCACGGGGTGCAGCGTCATGGATGTGGTCGGCCCGCGCCCGAACAAGGAGCTCGTGGGCCTGGCCAACCAGGCCGAGGCGGATGCGCTCTCGGGTGACGCTGACCTGCGGGAGCTGCGCGCCGTGCAGGCGGTCCAGTTGCGCGGGGAAACGCTGCGCCTGTGCGGTACCGAGCCGGACGGAGAGGTCCCCCACACCTGCGCGTTCGAGCTCGACACCGCGGACCTGACGGCGGAGCCGCTCGCCCAGCTCGTCGACGCCACCGTAGCCACCGCCCCGCGCGTGCCGGAGGAGTCCGCCGACCTCGTTGTCGCCCAGGCGATCGACGCCGCGGCGGTTCGCCCCGTCGAGCTCGCGCCGGAGGGGCTTTCGCTTGTCGACGCAGACCTCGAGCCCGCCAAGGCCGCCCTCGAGCGCGAATACGCCCTGGCGTACGGGCTAGGGCTGGCGGAGGCGTTCGCGGACAGCGCGCTGCGCGGGCGCATCCACGCGCTCGCGTCCGCCTCGCAGGAGCGGGCGGCGCTGCTGGAAAGCGGACTCGGCGCGCAGGTGCCGGTGCCCGCCGCCGGGTACCAGGTCGCCGACGGCCGGCCGCCCGCGACCACCGCCGAGGCCACCGAGCTGGTGGAGCGCCTGCAGCGCGAGGTGGTCGACGGCCTCCGCTTCAGCGCCGCCCGGGCGCACGCCGCGGACCACGGCGACGCATGGCGCCGCGCCGCAATCCTGCTCGCGGCGCAGGCCCAGCGGGCCTAACCGGCGGGCCCAGACGACGGTCCTGCCTAGCCGGCCAGCGGCGCGGTCTCCTTGCGCACCAGTTCGAGCACCTGGTCCACCACGCGGTCCGCCGGCACCTCGAGGGTCTCGCCGCCGCGGATGCGCAGCTCCACGTTGCCGTCCGCGAACGAGCGGCCCAAGATGACCACAAAAGGCATGCCGAGGAGCTCGGCGTCCTTGAACTTCACGCCCGGGGACACCTTCGGGCGGTCGTCGAAAAGCACCTCGAGGCCCGCGGCGTCGACCTCGCCCACGAGGCGCTCGCCGGCCTCAAGTGCTGCGGCATCCTTGTTCGCCACCGCCACGTGCACCTGGTACGGCGCGATGGCGACCGGCCACACGAGGCCCTTGTCGTCGTGGCGCTGCTCGGCCACAACCGCCATCATGCGGGAGATGCCGATGCCGTAGGAGCCCATGGTGGGCACGGCGCGCTTGCCGTTCTCGTCCAGGATCTGCACGTCCATCGCCTCGGTGTACTTGCGGCCCAGCTGGAAAATGTGGCCCAGCTCGATGCCGCGGGCGAGCTTCACAGTGCCGTTGCCGGAGGGAGAGGGGTCGCCCTCCTTGATCTCCGCGGCCTCGATGAACCCGTCCACGGTGAAGTCGCGGCCGGCGACCAGGCCCACCACGTGGCGCTGCGGGGCGTCTGCGCCCGTGATCCAGCTCGAGCCCTCCACCACGCGCGGGTCCGCCAGCACGCGCACACCGTTCGCGGCGAGCGCGCGCGGGCCGACGTAGCCCTTGACCAGGAACGGGGCCTTGGCAAAGTCCTCCTCGGTGGCCAGCTCGAAGGTGGCGGGCTCCAGCGAAGCCTCGAGGCGCTTCTCGTCCAGTTCGCGGTCTCCCGGGATCAGGATGCCGGTCAGCTGCGGGCCCACGGCGTTGCCGTCCTCGTCCACCTGGCGCGGGTCGTCGACCTTGACCACCATGCACTTCAGGGTGTCGGACGCTTGCGCCTCGTGACCGTCGACAAGCAAGCCCTGCCCCTGAGCCCACTCGACCAGCGCCGCGATGGTCTCGGACGCCGGCGTGTCGTGCTCGACGGCCTCGGGCAGCCCCTCGATGTCGCGCGCGGGCGGAGCAACCGTGGTCACGGCCTCGACGTTGGCGGCGAAATCACCCGCGGTGGAGACGACGAAGGTGTCCTCGCCGTTGTCGGAGTAGGCCAGGAACTCCTCGGACGCCGAGCCTCCCATCGCGCCGGAGGTGGCCTTGCAGATTTCGTAGCGCAGGCCCACGCGGTCGAAGATGCGCTGGTAGGTGGCGCGGTGCTTGGCGTAGGACTCAGCCAGCCCCTCGTCCGTCATGTCGAAGGAGTAGCTGTCCTTCATCACAAACTCGCGGCCGCGCAGGATGCCGGCGCGCGGCCGGGCCTCGTCGCGGTACTTGGTTTGGATCTGGTACAGCGTGACCGGGAAGTCCTTGTACGAGCTGTAGAGGTCCTTCACCTGCGCGGTGAACATCTCCTCGTGCGTGGGCCCGAGCAGCATGTCCGCGCCCTTGCGGTCCTTGAGGCGGAACAGGTCGTCGCCGTACTCGGTCCAGCGGTTGGTGGCCTCGTACGGCTCGCGCGGCAGCAGCGCCGGGAAGAGCAGCTCCTGGGCGCCCATCGCGTCCATCTCCTCGCGCACCACGCCCTCGATCTTGCGCAGAGTGCGAAGCCCGAGCGGCAGCCAGGAGTACACTCCCGGCGCGGCGCGGCGCACGTAGCCTGCGCGCACCAGCAGCTTGTGGCTGGGCACTTCGGCGTCGGCGGGATCTTCGCGCAGCGTGCGCAGGAACAGCTCGGACAGGCGTGTAATCATGGTTGGTCACTTTACCGCTAGCGTGAGGCGCATGTTGATCGTGCTCCCGCCCTCAGAAACCAAGGCCCCCGGCGGCGCCGACGCGCCGATGGCGCTGTCGTTTCCGTTGCTCGACCCGGTGCGTTCTGCGCTCATGGACGCTCTGGCGGCCGCGGACACGGAGACCCTCATGCGCGAGGCGAAGATCCCCGCCGGCAAGCGGGCCGAGGCCGAGGAGAACCTGGGGCTGCGCGCCGCGCCGGTGATGCCCGCGGTGGAGCGCTACACCGGCGTGCTCTACGACGCCCTCGATGCCCCCCCCCTGCCCGCCGCCGCCCGCGCGAGGATCGCCGTCGGTTCCGCGCTCTTTGGGCTAGTGCTTGCCGACGATCCCGTGCCCCGCTACCGCCTCTCCGCCGGCGCCAAGGTGGGCGGGAAGACCATGCGGGCCTGGTGGGGCTCCCGCATCAGCGGCGTACTGGCCGGCCAGGGCTTTGTGGTGGACCTGCGCTCGGGCGCCTACCAGCAGCTCGGCCCCGCCCCAGGCGCGGTGACCGTGCGGGTGGAGCAGGCGGACACCGGCAGGGTGGTGAGTCACTTCAACAAGCAGTACAAGGGCGAGCTCGCCCGGGCGCTCGCGCTCTCGCCCGAGGCGGGCGGCGCCGCATCGGCCGCGGATGTGGCGGACGTGGCTACCCGCGAGGGGTTCCGGGTGCGCGTCGACGGGCAGCAGCTCACCCTGCTGGTCTGAATTTCTCGGTTTATCGGTTTATCGGTTTATCGGGCGAAGGGAATTTATCGGTTTATCGGTTTATCGGCGGCGTAGAGTGGGGTGCATGCTGAACCCCTTCCGCCCCACCTTTGGCGCCAGCCCGCGCGTGTGGGCCGGGCGCGACGCGGTGCTCACCGACTTCGCCCGGGCTCTCGAGGGCGGCCCGGGGAACCCAGACCGTTCGCTGCTCATCTCGGGTTCCCGCGGCATCGGCAAAACGGTGCTGCTCACCGAGCTAGAGGATATTGCGGTCAAGCATGGCTGGGTGGTCCTGAGGGCATCTGGCCGAGAAAACATCCAGCAGGTTCTCGTGCAATCCATTATCCCGGAGGCCATCTCCCGCTTGGAGGAGGCACCGAAGCGTCAGCTTACCGGGTTCTCCGTGGCCGGAATTGGCTCGGTGAGCACGCAAGTCACCGAAACCGAGCCTGCCGAGCGCCTGGTTTCCCGGCTGCGCACCTTGACCGGGCTTCTCCGGGAGACCGGGGTGCTCATCACGATCGACGAGGTGCAGGACGTGGATCCGCACGACCTCACGCAGATCGCGATTGCTTACCAGGATCTGGTTCGCGACGACCTGCCTGTGGCGGTTGCCATGGCGGGTCTTACTCGGGGCATCAACCAATTGCTCAACCTCCCGGGGGCCACGTTCCTGCGGCGGGCCCGCCACTACGAGCTGGGACCGTTGACCGTTGATGATGCCCGGCGGGCATTCGAGGAAACCGCTCTCGGAAGCGGGATATCCTTCGGCGCCGCCTCCGGGGCTGCGGAGCTCAGCATGGGCTACCCCTACCTTGTCCAGCTGCTGGGCTTCCTCTCGTGGGAGCAGGCGGCACGCGACTCAAAGGGGTCCATCGACGCAGACGTACTCAACCGTGCTGCGCCGGAAGCACTTGAACGCCTTGGGCTCCAAGTGCACCAACCTGCGCTGCGGGATGTCCCGCCGAGGCAGCTGGAATTCTTGCAGACGATGGCCGCGATCGAGGCGGAGGACGCCCGACCTGAGGTTTCTGTAGCGCACGTTGCCGAGCTCATGGGCACCTCCACCACGTCGCTGAGCGATTTGCGCCAAAAGCTCATTGACCGGGATCTCATCACCCCCGCAGGCTGGGGGCGAGTGGAGTTCGCGCAGCCGTACCTGGGTGCGTACCTCCGCGAGCAGCGGCGGCCGAAGCGCGTGCAGTAGCGGGCGTTACCATCGGCAACCATGAGTATGCGCCGCGCCATAGCCGTATCAGCCGGGATCTACTTCGCGGCCCTCGCGTACCTCGGGCTGAGGTGGGGCTCTATCCCCGACCCGATGCCCGTCCACGTCGGCCCCGGCGGGAAGGTGGATAACTGGGCCCCGAAGACCTGGCTGAGCGTCGGCGGGGCCATCTGGGTTGGCGTGGTGGTCTGCGCGGTCATGGCGTTGTGCACGCCCCGCTTGAGCCTGGTTAGCGCCCGCAGGGAGGTCGCCGAGCCGGACGCGCTGCCCTACTCCAACACTGCCGCGGCGCGTGCGGAGCTACTCATCAGCATGACCATTCGGTTTATGGGGCATCTGCTCGTTGCCACCACTGTGTTGCTGGTGGCAACGCAGCTCACTCTGGCGCTGTCCCACCAAGTGCCTATCGCCGTGTGGGTGGTGGCGTTCGCGGCGTACCTTGCGTTGAGCGTCGTTGCTTCGATCCGCATCTCCAAACGGGCCAAAACCAGCTGGGATACGCTGCCGCCGGACGCGGAGGAGCAGGTTCGCGTGGAGCGGCTCAAGAACAAGGCCGGCATGGGCGTCTACTCGGAGGAGCGAGACCCGATGGCGGTGGCGGTACTGCCCGCTGAGCCGGGCAAGGTGCAGATAAATTCGGCCCACCCCGCCGGCAAGCGGACGCTCCGGAACATCATGTGCGCGATCGTAGGCTCTCTCGCCGCCACCGTTGCCCTCGTGGTGTTCCTATGACCCGCCTGGCCGGCTCGCTCCGCCTCGCAGCTGCGATCCTGGTTGCCGTCATAGGTATCGCTGGCATCTCGCTCGGGATCACCACGTGGCAGGAGCGCGACGGTGACGCCGCAGAGCCAGCGCTTGAAAGCGCCGGCAGTGTAACCGCCACCGTGGCGAGGATCATTGACGGCGACACCATCGCCGTAACCCTGCGCGAACACGACGGCGAGGTGAAAGTCCGACTGCTCAACATCGACACCCCAGAACAAGGAGAGTGCCTGTACGCAGAGGCAACCAGCCACCTCGCCGGCCTCCTCTCTCCCGGCGAGGACGTCACCTTGGTGTACGACGTGGAGCGTGCGGATAGGTACGGGCGGGACCTGGCGGGGGTCGTGAAGCAAAATGGCACCTTCATCAACGAGGCGATGGTCGCCGACGGCTTCGCCCGGGCCGTGGAGTACCAGCCCAACACCGCCTTCTCGCAGCAGATGCGCGCGGCCGAGGCTCGGGCGGAAGCGGCGGTGCTGGGCATCCACTCGGTGCCCGCGTCGTGCTTGATGCCTACCCGCGTTTCCCGCACCGCGCTCGACCGCTACGAGGCGGACCGGGATCCCTTTTACCTGGACGTGATGCGGGAATCCGTGGAGCGCGCCCCGAACTTCACATACCGCGAGCAGGCGCTGCGCTTCATCAATACCCTGTGAGCCACGCGAGAGAGATTCTGGGCAACGCGTACCACATCGAAGTGCTCCCCGGTACCGCATGCGCTGCCCAGGCTGCTGGGCTGGGAGTGGCTTAGTAGTGGTAGCGAGCTTGTAGAACCACGAGGTCCTCGCCAGAAACCATGTAAACAAGGCGATGTTCCTGGGTGATTCTTCGGGACCATGCCCCCTCAGCGCCATACTTCAACGCCTCAGGTTTGCCGATTCCATCGAAGGGGTCTCGCAACGTTTCGCGGAGAAGCTGATTCACGCGCTTCAGCACCTTTTTGTCGTTGGTCTGCCAATACAAGTAGTCGCCCCAAGCATCGGCGGTCCAAACCAGACGCATTAGGCATCCAAATCGATGTCATGCTCAACGACTTTCCCATCCAGGGCATCGCCGTAGGATCGGGTGAGCCGACGGGCGTTTTCGCGCGATTGAAACAGATACGCGGTCTCTACCCATGCCTCGTAGTCTTCCGCAGCCATAAGTACGGCATTCCCGTTGCGTGACACGATTTCAACAGCGTCACGGTCATTGTTCACGCGCTCAATCAGCGGATACAGGGTTCGACGGGCTTCTGATGCGCTAATCGACATGCAACCCTCCTTAATCTCGTACCGGAAAACGGTACCACATTTACAAGCGCGCCCGGAGCACCGTAAAAGTCTTGTCTCGCTCCACCTGCTGCACAGAGCTGAATCGGCGTTCCACCTCACCGCGGTAACGCAGGTGAGAGTTGTGCACCAAGTACAGTTCCCCGCCCGGCGCAAGCAACCGAGCCGAGGCGTCCAGCAGGTGCTGCACGAGCGTGGCGTCAACCGCCGTGCCGTCATGGAACGGCGGGTTGAGTGCAATGGTGTCGAAGGAAGCGTCAGGCAAATGCGAGCCGGCGTCGTCCCACGTCGCGTCCAGCCCGATTGCGCGGGCGGACAGCACGGCGTCCGCGTCCGAGTCGGTGGCGGCAACCAAGGCCGCGCCGCCGGCCACCAAACCACGGGAGACGGAACCGTTGCCGCACCCCAGGTCTAGGAACCTGCCCAGCTCGGGCGCGGGCGGCAGGCACGAGCGCAGCAGCTCGCCCCCACGGTCCGGCTTTGCCCCGGAGAACACCCCGCCGACTCCCACTAGGCCGTCCCCCTGCGCCGGCTCGTAGGAAACCTCGCGCGGGCCGGAGGCAACGAGGCAGCGGAACTTGCCCCGGCCGAGAGAGGCCGCGACGTCCTCGAAGGACTCCCCCAGCACCGCGTTCATCCCGCGAGAGAGGTGCTTGTTGTTCCCGCCCAGCACTACCCGCACGTCGGCGTAGCCGGCGCCTGCGATCGAGCGCGCCAGGTAGTCGAGCCGCGCCAGGGACTTCGGCATCTCCCCGACCGCGATCGCGGACCCAGAGGCGGCGGCGAGGTACTCGTCCAGCCGCACGTCCCCCGCCACCTCCGCGCCCAGGGCCGCGGCAGCGCGGCTGCGCGCATAGTCCGGATCCAGGAACACCACCGGCCCACCCGCGGCGAGGGCCGCGCGGGTGGGCCGGTGGTGTTCCTGGATCCGGACCATGCGCGCCGCCGCGCCGCCCCGGCCCCGGGCGCGGGGGCGGGGGGGGGCGGGCGGGCGGGCGGGGGCCCCGCCGCCGCCCCCGGGCGCCGCGGCCCGGGCGGGGGGCGGCCGCGGGCCCCGGGGGCGCCCCACCGCCGCGCGCGCGGGGCCGGTCAAGCGCGCGCACGTGCGGCGACCTCCCCGATCACGTAGACGGCGGGGCTGGAGATCCCGGCGCGCTCCATGTCGTCGGCGAGGCTTCCCAGGGTCCCTCCCACCACCTTCTGGCGGGCGGTTTCGCCGTCCTGCACGGCGGCGGCTGGGGTGGAGGCGGCAAGGCCTGCGTCGACAAGCGATTGCGCAATCGCGCGCACGTTGCGCACCCCCATCACCACCACTATGGTCCCTCCGGTGCGCGCGAGCGCACCCCAATCCACCAGGGATTTCGGGTGCCCGGGCGGCAGGTGGCCGGAGACCACGGTGAAGGCGTGGTTCACGCCGCGCTCGGTCACGGGGATACCGGCGGCGGCGGGGACGGAGATCGCGCTGGTTACCCCCGGCACTACCGTGCAGGTAACCCCCGCGGCGTCGCAGGCGGCGAGCTCCTCGTAGCCGCGGCCGAACACGTACGGGTCCCCGCCCTTGAGCCGCACCACCTTCCGCCCGCCCAGCGCGTGCTCCACCAGCAGCTGGTTGATGCGCTCCTGCGCCACCTGCTTGCCGTAGGGCAGCTTGGCCACGTCGATGATCTCCTTGCCGCCCACATCCACAAACTCAGCCAGCTGCTCGGCCGGGCCCAGGTGGTCGGTGAGGATGACATCCGCGGCCTGCAGCGCGCGCAAGCCCCGGATGGTCAAAAGATCCCACTCGCCGGGCCCACCGCCCACCAGCGTCACGTGCCCGGTACTTGTTGCGCTCGCCGTATCCACGGGCACCCAGTCTAGGCTGGCGGCCATGTCCGCTACCGCAGCACCCAGCCTGAACCACACCTTCGCCGAGCGCTTGCCTGACATGGCCGCCGCGGTCCCCGGCACGAGCTTCCCCTCGGCCCGCCTTATGGTGCTCAACGAGCCGCTGGCCGCCGAGCTCGGGCTCGACGCGCAGTGGCTGCGCTCGCCCGAGGGTGTGGCGTGGCTCTCCGGCGCGTCCGGCGGCCACGCCACCGCGTACTCGGGCCACCAGTTCGGCCAGTTCGTGCCGCTCCTGGGCGACGGCCGCGCGCTGCTGCTCGGCGACGTCACCGATACGGCAGGCACCCGCCGCGAGATCCAGCTCAAGGGCTCCTGCCCCACCCCGTTCTCGCGCCCCGGCTCGGACGGGTTCGGCGCGATCGGACCGATGCTGCGCGAGTACCTCGTCTCCGAGTTCATGCACGCCGTAGGTGTGCCCACCACCCGTTCGCTCGCGGTGCTGGACACGGGCGAGAGCGTCATCCGCCAGCAGGGCCGCGTGCCCGGCGGCATCGTTGTGCGCGTCGCCCGCTCGCACCTGCGCGTCGGCTCGGTGCAGTACGCCGCCACCAAGTCACCGCAGCTGGTCGCGGACGTGGTGGAGGCCGCCGGCTTCGCCAGCGGGGGGCTTTTGCTTCACGACGCAACCTCCAAGCAACTCGATCTCGTCGCCCATTGGATGCGCCTGGGCTTCGTCCACGGCGTGATGAACACCGACAACACGGCGCTCAGCGGCGAGACCATCGATTACGGCCCCTGCGCCTTCACCGAGCGCTTCGTCGCCGATGCCGTATTCTCCTCCATTGACGCCCAGGGCCGCTACCGCTTTGGCAACCAGCCCACCATCATCACCTGGAACCTGGCGCGGCTGGCGGAAGCGCTGCTGCCGGTCATGGAGCTGGAGGAGGCGCAGGCCATCATCGCCACCGCCCAGCAGCGGTGGGACGCAAGCTGGGCGGCGTGGGTGGGCGACAACGCCGACGGGCTTGCCGCGGCCGCGGACATCACCACCTACAACCGCGAGCACGGCATCGCGGGGTGGCCGGGCCCCGTCTACGTGCCGCGCAACCACATGCTGGACCGAGCCATCGCCGCCGCCGAGCGCACCGGGGACTACGAGCCCTACTTCGCGCTGCTCGCCGCGGTAAGCGATCCGTACAACCCAGGGGCCGGAAACGCGGAAATGGCGCGCCCCGAGGGGAGCGCGCCATTTATCACGTTCTGCGGAACCTAGCGCTCCGGGTTCACCCCGGTCTCGAGGTGGTGATCCCCGTCCAGGCCCAGGGTCTTTTGGGTCCAGGCCCACTGCTCCTCGTAGGCGCCCTTATCGCGCTTGAGGGACTTGCCGTAGGTGGGGAACATCTCGAGCAGCTTGTCCTGCCACTCGATCATGCGCTCGCCGAAGCAGCGCTCCAGCAGCTCGAGCATGGCTGCCGGGGTAATGGACGCACCAGGCGAGGCGCCGAGGATGCCGGCGATGGTGCCGCCTTGGTCGTTGACCAGCGCGGTACCGAACTCGAGCGAGCCGAAGCGCGGCGCGGCGGTCGGCTTGATCACCTGCACGCGCTGGCCCGCCACAACCTCGGACCAGTCCTGCGGGTTGGCCTCTGGGTAGTACTCGCGCAGCACGTCGACCTTGCCGTCGAAGTCGCGGAAGACCTCTTCCACCAGGTACTTGACGAGGCCGAAGTTGGTCGCGGCCACACCCAGGTAGGACGGGATGTTGTCCGGGCGGATCGACTTAAACAGATCCAGGTAGGAGCCTTCCTTCATGAACTTGGGGCTCCAGCCGCCGTAGGGGCCGAACAGGAGGGATTCCTCGCCGTCCACCACGCGCAGGTCCAGGTGCGGCACGGACATCGGCGGGGCACCCACCTTGGCCTTGCCGTACACCTTGGCCTGGTGCTTGGCCACCAGCTCCGGGTTGGTGGTGCGCAGCCACACGCCGGAGATGGGGAAGCCGGCGTAGCCGTGCACCTCGGGTACACCTGCCTTGCGCAGCAGGTCGAGGGCGTAGCCGCCGGCGCCGACGAAGACGAAGCGCGCGCGGGTGACCTTCTTGTCGCCGCTCTTGCGGTCCTTGACTGTCACCTTCCAGAAGTTGCCGTCACGCTTGAGGTTGGTCACCTCGTGGCCGTAGCGGATCTCGGACCCCTGCTCCTTCGCGGAGTCCAGGAACTGCTTGGACAGGGAGCCGTAGTTGATGTCGGTACCCGCGTCGGTCCATGAGATGGCCACCGGCTCCGCGTCGAAGTCGCGGCCCTGCGCCATCAGCGGCAGCATGCGGGCGAAGTCCTCGCGGTCATCGGTGAACTGCATGTTGGGGAACATGTGGTTCGTGCTCAGCGCGTCGTAGCGGCGGCGCAGGTAGCCGATCTGATCCTCGCCCTGGGCGAAGGATACATGCGGCACCGGGTTGATAAAGGCGCGCGGCTCTTTCAGCACGCCGTTTTCCACCTGGTTGGACCAGAACTGGCGGGACAGTTGGAACTTCTCGTTGATGGCCATCGCCTTGGAGACGTCCACGCGGCCGTTCTTCTCCGGGGTGTAGTTCAGCTCGCACAGCGCCGAGTGGCCGGTGCCCGCGTTGTTGAACGGGTACGAGGACTCTTCCGCCGGCCCGTCGAGGCGCTCGTAGACAACCTGGCTCCACTCGGGCTCGAGGGCGTGAAGCATCGCCCCGAGCGTCGCGCTCATAATCCCGGCGCCGATGAGGAGAACGTCTACCTCGTCGTCGTAAATATCCCTTGCCATTGCGTTGTCACCTTCTCAAGTATTCGCGTCTGTTGCGCTGCAGCGGGTCCGCAGCTTCCCACGCAGCGAGGCTGCAGTGTGCCGTAGACCACTGTAGTGTGACTCCACCTTACGCCCGCCGGTTACCTCCCGGCGGGCTCCAGCGCAGAAAATCGTGCGAAAAAATCGGGGCCGCGGGGCCGATTCGGGCACGTTAGTATCTGTGCCATGACTGCCATCGACGCCGACCTGACCGCACTCGATTGGAAACCCGACATCCTGGGGCCGGGATACGAGCAGGCCGTGCTGCCCCTTGGCGAGGATCCGGACACGGGGAAAGACGTGCGCGCGGTGCTGGTCCGCGCCGCCGCCGGCAACGCAAAGGCGGATCCACGCAAGCCCGCATTGCTGTGGGTCCACGGTTTGTCCGATTACTTCTTCCAGGACCACGTGGCCGAGTACTTCACCGCTCTGGGCTACCCCTTCTACGCCATTGACCTGCGCCGCTGCGGGCGCGCCCGCACCCGCGGGCAGCGCTGGCACTACACCCTCGACATGGCCAACTACTTCCCCGAGCTCACCGCCGCGCTGGAGTACGCCGCGGCCCAGCACGGCTCGGTGGTGCCCGTGGCGCACTCTACCGGCGGCCTCATCGCCCCCTTGTGGGCCGACCACCTGCGGCGCGAAGACACGGCCAACCACGCGAAGCTGCGCGGGATGGTGCTCAACAGCCCGTGGCTGGACCTCCAGTTCAACCAGCTGGCGGTCGCACTCGCGCGCCCCCTGATCAACACGCTCGGCAAGGCCCTGCCGCTGCTGCCGCTGCCCGGCGGCAAGCTCGGTGCCTACGGCGTGTCCATCCACGAGAGCCAGCACGGCGAGTGGTCCTTTGACACCGAGAAGAAACCCCTCACCGGCCACCGCAAGTACCTCGGGTGGCTCCGCGCAGTAAATAAGGCACAGGAACAAATTCACCGCGGCGACGTTGACACTGGCGTGCCCACGCTGACCCTCGTGTCCTCCCACTCGTACCTGGGCAAGGAGTACTCCCCCGCTGCTGATGCCGCGGACACGGTGTTGGACGTGGACCAGATCCGCAAGTGGGCGCCCACCCTGTCGGAGCGCGCCGAGGTGAAAACCATCGACGGCGCCCGGCACGACGTGTTCCTCTCCGAGCCGTTCGCCCGCGAGGTCGCGTTCAAGGCCACCGCCGAGTGGCTCGCTGCCGTGCCCGCCACCGCCAGCCAGAACGCCAGCCAGAAGTAGAAGCCACCAACAGAAAGAGCCACCAATGAGCGAGAACCCAACACAGCACTATGACCTCATCATCATCGGCACCGGCTCGGGCAACTCCATCCTCACCCCGGAGTTCGATGACAAGAGGGTCGCAATTATCGAGTCCGGCAAGTTCGGTGGCACCTGCCTGAACGTGGGCTGCATTCCCACCAAGATGTACGTCTTGGCCGCGGACGCGGCGTACGCCCCGCGCGAGGCGGAGCGCCTCGGCATCGACTTGGAGTACCGCGGCGCGAAGTGGCCGGAGATCGTCCAGCGCGTCTTCGACAACCGTATCGACCTCATCGCAACGGGC
Source organism: Corynebacterium bouchesdurhonense (assembly GCF_900078305.2). Taxonomy (GTDB): domain Bacteria; phylum Actinomycetota; class Actinomycetes; order Mycobacteriales; family Mycobacteriaceae; genus Corynebacterium; species Corynebacterium bouchesdurhonense. Next base: position 37,330 of record NZ_LT546027.1, read on the forward strand.
GGCGAGGAGTACCGACGTGGGGATTCGTGCCCGAACGTGGACGTGTACGACCAGCCCGCGCGCTTCACTGGGCCCCGCACGGTGGCCACCGGCACCGTCGACGGCCCCGCCACCATCACCGGCGAGCAGATCATCATCGCGGCCGGGTCTCGCCCCCGCATCCCCGAGTGGGCGCAGGGCGTGCCGTTCCACACCAACGAGGACATCATGCGCCTACCGGAGCTGCCTGAATCGCTCACCATCGCCGGCGGCGGCTTCATCGCCATGGAGTTCGCGCACGTTTTCGAGGCACTGGGCACCAAGGTCACCGTGGTTAGCCGCTCGCCTTTCCTGCGCTCCCTGGACGAGACGCTGCGCAAGCAGTTCAACGAGATCGCCGCCGAGCGCTTCGACACCCGCCGCGCGAGCGTGACCTCCGCCCGGGAGGTGGAGGGTGGAATTGAGCTTTTGCTTGACGACGCCTCCTCCGTGACCTCCCAGCACCTCCTCCTGGCAACCGGCCGGATCCCCAACGGCGACGAGCTGCGCGTGGAGGCGGCCGGTGTGGAACTGGACGGCGCCGGCCGTGTGAAGGTGGACGAGTACGGTCGCACCACCGCGGAGGGTGTGTGGGCGCTGGGCGATGTCTCGTCGCCGTTCATGCTCAAGCACGTGGCCAACGCGGAGGCCCGCGCGGTGGGCCCGAACGTCCTTCGCGCGCTGAACGGCGAGGGGCCGACCCGCACCATGCCGCACGAGCATGTCCCGTGGGCCGTGTTCACCCACCCGCAGATCGCCGTGGTGGGGATGACCGAGGAGCAGGCCCGCGCCGCCGGCCATGACGTGACCGTGAAGGTGCAGAACTACGGCGACGTGGCCTACGGCTGGGCGCTGGAGGACCGCACGGGCGTGGTGAAGCTGGTGGCGGACCGCCAAACCGGTCGCCTGCTGGGCGCGCACTACATGGGCCCGCAGGCCTCCACCCTGATCCAGCAGATGATCACGGCGATGACGTACGACCTGGATCTGCGAGAGTTTCCGCGCAAGCAGTACTGGATCCACCCCTCGCTCGCCGAGGTCACCGAGAACGCGATCCTCGGCCTCGACCTGGACTTTGTGGAGGCGTAGCGGCAGGCATTTTCCTGAGGGAAACCTTTGGGCCAGATGTAACGCTTTGCTGCCGGCTGAACGATTCTCGCTATAGTGGTGGCCGACGCTCGGGTCGTTCGGAGCCGCCACTCCAATTTTTCCGAGAGCCTTCGGGCACGGTTCGCAAGAGCCGAACCCCGACTGTAACTGCAAGAACTACAAGAAGGATTTCGTATTATGCGTAACTTCCAGAAGGCAGCCCTCGCTGGCGCTACCGCCGTTGCCCTGACCTTCGGTACCACCGCCGTCGCGATCGCAGAAGAGTCTGCCGGCAGCACCAACCAGGAGACGACCGCAAGCTCGCAGCCGGCTGGCGAGAAGGAGTCCCTCTCCTCCAAGATCGGCCGCGAGCTTGAGAAGAACAAGCCCGCTGACGGCGAGAACATCTTCGGTTCCTCGAAGGACTTCTCCAACGAGCCGGCGTGGGCGAAGATCCTCTACGGCACGACCATCACCGCAGGTGTCGCTGCGTTCATCGGCCTCATCGTCGGCCCGCTGTACAACTTCGTGGTCCACGGCCCGATCAAGTTCTAAGCCACGCGATAGATCTCAAAGGAAAGAAGGACGTAAATGCGCAACTTCCGTAACGTAGCACTGGCCACCGCCACCGCGGCGACACTCGCCATCACCGGCACCGGCGCCGCCATCGCCGACACCACCGCTCCCGCCGCCACCGGCACCCAGGCCGATGCCCTGTTCAAGGGCACCAAGGGCGAGAACGACAAACCGCTGAAGGACATCATCGCCGACGGCACCAAGGGTGTGTTTAACGGCCAAGGCAGCTCCCAGTTCCTTAAGCCGGAGGATGAGAAGGAGCCGAAGGACGCCGAGAAGCCGTTCGATGCTCGCACGCTGTTTGGCAAGGAGACCAACTGGCAGGAGGCTCCGCAGTGGGCTCGCCTGTGGGTTGACGGCACCCTGATCGCCGGCATCGCCGCAGCGGTCGGCGGCGTCATCGCCGCTGTCAACTGGGCGTCCTACAACGGCTGGATCCAGCTGCCGCAGCTCGGCCGCTAAACCCCAAAAAGGCGGCCCGGAGAAAACCGGGCCGCCTTTTTGCGCGCCTGCCTTACTCGCCCAGCATGAGCTGGCCGGCGGCCACGTCGGCGTCGGGGATGGTGAGAATCTCGTTGCCGTCCTCGGTGATCAGGATGGTGTGCTCGAACTGCGCGGTGTATTCGCCGTCGCGGTTCTGCACGGTCCAGCCGTCGTCCCAGATGTCGTACGCCAGGGTGCCGAGGTTGATCATCGGTTCGATGGTCAGGGTCATGCCAGGCTCGAGTACGTCACGGTAGGCGTCGGAATCGTAGTGCAGCACCACCAGCCCGTTGTGGAAGGTGGTGCCCACGCCGTGTCCCGTGAAATCCGTGACCACGTTGTAGCCGAAGCGCTTGGCGTAGGACTCGATCACGCGGCCGATCACGTTGATCTCCCGGCCCGGCTTCGCCGCCTTGATGCCGCGCATCGTGGCCTGGTAGGTGCGCTCCACCAGCAGGCGGTGCTCCTCGGAAACCTCGCCGGCGAGGAAGGTGGCGTTGGTGTCGCCGTGCACGCCGTTCTTGTAGGCGGTTACGTCGATGTTCACAATGTCTCCCTCGCGTACCTCGGTGGTGTCCGGGATGCCGTGGCACACGATCTCATTCAGCGAGACGCACGATGACTTGGTGTAGCCGCGGTAGCCCAGCGTGGATGGATACGCGCCGTGGTCCAGCAGGTACTCGTGCACAATGCCGTCCAGCTCATCCGTGGTCACCCCCGGCTTCACCGCGTTACCAACGGTTGCGAGCGCGTTCGCGGCGATCTTGCTCGCCTCGCGCATCGCCTCGATGGTCTCCGGCGTCTGCACGAACGGCTCGCCCACGCCCTCCTGCACCTCGTCCTTCCACACGTACTCGGGGCGCTCGATGTGCTCGGGTACCTTCCGGATGGGGGTTGGCGTTCCTGGGGTCAGTTTTCCGCGGGTATTCATGGGTGCCATCGTAGTCCCCCGCCCCGAGGGGCTTTTGCTTGTCGACGCTACCCCTGCCCCGCCCCATCCAAATGAGCGAGCATGGCGTTGGTGATCGCCACGGCCGCCTCCGACCCGCCACCGAGCACCACCAGGGTGGCAAAGGCGATGTCGTCGTCCGCACGGTAGCCCGTGAACCAGGCGTGGGAGCCGCCGTTAATCTCCGCCTCGCCCGTCTTGCCGCGGATGTCGCCCTGCGCGCTCATTCCCGCCGCCGTGCCGCCGGGTGCCGTCACCGCCGCCATCATCTCCCGCAGCTGCTCCACGGCCTGCGGGCTCGGCGCGGCCACCTTCTCTCCCACCTGCGTGTCGTGGCCGGCGAGCACGAACGGCACCGGCATGGAGCCGCGCGCCGCCGTGGCCGCCACCAGCGCCATGCCGAACGGGCTGGCCAGGTCCGCGCCTTGGCCGTAGCCCGCCTCCGTGCGCTCCAACGGGGTTTCGCCCTCCGGGATGGAGCCGGTGATGGTGTCCAGGCCCGGGATGGTCAAATCCACACCCAGGCCGAACTGCTTGCCCACTGCCTTGAGCTCGCCCGGGGCCAGCTTGGTGGAGATGTCGGCGAAGGTGGTGTTGCACGACCGGGCGAACGCCGTCTCCAGCGGCACGCTGCCGAGGGAGAAGCCGGCGTAGTTGGTCACGACGCGCCCGTAAATGTCCATGGTGCCCGGGCACGGGACGATGCTCGCGGGGCTCAGGCCTTGGCGCTGCAACCCGGCCGCGGAGGTGATGATCTTGAACGTGGAGCCCGGCGGGTACTGGCCCATGGTGGCCAGGTTGCCCTGCTTATCCGCAGCCGGGGTTTGCGCCACCGCCAGCACCCCACCTGTGGAGGGTCGGATGGCCACGATCATGGCCTGCTGGCCCGCAACCGGCTCCAGCGCCTTCTCCGCCGCCTCCTGCACCGCGTGGTCCAGGCTCACGCCCACGGCCGGCGCGGGTGCGGGGTCCTCGCGTTGCACCTGCTCGTACTCCGCGCCGTTCTCGTTGACCACGGACACGCTCCAGCCGGCCTCGCCCTCGAGATCGTCGCTGACCAGCTGGCCGATGCGCGCCATGATGTCGGGCGCAAAGGTGGGGTCCTGGTTCACCATGGCGGCCTCCTCGTTCAGCCGCACCGCAGGGTCGCCGCCCAGGGCCCGCTCCACCGTCTCTTTCACCGAGGCCGGCACCACCGCCACCGAGTACGTGGACGCGGCCGAGGCGAGCTGCGGGGTGAGCGCGCCGGCGTCCACCTGCGGGGAGGTGGGGTCCTGCTCGTGCGCGGCTGCCAACGCCGCGGCCACTCGCTGTGCGGTCTCGGGCGCGGAGCGCATGGTGCCGGGCTCCACCAGCACGCGGTAGGCCACGCCGGGGCGCAGCAGTTCCACGCCGTCGGAGGAGACCACGCTGGCCTCCTTCGCCGCGATGGCGCGCAGCTCCAGGTGCTGGTTGGCACCCAGCTTCGGGTGCAGCACCGAGGGCTGCCAGCGCACGGTCCACTCGTCGCCCGCCTGGGTGAGCGTCATGTGGTCCTCGTAGGTGAAGTCGCGCTCGCGCGGCAAGTGCCAGCGCATGGTGTAGGTGGCGGTGGCGATGTTGTCGGTCTGAGTGACGTTGGTGATTTCCGCCTCCAGCGCCTCCGCCTGCAGGCCGTCCCACGTGGTCTGGGTGGAGGACTCGGCCTGCGAGGGATCGTCGACAAGCGATGCAAGCTCCCCGAACTGCCTGGAGGAGATCGCGTCCAGGAACGCCGCCGCCGTGGGCTCCGCCGAGTTGGGGCGCGGGGTGCAGCCGGTGAGCCCGGCGGCGAGCATGAGCGCGCTGGCCAGCAGCGCGAGGAGACGGCGCATGGCAAAAATGTAGCAGCGCTGGAGGGGCGTCCGGCGCTGCTCAGCGGGTGTCCCGGCGCGTCTAGCGGGTAACCTTGACCTCCGCCTTCGCGCCTGCAACCTGCTCCAGGCCCTCCTCCTCCGCAATGCGGTTGGCGTGGGCGATGAGGGTCTCCACAATCTTGGACTCGGGCACGGTTTCAACCACCTCACCCTTGACAAAGATCTGGCCCTTGCCGTTGCCGGAGGCCACGCCCAAGTCGGCGTCGCGCGCCTCGCCTGGGCCGTTGACCACGCAGCCCATCACGGCCACGCGCAGCGGGAACTCCATCCCGTCCAGGCCGGCCGTGACCTCCTCGGCCAGCTTGTACACGTCCACCTGCGCGCGGCCGCAGGACGGGCAGGAGACAATCTCCAGCTTGCGGGGGCGCAGGTTGAGCGACTGCAAAATCTGGTCGCCCACCTTGATCTCCTCCACCGGGTCGGCGGACAGCGACACTCGGATCGTGTCGCCGATGCCCTCGGCCAGCAGCGCGCCGAAGGCCACGGAGGACTTGATGGTGCCCATGAACTTCGGGCCGGCCTCGGTCACACCGAGGTGCAGCGGGTAGTCCGTCTTGGCCGCCAGCTGGCGGTAGGCCTCCACCATGAGCACCGGGTCCGAGTGCTTCACAGAGATCGCGATGTCCCCGTAACCGTGCTCCTCAAACAGCCCGGCCTCGTAGATGGCGGATTCAACCAGTGCCTCCGGGGTGGCCTTGCCGTACTTCTCTAGCAGGCGCTTATCCAGCGAGCCGCCGTTGACGCCGATGCGGATGGGGATGCCCGCGTCCCCCGCGGCCTTGGCCACCTCCTTCACGCGCCCGTCGAACTCCTTGATGTTGCCCGGGTTCACGCGCACGGCGGCGCACCCGGCATCGATGGCGGCAAAAATGTACTTGGGCTGGAAGTGGATGTCCGCGATCACCGGGATCGGGGACTTCGCGGCGATGGCCGGCAGCGCCTCCGCGTCCACGGTCTTGGGGCAGGCCACACGCACGATGTCGCAGCCCGCGGTGGCCAGCTGCGCGATCTGCTGCAGGGTGGCGTTAATATCGTGCGTCTTCGTGGTGGTCATGGACTGCACGGTGATCGGGTGGTCCGACCCCACGCCCACGCCGCCGACCATCAGCTGGCGGGTTTTGCGGCGCGGCGCCAGGGTGGGCGGCGGGCCCTCGGGGATACCTAGACCGATGGGGAGATTCATGGTGACCGATGTTAGCACCGCTACCCAAACAGCCTGACCGGGTTAATTACGTCCGCAAGCATGACAATGACGCCGACGAGCAGCAGCAGGGACGCCATGAAGTAGGTCAGCGGCATCAGCTTGGTGTAGTCCGCCGGCGCACCCGGCGGCAGGCCCCGCAGGCGGCGGAGGAAGTCCCGCACCTTCTCGTAGATGATCACCGCGATGTGCCCGCCATCCAGCGGCGGCAGCGGGATCAGGTTGAACAGTGCGAGGAAGAAGTTCAGGCTGGCCAGAAGCATCCAGAACACGCTCCATGCGCTTCGCTCCACCAGCTCGCCGCCGGCGCGCGAGGCGCCGATGATGCTCACCGGGCCCTCGACATCGCGCTCCGCGCCGAACACGGACGCCACCACCCCGGGAATCGAGGCGGGGAACGCGATGATGCCGTCCACCGTGGAGCTGAGCATCTGTCCGCTGAGCTTGAGCGTGGCCGGCACCGCCGCGGCGGGTCCGTATTGCTTCACCGCGTCCTTGACGGGCTGCGCGCCCATACCGATGGCGCCTGCCTCGAGCGCCTCGCCCGTCTCGGGGTCGAGGCGCGTCACCGCGTCCACGCGCACGGGCAGCGTCTGCGTGTCGCCGGCGCGCTCGATGGTGATCTCCACGGTCTCCCCGGGCCGGGCCAGAACGTAATCGCGCAGCTGGATGAAGGACTCCACCGGCTGCCCGTCCACCGCTACCAGCTCGTCGCCGCTGCGCAGCCCGGCGCGCTCCGCGGGGCCCGGGCCGGAGCAATCGGCCAGGGTGCGCTCGTCAACCTGGTCGGAGGTGCAGCTCAGCTCGCCCACGCGCGGGGTGCGGTCCGCGTCCGGGTTGGGGATGCCGGAACACACTGCCACCAGGTAGATCAGCACCACACCGATGAGCAGGTTCATGGCGATGCCGCCGGCCATCACCCCGATGCGCTGCCACGCCGGCTTGTTCACCATCGCGTGCGGCGCTTCCTCGGGCGTTACCTCGTCCATGGCCGTCATGCCGGCGATTTCGCAGAACCCGCCGAGCGGGAGCGCGGCCACGCCGTACTCGGTGCCGCCGCGGGTGGTGGACCACACTTTCGGCCCGAAGCCGATGAAGTAGCGCCGCACGCGCATGCCGAAGGCGCGCGCGGTGACCATGTGCCCCGCCTCGTGCAACGCCACCGACACCGCGATGCCGAGCGCGAAGACGATGATGCCGAGGATGCCGTTTGCGCCCATCCCTACCGGGCCTCTCGCCGGCCAATCGCCGCGCTCGCCGCGTCCCGCGCATGCTTGTCGACGCCCCCTACCTCGCCAACATCCCCCGGCACCCGCGCGTACCCGCCGGCCCCCTCGAGCACCTCCCCAATCACTACCGACAGCAATGATGTCTCTTCCATACCACTCCTGAGCTTCTATTCTGTGACGTCTACTATTTATCTTGCACACTCCGGCCACCCGCGGCATCCCCCCCCGTAGGTTCGTCGGCGGCGTCAGATGTTTAAAAGAGACAGGCACCCGCGCGTACCCGCCGGCCCCCTCGAGCACCTCCCCAATCACGTCCACGATGTGGGGGAACCTGATCCGGCCCGCGAAGTAGGCATCCACCGCCACCTCGTTGGCGGCGTTGTAGATGGCGGGGTACGGGTCCCCCAGCTTCGCCGCCCGGCGGGCCAGCTCGACCGCAGGAAACGCCTCGGCATCCAGCGGCTCGAAGGTCCAGGTGTGCGCCTGCGCGAAGTCGAGCGCCGGCTGGGCTCCGGCGACGCGGCCCGGCCAGGCCAGCGCGTGGGCGATGGGCATCTTCATCGACGGCGGAGACGCCTGGGCGATGGTCGCGCCGTCGGTGAACGTCACTGCCGAGTGGACGATGGACTGCGGGTGGACCGTCACGTCGATCAGGTCCGGATCCACGCCGAACAGCAGGCTCGCCTCGATCAGCTCCAGGCCCTTGTTCACCAGTGTGGCCGAGTTGATGGTGTTCATGGTGCCCATGGACCACGTGGGGTGCTTGACCGCCTGCTCGGGTGTCACGTCCATCATCTGCTCGCGCGACCAGCCCCGGAACGGCCCGCCGGAGGCGGTGAGCACGTAGCGCGCCACCTCACCCGCGCGGCCCGCGCGCAGGCACTGCGCCATGGCGGAGTGCTCGGAATCCACTGGCACCAGCTGCCCCTCGGCGGCCGCGTCGAGCACCAGCCGGCCGCCGGCCACAAGTGATTCCTTGTTGGCCAGCGCGAGGCGCGCGCCCGTCTGCAGGGCAGCCATGGTGGAGCTCAGGCCCGCCGCCCCCACCAGCGCGTTGAGCACCACGTCCGCGGGTTGCGCGCCGATGAGCTGGCGCGCAACCCGCGGACGTGGTGCTCAACGCGCTGGTGAGATTGTCTGTATTTCCTACTCTGTTTCCCCTGGCATTTTGTCTGTATTGTTTGTTTGTGCACGATTTACACTAGACCGCCCTCGCACAGGCTGTGTCCGCGTAAGTTCGTGGGCAGCGTCAGAGGGGTATAAGAGACGGGCGGATCCCTGCCCGCCGCAGCGATGCCGGCGACGGTGAACGCCCCGCGGTTGGCGCGGATGACCTCAAGCGCCTGCGTACCGATGGAGCCCGTGGAACCGAGAATCAGGATTGTCGTCACAGCGCTCATTGTTGCACGGGCCCGCGGTAAAACTTTCGGAGGTTTGGGGGTATTCACTCGCACCGGGTTGGGTGGGTGTGAGACAATGGTGGCAATTCTGATGCCCGATTGAAGCCCGATTGAAGGAGAATGGCAGTGGCCCACCACGCGAACGAGAAGGCTCCGCAGGTGTACAACGGCGTGTCCGAGGCGGATGTCCCCTCGGCCCGCTTCGGCTGGAGCGAAATGGGCCGCGGCGCCGTGCAGACCGCCGGCTGGGTGTCCGTGCTGGTGCTCATCGCCTACAACTTCGGCAACCACCACGGCCACGTGGAGACCATCTGGCTGATCACCCTCGCGGTCCTCATCGCCCTCGGCCTGATCATCCACGCCACCCAGCCGAAGCTGAACCAGGCCCGCACGGTGACCGCCCACAACAAGCCGCAGGGCTACCAGGAGCGGGATTGGGCGTACGACCAGAAGACGCTCTCCGGCGCGTACGAGAACCTGGACGAGCGCCAGCTGCGCGCCCTGAACATTGACCCGGCCCGCGTCGCACACCTGAACGCGCCGCGCCACGCCGTGGCCACCGAGACGACCACCCGCACCGTCACCCGCCCGGTGGAGGTTGTGGAGGTTGTGCGCGAGGGCAACACCCGCGCCTAGCGCGCCACTAGGAAATCACGAGGGCCCGGCCGCGGGGATGCGGCCGGGCCCTCGTGTGCGTCGAAAAGCAAAAGGCCCCTAGCCGGCCTTCTCCTCCGCCGCGAGCTGGCCGCAGGCGGCCGCGATCTCCTGGCCCTTGGTGTCGCGGACCGTGCAGGTCACGCCCTGTGCGATGACGCGACGGACGAACTCGTCCTGGCGCTTGCGCGGCGAGGCATCCCACTTCGAGCCCGGCGTGGGGTTGAGCGGGATCAAGTTCACGTGCACCTTGGGGCCGAGCGCGCGGTGGAGCTTCTGGCCCAGCATGTCGGCGCGGAAGTCGTGGTCGTTGATGTCTCGGATCAGCGCGTACTCGATGGACACGCGGCGGCCCGTCTGGTCGGCGTAGTACCGCGCCGCGTCGAGCACCTCGGCCACCGAGTAGCGGTTGTTCATCGGCACCAGCTCGTCGCGCAGCTCGTCGTCCGGGGTGTGCAGGGACACCGCGAGGGTGCAGGACAGGCCCTCGTCCGCCAGGCGGCGGATCTGCGGGGCGAGGCCCACCGTGGAGACGGTGACGTTGCGCTGCGAGATGCCGAAGCCGTCCGGGGCCGGCTGGGTGATCTGGCGCACCGCCGAGACCACGCGGTTGTAGTTGGCCAGCGGCTCGCCCATGCCCATGAACACCACGTTGGACAAGCGCGAGCCCTCGGCCTCCATCATCGCGGCAGCCGCGCGCACTTGGTCCACGATCTCCGCGGTAGACAGGTTGCGGTCCAGCCCGCCCTGGCCGGTGGCGCAGAAGGGGCAGGCCATGCCGCAACCGGCCTGGGAGGAGATGCACAGGGTTGCGCGATCCGGGTAGCGCATGAGCACCGACTCCAACAAGATGCCGTCGTGCAGGCGCCAGAGCGTCTTGGTGGTGTCCCCGTTGTCGGTCTCGATCGTGCGCACCGGGGTGAGCAGGGTGGGAAACAGCGCGTCCTTGACCAGCTGGCGCTGCTGCTCGGGCAGATCCGTCATGGTCAGTGGATCCGCCTCAAACTTGCCGTAGTAGTGGCGCGCGATCTGGTCCGCGCGGAACTTGGGCAGACCCAGCTCGGTGATCGCCTCGACCCGCTCCTGCTTGGTCAGGTCGGCGAAGTGCTTCGGCGGCATGCCTCGCTTGGGCGCCAGCAGCTGGATGGTGGGGATTTCGCTCATAGTGCGCCCATTGTTGCACGTTGCGGGCGTGCGTGACCAATCTGCGAACGCGCTCGGACTAGATCGGGTTCATCAGCGCCGCGGCGTTGAGCAGGATGTAGGTGGCGCACGCCGCGGGCAGCATCCCGTCCAGGCGGTCCATCAGCCCGCCGTGGCCCGGTAGCAAGTTGGACATGTCCTTGATCCCCAGCTCGCGCTTAAACTGGCTCTCCACCAGGTCCCCCATGGTGGCGCACACCACTAGGGCGGCGCCGAGGATGAGGCCCATCCACCAGGGTCCGTCGATAAGCAGCACCACCACCAGCACACCCGTGATCAAACCGAAGACCATCGAGCCCGCAAACCCCTCCCAGCTCTTGTTCGGGCTCACGGCGGGCGCCATCGGATGGGCACCGAACATGACGCCGGCGGCGTACCCGCCCACATCGCTGGCAACCACGCACAGCATGAACGCGATGATGAAGTGGGAGCCCGGCACACCGCCCTCGTCGATCAGGGAGATCATCGCGGCGAAGGAGCCGAACAGCGGGATCCAGGTCAGCACGAAGATGCCCACCGCCGTGTCGCGCAAGTAGTGCTCCGGGGTTTCCTGACGGCCGCGGTGGAACATGCGCCAGAACATGATGAACAGCACCGTGATGGCGAAGCCCGCGACGAGGCCCGCCGTACTGTAGAACGCCGATGCCCAGACCATGATCTGGCCCAGGATGATCAGCAGGGTGCGCGGCTGCTGGTACCCGGCCTCGCGTAGGCGGGTGAGCACCTCCCACATGGCCAGGCCGATGGCAAGGGCCACCAGCGGGTACCAGGCCATGGGGCCGACGTACACCGCCGCGATCACCAACGCGCCGAGGATCACGCCGGTGGTCACCGCCGCCCCCAAGTCCCGCCCGGCCTTGTTCTTCGGCTTCGGTGCCTTCAGCTTCGGGGCGGGGTGCGGCGACGGCCGGCGGCCGCGGGTGCTCGCGCCTCGCTGCATGCTGTGATCGGACACGCTCGTCGCTTTCTGGGTTGAGGGGGGGCTGGGTATAACAATCTGACGCTTCCGTCTATCTTTCCCACACCCACTTGGGTCGTTGATTACTTTTTTAATCCACGGTCACGCGGATAACCTGGCCGTCATCGGTGGGGTTCACGCCGAGGTCCGAGTTACGGATGGCGTTCTCAATCTCGCCAAGGGTGGACTGGTCATACGGCTTCACAATGAGCATGCACGGCTCCGGCACCGAGATGGTGGCCATCTGGGTAATCGGCGTCAGCGCGCCGTAAAACTCCGCCATCACGCCGTTAAACATGGCCGGGTTGGCGCGGCCGGTGCGGATGGTCACCAGCTCCTCGCGGGTGTGGTCCACGGAGGAGGTCATGCGCTCCTCGGCGTTCAGCAACACGTCATCGATCATGGGTGTATCCCTACCTTCTTCGTTTTCTCACGCAGACGTCCTCTTTAATCTACCAGCGGGGCCCAGCCCTACACTGTTGCCATGCACCACCCCGCCTTCAGTTTCGTGCCCGAAGAGCCGCGCCGCGGCGCGCCCGGCGGGCGGCTGAACGGCTGGGCCATCCCGGTGAAGGATTCCACCGCCGTGGCTGGCTTCACCACCACCGACGGCAACCCCGCCCGCGCGCGGGTGGCGGTCAAGGACGACCCCCTCACGCGCGCACTCCTTGCGGCGGGCGCGGACATCCCGGCGCTCACGCTGACCTCGGAGCTGGGCGCCACCTGTTACGCGGAGCGCCCCGGCGTGCCTGTGCTCGAATCCCCCGCCTACCCCGGCCGAACCCCGGGCGGGTCCTCCGCCGGTGCGGCCGTGGCGGTTGCGCTCGGCCTGTCCCGGGCCGCCCACGGCACCGATGCCGGCGGCTCCATCAGGGTGCCGGCCGCGGCGTGCGAGGTAGTGGGGTTCAAGGCCGCGGGCAGCGCCGGGCCCGCGCACGGCTTCCTCACCCGCACGGTGGCAGACCAGTTCGAGGTGCTCGGCTGGGCGCGACCCGCGCCGCGCAGGCTGCGCATCGGGGTGCTCACCCAGGGGTTGCTGGCGCCGGCGGAGGTGGATGGGCGGCGGGGAGGGGACGTTGACAAGCTTGCGGCTCTCCTCGGCCGCACCCACGATGTTGTCGAGCTCCACCCATACCCCGAAGCTGAGGCCACGTTCGCGCACTTTTCGCACCGCATCACACACGCGTTCGCGCGGGTGGACCCGCTGGACAGCGAGTACTTGGCGTGGTGCAAGGCGCAGGGCCAGCGCGTGACGCCCGCACAGCTGGAAGCGGCCGCTGCCCACGCCCGCGAGTTGCCCGGCCTGCTGGCGCGGCGCTGGGGCGTGGACGCGCTGCTCTCCCCCACCCTGGCGTTCGACCCGCCGCCACTGGGCTACTTCCTCTCGCTCAGCCCCGCGGAAAGCTTCTGGCGGCAAACGCAGTGGTCACCGTGGTGCTCACTGTTCAACATGACGGGCGCGCCCGCCATCGCGCTCGGGCCCGTGCACCTGGGGGCGCTCACCCTCACGGGCCCGGAGCTCCTCACGCTCGCCGCGGAGGCGGAGGCAGTGGCCGCGGAGGTGTAGGCGGTGTAGGCGGTGTAGGCGGCGGCTTAGGCCACCAGCGTGCCCACCTGCTCGCCGGCCACGGCGCGGGCGATGTTGCCCTCCTTGAGCAGGTTGAACACCAAGATCGGCATGTTGTTGTCCATGCACAGGGAGAAGGCGGTGGCGTCGGCCACCTTCAGGCCGCGCTCGATCACCTCGCGCGGCGTGATTTCAGTGAACAGCTGCGCGTCCGGGTTGGTGCGCGGGTCCGAGTCGTACACGCCGTCCACGCCCTTGGCCATCAGCAGCACGTCGCAGCCAATCTCCAGGGCGCGCTGCGCCGCGGTGGTGTCGGTGGAAAAGTACGGCATGCCCATGCCAGCACCGAAGATAACCACTCGGCCCTTTTCCAGGTGGCGCTCGGCGCGCAGCGGCAGGTACGGCTCAGCCACCTGCGCCATATTGATGGCGGTCTGCACGCGGCAGTCCACGCCCTTCTGCTGGAGGAAGTCCTGCAGCGCCAGGCAGTTCATCACCGTGCCGAGCATGCCCATGTAGTCGGAGCGGGAGCGGTCCATGCCGCGCTGCTGCAGCTGGGCACCGCGGAAAAAGTTGCCGCCGCCGATCACCACGCAGATCTCGGTGCCGCCCTGCGCCACCTCGGCGATCTGCGAGGCCACCGACTCGACCACGTCCGGGTCGATGCCAACATTGCCGCCGCCGAACATCTCACCCCCCAACTTCAGCATTACCCGCTTGAATCCGCCGCGCTGGGGGTTGAGGTCAGTCACTGTGTGACGCTCCTTCATCGTGTCCGGTGTGTAATCCGGCTCGATCTTAGCCCGGAACGCCCCGCGGACGAGAAAAGCACCCAGCTCCGGGATTTGGAGCTGAGTGCTTATCGACGCTCCCTCAAGCGGGAGCCGCCGAAGCCCTAGGCCTGGCCAACCTCGTAGCGCACGAAGTCGGTGATCTCGATGCCGTGCTCGTCGGCGTACTGCTTCACGGTCTTCTTGGAGTCCGCGAGCGACGGCTGGTCGAGCAGGACGACGTCCTTGAAGAAGCCGCCCATGCGGCCCTCGACGATCTTGGCGATGGCTGCCTCCGGCTTGCCCTCGTTGCGGGTGATCTCCTCCTGGACCGCGCGCTCCTTCTCGATGACATCGGCCGGCACAGCCTCCTGGTTGAGGTAGCGGGCCTTCATCGCGGCGATCTGCAGCGCAACCTGGTGCGCCGCCTCGGCGTCGTCACCGGTGTAAGCAACCAGCACGCCGACGGCCGGCGGCAGATCCGCGGCCTTCTGGTGAAGGTAGACCTCAACGTTGTCGCCGGTCAGGGTCGCGGCGCGACGCAGCTCGAGCTTCTCGCCGATCTTGGCGGAGAGGCGCTCCAGCACGTCGTGCGCGGACTCGCCGTTAACGTCTGCGTTGGCGAGCTCCTCCGGGGAGTTCGCGCCGGCTGCGGCAGCGGCCTTGGCGATCTCGTCGGCGAGGTCCTTGAACTCCTGGTTCTTCGCCACAAAGTCCGTCTCGGAGTTGATCTCAACGATGGTGTTGCCGGACACGGCCACGAGCCCTTCGAGCGCGTTGCGCTCCGCGCGCTTGCCCACGTCCTTCGCGCCCTTGATGCGCAGGACCTCAACGGCCTTCTCGAAGTCGCCGCCGGTCTCCTCCAGCGCCTTCTTGCAGTCGAGCATGCCGGAACCGGTGGTCTCACGCAGCTTCTTGACGTCTGCAGCAGTGTAATTCGCCATCGGGGCGATACCTCCTCAGTATGGATGGTGTTTAACGTTACAAAGATTAGCGGAAGCCCCGCCGCTTGGCAGCGAGGGGGCCGGGCACACCGAAACCCCGCGCCTTTGCTTGAAAAGCGCGGGGTTTTCGCGTCTCCGGGGCGCTACGCCTGGGTGGCGGACTCGGTGCCGGAGATCTGGATGCCCTCGTCGACCTTGCCGGTCTCGTTAGCTGCCTCGGCCTGCTGGGCGGCGCGCACAGCGTGCGGCTGCTCAACCGGGGCGACCTCCTGCGGTGCGGCTGCCTCGGCGGCGGCTGCGGCAGCGGCAGCGTCGGCGGCGGAGACGTCCTCGGACGCTGCTGCCTGCGCGGCGGCCTCGGCTGCCTCGGCCTGGCGCTTCGCGTCGTTGTCGCCCGCTGCGTCGCGTGCGGCGGCCAGCTGGCGCTCCTCGCGCTGCTGCTTGCCCTCGATCACGGCCTCGCCCACGATGTGGGTGAGCAGCTTCACGGAGCGGATCGCGTCGTCGTTACCCGGGATCGGGAAGTCGACCTCGTCCGGGTCGCAGTTGGTGTCCAGGATGGCCACGACCGGGATGCGGAGCTTCTTCGCCTCAGAGATGGCGATGTGCTCCTTGTTGGTGTCCACGATCCACAGCGCGGACGGCGCCTTGGTCATGTCGGCGATACCGCCGAGGACGCGCTCGAGCTTCACGCGCTCGCGGGTGAGCATGAGCACTTCCTTCTTGCCGCGGCCGGCGTAGCCGTCCTCGGCCGCGTCCATCGCCTGCAGTTCCTTCATGCGGGCGATTCGCTTGGACACGGTCTGGAAGTTGGTGAGCATGCCGCCCAGCCAGCGGTGGGTCACGTACGGCATGCCGACGCGCTCAGCCTCTTCCTGGATCGGCTCCTGCGCCTGCTTCTTGGTGCCGACGAAGAGGATCGTGCCACCGTGGGCAACGGTCTCCTTGACAAACTCGTACGCCTCGTCGATGTAGGTCAGCGTCTGCTGCAGGTCGATGATGTAGATGCCGTTGCGGTCGGTGAAGATGAAGCGACGCATCTTCGGGTTCCAACGACGCGTCTGGTGGCCGAAGTGCACACCGGCGTCGAGGAGTTCGCGCATGGTTACGACTGCCATGGGAATGTCTCCTTTGGAGAAAAAGTAGTTCGGTTTTTCTGGTCTTGTGCGCGGGTTTTTATCCCTCGCCCTGGCACCGGGCCCGCCCTGCACCCCTTCCGAGGGACCGTTGCTGAGCTGGCCTTTTCCGGCGCGCGTAGTCAGTCTTCGCAGACTGCCGGGATAACAATACCCACCGGGGGCGAAAAAACCTAATTGAACTGCAGCGTTGTGGATAACTTCTCCCCCACTCCGCGTCGCACCCCGCCGTTATCCACAGCCCGGCGCGCCGCCCCTTGGCAAGCGGCGTTCGAGCGGCTTCAGTAGCACATGTGCACCGCTTGTCGACGCTCCCCAGAGCCATCACCGCCACCGTCGCCGTCGCCGTCTCCGTCACCCTCGCTCCGGCCGCGGCCGCCTGGGTGGACCCCTCCACGGCCTTTCCGTGCCCTTGCCTGCGCCCTTGCCGCCACCGTCGCCGTCGCCGTCTCCGTCACCCTCGCTCCGGCCGCGGCCGCCTGGGTGGACCCCTCCACGGGCTCCGCCCACCCCACTCGCGTGACCCGGCGCGCCGACATTCCCGAACACAACTGGCAGCCGGGCCATCGCGGCGTGGACTTGGCGCTGCGCCCAGGCGACGCGGTGCTCGCGGCGGGCGCCGGCACCGTCGCGTTCGCGGGCACCGTGGCGGGCACGCCCGTGGTTTCCATCGACCACCCCGGGGGCCTGCGCACCACCTACCAGCCGGTGCATGCGTCAGTCCAGGTGGGCGCGGCCGTCGGCGAGGGCGAACCGATCGGCACGCTGGCGCGCGCGGGCGCGTTCCGCGCCGGCGACCACGATGGGCTGCACTGGGGCGCGCGCACCGGGCCGGACGCCTACATTGACCCGCTGACCTTGCTCGCGCCGCCGCGGATCCGGTTGAAACCGCTGGAGGGCGCGACTACGCCCGCGGATGCGCCTGGTCGTACACGGCCTTGAGACGCTGCGCGGAGACGTGCGTGTAGATCTGCGTGGTCTGCATGCTGGAGTGGCCCAGCAGTTCCTGCACCACTCGCAGGTCGGCGCCGCCCTCGAGGAGGTGGGTGGCCGCGGAGTGGCGCAGCGAGTGGGGGCTCACACCGGCGGCGCCGGCCGCCTGGGCCGCGCGCTCCACCACGCGCCGCACCTGCCGCTGGTCGATACGCTTGCCGCGGCTGCCCACGAATAGTGCCCCGCCCGGCCCTTCCGCCCCGCCCGCGTTCCCAACTAGTTGCGGGCGACCGGCCTCCAGCCACTCACCCACAGCGGCGGCCGCGGGGGCGCCGAAGGGTACGACGCGCTGCTTGTCCCCCTTACCCGTCACCTTGGCTAGCCCGCGGGAGAGGTCCACGTCCGCTACGTCGAGGCCCGTGAGCTCGCCGACGCGCATACCGGTGGCGTAGAGCAGCTCTAGCATGGCCAGGTCGCGCAGCGCCTCCGGCGCGGCCGGACCCACCTCTTCGTGCTCCTCCGCATGCTCCGCCGCCCGCTCGGCCACCACCGCCTCCGCGGTGTCAGGTCGCAGCACCGACGGCAGAGGCCGGTTCACCTTCGGGGTGACCAGGCGGGCGGCGACGTCCTCCGCGAGGTACCCCTGCTTGTACGCCCAGGTGGAAAACGCGCGCGCCGCCGCCGTGCGCCTCGCGAGCGTGGACCTGGCCTTGCCCTCCCGCACTGCCCGAGCAAGCCACGCGCGCAGCTGGTCCAGAGTGAAATCGGCGAAGGTGTCCGCGAAACCCGCGAGCTGCGCGAGGTCGGACCGGTAGCCGCGGACGGTGTGCTCGGAGCGGCCGAGCACAAGGAGGGCGTACTCGGCGAAGTCATCCGCCGCAGTCTGCACCTGGGTTTGCGCGCCACTCACGCCACACCACTATAGTTGCGCCTCTGCTTTCTCCCCAGCCCGCTCGACAGTGCGCTTCCACTGCCGCCCCTCCCGCTGCACTAGGTTGCGCTTCTGCAGGTCGAGCAGGAGGTGGACGGTGAGGCCGACGCTCATGCCGGCCACTTCCGCCACCCGCTCCGCCTCCCGGCCACCCTCGCCAACCGGCGGCAGGGAGTCGTAGACCCGCAGCTCGTTGTGGGACAGCTGCTGCAACGGGGTGGGCGCGTGCTCGAACTCGAGCGCCAGCTGAGCGTCCACGTGACCAACCTTGCTCAGCAGCTCGTGGATGTGGTCGGCGCTGAGCACCATGGTGGCCTGGCGGTTGACAATGGCCAGGTTGGTGCCCAGTGATTCGGGGCTGGTGATCGGCCCGGGCACGGACATGGTCTGCCGCCCGAAGGCGTTCGCCCACTTCAGGGTGTTGAGCGCACCCGAGCGAAACGCCGCCTCCACGATCAGGGTTCCGGTGGAGAACGCTGCGATGAGCCGGTTGCGGGTGAGGAACCGGTGGCGGTCGGGGGTGACGCCGGGCGGATACTCCGTCACCAGCGAGCCGCCCTGCTGGGCAATGCGTTCGAAGAGGCGCTCGTTGCGCCGTGGGTAGCTCACCCCGGCGCCGCAGGCGGCGATCGCCACCGTGGGGGTGGAGGCGGCGAGCGCGGCGTCGTGCGCCACCGTGTCGATGCCCATTGCCCCGCCCGAGATAACGGTATAGCGGTGTCCGCCGAGCCCGTCCACCAAGTTCGCGGTGGCCTGGTGCCCGTAGGCGGTTGCGGCACGCGTGCCCACCACGCCCACGGATCGTTCGAAGAGACCCGGCAGGTCGCGGCTGCCCCTCACCCACAGCGCGTGCGGCGGGCACTCGGCGTCCGTGCTGATGGATTCCAAGGCGCCGAAGCTCGTCTGCAGCGCCGCGGTGGGCCAGCCGGCGCTGTCCGGGGTGAGCAGAGTGTAGCCGTGTTTCTGCGCTTCTTCGAGGTCAGCTACCGCCCGGTTGGTGGCGTAGCGGGCCTCCGTCTGCCTGGTCAGCCCGCCGAGCCAGCTCGCCCGGGTTCGCACTCCGTGGGCGATCTCGTCGGCGTCCCGCCCGGCACGAAGCAGCGCCTGGAGGTGCACGGATGGCCCCTCGATTGCCCGGCTCAAGTATGCCCAGGATTCGATGCTGCTCATGCCACCGCCCCCGCTCCCGCACCCACCATGTGGGAGGCGCGCAGGGCCAGCGCCCGGTCCAGGTGGTCGATGCGCGGCTGGTCCTCCCCCGCGAGGTCCGCCACCGTCCAGGCCAGCTTGAGCACCTTATCCACCCCGCGCTGCGTGAGCTCCCCGTCTTTGAGCAACCCCTGCAGCGTGATCACGGTCTCCTCATCCGGCGGGAAGTCCCGGCGCAGCACGGTGGAGCTCACCCGCGCATTGACCGCTGCGGAGACCCCGGCGCGCGCCCAGCGGTGTTGGGCCCGGTCGCGCGCCGCCGCGACCCGCTGGGCGATCTCGGCGGAGGATTCCGAGCCCCGGGGGCTGACCACGGCGGATTGCGCCGTGGTGGGGATGAAGATGTCCATCCGGTCTCGCAGCGGCCCGGAGATGTTGGCCAAATGCCGCGCCCGCTGTCCGGGCTGGCAGGAGCAGCGCTCGCCCGCGCTCCCGCACGGACAGGGGTTAGCGGCCAGAATCAGCTGGAAGTGCGCCGGGTAGATCACCTCGCGCCGGCTGCGCCGATGCACCACGCGGCCCGTCTCGAGTGGAATGCGCAGGGAATCGAGCACGCCGGCCGCGATCTCGGAGGCCTCGTCGAGAAAGAGCACGCCGTTGTGGGCCTGGCTCACCGCACCCGGCTGCGGCACCCCGGATCCCCCGCCGATGAGCTCGACCCGGGTCAGGGAGGGATGCGGAGCGATGAAGGGGCGGTGCGCGACGATGTGGCCGCGAGAGATTCCAGCGGCGGAATGCAAGGCGGTGGTCTCGATCTGCTCGCCCACGCTCATCTCGGGCAGGATGCCGGGCAGGCGCTCCGCCAGCATGGACTTGCCCGAGCCGGGCGGGCCCACCATCATCACGTGGTGGCCGCCGGCGGCGGCGATCTCCATCGCGTCGCGCTCGAGCAACTGGCCGGCGATGTCCGCGAAATCCGGCGCCGCGCCCGCCGGGGCGCCGCCGCGCGAAGCGGCCGGGGCCGGGTCGAGGTGGCCCTCCCCCACCACCCACCGCCACACCTCAGGGAGTGTGCCCGCCACCAAGATGTCGCCGCGGCCGAGCAGCGCCGCCTCGGCCGCGTTCGCCCGCGGCACCACAACGGTGTCCGGGCCATCGTCGCCCCCGGGCGCGCGGGATCGCAGCAGCATGGGCAGGATTCCTTCCACGCGGCGCAACGTGCCGTCAAGGGCGAGCTCGCCCATGAACATGGTCCGCTTAAGCCTTGCCTGCGCCCGGGGATCCAGGCTGCCCACCACCGTCAACGCGATGGGCAGGTCGAAGTGGGAGCCGGCCTTGGGCAGGTGGGCGGGTGAGAGCGAAACCATGATCTTCGTGCGCGGCCACGGCATGGCGGTGTTGGCCAGGGCGGTGCGGATGCGATCGCGCGACTCCTTCACCGCGGCGTCTCCCAGGCCCACGATGTGCATGCCCGGCAGCCCGGGCCCCACGTTGGCCTCCACAGTGACCATGTGGGCGGCAACACCTTCCACGGTTGCCGTGTGGGTGCTAGCAAGCGCCATCTTCCACCCCTTCGTACCGGCGGGCGCGAAACCCGCCTGCGTCGAAGATCAGCTCGCAGACGTCGAAGCGTACGGGCGCGTAGCCCTGCTCCGGACGGCGTTCGAGCCACTCCGCGGCGCAGCGCCGCATGGTTGCGAGCTTCTTCGCCCCCACCGCCTCCGCGCCGCCGTACTGGCCGCCGCGGCGCGTTTTGACTTCGACGAACACTACGGTTCCGTCGGGGGCGAGCATGACCGCATCGAGCTCGCCCGCGCGGCAGCGAACACGCGAGGCGAGGTAGGTGTAGCCGTCCTCTTCGTACCAGCACACCGCGGCCCCCTCGCCGGCGCGCCCGAGGGCGTACTGATCCGCGAACTCACTTTCGGGGTGCGGTGGCGGGCCGCTGGTATCACCCCTGGCGGTGCGGCTAATCGGGTGGCGTGGGACGGTGGCGATAGGCCGGCTGGACACGGCGGTTCCCCCTTGTCAGGTCGGTGGGCACATGGCGGGCAGTGAAACTGCTGTACTCACTTAGACTGACGTTTGGGCCGTCCGGTTCCCTCGCAGCCGAAATTTCCGTAAAAAAGTTTTAACGCTCGGGGAAGGCGATCTCGGGCTTGTCCAGCTCCTCGATGTTGACGTCCTTGTACGTGATCACGCGAACGTAGCGCACAAACCGCACGGCGCGGTACATGTCCCACACCCAGCAGTCGGACATGCGGACCTCGTAGTAGACGTCCTTGCCGTCGGTGTGCGGGATCAGCTCCACGGCGTTGGCCAGGTAGAACCTCCGGTCCGTCTCCACCACGTAGGAGAACTGGCTGGCCACGTCGCGGTACTCGCGGTAGAGGGAGAGTTCGACCTCGGCCTCGTAGTTCTCCAGCTCCTCAGCGCTCATCCGCCGTCATCCCTCCGTGCATTTCAGTGCATTCTCCGCGTAGACCTTGGCCGCCGCTTGGACGTTTGCATAACTATAACGGTGCTCGGCGCTGGGACCGTGGCGGCGCACCGCGTCCATGTGGGCGCGGGTGGAGTAGCCCTTGTGCCCCTCCAGACCGTAGAGCGGGTAGCGCTCGGCCATCTCGGTGATCAGCCGGTCGCGGCTCACCTTGGCCAGTACACTGGCCGCGGCGATGCAGCGCGCCGAGTAGTCGCCACCCACCACCGGCAGCTGCGGCACGGGGAGGCCGGGGATGCGGAAGCCGTCCATGAGCACGTATCCGGGGTGCGGCGCGAGCTGGGCCACGGCGGCCCGGGCCCCGTCGAGGTTGGCGGCCTGCACGCCCCGGCGGTCGATGTCGGCTGCCGGGATGTGGATGATGGCGTGGGCGAGGGCGTGGTCGCAGATGGCGTCGAAAAGCAATGCCCGCTTGCGCGCGGTGAGCCTCTTCGAGTCGGTCAGGCCCTCGAGCGCGGCGAGCGGGCGCGTCGGCAGGATGCAGGCGGCGACGGTGAGCGGGCCGAAGCAGGCGCCGCGGCCCGCCTCGTCCACGCCCGCCACCGGCCCGAGGCCGGCCTTATCCAGCGCCACCTCGTAGGTGCGCAGCTGCTTTAGGCGGCGCACCGCGCTAGCGCTGGATGTTCGGGTCGGCGACACCGCCCGCGCGGCCGAGCGGGAAGACCACGGCCTCGACCTTGCCGCGGAGGTTCTCGCGCGGGATCGTGCCCTGGTACTCGTCGCCCATGTGGTAGCGGGAGTCCGCGGAGTTGGTGCGGTTGTCGCCCATCATGAAGTAGTTGCCCTCCGGCACGGTCACGGGGCCGAAGTACTTGCCGCCGCACGCGTCCGAGCCCGTGGCCGGGTCCACCGGGTAGAAGTTCGGCTGCAGCACGTAGGACTGGTCAATGGGTTTTCCGTCCACCATCACCGCCGGGTCCCCCTCCTGGCAGGAAACGGTCTGCCCGCCAGTCGCCACAATGCGCTTCACCAGCGTGTTCTCGTCCTTGGGCACCAACCCCACCCAGGAGCCGACCTCCTGCATGCCGCGCACGAACGTGTTGTCAGAGCGGTTGGAGCTAAAGCCGGTGTTCCAGGAATCGGTGCCCTTAAACACCACAACGTCGCCCGGCTCCGGGTCGGAGAAGTAGTAGCTCACCTTCTCCACGAAGATGCGGTCGCCCGAGCCGTTCTCGCCGTGCAGCGTGGGCTCCATCGACGCCGACGGAATCACGTAGAGGCGGCCGATGAACGTCTGGAGCACGAACATGATGGCCAGGGTGAGGAGGATGACCACCGGAATCTCGACGTACCAGGGGGTTTCCTGCTTCTCGCTTGGGTTAGTCACCCGCAACACTCTAACACTACGAAAATGCGAAACGCCCCAGCGGTCGAGCGGGGCTCGATCGCTGGGGCGTACGGCGCGAGAACTAGCGGCGCTCCTTGATGCGGGCAGCCTTGCCGCGCAGGTCGCGCATGTAGTACAGCTTGGCGCGGCGGACCTTACCGCGGCGGACAACCTCGATCTTCTCAATGTTCGGGGAGTGCACCGGGAAGGTGCGCTCGACACCGATGCCGAAGGAGATCTTGCGCACCGTGAAGGTCTCGCGGATGCCGGAGCCCTGGCGGCGCACGACGAAGCCGGTGAAGACCTGGGTACGGGTGACGCTGCCCTCGATAACCTTGACGTGCACGTCGAGGGTGTCGCCGGGGCGGAAGTTCGGGATGTCGTCGCGCAGCTGACCTGCGTCGACAAGGTCGATGATGCCGTTGCTCATAGCAGCATTCCTTTTCAGTTACGGACAGAGGACCCTAGCGGCACCGGACTTCTCCGGCCTCGACTGGTTCGTGTCGTGTGCAATAACCCCAGGAAGTGTACAGATCCGGCGGTTACTTCCCAAATCCCGCCTTCTTGAGGGCATCCGCCATGGAGCCGTTTGCTTGTCGACGCCTCCCCCGCGCCGGCGTGGCGGCCCGCTTCTTGGGGGATGGCGCGCCGGGGGCGTCGTCAAGCCTGAGGCTCAGCCCGATGCGGTTGCGCTCGACATCGACCTCCATGACCTTGACCTTGACCACCTGCCCGGAGCGCACCACGTCGTGCGGGTCCGCGACGAAGGAGTCGCTCATGGCGGAGATGTGGACGAGGCCGTCCTGGTGCACGCCCACGTCGACGAAGGCGCCGAAGGCCGCCACGTTGGTCACGGTGCCCTCGAGGATCATGCCCGGGGCGAGGTCCTTGACCTCGTGCACGCCCTCCTTGAACGCGGCGGTCTTGAACTCCGGGCGCGGGTCGCGGCCCGGCTTGTCCAGTTCGGCGATGATGTCGGTGACCGTGGGCACGCCGAAAGTGTCGTCGGCGAAGTCCGCGGGCGCGAGGCGCGTGAGCACGGCGGTGTTGCCGATCAACGCCTCGGTGGCAAGCCCGGTGGCCGCGGCGATGCGCTCCACCACGGGGTACGCCTCCGGGTGCACGGCGGAGGCGTCCAGCGGGTTCCGCCCGCCCTGCACGCGCAGGAAACCCGCGGCCTGTTCGAAGGCCTTCGGCCCCAGCCGCGGCACCTTGGCCAACTCCTTGCGGGTGGTGAAGGAGCCGTGCTCGTCGCGGTAGTCCACGATGTTCGCGGCGATGGTCGCGCTCACCCCCGCCACCCGCTCCAGCAGCGGCGCGGAGGCGGTGTTGACGTCTACGCCCACGGAGTTCACCGCGTCCTCCACCACGGCGTCCAGGGTTGAGGCGAGCGCCGCCTGGTTCACGTCGTGCTGGTACTGCCCCACGCCCAGGGCCTTCGGGTCCACCTTGACCAGCTCCGCCAGCGGGTCCTGCAGGCGCCGGGCAATGGAGACCGCGGAACGCAGCGAGACGTCCATGCCGGGGAATTCGCGGGCCGCGATCTCGCTGGCGGAGTAGACGGACGCGCCGGATTCGGACACCACCACCGGGGTGGGCCGCGCACCGCCCGCTGCCGCGATGAGGTCCGCCACCTCCCCCGCCAGCTTCTCCGACTCGCGCGAGGCCGTGCCGTTGCCCACCGCGATGAGCTCCACGCCGTGCTCCGCGGCCAGAGACGCCAGCTCGGCGCGAGTCGCGTCCCAGCGGTTCTGCGGCTGGTGCGGGTAGACGATGGTGGTGGCCAGCACCTTGCCAGTGCCGTCCACCACTGCGCACTTCACGCCGTTGCGGTAGCCCGGGTCCAGCGCGAGCGTGGCCCGCTGCCCGGCCGGCGCGGCGAGCAGGATGTCGCGCAGGTTGGTCTTGAACACCTCCAGCGCCCCCGCCTCGGCTTTCTCCCTCAGCCGCATGCGGGTGTCCAGGTTGGCGGACACCTGCAGCTTGGTGCGCCAGGCCCACCGCACCGCCTTGGCCAGCCACTCGCTGTCCTTGACCGGCAGGTCGAAGGCCTCCGCGATCATGCCCTCGTAGACGGCGTCCTCGCCCGGGTCCAGGGTGAGGCTGAGCACACCCTCGGCCTCACCGCGCAGAAGCGCCAGGATGCGGTGACTGGGCAGGCGGTCGAAGGGCTCGGCGAAGTCGAAGTAGTCCGCGTACTTCGCACCCTCGGCCTCCTTGCCCTCCACCACGCCGGCGCGCATCGTGCCGGTTTCGTACACCCGGGCGCGCACCTGGCCCACCAAGTCCGCGTCGAGGGCGATGCGGTCCACCAGGATGGCTCGCGCGCCCTCGAGCGCCGCCTTCGCGTCCGGGAACGCCTCGGAGGTGAAGTCGGCGGCGAGGGTTTCGGGGTCGCTTGAGGGGGCGTCGATAAGCAGCTGCTCCAACGCCCCGAGTCCCGCCTCTCGGGCGGTGTCGGCCTTGGTCTTGCGGCGCTTCTTGTACGGCGCGTAGAGGTCCTCCAGGCGGGCCTTGGTGTCCGCGGCGGCGATCTGCGCGCGTAGCCCGTCGGTGAGTTTGCCCTGCTCGTCGATGGCTTCCAGTACCGCGGCGCGGCGCTGCTCGAGCTCCGTGAGGTAGGTGTTGCGCTCCTCGATGTGGCGCAGCTGCGCATCATCCAGGCCGCCGGTGGCCTCCTTGCGGTAGCGGGCGATGAACGGCACGGTGTTGCCCTCCGCGAGGAGTTTCAGCGCCGCCTCGACCTGCCCCGCCCGCACGCCGAGTTCTGTCGCGATTGTTGCTGGGATAGTCATTCGGAGCAGTCTAGCGTTGCGCCGGACCACGCCGCGCCGCCGGGCAGCGCTGCCGCCACCGCCTCCGTGGCCTGCTCCGCTTCGAGCGTGGTGCGCCCCCGCACGGTCAGGATCTGCCCGTCGAACTCCACGCTTTGCGCCCGGTAGGGGCCGGTTCGCAGGGCTTTTCGCACTTGCTTTCCGACGCCCCCTTGCGCACCCCCCACCTCCAGCCGCGTGATCACGGGCCGCGAAGCGAGAAAGAAGCGGTCCTCGTCGGCGAGGTCGGCGCGCGCGAGCAGCTCGGGCCGCACGGCCCGCGTGCGCAGGATGGACTGCTCGCGGCGCCACCGCCCCACCTTGGCGTGGTCGCCCGAGGTGAGCACCTTCGGCGCCGCGATGCCGCGCCACGTCCTGGGCTTGGTGTAGCACGGGCCCTCCAACAGGCCGTCGGAGAAGCTGTCCTCCTCGTGGCTCTCCGTGTTGCCCAGCACGCCCGGAATGAGGCGAGTGACGGCCTCCGCGATCACCAGCACCGCCACCTCCCCGCCGATGAGCACGTAGTCGCCGATCGAGACCTCTCGGACCCGGTAGCGCCGCGCCGCATCCTCGAAAACACGCTGGTCGATGCCCTCGTAGCGCCCGCAGGCGAAGACGATGTGCTCCTCGTTGGACCACGCCCGCGCCTGCGCCTGCGTAAAGGGCGCGCCGGCCGGGGTGGGCACCAGGAGCAGCGGCGCGCCCGGGTCCTCCCCGGCGCGCACGTCGCGCTCCGCATACGGGCGCGCGGCCACCTCGGCTACTTCGTCGTGGCGCAGCTTGTCGTTGCGGTGCGCCGCCGCCGTAGTCAAGGCCTCCACGTCGCGCCCTTCCGCGACCGCGTCTAGGGCCGGGCCCCACACCTCCGGCTTCATCACCATGCCCGGCCCACCCCCCAGCGGCGGGGCGTCCACGGACTTGTGGTTGCCGCTGGCGAAGTCGCGCAGGTTGTGCACCCCCACCTCCAAGATCCCCTGCTCAATGGCCTTGCCCAGCAGTGCGTGGCGCAGGGGCTCGAGGTACTCGGGGAAGATGGTCACCGCGTCGATGCGCATAGTGCGGCTCACAGCTCCAGCAGCCCCTCCGGCGGGGTGATTTCCAGGTACCCGGCCTCGAGGTCCACCTCGGGCACGATGTCCATCACAAACGGCACGAGCACCTCACGGCCCTGGTAGGCCACCTCGAGGATCTTGCGGTTGGGCGTGTCCATCACGCCGGTGACCTCGCCGATCTCTTCGCTTCCGCGACGAACCTTCAGCCCGATCAGCTCATGGTCGTAGAACTCCTCCGAATCCTCCTCGCGCTCGAGGGGCTGGGCGAAGAACTGCATGCCGCGCAGGGAATCCGCCGCGGTGCGGTCCGGCACCTCCTCGAAACTGATCAGGAGGCGCTGCTGGTGCGGGCGGACCGTCTTGATGGTCAGGTCGCGCTCCTTGCCGGCCTGTTTGCCGTGCAGCACCTCGCCCACGGCGTAGCGTAGCTCCGGCTCGTCCGTGAGGACTTCCACGGCCACTTCCCCGCGCACGCCGTGCGATTTGGCCACCTTGCCAATCAACAGTTCCATGGCGAGTAAGGGTAGCAAGGCGGCAAAGGGGGCGTCGAAAAGCAAAATGCCCAGCACAAGGCTGGGCATCGCGGGCGGGAGTTTAGGCCTCCTCGGTCTCCGCAGTCTCCTCGGCCGGAGCCTCCTCGACGGCCTCCGCAGCCTCGGCGGCAGCAGCAGCCTCAGCCTCGGCGGCGGCCTTCGCCTCCGCGTCCTCCTTGGCCTTCTTGCGCTTCTCGGTGATGGCCTCGGCGGTCGGGCCGTTGTTGGCCTCCTCCAGCGCCTGGTTGAACAGGTCGAGCTTGGACGGCTTCTCCTCGGCAACCTTCAGGGTGCCCTCGGTGCCCTCAAGACCCTTGAACTTCTGCCAATCGCCCGTCACCTTCAGCAGCTTCTCCACCGGCTCGGTCGGCTGCGCGCCGACACCCAGCCAGTACTGGGCGCGCTCGGAATCGATGCGGATCAGCGACGGCTCTTCCTTCGGGTGGTAGATGCCGATGTTCTCGATGACGCGGCCATCGCGGCGGGTGCGGGCGTCAGCGACCACCACGCGGTACTGCGCGTTGCGAATCTTGCCGAGGCGCTGCAGCTTGATCTTTACAGCCATGTTGTTACTTCCTTCACGGTCACCGGGCAGTGCAGACACCCGCCGCTTCTCGGCGGGCCGGGTCAACCCTTGATTTTCACCTGCGCGTGACCGGCCGGGCGACACCCTTGCCATGGGCAATTGCTTGGCGACGGCCCCGGCTCGCACGCAGATATGTACTTGTGTTTGTACTTGTGCACACGCGCGCGCGTGCACGCCGAACGGCCAAGCGGCCATTCAACCTGGGAAAGTGTCCCCGCCCGCACCCGCGCTCCCCAAACCGCGCGGGTGCGTAGCAAGTTCCACGGCGTTCGGCGGTATGGTGAACCGGATCCATGGCAGCCCCTGCCGTAACCCCAGCCAGAGTCCAGCCAGAGTAAGGCCATTTCCCGTATGTCCGCTGCACCACCCCGCACCGGCCGCGCACGCGGCTCAAGCGCCTACCGGGTGGATGTGGACGGGCTGCGCGGCTACGCCGTCGCACTCGTGGTGATCTTCCACGTCTTTGTGGGGCGCGTCTCCGGCGGCGTGGACGTGTTCCTGTTCCTCTCCGGCTACTTCTTCCTCGGCGGGCAGCTGCGCTACGCCCTGCGCCCCAACCCGAGCCTGAACCCGTGGTGGCCGTTGTGGCGCACCATCCGGCGTTTGGTGCCGGCGTTGGTGGTGGTGCTTTTGGCCACGCTCGGCGGCATTGTGCTCATCGCGCCGGAGCTGCTGAACGACGACCTGGCCCACCAGTTCACCGCCTCCCTGCTCTACTACCAGAACTGGGAGCTGACGGCGCAGAACGCGGCGTACGCCGCGGCCAGCGACACCACCTCGCCGCTGCAACACCTGTGGTCCATGTCCGTGCAGGGCCAGTTCTACGTCTTCGGCATCCTGCTCGGCACCGCGGTGGCGTGGCTGGTGAGCACGTCCCGCACCGACGCGGACCGTGCGCGCCGCGGCGCCGTCGCACTGCTGGCCGCGGTCACCGTGGCGTCGTTCGTGTACGCCGCGCGCTTCGGGCTCTACGGCACCCCGGCGAACTACTACTCCACTTTCTCCCGCGGGTGGGAGCTCTCCCTCGGGGCCCTGCTCGCCTTCGCCCCCGAGCACTGGTTCGTGCCCCGCGAGTGGGCCGGCGTGAGCGCGGGCCTCGGCTTGGTCATGATCACCTCGACGGGCATCTTCATCGCCAATTCCCTCGCCTTCCCCGGGCCCCTAGCGCTGCTGCCGATTACCGGCGCCGCGCTGGTGATCCTCAGCGGCAACACCAACCCGGTTTCCGCGGTCCTCGCCTCCGCACCCATGACGTGGTTGGGCGGCATCGGCTACAGCCTGTACCTGTGGCACTGGCCGCTGCTGATCATCGTCACCGCATCGGGCGGTTTCCACCGCCCGCCCCCGCTCGTCGGCGTCGGGGTGATCGCCGCGTCCCTGGCCCTGGCCCACGTCACGCACGCGCTGCTGGAGGATCCACTGCGCCAGCACAGCCGGCGCCCGCTGGCCACCGACACGCCCGTCGCCGATGCCAAGGCCTCGTTGCGCACCCCTGCGGGCGCCGCCCGCGCGGCCGGAGGCGCGGTGATCGCCGCCATGTTCGTCGGCGCTCTCTGTATCCAGCCGCTCTGGAACCAGCGGGTGCAGTCCGCCGATCGGCCGCTGGACCCGGCTACCTATCCTGGCGCCATGGCGCTCGAGGGCGCCGAGGTCCCCGCCGTCAAGCCCCAGCCTGACCCGAGCCTGATCGGCGGCATCTTCCCGCCCATCGGCGAGGAAGGTTGCATGATCTTCCTGCCCGAGGGCCCCGACGCCATGCCGCGGCCCGACTGTGTCTACGGCGACCCGGAGGCGAAGACGACCGTGGTCATGGCCGGCGGTTCGCACATCGAGCCGTTCGTGGTGCCCCTCGACGCGCTGGGCAAGCAGCACGGGTTCAAGGTTGTGCCGTTCGTGCGCCAGGAGTGCCCCCTGGTGATCGGCGGCGAGGACCTCCTCGACGTCGTCTCCGAAACCTGCGCCGAGTGGGGCCTGAACGCATACGCCCGCATCCTGGAGTTGGACCCGGATCTGGTGATCTCCACCTCCACCCGCCCCGCCGGCCACGCCGGCGCGGTTGCCACCGCGGAGGACACGGTGCCGGACGCGTACGCCAACCTGTGGCGCAACCTCGCGGACGACGGCATCGCCTTCCTCGGTTTACGCGACAACCCCTGGTTCTTCAGCGGCGCCGCGGCCCCCATGGACCCGAACTACTGCGTTGTTGCCGGCAACTCCGAGGCCGACTGCTCCATGCGCATCGAGGACGTCTACCCGCTGCCTGACCCAGCCGCCGGCTACCTCGACGGCACCGACAACCTCTTCAGCGTGGACACCTCCGGCTGGTACTGCACCGGTCAGGTATGCCCGCCCCAGATCGGCAACGTGTACGTGTACCGGGATCAGAACCACATCTCAAACGCCTACGCCGCCACCCTCGCCCCCCTGCTGTGGCGCGAGCTCGCCCCCATCTTCGACCGGCTCGGCATCCCCTACGCCGAGCCGGCCGCTCCCGCCGCCCCCGTTGCCACCGTTGGATAGACCGGGCCTACCTGCCCTTGCCCATCCGCTTCATCGCCTCGTTGAAGTCGAGGTTATTCAGATCCAGGCCCTGCATACCCGCCGGCAGCTGCTCCTGTAGCTTCTCCAGGTCCTTCATGTCCGGCATGCCGCCGGGCATCCCGGGCATCCCGGGCTTCCGGGCATTCCGGGCATTCCTCCAGGCATGTTGGGCATTCCGCCACCCTGGCGCTTCGGCGGCTTGCGCTTGCCGTTCTTGCCTTTACGGCCCTTCGGCTTCTTCTTCGTCGCAGAGCGGCCGCCACCCATCCCCGGCATGCCCGACAGCCCGAATTGGCTGGCCATCTGACCCATCATCTTCTTCGCCTCGAAAAAGCGCTCCACCAGCTGGTTCACCTCGGCC
This sequence comes from Corynebacterium bouchesdurhonense, assembly GCF_900078305.2. Classification (GTDB taxonomy): domain Bacteria; phylum Actinomycetota; class Actinomycetes; order Mycobacteriales; family Mycobacteriaceae; genus Corynebacterium; species Corynebacterium bouchesdurhonense. The sequence goes on from NZ_LT546027.1 coordinate 68,128, forward strand.
ACGGTCACGCCGGAGCCGTTGGCGATGCGCTTGCGGCGCGAGGCGTTCAGGATCTTCGGGTCTTGGCGCTCCTGCGGCGTCATGCCGCGGATGATGGCCTGAATGCGGTCGAGCTGCTTCTCGTCCACCATGTCTGCCATCTGGTTCATCTGCTTGCCGCCAGGCATCATCTTCAGCAGGTTGCCCAGCGGTCCCATGCGCCGCACCATCAGCAGCTGGTCGAGAAAGTCCTCGAGGGTCAGCTCGCCGGAAGCCAGCTTGTTGGCCGCCGCCTCCGCGTCTTCCTCGTTGTATGTTTGCTCGGCCTGCTCGATCAGGGAGAGCAGGTCACCCATGCCGAGGATGCGGCTGGCCATGCGGTCCGGGTGGAAGACATCGAAGTCATCGAGCTTTTCGCCTGTCGACGCAAACAAGATCGGCCTACCCGTCACCTCACGGATAGACAGGGCAGCGCCGCCACGGGAGTCGCCGTCGAGCTTCGTCAGCACCACGCCGGTGAAATCCACGCCGTCCGCGAACGCCTGGGCGGTCATCACCGCGTCCTGGCCGATCATCGCGTCGATAACAAACAGAACCTCGTCCGGGTTGACCGCATCACGGATATTGCGCGCCTGGGTCATCAGCGTCTCGTCGATGCCCAGACGACCCGCGGTATCGATGATCACCACGTCGTTCTTGTTCTGCCGCGCGTACTCGACACCCTGCAGCGCCACGGACACCGGGTCGCCGTGCGACGTGCCCATCTCGTGGTCCAGAGAGTCGATGGAGGTGCCCGGGTCGGGCGCGAACGTCGGCACACCAGCGCGCTCGCCCACGATCTGGAGCTGCTGCACCGCACCGGGGCGCTGCAAGTCGCAGGCCACGAGGATCGGCGTGTGCCCGTCCTTGGCCAGGTGTTTCGCCAGCTTGCCGGCGAGCGTGGTTTTACCCGCACCTTGTAGACCGGCCAGCATGATCACGGTCGGCGGGTTCTTGGACAGGTTCAGGCGACGCGTCTCGCCGCCGAGGATGTTGGTCAGCTCCTCATCGACGATCTTGATTACCTGCTGAGCCGGGTTCAGCGCCGCCGAAACGTCCGCCCCGAGCGCGCGCTCCTTCACCCGTTTGATAAACGCCTTCACCACCGGCAGGGACACGTCCGCCTCCAGCAGTGCGAGACGGATCTCGCGGGCGGTGGCGTTGATGTCCTCCTCGGTGAGCTTGCCTTTGCCTCGCAGGCCCCCGAGGGCAGATTGCAAGCGGTCGGACAATGACTCAAACACGTCGAGTCCTCCTGTGAAGTCGGGGCGTTTACCTATATTGATCTACCTAGATTGATCGCAGCCAAGCCTAGCCTCTAGGTTCCATTCGCCCGAAAATGGTTCCGCCGGTAGCCGCCGAAATAGAGACACGAATCCGCCGGTATTGCACTGAGATTCCGCCAGGCGGAAAACCCTCAACCGCTACTTGAAGGTATTCCGCCGGGCGGAAAATGGCCTGCCGAAGCCTTCAGGCACCTAAAGGCACTACCCCAACAGGGCGTCGACGAAGCTCTCCACCTCGAAGGGGGCGAGGTCGTCGGCGCCCTCGCCGAGGCCGACGAGCTTGACGGGAACGCCGAGCTCCTCTTGCACCTGGAACACGATGCCGCCCTTGGCCGTGCCGTCGAGCTTGGTCAGCACCACGCCGGTGATGTCCACCACCTCGCGGAAGACGCGCGCCTGCATGATGCCGTTCTGGCCCACAGTCGCGTCGAGGACAAGGAGCACCTCGTCGACGTTGCTCTTCTTCTCCACCACGCGCTTCACCTTGCCGAGCTGGTCCATCAGGCCGGTAGAGGTGTGAAGGCGCCCAGCGGTGTCCACAACCACCACGTCTGCGCCTTGGTCCACGCCGGTGGCTACGGCATCGAACGCGACGGAGGCCGGGTCCGCACCCTCCTTGCCGCGCACGGTGGTCGCACCCACGCGGCGACCCCACGTCTCAAGCTGGTCAGCCGCGGCTGCGCGGAAGGTGTCGGCCGCGCCGAGCACCACGGTGTGGCCCATGGACACAAGCACGCGCGCGAGCTTGCCGGTGGTGGTGGTCTTACCGGTGCCGTTCACACCCACCACAAGGATCACGGCCGGCTTGCCGTCATTCGGCATCGCCTTGATGGAGCGGTCCATCTCCGGGCGGCCGGCCTCGATGAGGGTCTCGCGCAGCATCGCACGTGCCTCCGCCTCGCTGGACACGCCGCGCTCCGCGATCTTCTCGCGCAGGTTCTCGGTGACCTTCATGGTCAGCTCGGTGCCGAGGTCCGCCATAATCAGCGTGTCCTCGACCTCCTCCCAGGCGTCATCATCCAGGTCGCCCGCGGTCAGAATGCCCAGCAGGCCCTGGCCGATGGCGTTTTGGGAGCGCGACAGGCGTCCGCGCAGCTTCCCGATGCGCCCCGCAGCCGGCGCGATCTCCTCAATCTCCGCGGCCGGCTCGGGCTCCGCCACGATGGCGTCTTCGGAGACCTCCGCACCCTCGGCCCGGGCCTCCTCCGCAGCTTCGGCGGTGGCAGCCGCGGCTTCCGCCGCCTCCTCGGCTTCGAGCTTTTGCTTCTCGACGCCCCCTTCACCAACCTCATCCCCCACCGGCTCGTCATCCTCTGCAGGCCGCACCGGCTCCACCGGCTCCACCGGCTCCACCGGCTCCACCGGCTCCACCGGCTCCCCGCGCTCCTCATCCACCGGGAACGGCTTCGGCTCCTCCTGCGCTACCTCGCGCTGCAGTTCCTCGGCGGGCTCCGCAGGCTGGACCGATTGGATGGGCTGGACCGGCGACGCAGCAGCTGACGGCGGGGCTGGCTCCACACGCTCCACCGGCTCCGCACGCTCCACCGGCTCTACACGCTCCACCGGCTCAGGCGCGGGCGCGGGCGCGCTGCGGCGCACCGGCTCGGGCTTAGCGGGCTGCGCATCGGCCTGGGCAAAGTTGAAACCGCCCTTGGCCTGGTAGTTGCCGGACTTTTCCTGCTGCGTCAGCTGCTTCGGCTCGGCGATCTCGGCCGGCTTCTCAAAGGAAACGGTCTTCGATTTCTTGCGCTTATTGCCCGCCACGATCACGCCGACGATGATCAGCGCGAGCACGGCTATGGCGATAACGATCCAAAGGACTGGGTTACTCGTAAAGACGGTCGTATCCATGATGTCCATAGTGCCAGCCGCGCGCGGAAACAGTCGCACGTGTGGCGGTCAGTGGCTACGAGGCCCGCTGGTACAGCTCCCCGTCACCTGAGCCAACCCGCAGGCTGTCCCCGTCGGCGCGGTCTACGGGAATCCGCGCCTCGCTGCCGTCCTTGGTAAAGACCAGGAAGTCCCCGTCGACCGAGCACTCCTCGTCCTGTTGCTCACCTCCAGGCTCTGCGACGTGGTGGAACGCGCAATCGCCCCCGTCAATTGTCAGAGTGCTCTCGAGCGAGGAATCGTTGCTGGACTCGATCCTGGTGTAGGTCCCGTCCAAGTCAGACGAGCCCGAGCAACCAACGAGACCGAGACACAGCGTTGCGACAATAGCTCCTACCGCGCCCGCAACCCGAACCGAAGACATAGCCCATCCTCTCTACAACTTTCGGATGATGTTACATGCTTCGGCGCCTCCCAGCGACCCACGAGTAAGAAAGTTCACTGTCACCCCGGCGACGAGTGAACTATCTTACGAGAGCTGCGCTGCGAACTGGGGAAATGAACAAACTGACACGGTTTGCGTCAAATAGTTCACGGGGCCGTGAACTATTTGACGGCGCCGGCGCTGTTAACGGCGCCGGCGTCGGCGCTGTTAACGGCGCCGGCGGGCTGCATGCGCTGGGACAGGACGCGGGTCACGCCGTCGCCGCGCATGGTCACGCCGTAGAGCACGTTGGCCACGTCCATCGTGGGCTTCTGGTGGGTGATCACGATGAGCTGGGATTCCTGGCGCAGCTCCTCGAACAGGGCGATGAGGCGGCGCAGGTTGACGTCGTCGAGAGCGGCCTCAACCTCGTCCATGACGTAGAACGGGCTGGGCCGGGCGCGGAAGATGGCCACCAAAAAGGCGAGCGCGGTCAGGGACTTCTCGCCGCCGGAGAGCAGCGACAGGCGCTTCACGCGCTTGCCCGGCGGGCGCGCCTCCACCTCGATGCCGGTGGTGAGCATGTTGTCCGGCTCGGTGAGGATGAGGCGCGCCTCGCCGCCGGGGAACAGCGTGGCAAAAACGCGCGGGAACTCGGCTTCCACGTCGCGCCACGCCTCGGTGAAGAGGGTGAGGATCTGCGCATCCACGTCCTCGATCACCCCGGTGAGGTCTTTGCGTGCTTGGATGACGTCGTCAAGCTGCGTGCTCAGAAACGAGTAGCGCTCCTCCAGCGCCTTGAACTCCTCCAGGGCCAGCGGGTTCACCTTGCCCAGGGCGCGCAGGTCCTTCTCGGCCTGGGCGAGGCGGGCGCGCTCGGCGGCCTCGTCGAAGTCCTCGGCGGGGCTATAGCCGGCCACCAGGTCCGCCACCGCGATGCCGAGGGACTCGACCACGCTGGCCTCGGCCTCGTCGATGCGCACCTGCGCCTGCGAGCGCGCGATCTCGGAGGCGTGGGCCGAATCGGTCAACCGCGCAAGGTGCTGCCGCGCCGCCGACACCGCGCTGCGGGCCTGCTGCTGCCCGGCGCGCAGGGACTGTACCCGGCCCGCCAGCTCGTCGCGGCGGGCCGCGGCGCGGGCGAGCGCATCGTCCACCCGGGCCGCAAGGTCGCGCGCGTGCCCGGCCACGGCCTCGGCAAGCTCGGCCTCGGCGCGCCGGCGGGCCATCGCTGCGTCGTGGCGGGCCTTGGCCTGGCGCTCGTGCTCCGCCTGGCGACGCAGCGCGTCCCCGCGCCCGGCCGTCTGCTCGGCCGCCTGCTGGGCGCTCCGCGCCGCGAGCACCGCCTCCAGCTCCACGGCCTTGACCTGGTTCAACGCGGCTTGTGCGCGGTCGCGCTCGGCGGTGGACGGCTCCTCTCCGCCCGGCTCCTCCTCCACGCGGGCGAGCCGGTCCCGGGTGTGGGCCAACGCTTGTCGACGCTCCCTCGCCCGCGCCTCAGCCCCATCCACGCGCTCCGCCGCCCGGGCGTGCTCGGCCGCGTTCACCTCGGCCTGCTTGGTCAGCCGCGCCACGTCGCGGCGCCAGGATTCGGCCTGCGCATCGTGCTCGCGCAGGGCCGCCTTCGCGGCGGCGGCGGCCACGCGGGCGTCGTCGGCCGCCAGGCGCGCGCCCTCGAGGGTGCCTGCGAGCTCTTCGAGCTGCGCCTGCGCGATCTCGAGCTCGCCGCGCGCGGACTCGATCTGGGCGCTGACCTCCACCGTGGTGGTCGTACCCGAGCCGGCGGCCACCCACCCCTCCCCGACGAGGACCCCGTCAGGGGTCACGGCGCGCAGGCGGGGGTCTGACCCGACGATGCGGCGCGCGGCGGCGGGATGTGGGGCGAGGGGGACGTCGGCAAGCATGCGCGTCACCGGGCCGCGGACCTCCGGCGAGAGCCGCACGTGATCGAGCAACCAGTCCACATTGGCGTCCGTGTCCAGTCGCCAGGTGGTGCCGCCGCGCGCCTCGACCACCACGGTGCGCTCCGCCGCGGCGAGGGCCTCGAGGGTGGATTCGCCCACCGCGCCGACCGCGCCCACGAGCGCCTCCGCAGCCGCGCCCAGCGCCGCGGCCAGGGCGCGCTCGGTGCCGGGTTCGGCGGTGACGTGCTCCGCGAGCGGGGCGAGACCGCCGAGTAGCTCTCGGGCGGGCGCCTTCGGGGCCTGCTCGGCCAGCGTGGCGATGCGGGACTCGAGCGTGAACACGGCGCGTTCGCGCTCGCGCTGCTCGGCGCGCAGCTGGTCCAGGCGCTTCTCGGCCGCGTCGGACTCGGTGTGGGCGCGCACGTGCGCCTCGTCCAGGGGCCCGCGGGCTGCCTCGATCTCGGCGAGCTTCGCGTTCACCTCCTCGGCCTCGCGGCGCGCTGCCTGGGCCCGCGCACGAGTCTCCTCAAGCGTCTCGGCCAGGCGCGCGGCCTCCTCCAGCGCGGCCTCGACCGCGGCCTTCTGCGACTCCTCCTGCGCGAGCAGGCGGACCACGCCCTCGCGGCGGTCCGCGATGGCGCGCAGTGTGGCCATGTGCTCGCGCTCGGCGGCGTCGAAGGCCTCCTGGGCCTGCGCCACCTCCTCGCGCACCACCTCGAGGCGCTCGGCCGCCTCCTCGGCGGCCTCGAGCGCCGCGGCCTGCTGCTCGTCCGCCACGCGCGCCCGCGCCTCGAGCTCCTCCGGGTCCTGGCCCGCGTACGGCACCGCGGCGCCGGCGCCCCGGGTGCGCTCGGAGGCAATACGGGCGGTGGCGCTCACCCGCTCCGCCAGGGTGGAGAGGGCGAACCAGAGTTGCTGCGCCTCGTCGGCCGCGGGTTGGACCTCGGCCTGTTCCGCCTCGATCTGCTCCTGGGTGGCGGTGGCCTCCTCGAGCGCGGCCGTCGCCTCCTCCACCTGTTGCTGGAGGATGGCGGCGTGGCGGGTGGCGTCGCCAAGCGATGCGCGGAGGGTGACCACCTGGTGCCCTGCGAGGCGCAATCGCGCGTCGCGCAGCGTGGACTGAACCGTGGCCGCGCGCTTGGCGGCCTCGGCCTGGCGGGCGAGGGGTTTGAGCTGTTTGCCCAGCTCCTCAGTGAGGTCCGTGAGGCGGTCCAGGTTTGCCTGCATGCCCGTGAGCTTGCGCTGCGCTTTCTCCTTGCGGCGGCGGTGCTTGAGCACGCCGGCCGCCTCCTCGATGTAGGCGCGGCGCTCCTCGGGACGGGATTCCAGGATCTCGGCGAGCTTGCCCTGGCCCACGATGATGTGCATCTCACGCCCGATGCCCGAGTCCGACAGCAGCTCCTGGATGTCCATGAGCCGGGCCTTCGCCCCGTTGATCTCGTACTCGGAGGCGCCGTCGCGGAACATGCGGCGGGTGATCGCCACCTCCGTGTAGTCGATGGGCAGACGCTTGTCTGTGTTGTCGAAGGTCAGCGTCACTTCCGCGCGGCCCAGCGGCTTGCGCTCGCCCGCGCCGGCGAAGATGACGTCCTCCATCTTCCCGCCGCGCAGGTTCTTGGCGCCCTGCTCCCCCATCACCCACGCCAGCGCGTCCACCACGTTGGACTTGCCGGAACCGTTGGGCCCCACCACGGCACAGATGCCGGGCTCGAACTTCATCGTGGTCGCCGACGCGAAGGATTTAAATCCTTTGAGGGTCAGCGATTTCAGGTGCACTTGCCTGATGTTACAGCGCGACTCGCACCCGATCGATGTGCGAGGGAGGGTATACGATTCAAGGCACAAGGAAAGGGGGGCTATGCCGCAAAACCAGATCCGGTGGTTCGCGCCCGGCGGTGAGACTGAACCTGTGAGCAAGCGCGAGTTCAAATCTCTATCCAAGGAGGGCCAGGCTGCACTCGCGACCAAGATCAAGCGATTAGCCAAAGCGGAAATCGGATTACAAGATCTGCGCCACGTCCAAGGCGAGATCTACGAGATCCGGACCCAAGTTGGAAACAACCACTTCCGTGCCATGGTGATCCAGGATTCACCGGTGCACTTCATTATTTTATCGTGCTTTTACAAGAACCAGAACAAGACTCCAAAGCAGGAACTGGAAAAAGCGCAGCAGCGGCTTAGGCGGTGGCGGAACGCGTCTGCCGCTCAATAGGGCATCTTCCGCCTTGGCGGATCCAGTTGCTTTTATCGGTTTCAGCCGATTACTCTAGGGATATCGGTTACAACCGATCCGTGAAGCTGGGTCGGACACTTCGCCACAAACGAAAAGAGGAGCGACATGGAGATGGCAAACTACCGCGACCACAACTCCGTCGAGTTCGATTTCGACGAGCTGTTGGAGGACCCTGAAATTCAGGCCGCCATGGATGATGCCGAAGTTCGCCTCTCCGTCACCGATTCGCTGCGGGCGGGAAGGAAAGCTGCCGGTCTCACCCAGAAAGAAGTGGCGAACGCGATGGGTACAACCCAGTCCGCCGTGTCGGATCTTGAACGCGGCGACACCGATCCGCAGCTGTCCACCCTGCAGCGTTACGCCCGCGCAACTGGTGGGCGCCTGAAGGTCTTCGTGGTGATGCAGAACCAGACCTCCTCCGCACCCGGTTCTGCTTACCGAAGTATTTCGCAGGAGGTAGCTGAACCCACCCACGAAGCCGCCCGACCCTCGTTGCGCACCGTACCCTCCTACAACCACATCCGAGTGAGCTAACAATGAACAGCGACCACGCCGAGCGCAGGGTTTTGGCTGGCAAGATAGCCGGTAGCACGAACCTATTCGACATCCGCTTAACTAAGTCAGTTTCTGAGCTGCATTCCATTCCGGCTGCCGATGCAAAACTCGACGTCGACCTGAAGATCTCGCCGAGTGCTCAGACGTCAGCTACGGAGGACGGCGCAAGCCTGCTTCTAGTCAACGCGGACTTCGCTGTGACGATCAAAGCAGCAGATTCCGATGCTGCCGATGATGCAAACCCTGCTCTCGCTGCAATATCCTGCAGCTTCACTGCCGCCTTCCAGAACTGCTTAGAGGACGAGCCGACCCAAGACGAGCTCGATGCGTTCGCTGACACAACCGGAATTTTTGCGCTTTATCCCTACGCACGAGAATTCTTTTCCGATGCGACCCGCCGTATGGGCCTACCGGTGCTTGTTCTAGATTTGCTAAGACGTTAATTGGAAGATGTCGTCCATGCCGCCGCGGGGCACGCTCCAGTTGATACCTACATCAACCAGCTCTAGACAGCCCCGCAGAAACCTTACGGCCGCGTCGCGTCCACCGCTTGCGCGTGGACCTCGCCTGGCTCGATGGTGCCGTGGGTGCCAAACTCGCGCTGCCAATACAGCAGCGGCTGGTTGGAATTCACCTCGGCGCTTGTGACATCGATGAGCACCAGCACGTGGTCGCCCGCCTTCATCAACTGCGAGACGGTACCGGCGACCCAGGTGTGGTTGCACGGCAACTTCGGCGCGCCGTCGGCCATCTCCCACTCCACGCCTGCGAAGCGGTCCACGCCCTTATCGGCGAATCGGCGCGCGAGCGTACCCTGCTGCGTGGAGAGCACGTTGATGCCGATCGGCGAGCCGACATGAAGCTCAGCGAGCAGCGACGAGCGGCGGTCGAGGGAGACGAGCACCATCGGCGGGTTGAGCGAAAGTGACATAAACGCACTGACCGTCGTGCCGTGGGGCGCGTCCTCCGCGCCGGTGGTCACGATCGCGACGGCAGCGGCGAGCTGGCTCATCGCGTCTTTGAAACGCTGCTGATCCACTTAACGCTCCTCGAAACCTTCGGCACCCTTCGGGTCGGTGTACTGGACCTGCACGTGGTCCACGCGCCCGGGGCGGTTCGTGCTCGTGGGTTCCTCCCGCAGGAGCTCAAGAAGCTTATCGACGCTCGCGCCGTCCCCCTCAGCCACCACCTCCACGCGGCCGTCCGCCAGGTTCTTGGCGTAGCCCGCAAGGCCCAGCTCGAGGGCGCGGGAGCGGGTCCACCACCGAAATCCGACCCCCTGCACTTTGCCGTGCACGTGGGCCGTCATCCGCTGCTGCGTACTTGGCTCAGCCATGCCCTAGCCCTCCACGGGAGGGTTGGCCTCCCCGGCTTCGCGGGCCGTGATGCGGTCCTCCAGGCTGCGGCGGGTGACCGGGTCGGAGCCGTCCCAGAACTCCACGTTGCGGATTTCCGGCAGCATCTCACGGTGGAAGACCGGGTCCATCCCCTTGCGGCGCTGCTCGTTGTAGTTCTGCAGCAGCTTAATGGCCACCCCGCCCAGCGGGACGATGGCCGCGATGTTGAAGATGGCCAGAAGGCCCGCCATCGTGTCGCCCAGCGCCCACACCAGGGGCACGGAGCCGAAAGCGCCGAAGATGACGAAGCCGATGACCACGACGCGGAAAACCGTCATCGCCGTCTTCGAGTCGGTGAGGTACTCCAGGTTGGTCTGCGCGAGGTAGTAGTTGCCGATCACGGAGCTGAACGCCAGGAAGAACAGGATGAAGGTGATGGCGTGCGCGCCCCACGCGCCCACGGAATCGGCGAGCGCGGACTGTGTCAGGGAGACGCCCTGGACGTCGTCCGCTCCGTAGTTCACGGCCGGGCCGAGAAGCACGATGAACGCGGTGATGGTGCACACGATCAGGGTGTCGAAGTACACGCCTAGGGTTTGCACCAGGCCCTGCTTGACCGGGTGGGACACGGTGGCGGTGGCCGCCGCGTTGGGGGCGGAACCCATACCGGCCTCGTTGGAGAACAGACCGCGGCGCATACCCTGCATGAACGCCGCACCGATGCCGGCGCCCGCGAGCTGCTTCAGGCCGAGGGCGTGCTCGACGATCATGGAGAACATGCCCGGGATCTCGCTGGCGTTCACAATCAGCACCCACACGCCGAGCAGGATGTAGGCGCCGGCCATGAACGGCACGATGACCTGCGTCCAGGACGCGATGCGCGTGACACCACCAAAGATGACCAGGCCGGTGAGCACCGCCAGGACCGCGGCGATGATCGCCTTCAGGGCAAACGAGTCGTTGTCCAGCGAGGTACCCACCGCGGCGACGATGGAGTTGGTTTGGATGGCGTTGTAGATAAAGCCGTACGTGATGGCCAGGAACAGCGAAAAGAGGACCGCGAGGCGGCGCCAGCCAAGGCCGCGCGTCATGTAGTAGGCCGGACCGCCGTGGTAATTGCCCTCCTCGTCCTTCGTCTTCCACAGCTGCGCCAGCGTGGATTCGATGAAGGAGGTCGCGCCGCCCAGCAGCGCCAACATCCACATCCAAAACACTGCGCCCGGGCCGCCGATGGAGATCGCCAGCGCTACACCGGCGATGTTGCCGGTGCCCACGCGTGAGGCGGCGGAGATGGTGAAGGCCTTGAAGGCGGAGATGCCGCCGTACTCCTCGTCCAGGTCGCGTCCCTGGGCGTCCTTGCCCTTCGGGGTCTCGGCGACCGCCTTGAGCATGTCCGGGAACATGCGGATCTGCACGAACAGGGTCCGCAGGCCGAAGTAGAGGCCCGCGCCGATCAGGGCCCAGGGGACAACCTTCCAGATGACCCCGTTAAGGGTCCCGTCGACAAAGTCAAGCGCTGCATCCATGGGCGGGATTCTAGCCGGAGATTCAAAGAACCTGGCAAGCCGGGCAGAAATAGCTGGAGCGCCCGCCCACCACCGTGCGCTCGATTGGGGTTGCGCACCGGGGGCACGGTGCGCCGGCCTGGCCGTAGGCGTTGAGGGATCGGGAGAAGGAGCCCGAGGCGCCGTTGACGTTGACGTAGAGCGAGTCGAAGCTCGTGCCGCCCTGCTCCAGCGAGCGGGCCATCACGTCGCGCGCTTCCTCCAGCACGCGGACGGCGTCGCGCTGCCGCATGGTGCGCGCATTGCGCCAGGGCCGAAGGCGCGCCGCCCACATCGCCTCGTCGGCGTAGATCGAGCCGATGCCGCTGACCACCTCCTGGTTCAGCAGCACCGACTTCAGCGGGGAGTTGCGCCGCCGCATCGCGCGCGCTGCCTCCTGGGCGTCGAAGGCCGCCTCGAATGGGTCGGGGGCGATGTGGGAGATGGTGGCTGGGAAGCCGTCGACAAGCGGTGCGTACTGCCACAGGCCGAACGTGCGCTGATCCACAAAGCTCAGCTCGATCTCCCCCATGCGGGCGCGGATGCGCACGTGGGGGCTAGCAATGCGGCCCGGCGCGTCCAGGAGCATTTGGCCGCTCATGCGCAGGTGGACCACCAGCGCGGCGCCGTCGGAAAGCTCGAGCCACATGAACTTCCCGCGGCGGCCGGTGCCGGTGACGGTCAGGCCGGGCAGCAGGGCGGCGAGGTCCTCCTCGTTGCCGCGCACCGCGCGCGGGTGGAGCACCTCGACCTCGCCTAAGGTGCGGCCCACCAGGTGGGTGTCAAGGCCGCGGCGCACCACCTCAACCTCGGGCAACTCCGGCACGCGCTACTGCCCTTTCCGCCCGAGCGCGATAGCCTCCGGGTGGTCCTTGAGAAAGAAGAAGGCCTCGCGCGCGGCGTTCTGCTCTGCGGTCTTCTTGTTCTGCCCGCGGCCGGTGCCGCGGGACTCGCCCTCGATCACGGCGTCTGCGGTGAACACCTTCTCGTTCTCCGGGCCCTCGGAGGTGGAGACGTACGCCGGCGACTGCCCGCCGAGCTCGGCGACGCGCTCCTGCAGCTCCGTCTTCCAGTCGTGCGAGTTCACGGACTCCTCGATCTTCCCCGCGAACAGGCGCAGCACCACCTCTCGCGTGGCGGCGAAACCGTGCTGGTGGTAAATCGCGCCGAGAAGCGCCTCGGTGGTGTCGGCCAAAATCGAGCCCTTGTCGCGGCCGCCGGTAAGCTCCTCGCCTTGGCCCACAATCACGTGGGTGCCGAGGCCGATCTCGCGGGCCACGTCCGCCAGCGCGTAGCGCGACACCACCCGTGAGCGCATCGGGGAGAGCTCGGACTCCGGCTTGGCGGGGAAGCGCTCGAACAGCTCGTACGCCACCGACAGCCCCAGCACCGCGTCGCCGACGAACTCGAGGCGCTCGTTGTTGGGCAGCGTGCCATGCTCGTTGGCGAAGGAGCGGTGCGTGAGCGCGAGGCGCAGCAGGTCCGGGCGGATTTCCACCCCGAGGGCGGCGAGTAGCGGGGCGTGGTCAACCGCGCGGAACGCCTGCTCCCAGGCCTCCTCGCCGGTCACCCTGTGCTTGCGGGAGCGGCTCACAGAAACCTCTCCAGGCCTGCCCAGCGCGGGTCCACCCTGTCCTGCTCCTCGCCCGAGATCCCGTCCGGCGCGGGCACGTCGGTGTCTCCCTCGCACTCGGGCTCGCAGGTGGGATTGAAGGGCCAGTTCAGGCCAGCCTCGTCCACGAACGCCTGCTCCAAATCCACGGTGTCGTCCACCACACGCTGGATCTCGTCGCCCGACCCGAGATCCTCGTCCACCTCGTCGTCTCCGGTGATGAAGGTGTCGGAGGCGGAGAACACCTGCTCCACGCGCACGGTCTCCACCGGGTGGAGCGTTTTCAGGCAGCGCACGCACTGGCCCGTCAGCTCCGCACGCATGGTGGCATCCACCAGCACGCCGTTGCCGAGCGGGATGATGGTTGCCTCGACCTCCACCTCATCACCCTCGGGGAGGGCGATCATGACTGGGCCGATACGGGAGGGCGAAGGCCCGGTCTGGGTCACGGTGATGGGCGCGCCGTCGCCGCGCAGTGCTTCGGCGACGTTGAAAACAAAGGGGTTGTCACTCATAGCACCGCCTAGCGTACTTAGTACTCGTCGGGGTAGCTCTCCTGGCCCTGGTTCGAGCGGGGGCGGCGGGTGCGCTCGCGGTGGCCGTAGCGCTCAGTGCGCTCGGTGCGCTCGCCGCGCTCCACCCGCTCGCCGCGCTCGTAGCCGCCGTCGCGCTGCACGCCCGAGACGCCGGCGCCGCGGCGCAGGGCGGTGCGGTCCGAGGAGACGGTGCGCAGGACCGAGGAGAGGGACTCCTCGAAGTCCGCCAGCTTCGCGTCCACGTAATCGTCGCACTCGGCGCGCAGGCGGGCGGACTCGGAGTGCGCCTGCTCCACCAAGCGGTGCGCCTCCTCGTCCGCGCGGCGCATGACCTCGGACTCGGAGATCAGGCGCTCCTGCTGCGCCAAGCCCTCGTCCACGCTGCGCTGGTACTCCTGGTTGCCGGACTCAACCAGACGGTCCGCCTCGCGGCGGGCGTTGGCCACGGTGGTGTCGGCCTCGTCGCGCGCGCGGGTGACCATGTCGTCCGCGTCGGCTTCGGCGTTGGAAACCATGAGGGTGGCCTGCGACTGTGCGTCGGTAAGCATGCTCTCGGACTGCGAGTGCGCGTCCTCCACCACGCGCTGCGCCTCCACCTGCGCGTCGCCAACCAACTCGTCGGCGCGCTCCTGCGCCCCGCGCAGAATCTCGTCCTGCTTGTCCAGCACGTCCTGCGCGTCATCGAGTTCCTCGGGGATCGCGTTGCGCAGATCGTCCAGCAGGGCGAGCATTTCGTTGCGCGGGACCATGCAGTTGGAGGTCATGGGCACGCCGTAGGCCTGCTCCACCGTCTGGACGAGTTCATCGAGGGCTTCAAAGACGCGGTACATGGCGTCAAGCGTACGGCGAACAAGGGGCTTTTTGCTTTGCGACGCTCCGCACGGAGCAAACCCCTAAATCACACCCTTAAATCACACCCTGCGCCAGCATGGCGTCCGCGACCTTCTTGAAGCCGGCGATGTTGGCGCCCACGATGAAATCGCCCTCGTGGTCGTACTCCGCCGCGGTCTCCGCCGTCATCTTGAAGATGTTGGACATGATCTTGTGCAGGCGCTCGTCGGTGTACTCGAAGGTCCACTTGTCGCGCGACGCGTTCTGCTGCATCTCCAGCGCCGAGGTGGCCACGCCGCCGGCGTTGGCGGCCTTGCCCGGGCCGAAGTTGACCTTGGCCTCGCGGAACACCTCGATGGCCTCGGCGGTGGACGGCATGTTCGCGCCCTCCGCCACGTAGCGCACCCCGTTGGACACCAGCGAGCGGGCGTGGTCGCCGCCCAGCTCGTTCTGCGTGGCGCACGGCAGGGCCACGTCGGCGGCGAGGTCCCAGATGGAGCCGTCGGTGTGCAGGGTGGCGCCCTGGGTCTCGTCCACGTACGCCGAGACGCGCTCGCGGCGGCGCTCCTTGACGTCGCGCAGCAGCTCAACGTCCACGCCGTTCGGGGTCTCCACCCACGCGGACGAGTCGGAAAAACCGACCACGGTGGCGCCGAGCTCCTGGGCCTTCTGGATGGCGTAGATGGCCACGTTGCCGGATCCGGACACGATCACCTTGGCGCCGGAGAGCTCCTCGCCGTTGGCCTTCATCATCTCCTGGGTGAAGTACACGCAGCCGTAGCCGGTGGCCTCGGTGCGCGCCAGCGAACCGCCCCACTCGAGGCCCTTGCCGGTGAGCACGCCGGACTCGTGCTGGTTGGCCAGGCGGCGGTACTGGCCGAAGAGGTAGCCGATCTCGCGGCCGCCCACGCCGATGTCGCCGGCGGGCACGTCGCGGTACTCGCCGATGTGGCGCCACAGCTCCGTCATGAAGGACTGGCAGAAGCGCATAACCTCGCCCTCCGACTTACCCTTCGGATCAAAGTCGGAGCCGCCCTTGCCGCCGCCAATGGGCAGGCCGGTCAGGGAGTTCTTGAAAATCTGCTCGAAGCCCAGGAACTTGATCACGCCGAGGTTCACGCTCGGGTGGAAACGCAGGCCGCCCTTGTAGGGGCCGAGGGCGGAGTTGAACTGGACGCGGAAGCCACGGTTGACCCGCACGTTGTTGTTGTCGTCCAACCACGGGACGCGGAAGATGATCTGGCGCTCCGGCTCGCACAGGCGCTCGATCAGGCCGTAGTCCGCGTAGTGGGGATCCTTGCTCAGCACGATCTTGAGCGAATCGAGCACCTCGGCCACGGCCTGGTGGAACTCCGGTTCACCCGCGTTGCGCTCCAGCAAACGGTCGTAATACCCAGCAACTTCTTGGTCGATTGCGTTCATAGCGCTTCCTTCCCTATGGGTGAGAGTGAGCTGGCGCGGATCGGGCCAGCTATTCGACGCGTTAGGTTACCGCCGCGGCCCACACGGCACGACACTTTGTTGCTTTTTGCCACCTGTGCGGGGGCCAGTTGCCAGAAACCGGGGGCGGGTCCTGCCCTACCCCCGCGGCGCTACACTGCTGCAGATATGAGTACTCCCTCCCCCACCCAGCAGTCTGCCGAACCGCGCCCGGCCAAGGTGGTCATCGCGCCCGACTCCTTCAAGGGCACCGCCACCGCGCAGCAGGCGGCGCAGTGGCTGGGCGAGGGATTCCGGGAGATCGTCCGGGACGCGGACATCCGGCTCACCCCGATGGCGGACGGCGGCGAGGGCACGTCCGAGCTGTTCGAGGGCGAACGCATCACCCTGCCCACCACCGACGCGGCCGGCCGGCTCACCGAGGCCACCTACACCTTCGACGCGGCGACGTCCACCGCGTTCATCGACATCGCGGCCGCCTCCGGGCTCCCCGCCGTGGCCGATACACCCGTGCCGCTCACCGGCGACACGTACGGCACCGGCGTGCTGATCGCGGACGCGCAGACCCGCGGCGCGACGCGCATCGTGCTCGGGCTCGGCGGCTCCGCCACGGTGGACGGCGGCACCGGCATCCTCGTGGCCCTGGGCGCGAACCCGCTGGATGCGCGCGGCTACCAGCTGCGCCCGGGCGGCGGCGCGCTCAAGGACATCGCGGATTTGGATACGGCCAAGGTGAACATCCCGGCCGGGGCGGTGGATTGGGTGCTGCTTACCGACGTCTCGGCCCCCGCCACCGGCGAGGCCGGCGCCGCGGCCGTGTTCGGCCCGCAGAAGGGCGCGGGCCCGGACGACGTCGAGCTGTTGGAGCAGGGCCTCGCCGCGCTATGCCGCGTCGCCGGGATCGACCCCGCGACCCCGGGCATGGGCGCCGCCGGCGGGGCCGCCATCGGCATCACCTGGCTGTCCACGCTGCTGCACGGTGACGCCTCCCACGTCACCCTGGTACCCGGCGCGCGGGTGGTGGCCGAGTCAAACGGGCTGGCCAAGGCCCTCGAGGGTGCCTCGCTGGTGATCACCGGGGAGGGCCGCTTCGACGAGCAGACCGCCGGCGGCAAGGTCGCAGCCACTGTGCTCGAGCTGGCTAAGGAGGCGGGCGTGGCCGCGGCGGTGGCGGCGGGCTCGTTCGGGGCCCAGCCCGGCGCGGGCACCATTGCCGTGAGCCTGCCGGCCATCGCCGACCCCGCCGAGCAGCTGCGCCGCGCCGGTGCCGAGATCGCCGTCGCCTACCTGAGCACCTCCACAGTCCAGGGGTAGATCGCGGCCTCCTCGAAGCGGTCCTGCTGCTCAAGCAGGACCGGGTCGCGCGGGAGCTCTGCCTTGGGGGTGAGGATGCGAGAGAGCCCCATGGCCAGGCTGTTGTAGCTGGCCGCGCCCTCCGCCTGGATGGCGAAGCGGTGCACCTGGGCGCCGTCCTCGTCCGGGTCGCTCCCCCGGTCTTGCTCGTAGGTGGAGGCGAGTTGGGCGGCAACGGGGGCGTCGACAAGCACAATGCCCTCGCTGCGCGCGCTGCCCGACGCCAACCGCCCGCGCTTGACCAAGATGTCTAGGGCGCGCTGGAACGCAAGCCCGATCTCGGCGGCGGCTGGCGGTGGGCAGAGGACGTCGAAACGAATCGTTGGCATGGGCCCCAAGGCTAGTACGCTCGGCGGCATGCCCTACGCAGCGCATTCCGCTTCCCGCTGGCTCACCACGATGGCGGACGGGACCGTCAAACAGGTCAGCCCGTTCTCCGGCACGCAGGTGTGGACGGTGCCTGGGCGCGGCAACCGGCCACTGTCGCACCACCCCAAGGAGCCCGAACCGCTGGGCGAGAGCGCGCTCACCCACACCTGCAACTTTTGCGAAGCCAAGCAGCTGGCCACCCCGCCAGAGAAGGCGCGGGCGGTGCGCACCGAACGCGGCTGGGAGATCCTGCGCAACCTCCACCCCGACCAGCTGGCGCAGACGCGGGCGGAGTTCCGGCGCGTGCCAAACCTCTTCGAGATCGTCTCCTACGACTACTGGGTGCGAAACTACGGCTACCAGATGCCCGAGGCGCAGCGGGCGCACATGGAGGACTACCTGGCGGACCCGGCCGGGCGGGAGCACGTGTACGACATCGCGCGCACCAGGCTGCGCGCCTCGGGCGCCGGGGAGCCCGAGACCGAGGACGAGCTGTTGGAGGTGGTGCCCGCCTACTTCGGCGGCGGGCACGACGTGATCATCGCGCGCCGCCACTTCATCGACGGCGCTGTGGATGACTCGCAACTGGCCAGCTCCGGCACGCTTACCCCGGACGAGCACGGCGCGTTCATCTCCTTCACCGTGGACGCCCTGCGCGAGCTGCTCGAGGCCAACCCCTACACCCCGTACGTGGTGGTGTTCCAGAACTGGCTCTCCCCCGCCGGCGCGTCCTTCGACCACCTGCACAAGCAGCTGGTGGCCATCGACGAGCGGGGAGTGCAGGCCGACTTGGAGATATCCAAGCTGCGTCGCAACCTGAACCTCTACAACGAGTGGGGCGTGAACTACGCCTCGTACCACAACCTGGTCATCGCGGAGAACGATGAGGCGGTACTGGTGGCTGGCATCGGGCACCGCTACCCCACCGTCAGCGTGTACTCGAAGTCCGCCACCTGCGAGCCGTGGAAGCAGACGGCGGAAGAGGTGCGGGGCTTCTCCGACCTGCTGCACGCCGCCCACGCCGCCACGGGCGCGGACGTGGCTTGCAACGAGGAGTGGCACTACCGCCCGGTGGATTTGGACGTGCCGATGCCGTGGCGGGTAAACGTGAAGTGGCGCCTGTCCACGGTTGCCGGGTTCGAGGGCGGCACGAAGATCTACGTCAACACGCTCTCGCCTTTCGACGTCCGCGACCGGCTGGTGTCCAACCTCTACCGGCTGCGGGGCGAGGGGCGCATCGCCGACGGCATCCGCATCGCGCAGGAGTGCGGCCCGGCGCGCAACGTGCTGAAGTACAACCCGTTGCTGTAGCGGGAGTCGGCTCGGCGGGCGCGCGCGGGATGCCCAGGTACCCTGTGAGGCATGAACAACCCGATGACTCCACCCCCCTTTGACACCACCGTCGGCGGGCACGTGCGCTCGTTCGCCGGCCGGGAGCCGAGCAACGCCACGCCGAAGAAGTTCTGGACGGGCCTGTCCGCCGCGGTCATCGAGCAGATTGCCGATGACTGGGACGCAACCCGGAAGACGTACGCGGCCACCCGCCAGCAGGCGTACTTTTCCGCTGAGTTCCTGCAGGGCCGCGCGCTGCTGAATAACCTCACCAACCTGGGCCTGGTTGAGGAGGCGGAGCGGGTCACGCGCGAGAACGGCCACGAGCTCAGCGACGTCTTGGAGGCGGAGCACGACGCCGCGCTAGGCAACGGCGGTTTGGGCCGCCTAGCCGCGTGCTTCCTGGATTCCGCGGTGACGCAGGATTACCCGGTGACGGGCTACGGCCTGCTCTACCGCTACGGGCTGTTCCGCCAGGAGTTCGCGGACGGGTTCCAGAAGGAGCTCCCGGACGCGTGGAAGGAGAGCTTCTACCCGTTCATCATCCGCCGCGGCACGCAGCAGCGCACGGTGAAGTTCGACGACATGACGGTTCGCGCGGTGCCCTACGACATGCCGATCACCGGGTACGGCACCAAGAACGTGGGCACGCTGCGCCTGTGGGACGCCAAGCCGGTCGACGAATTCGACTACGACGCTTTCAACTCCCAGCGCTTCTCCGACGCGATTCTGGAGCGCGAAGCCGTGCACGACATCACCCGCGTGCTCTACCCCAACGATTCCTCCTACGAGGGCAAGATGCTGCGCGTGCGCCAGCAGTACTTCTTCGTCTCCGCCTCGCTGCAGGAGATGATCGACACCTACATCGAGCACCACGGCGAGGACCTGACCGGCTTCGCCCGCTTCAACTCAATCCAGCTCAACGACACGCACCCGGTGCTGGGCATCCCCGAGCTCATGCGCCTGCTGATGGACGAGCACGGCCTGGGCTGGGACGAGGCCTGGAAGGTCACCACCGAGGCGTTCGCCTACACCAACCACACGGTGCTGCAGGAGGCGCTGGAGACCTGGGAGGTCTCCATCTTCCAGCGCCTGTTCTGGCGCATCTGGCAGATCGTGGAGGAGATTGACCGCCGCTACCGCATCGACATGGAGGCCCGCGGCGTTGACCCGGCAACGGCGCACCACTACTCCCCGGTGCACGACGGCTCGGTGCACATGGCCTGGATTGCCTGCTACGCCGCTTACTCCATCAACGGCGTGGCCGCGCTGCACACAGAGATTCTCAAGCGCGAGACGCTCGCGTTCTGGTATGGCCTCGCCCCGGAGAAGTTCAACAACAAGACCAACGGCGTGACCCCGCGCCGCTGGCTGCGCATGTGCAACCCGCGCCTGTCCGAGCTGTTGGACCGCCTGTCCGGCTCGGACGCGTGGGTGACGGACCTGTCCAAGCTCAAGGAGCTGCGCGCGTACGGCGACGACGCGGACGTGATGCGCGAGCTGCGCGAGATCAAGGCCGCCAACAAACGGGACTTCGCCGAGTGGATCGCCGAGCGCCAGGGCGTCGAGATCGACCCCGAGTCGATCTTCGACACCCAGATCAAGCGCCTGCACGAGTACAAGCGCCAGCTCATGAACGCCCTCTACATCCTGGACCTGTACTTCCGCATCAAGGAGGACGGGGAGCGCGACGTACCGAAGCGCACCTTCATCTTCGGCGCGAAGGCCGCGCCTGGCTACGACATGGCCAAGGGCATCATCAAACTGATCAACACCATCGGGGAGCTGGTCAAC
The DNA here is from genome assembly GCF_900078305.2 of Corynebacterium bouchesdurhonense. Lineage (GTDB taxonomy): Bacteria > Actinomycetota > Actinomycetes > Mycobacteriales > Mycobacteriaceae > Corynebacterium > Corynebacterium bouchesdurhonense. The sequence goes on from NZ_LT546027.1 coordinate 88,526, forward strand.
AACGATCCCACGGTGTCCGAGTACATCCACGTCGTCTTTGTGGAGAACTACAACGTCTCCCCCGCCGAGCACGTCATCCCCGCCTCGGACGTCTCCGAGCAGATCTCCACCGCGGGCAAGGAGGCGTCAGGCACCTCCAACATGAAGTTCATGATGAACGGCGCGCTCACCCTCGGCACCATGGACGGCGCGAACGTGGAGATCGTGGAGGCCGTGGGCGAGGACAACGCCTACATCTTCGGCGCGCTGGAGGATGAGCTGCCCGAGCTGAAGCGCAACTACAACCCGCACCAGGTGGCGCAGGACACGCCGGGGCTGATGCGCGCCATCGACGCGCTCACCGACGGCACGCTGGATGACCGGGGCACGGGCGCGTTTGCCAACATCAGGGCATCGCTTTTCGACGGCCACGGTGGCTCAGCCCCCGACGTCTACTACGTCATCGGCGACTTTGCGGAGTACCGCGCCACGCGCGACCGCATGGCGCAGGATTACTACCGGGACCCGGAGCACTGGGCCCGCATGTGCTGGGTGAACATCTGCGAATCCGGGCGCTTCTCTTCCGACCGCACCATTCGCGACTACGCGCAGGACGTGTGGAAGATCGAGCCGGCGCCGATCAAGTAGCCGCGCCTGCATGATCCTGCTCGTAGACAATTACGATTCCTACACGTATAACCTGGCCCACCTCATCGCCGAGGCGGCGGGGCGCGAGCCGCTGGTGGTGCCCGCCGGCGAGGCCGCCGGACTGCCGCAGCGCGTGCGCGCGGGCGAGTTCAGCCACGTGGTCATCTCCCCCGGCCCCGGCACCCCCGAGCGGGAGGAGGATTTCGGCGCATCCCGGCGCGTGATCGAGGCCGCGGCACAGGCGGAGGTGCCCCTGCTGGGCGTATGCCTGGGCCACCAGGGGCTGGCCATGCTCGCAGGGGCCGAGGTCACGCGCGCGCCCGAGCCGCGCCACGGCTTCGTCTCCACGCTGACGCACTCCGGCGAGGGCATCTTCGCGGGCGTGCCGCAGGGCTGCAAGGTGGTTCGCTACCACTCACTGCACGTCGGCGAGGTGCCCGGGTGCACCGTGCACGCGCGCAGCGAGGACGGCGTGGTGCAAGCGCTGAAGGTGAACGGACTGCCCCACTGGGGCGTGCAGTTCCACCCGGAGTCGGTGCTCACCGAGCACGGCGCGACCATGATGCGCAACTTCCTCGGGGGTTATCGCCTCGTCCGGCGCGAGGTGGCGGGCCCGCTCGATTGCCAGCGGGTGTTCCAGGGCTTGCGCGCCGAGGGCGGCGGGCGCGACGCCTTCTTCCTGGACTCCGCGGATCCGCGCGGGCGCTTCTCCATCTTGGGCGACACCGCCGGGGAGCTCAGCCGCAGCTACCGCTACCGGCTGGGGGACACCCCGGACATCTTCGACACCCTCGAACGCGAGCTGGCCGCGCGGGTGGCGGACGCGCCGGACCTGCCGTTCACGGGCGGGGTTGTGGGCTCCCTGGGCTACGAGTGCGCCGAGCTCCCCCTGCCGGTGCGGTTGTCGCCCCGCTCGCCGTATCCGGACGCCTACTTCGTGCGCCCGCAGTCCTTCATCGTCTACGACCACGCCTCGCAGACGGCGCACCTGTGCTGCCTGCAGCACGCGCACAGCCCAGGGACTCGCGAGAGCGACGCCCTGCTGGACCGGCTCGAGCGGGTGGTGCAGGCGGCGGAAGCGGCGGGCCGTCTCGTTTCCACAACTGACGCTGCCGGCTAGGGAACGCGGGGTCGGTTGTGGGGGATGTGCAGTACGGATTTGAAAAGATCGAATACGGGTCGCAAGAGGTTCATAGACGGGTTATACATCACTGTTTTGGTGTGCGGCACGCGGCAGGATCACGGTGCGGATGGATACGGCTGCGGAGGGGGCGTCGATAAGCAATGGCTCCTGGCGCAGCGAGCGATACCTCGAGCGCATCGAGCGGGCGCAGGAACTGCTGCGCGCGGGCGAGAGCTACGAGGTGTGCCTGACGGACACGTACACAGCGCGGGCCGAGGGCGAGCTCTACCCAGCGCTGCGCGCCCACAACCCAGCGCCGTACGCCGCGCACCTGGTGTTCGACGGCGTGGAGGTGGCCAGCGCCTCGCCCGAGCGCTTCCTCACCGTGCGCGGGCGCGCGGTGGAGACGAAGCCGATCAAGGGCACGCTCGCGGCGGGCGAGGACCCGGCGCGGCCCGCCGCGGACCCGAAGACGCGCGCCGAGAACCTCATGATCGTGGACCTTTTGCGCAACGACCTCTCGCGCGGGTGCGAGCCCGGCAGCGTGCGCGTGCCGAAGCTCATGGCCGTGGAGAGCTACGCCACGGTGCACCAGCTGGTCTCCACTATCACTGGCCGGCTGCGCACGGGCGTGGGCGCGGTGGACGCCGTGCGCGCCGCGTTCCCGCCCGGGTCCATGACGGGGGCGCCGAAGGTGCGCACCTGCGAGATCATCGACCTGCTCGAGACCGGGCCGCGCGGGGTGTACTCGGGCGCGCTCGGTTACTTCGGCTTCGACGGGCAGGCTGACCTCTCCGTGGTCATCCGCGCCGCGGTGCGCTCGGGTGCCGGCGAGGTGACCGTCGGCGCGGGCGGCGCGATCGTCCTGGACTCCGACCCCGCGGCCGAGCTGGCCGAGCGGGACCTGAAGGCCAGCTCCGTGCTGGGGGCCTGGGATGCGTAGCTACGCCTGGCACGGCGGGTTCGTCCCCCGCGACTTCCCCGGCGCGCCGCTCGAGGTCGCTGACTCGTGGCGGCACTCGCACGGCCGCGCCAACGGCCTGGACCTGCACCTCGCCCGCTTCGAGGCCGCGGCCGGCCCGCTGCCGGCGGGCTTCGTCGACGCCATGCTCCCGCTGATCGCCGAGGGGGAGCTCTTCCCCCGCATTGCGCAAAGCGGGGGGCTTTTGCTTCTCGACGTCCGGGTGTGCGGGCGGGCGCACCTCGGCGACGCGCCCCCCCCAGCCCCCTACCCGCTAAGGCTCGCGGGCGGCGCAAGATGTGAATAAGGGCCGCCCGCCCCCCCTCCCCGCGCGCCGGCGACCCCCGCACACGCCCCGAGGTGAAGGGGCCAGACTTCGGCGCCCTGCGCGCCTTCCGCACCCGCCACCAGCTCGCGGGCACCGACGACACGGTGATTGTGGACTCCACCGGCGCGATGCTGGAGACCACCACCGGCGCGCTCGCCGCCTGGGACGGCGCGGCGCTTATGGTGCCGGACGGTGTGTGGCTGCCGAGCGTGACCCTGCGCCAGGTCGCCCGCCGCGCGCGGGAGGCGGGGGCGCGCGTCGAGCGGCGCCGCTTCACGCCCGAGTTCGCGGCCTCGCACCCCCTGTGGTTCCTGAACTCCCTACACGGCATCAGCCCCGTCACCGAGCTGCGCGCGGCTGGTGGGGTGACCGTGCGCCCGCCCGCACACCCGGACGTCGCCGAGTGGCAGTCCTGGTGGTGGGGCGGGTTTGCCTAGACCGCGCGGGAGCGCAGCGCGGCGCCGGTGGCGGTGTCGCCCTGCGCCACCTCGGCCGGGGTGCCGTCGGCGATGATACGCCCGCCGTGCGCGCCCGCGCCCGGCCCCATCTCGATGACCCGGTCCGCCTGGGCCAGCACGGACAGGTCGTGCTCCACCACGATGACGGTCTGGCCCGCGTCGACCAGGCTGTTGAGCTCGGTGACGAGGAGCGCCACGTCCGCCGGGTGGAGGCCGGTGGTGGGCTCGTCGAGCAGGTAGACGGTGTGGCCGCGGCGGGAGTTGCGGGAGCGCTGCAGCTCCGTGGCCAGCTTGATGCGCTGCGCCTCACCGCCGGAGAGCTCCGGCGCGCCCTGGCCCAGGCGCAGGTAGCCCAGGCCAACCGCCTGTAGCGTCTCCACCGCGCGCAGCACCCGAGGTTCCTCGGCGAACACCTCGGCCGCCTCGTCCACGGTGAGCCCCAGCACGTCCGCGATGGTGCGGCCGTTCCAGGTCACCTCGAGGGTCTCGTCGTTGTAGCGCGCGCCGCCGCAATCCGGGCACGTGGTGTAGGAGCCGGGGAGGAAGACCAGCTCCACCTCGATCTGTCCGGCGCCCCCGCAGGTGGGGCACTGACCCTGCTTGACGTTGTACGAGAAGCGCGAGGCGGTCCAGCGGCGGCGCTTCGCCTCGTCGGTGGCGGCGAAGAGCTTGCGCACGTCGTCGAAGAGCCCGGTGTAGGTGGCCAACGTCGAGCGCGGGGTGCGCCCGATCGGCTTCTGGGTGATCTGCACCATGCGGCTCACCTGGTCGAGGCCGTCGGCGGAGGCGACGGACCAGCGTTCCTCCTGGCCGAACTCCAGCTCGTCCTCCTCATCGTCGGCGGCCGCGGCCTGGCGCAGCACGCCGGCCAGCACCGTGCTGACCAGGGTGGACTTGCCGGAGCCGGACACACCCGCCACCGCGGTGAACTGGCCCAGGCCGAAGCTCACGTCCAGGTCCTCGATGCTGCGCGCGTTGGTGGCGTGCAGGGTGAGGGATGCGGTGGCGGCGCGGGGGGCGTCGAGAAGCGAAAGCCCCCTATTCGCGAGCGCGCGGGCGGTCGGGGTATCGGCGTCGTACTCGCCCACCGGGCCCGAATACACCACGCGGCCGCCGAGCTCGCCGGCGAGCGGGCCGACATCCACCAGCCAGTCCGCCTGCGCCACGAGGTCCATGTCGTGCTCCACTAGGAGCACGGAATTGCCGGCGTCGATGAAGCGACGGCAGGTCTCAAGCACCGCCTCGCGCTCGGTGGGGTGCAGGCCGGCGGACGGCTCGTCCAGCACGTACGCCACCCCGAAGAGGCCGGAGCGCAACTGGGATGCCAGCCGGATGCGCTGCAGCTCGCCGGCGGAGAGGGTCTGCGCCGGGCGGTCCAGGCTCAGGTGGCCCAGGCCGAGGTCGAGGGCGGATTGCAGCGCCGGCACGATTTGGCGAAGCAGCAGGTGCTCCGCGGAATTCTCCGGCGCGGTGCGCTCACCCAAAATTTCCGCCACCCGCTCCAGCGGCAGCGCGCCCAGCTCGTCGATGGCCAGGCCCGCGTACGTGACCTCGAGCGCGAGCGGGTTCAGGCGGCGGCCGCCGCACGTCTCGCACACCCGCGACTCCATGAAGGACAGGGTGCGCTTGCGCAGGGGCTCGGACTGCGTCTCCGCCAGCGTCTTGGTCAGGTAACTGGCCACCGAGCGCCACGTGCCCTGGTAGTTGCGCTGGATCTGATCCGCGCCGCGGTGCGGCTTCACCGTCACCACCGGGCGCTCGTCGGTGAACAGGATCCACTCCCGGTCCCGCTCCGGCAGGTCCTGCCACGGCGAATCCAGGTCAAAGCCCAGCTCGGCCAGGATGTCGTGGAAATTCTTGCCCGCCCAAGCACCGGGCCACGCCGCGATCGCGCCCTCCTCGATGGATTTGGTGGGGTCCGGCACCATCGAGCGCTCCGTGGGCTCGTGCACCACGCCCGTGCCCTGGCACGTGGGGCACATGCCCTCGGGGGTGTTCGGCGAGAATGAGTCCGAGTACAGGCCGTGCGGGTTGTCGCCGGCGCGGGAGTAGAGCAAGCGGACGCTGTTGGACAGCGCCGAGATAGTCCCCACGGTGGAGCGCGCCCCACCCCCGGAGGTGGACTGCTGCAGCGCCACCGTGGGCGGCAGGCCCTCCACCTGGCTCACCTGCGGGTCTACCGCCGAGCCGATAAGCCGGCGGGCGAACGGGGCGACGGACTCGAAGTAGCGGCGCTGCCCCTCGCCGTGGATCGTGCCGAATGCGAGGGAGGACTTCCCCGAGCCCGACACGCCGGTGACGGCGACGAGCGCGCCACGGGGGATGTCCACGTCCACGTTGCGCAGGTTGTGCAGGTGGGCGTCTCGAATCTGAATGGCTGGGAAATCAGGCATGGCACCCAACCTACCCACGCGGGGCACTACAGCGGGTTGCGCGTGTCCTCGCCGAGCTGGTGCACGTGGATGGTGTTCGTGGTGCCCGTAACCCCCGGCGGAATGCCCGCGACCACCACCATCGTGTCGCCCTCCTTGTACTCGTCGATCGCCAGCAGGATGTCATCCACCGTTCTCAGCATGTCGTCGGTGTTGTGCACGTCCGCGCACAGGAACGTCTCCACGCCCCACGTCACCGCGAGCTGGGAGCGCACCTGCTGCACCGGGGTGAAAACCAGAAGCGGCAGCTCCGGGTGCAGGCGCGCCACGCGGCGGGCGGTGTCGCCTGAGGTGGTGAAGGTGACCAGCGCCTTCGCGTTGAGGCGCTGGGCAATGTCGTTGGCGGAGTAGGACACCACGCCCCGCTTGGTGCGCGGGATGTGGTTCAGCGGCGGCACGCTGCCCATGCTCTCGGCGGAGCGGACGATGCGGCTCATGGTGCGGACCACGTTGCGCGGGTTCACGCCCACCGAGGTCTCGCCGGAGAGCATCACCGCGTCTGCGCCGTCCAGCACCGCATTCGCCACGTCGGAGGCCTCGGCGCGGGTCGGGCGGGAGTTCTCGATCATGGAGTCGAGCATTTGCGTGGCGACGATCACCGGCTTCGCGTTCTCCCGCGCGATCTGGATCACGCGCTTCTGCACCAGCGGCACCTGCTCCAGCGGGATCTCCACACCGAGGTCGCCGCGGGCCACCATCACCGCGTCGAAGGCCAAGATGATGGACTCGAGTGCGTCCACCGCCTCGGGCTTCTCCAGCTTGGCAATCACGGGCACGCGCCGGCCAACCTCGTCCATGATCTCGTGGACCAGATCCACATCCGACGGCGAACGGACGAAGGACAGGGCAATCATGTCCACGCCGAGGCGCAGTGCGAAACGGAGGTCCTCCTTGTCCTTCTCGCTCAGCGCCGGCACGGAAATATCCATGCCGGGCAGGGACACGCCCTTGTTGTTGGAGACGGGGCCGCCCTCGGTGACCTCGCAGACCACGTCGTTGCCGTCCACCTCGCGGCAGATCAAGCCCACCTTGCCATCGTCCACCAGCAGGCGGTCCCCCGGCTTCGCGTCCTGCGCCAAATTCTTGTAGGTGGTGGAAACGCGGTCGTGCGTGCCCTCCACGTCATCCACGGTGATGCGGACGATCTCGCCCGTCTCCCACACCGTCTTGCCGTCGCCCTCGAAGCGGCCGAGGCGGATCTTGGGCCCCTGCAAGTCCGCCAGGATGCCCACCGCGTGGCCGGACTCGTCCGTGGCCTCGCGCACCCAGCGGTAGTTCTGCTCATGGTCGGGGTAATCGCCGTGCGAGAAGTTCAGGCGGGCCACATCCATGCCTTCGCGAACGAGCCCCAAGATAGCGTCCTTGCTCGCCACAGCCGGGCCGAGCGTGCATACGATCTTCGTTCTTCTATTCACGCCGCCCACCTTACTCAGATTTGCCCTCAGCGCTCGGCGGCGGAAGTGGCGCTCAGCGGCCCGTTCGGGTCAACTTCCTGCGGCGTTTCGCGCGGGCCGCGGGTACGCAGGAACATGGCCACGGCCACGATGAACAGGATGCCCGAGACCCAGGTGTTCACCCGCAGGCCCAGGATGAGAGTGGCCTCGTCCGCGCGCATCAACTCGATGAAGAAGCGCCCGAAGGTGTAGCCAGCCACGTAGAGCCACAGCACCCGGCCGCGGCCCAGCCGAAAGCGGCGGTCCGCCCAGATCAAAAGCGCGAAGACGGCCACGTTCCACACGAGCTCGTAGAGGAAGGTGGGGTGCACGCTGGCGATGACCTCCCCGGTAGAGCGGCCCGTCAGCGGCGCGTAGCGGCCCGCCTCGTCGACGCGCTGGTAGATATCCAGCGCCCACGGCACGTCGGTGGGTGCGCCGTAGAGCTCCTGGTTAAACCAGTTGCCTAGCCGGCCGATGCCCTGAGCGAGGATGACGCCGGGCGCCAGCGCGTCGGCAAGCGGCGCAAACGGGAGCCCTTTGTGGCGCATCAAGGCCCACACCGCGAGCGCGCCGAGCGCCACCGCCCCCCAGATGCCCAGGCCGCCGGCGCTGATGTTGAACGCCTGCCACGGGTTCTTGCCCTCGCCGAAATACTTCTGGTGGTCCGTAATCACGTGGTAGAGGCGGCCGCCGATAATGCCGGCCGGGATCGCCACAATCGCCGCGTCCCACACCGTGTCCGGGTCGCCGCCGCGCGCCTCGTAGCGGCGCACGCCGATCCACATGGCCACCACGATGCCAACCATGATGCACAGCGCGTAGGCGCGGATGGGCACCGGCCCGATGTGCCACACGCCCTGCGGCGGCGAGGGGATATTAGCCAGGATCATCGTTTCCACGCCACACAGTATGCCCGACCCTCCCCGCGGTCCCGGCCCGCGCCCTTCAGCGGCGCGACGGGCAGGCCGGGTGCTGCCCCGCAGCGGCCAGCGCCCGGGTGGCGGCGCGTACGTTGTCGCCGCTCATGATGGCTTCCGCGGCGAGCACCGCGTCCGCGCCGCACGCGGCGGCGTCGATCAGATCGCGCGGGGTCTGCACGCCGCCGAGGCTGATCTTGATCACCTCACTGGGCAGCCCGGGCGCGATCTCGGCGAACGCGCCGCGGTGCAGGTCGTTGGTGTCGAAGGTCCAGGAGTTCACGGCGATCACGCTCGCCCCCACCTTCAGTGCCCGGTCCGCCTCCTCCGGGGTGCGCACCTCGGCCATCACCACCATGCCCAGGGATTCGGCGCGGTCCAGCAGCGCGCTCAGCCGCGCCTCCTCCAGGATTCCCACCTGCAGCGGCACCATGTCCGCGCCGTAGCAGCGGGCCTCGTGGATCTGGTACGGGTCCACGATCACGTCGCGGCACACCATCGGCAGCTCAACCGCCTCCCGCGCCAGCCGCATGTCCTGCAGCGAGCCGTCGAACCGCAACCGCTCGGTTTGGCAGGCGATCAGGTGCGCGCCGCCCTCCTCGATCGCCCGGGCCACGTCCGCAATATCCCCCCTCGCAACGCCCGTGGGCCCAAACACGGGCGAACTGAGTTTGATTTCGGCGATCACCCCGCAGCCGCCGCGCAAAAGCGCCGCCCGCGCGTCGCGCGTCGGGGGCATGGCGCGCGAGCGCGCCTTGATTTCCCGGAAGGAAACGGCGGCTTCGCGCTTGGCCACGTCCCGCAGCACGCCGGCAACCACGGCGCTTGCGGTGTCGGGGTCGGCGTTCGGGGCGAGCATCTCCACCTCCCTCTTCCAGGGTATGCACTCCCCACGTTAGCTGGCGCCGCAGCCGATCCCGAAATTAGGGAGCTTGTTGCTTGCCAGAGCCCCCCGGCCCCTGCTCAGTCGGATCAATATCCGCGTCGAGGGCGTCCCACATCACGCGGCCCGAATCCGGCCGCGCCTGGATGTCCTCCTCGAGGCGGGCGCGGCGCACTGCCTCTTTTTCGTACTTGTTCTGCTTCGGCGCGTCCCGGCCAGGGCGCACCAGCACAACCACCCCGCCCACGGCCGCCAGGGCGCAGCCCGCCACAGACAGGGCGGGGCCCAGCGCGCTCACCGAGGCCTGGGTGATCTCGGCCCACTCGGAGATGCCGCTGGAGGCCGGCCCGGTCTGCGCGGCGTCGGACCCCGCGGTGAGCAGGGCGTGCACGCGGCCGGTGTCCGCGCCGCTTGCCAGCAGCAACGCCGGCGGGATGGCGGCCCCACAAGCGCCGAGCGCGGCGATGGCGGAGGAGGCGCGGCGAAGGGGGCGTCGAAAAGCAAAAGCTCCGATCGCGGCCACAAACAGCAGGAGGGCAACCGCCGTGGTTTCCGTAGACCACTCCGCGCCGCGGATCGCGGCAGACCCGCCGCCGGCGAGGGGGTCCGCGTACTGCGCCGTGACCCACGTGCCGCGCGAAAACGCGCCGAGCAGCACCGCGCCGGCACCGATCAGTGCCGCACCCGGCCGGCTGAGGCCCTTATCCACCTGCATCTCCCTTCCCGCCATGCGCTACAACAACACGTCCGCGTCGAAGCAGGTGCGGTCCCCGGTGTGACACGCGCCGCCCGTCTGGGTGACCTGGATAAGCAGCGTGTCCCCGTCGCAGTCCAGCGCCACCGACTCCACGTGCTGCACGTTTCCGGAGGTCGCGCCCTTAACCCAGTACTCGCCGCGCGAGCGCGAGTAGTACGTGCCGCGGCGGGTGGCCAGGGTATGCGCGAGGGCGTGCTCGTCCATCCACGCCATCATCAGCACCTCGCCGGTGCCCGCCGCCTGCACCACCGCCGGCACGAGGCCGCGCTCGTTCGGCTTCAGCCGCGCGGCGATTGCCGGGTCCAGCTCGTAGTCCGCGGGGTTGGTCTGCTGTGCCATCTAGCGCACCTCGTATCCCGCGCGCCGCAGCTGCGCCTTCGCCTCCGCGATGGACACCTCGCCGAAGTGGAAAATGGACGCGGCCAGCACCGCGTCGGCGCCCGCCTCCACCGCCGGCGGGAAGTCCTCCGCCCGGCCGGCGCCGCCGGAGGCGATCACCGGGATCGACACCGCCTCGCGCACGCGGCGGATGAGCTCCAGGTCGAAGCCCTCCTTGGTGCCGTCCCCGTCCATGGAATTGAGCAGGATCTCGCCCACGCCGAGGCGCTCGCCGGTGCGCGCCCACTCCACGGCGTCGATGCCCGCCGAGCGGGTGCCGCCGTGCGTGGTCACCTCGAAGCCCGATGGCTGGGCCGTACCGCCCTCAGGCACCCGGCGCGCGTCGACAGAGAGCACGATGCACTGCGCCCCGAACTGGGAGCTCAGCTCCCGCAGCAGTTCCGGGCGGGCGATGGCTGCGGTGTTCACGCTCACCTTGTCCGCGCCGGCGCGCAGCAGCTCGCGCACGTCCTCAGTGGAGCGCACGCCGCCGCCCACGGTGAGGGGGATGAACACCTGCTCCGCGGTGCGGCGCACCACCTCGAGCATGGTGCCGCGGCCCTGCTTCGAGGCGGTGACGTCGAGGAAGGTCAGCTCGTCCGCGCCGGCCTCGCCGTAGCGCTTCGCCAGCTCCACCGGGTCCCCGGCGTCGCGCAGGTTGGCAAAGTTCACGCCCTTGACCACCCGCCCGTTGTCCACGTCGAGACAGGGGATGATCCTCACTGCTACTGCCATCGTGCTCCTTGCGTGCTGTCGCGCTGAACGCGGTTCATCGTATCCGCAACACTACGGTGCGCCGCCTGCGCTCCCGCGATCACTCCCACCGAGCCGAGCTCCCAGTGCTTCCCGGCCGCGTCGGTCACCTCGGCGCCAGCGCTGCGGGCGAGCAGGACACCTGCGGCGTTGTCCCACACGTGGGGCGAGAAGCTCACCGAGGCCCGGTAGATGCCCAGCGCCGCAAACGCAAGGTCCACGCCCACAGAGCCGGAGATGCGGGGCCGCAACCCGGTTTCCGCCAGCTGGCCAATCAGGGCGAGGCGCACGGGGGCCGGGAACTGCTGCCTGTCATCGGAGCCCACCGAGCCCACGCCCACCTGCGCGGCCGCGGACCGGTTCGCCTCGCTCAGCGGGGGCAGGGCCTCTCCGTTCAGCCGCAGGGGGCCACCGGCCTCGGCCGCTATCCGCATCCCCAGCAGCGGGATATCGGTCACCGCCACCGCCGGCTGGCCGCCCAGGATCAGGGACACCAGGATGGCGCAGTTGGGGTTGCCGGAGGAGTAGTTCGACGTGCCGTCAATGGGGTCCACCACCCAGCAGGCGTCGGGGTTGAGCCGGCCGCCGTGTTCCTCGCCGTACACGTCGATCCCGGTGGATGCGGCGAGCCGCTCACGAAGCAACGCCTCGATCTGCAGGTCCGCCTGGGTGGCAAAGTCACCCTTATCCTTTGCCAGGGCGGGCGCGGCCCCAAGGTGGGAGACGAAGATGCCGCGCGCCTCATCCACCGCTGCCTCGGCTACCGCCGCGTAGCGCGCGAGCTCGGCGCCGCGGCCGCCCATGTGCCCCGTCAACTCCCGCGCGATTCCTACTCGGCCCCGGGCGCGCCGGCAACGCCCGCCCCGCCAGCGGCATCCCCTGCGGCCTCCCCTGCTGCCTCCACGGCGGCGAGGGCCTCGGCCAGGGTGAAGCGCTGCTCGTAGAGCGCCTTGCCAATGATGGCTGCGTCGATGCCCTCGTGCTCGAGGCGGGCCAGTGCCACCACGTCGTCCACGCTGGAGATGCCGCCGGAGGCGGTGACAGCCGCGTCGGTGGCCGCCGAGACGTCGCGCAGCAGCTGGACGTTCGGCCCGGCAAGGGTGCCGTCCTTGCTCACGTCGGTGACCACCAGGCGGGCGCACCCGGCGGCGTCGAAACGCTCGAGCACCTCCCAAAGATCCCCCGCGTCCGCGGTCCAGCCCTCGGACTTTGCGCGCCACTGACCGTCCTCCACCCGCGCGGCCAGGTCAATGGCCACCTTGTCGCCGTAGCGCTCGATCACCCGCTGCGCCCACGCCGGGTCCCGCAGCGCGGCGGTGCCGATGTTGACGCGCCGCGCGCCCGTGGCCAACGCGCGCTCAAGCGAAGCGTCGTCCCGGATGCCGCCGGCGAGTTCGACCGCGATGTCGAGCGTGCCCACGATCTCGGCCATCTGCTCGTGGTTGGAGCCGCGGCCGAACGCCGCGTCGAGGTCCACGAAGTGGAGCCACTGCGCCCCTTGCTCTTGCCACCGCAGCGCCGCCTCGAGCGGCGAGCCGTACTCCTTCTCGGTGCCGGCGGCACCCTGGTCCAGGCGCACCGCCTGGCCGTTGACCACATCGACGGCGGGCAGCAGTGTGAAACTCATGCGGCTCATGGTAGCTGCTCGCCCGCGAGCCCTGCTAGCTCAGCGTGCGTACCCAATTTTCCAGCAGTGCCAGCCCGGCGTCCCCGGATTTCTCCGGGTGGAACTGGGTGGCCCACAGCGGCCCGTTCTCCACCGCCGCCACAAACCGGCTCGGCCCGTGCTGGGCCCACGTCACCTTCGGGTACGCGATGTACTCGTCGCGCTCCAGCGGGAACTCCCTCGCCGCGTACGAGTGCACGAAGTAGAACCGCGTGTCCGGCGCGAGCCCGGCGAACATCTCGCTGCCCTGCGCCACCTCCACGGTGTTCCAGCCCATGTGGGGCAAAACGGGGGCTTCGAGCTTGTCGACGCTCCCGGGCCACTCCCCCAACCCCGCAGCATCAACCCCGTGCTCCACACCGCGCTCGAAGAGCACCTGCATACCCACACAGATGCCGAGCACCGGCCGGGATCCGGCCAGCCGCTGGCCCACGATCCGCGCGCCCGACACGGCGTTGAGGCCGCGCATGCAGGCCGCGAATGCGCCCACCCCCGGGACAAGCAGCCCGTCGGCCTCGATGGCGGTGGACGGGTCCGCGGTGACCTCGACTCGCGCGCCCACATGCTCGAGGGCGCGCTGGGCGGAACGGATGTTGCCGGCGCCGTAGTCTAAAAGCGCCACGGACGGTTGCTCACTCATGGGCAGCCAGTGTAGCTACTCGCGGGGCTGCTGGGCGGTGCGGTAGCGCCGCGGCGCCTGCACCGACTTCAGGCGCGCGGCCAGGTTCCCCACCTCCACCACCCGGTGGCGGCCGAGGCGGCGGTCAAGCAGCGTGACCGCCAGGCCGAGGACGATGACGCCGCTGGCGATGCCGAACATCGGGGCGAAGGCCATGGTGGTCAGCAGCATGCCGTAGAAGGTGGAGCCGAGCCCGGTGCCGCCGTCGAAGGCGATGTTCCAGATGGCGGAGGCCTGCGAGGACTTCGATCGCGGCAGGCGGTAGAACATCATGGTCAGCGACTCGTTCTGCGTCGCTCCGAACCCGGCGCCGTAGAACGCGGCGGCGATGAACATGGTCCACACTGGCAGCTGCATGACGAGGATGACGGCCATCATGAGCACGCCGGTTGCCGCGGCGATCTGGAACGGGATGAGCACGGTGCCGGGCTCGCCCTTGCGGTCCATGACGCGGCCGGCGAAGTAGCGGGCAACCATGGCGGCGAAGTTGAGCACGCCGAGCAGCAGGCCCCCGAGCGCGGCGCCGCGCGCGGGGTCGAGGTCGCGCATCGCGGCGGGCAGGAAGCTGGTGATGGCGCCGTAGGCCGTGGTGATGAACATCAGGGCCAGCGCCGGCACCAGCACGAGGTGCCACGTGGGCACGCGCACCGCACCCGCCGCGGCGGGTTCCTCCTCGGGCGCGGGGATGGCCGGGATGAGCAACGCGGCGAACAGGGAGATCAGGGCGACGGTGGCGCCGATCGCGTACACGCCGTTGTACCCCACCACGGAAACGAGGCCGAGGCCGAGCGGCAGGGCGACCATCTGCGCCGCGCCCACCACCAAGCCCAGCGCGCCGGTGGCGCTGCCGAGCAGCCGCAGCGGGACGAGCTCGGCGATGATCGCGGCCTCCGCCACCGACAGCGCGCCGAAGCCGACGCCGCGCACCGCGCTGATGGTGAGCAGGATCCCCGGCTCCATCCCCAGCATGTAGCCGAAGGCGGGCGCCCCCAGCAGCAGGGAGGACGCCACCATCACGGCCCGGTACCCCGCCGTCCGCAGCAGCCAGGGCGTGACCACCTGGGTTAGCACGGTTGCCAGCATGAACACGCCGGTGCTCGCGCCCGCCAGGGTCTCGGGCAGGCCGGCGTCAATCACCGCGGTGGGAACCACGGGCAGGAGGAACGACCACGCTCCGAACGCCGAACCCACCGCGATGAGCACGGGGATAAGGCCGCGGGCGCGCCACACGCTGGGCAGCGAGTCAACTTCCGCTCGGGTCAGTAGCGCGCGCGATCGCGCGATCCTGCCAGCCACGAAACGGACCTTCCTTTCCGGCGCTTAGAGCGCGCCTTTCGTCGATGGGATGCCCCGCATGCCGGGGTCGATGCTCACAGCCTCGCGCAGCGCGCGGGCCACCGCCTTGTACTCGGCCTCCGTGATGTGGTGCGGGTCCCGCCCGTAGCGCACGTTCACGTGCAGGGTGATGCGGGCGTTGTAGGCCAGCGTCTCAAAAAAGTGCCGGTTGATCACCGTGGCGTAGTGGCCGCCGATGTTCTGCCACTGCATGTGTTCCGGCTCGCCGTGCATGACAAAGTACGGCCGCCCGGAGATGTCGGCCACCGCCTCCACCAGCGCCTCATCCATCGGCATCGCCATGGAGCCGAAGCGGCGGATGCCGGCCTTATCCCCCACCGCGTCCGCCAGCGCCCAACCCAGCGTGATCGCGGTGTCCTCCACCGTGTGGTGCGCGTCGATCTCGATGTCGCCCGTGGCCTTCACCGTCAGGTCGAACGCCCCGTGCGTGCCGAAGGCGTTGAGCATGTGGTCGAAAAACGGCAGCCCAGTGAACACGTCCACCTTGCCGCTGCCGTCGAGGTTGAGCTTGACCTCGATGTCAGACTCGCTGGTGGTGCGGTGCGCGGCACCGATTCTCTCAGCCATGAAAAACCTCCTTGGCGGCCTGCAGGAAGGCATCGTTCTCGTGGTCAAGCCCGATGGTGACGCGCAGCCGGCCGGCCACGCCCACGTCGCGGATCAGCACGCCGCGGTCCAGGAACTCCTGCCAGGCGGCGTGCGCGTCGTCGAACTGCCCGAAGAACAGGAAGTTCGACTCGCTCGGCACGACATCGTAGCCGATGGCGCCAAGCTCCGCCTGGACGCGGTCGCGCTCGCGGGCCAGCTTTTCCACGGTGGCCAGGGTCTCGTCGGCGTGGCGCAGCGCCACGATCGCGGCGGCCTGGGAGAGCACCGAGAGGTGGTACGGCAGGCGCACCAGCATGACCGCCTCGATGAAGGCCGGGTGCGCCACGAAGTAGCCCAGGCGCCCGCCGGCGAAGTCGAAGGCCTTGCTCATGGTGCGCGAGACCACCAGCTTCGCCGGGTAGCGGTCCAACAGCGTCGCCGCGGAGGCGGACGGGGAGAATTCGGCGTACGCCTCGTCCACGATCACGATGCCCGGCGCCGCGGCCGCGATACGCTCGATGTCGCCGAGCGCGGTGACATCCCCCGTCGGGTTGTTGGGTGAGGTGACAAAGACGATGTCGGGCTGGTGCTCACGGATGGCCTCCAGCGCCGCGTCCACGTCGATGCGGAAGTCCGCCCCGCGGGGCACGGCGATGAACTCTGTCTGCGTGCCGGCGGCGAGGATCGGGTGCATGGAGTAGCTCGGCGTGAAGCCCATGGCGCTACGGCCCGGACCGCCGAAGGCCTGCAGCAGCTGCTGCAGCACCTCGTTGGAGCCGTTGGCCGCCCA
This sequence comes from Corynebacterium bouchesdurhonense, assembly GCF_900078305.2. Lineage (GTDB taxonomy): Bacteria > Actinomycetota > Actinomycetes > Mycobacteriales > Mycobacteriaceae > Corynebacterium > Corynebacterium bouchesdurhonense. The sequence goes on from NZ_LT546027.1 coordinate 104,658, forward strand.
CACGTTCTCGCGGGTGACGGCCACCCCGGTCTGGCGCGAGACGTAGGCCGCGAGCGCGTCGCGCAGCGCGGTCGCGTCGCGCTCCGGGTAGCGGTTGAGGCCGCTGGCCACTTTGGCGGTGTGCTCCACCAGATCGTCGATAAGCAACTGCGACGGCGGGTACGGGTTCTCGTTGGTGTTCAGCGCCACTGGGACCTCGAGCTGCGGCGCGCCGTACGCGCTCTTGCCGCGCAGTTCGGTGCGCAGCGGCAGGTCGGCAAGGGTGATTGCTGTTGTCATTCCTGCTCCATTCGCACCGCGATGGCCTCGCCGTGCGCCGGCAGTTGCTCCTCGGCGGCGAGGGTGATGATGTCTTGGCCGATCTCGCCCAGCGCCTCGCGGCTGTACTCGATGAGGTTCACCGGTTTGAGAAAGGTGTGGGTGGACAGGCCCGCGTTGAACCGCGCGGTGCCGGACGTGGGCAACACGTGGTTGGAGCCGGCGGCGTAATCCCCCAGCGGCACCGGGGTGTGAGGGCCGATAAAGATCGCGCCGGCGTTGGTGATGCGCGCGGCGACCTCCCGCGGGTTGCGCGTGTGGATCTCGAGGTGCTCCGCGGCGTACGCGTTCGCGGCCGCGACCGCGGCGTCTAGGTCGCTGACCAGCACGATGCCGGATTGTTCCCCGCCCAGCGCGGACGCGGCCCGCTCGGCATTCAGGGTGTGCGCAGCATGCTTGCCGACGCTTACTTGCACCCGCTCCGCCAACTCCTCCGAATCGGTGATCAGCACGCTGGCCGCGTTCTCGTCGTGCTCGGCCTGGGAGATCATGTCCAGGGCGACCAGGCGCGCGTCCGCGGTCTCGTCGGCCAGCACCGCAATCTCGCTGGGGCCGGCCTCGGCGTCGATGCCCACGACGCCGTTGACCACGCGTTTCGCCGCCGCGACGAACACGTTGCCGGGCCCGGTGACCATGTCCACCGGCTCGAGGCCGCGCGCGTCGTCGCCGTAGGCCATGAGCGCCACCGCCTGGGCGCCGCCCACGGACCACACCTCGTCCACGCCCAGCAGGGCGCACGCGGCGAGAATGGTGGGGTGCGGCCAGCCGCCGTACTCCGCCTGCGGGGGCGAGCAGACCACCATGGACTGCGCCCCGGCTTCCTGCGCGGGGATGACGTTCATCAACACGCTGGAGGGGTAGACGGCCTTGCCGCCGGGCACGTAGAGGCCCACGCGGGCAACCGGCACGAAGGTCTCGGTCACCGTCGCCCCGTCCGCCAGCGTGGTGGTGTGCGGCTCGGGCTTCTGCGCGGCGTGGACGGCGCGGATGCGGCCGATGGCCGTGTGCAGGGCCTCGCGGACCGCGCCGTCGAGCCCGCGCTCCGCCTCCTCGATCACCTCGCGCGGCACCAGAACCGACTCCGGGCGGACGCCGTCGAACCGCTCGCCGTAGCCCAGGGCCGCCTCGGCACCGCCCTCGCGCACCGCCTCCACGATCGGGGCGACGGCCGGCAGCACGGCATTGACGTCCGTGCCGCCGCGCGGGAGCAGTCTGCGCAACTCGGAGGTGGTGGGGGTTGTCCCCCGCAGATCGGTGACGCGCAGCATGGTGCCTCCCAGCGCATAGAGTGAGTTAGCTAACTCACCCGATACTAGTGGCCCTCCCCCACACGCATGACTCGGCTAACCCAGTAGAGCAAGGACGCGGTAAACGGCGCGACCAAAAGCACCACCCCGGGCGCCACGCTCGGGGCAACCGTAAACGGCCCGCTCTCCCCCGCCGCACCGTGCTCCCCGTGCCCCCCAGTCTCTTATACCCACCTGACGCTGCCGACGACCCTACGCGCCGCCCCCACCCCGCACGCGCGTGCGGTCCCGGCCGTAATCATCACACTGATCACACACGTCCAGCTCCCTCCAGCACTCGCCAAGACTGGCGCCCCCCCCCCGCCGCACCGTGCTCCCCGTGCCCCCCGTGCCCCGGGATGGGGTGCAACATCCGCGCAGCGATGTCCCCGCAGGCGTACGCGGTCAGCGCCGCGGCCGCGGCCGCGAGCAGGAGCCACCATAGCTGCGCCAGCCCGCTGCGGGTAGATCCCACCCGCTCCTGCCGCAGCGCGATGGCGGCCAGCAGCACGCCGATCACCGCGGTGATCACGGCGAACCACCCTAGGGCCGCGAACTCGACGTTGTTCCCGCTCGCCGCCTGATCCACCACCGCCGCGCCGTCATGCAGGCGCACCGTGTAGGCCGGTCGAACCAGCGCCCAGACCACGCCGCCCGCGAGCGCCAGCAGGAGCGCCGCCGCAAGCAAACCGGCCCCCTCGCCGATCTCCCGCGGGATGCGGGGGCGGTGCGGGGGCTCGACTCGCGTGGGCTGGTTGGTCATATCCGCTAGTCGGTGCAGACCTTCCAACGGCCGTCTTCCTTGGCAAACAGCTGCACCTGGGAGGCCGGGCCACTCGGGGTGTTCGAGGTCACGGTGGCGGAGGCGCGGTTGCCGTCCACGCGGACGTCGGACAGGCTCACCTCGGTCTTGGGAATCTCGATGCCCTCACCCTGCTGCTGCATGATCTGCTCGACCATGTCCAGGGTGAGGCCCTGGCTCTCAAACTGCTTCATTGCCGGCTCGCGCACGGCGGCGCAGGAGTTGTCCAGGATCGTGCGGGTCCAGGTGGCGAAGGAGTCCGGGTTGGTGATGGCCCGCACCGTCTCCTCCATCTGGCGGCGGTCGGCCTCGGAGCCCTCCTTGCCGCCCGAGATCGGCTCGTAGGTGGGTACCTGCAGGTCACCCTCCGCGAACGGGTTGACCAGGGAGGGAATAGCGGCCGGGTCACCATTGCCGCCCTGGGGCTCGCCCGGGTTGTCGCCCTTGTTCTTTGCCTTGCTTGTCGACGCAGCCCCCGAGCCGTCAGCGGGCTTCGAAGCGTCCGCCTCGCCGCCCTCGCCGCCATTTTGGGCCGCAGGCTCGGCGGGGTTGGTCGCCCCGCCCGGCGCGGTCGCCGCGGTGGAAAGCCCCCCGGACTGCGTCTCCTCCTCGGAGCCGCACGCGCTCACGGTGAGCGCCATCGCGCACACGGACAGTGCCGCTGCGGCCGTCCGCATCGGGGTGTTCGAAAGCCTCACTAGATCTTCTCCTCAGTTTTGGCAGTAGTTGCGGCGGGGCCGTGACCGAGAGTGTAACAACGCCCCACTGGCAGCCGCGTGCCCCCCCCTTGACAATTGTCTGCCTAGTTTCTGTGAGCTCGCGGACAGGCAGAGCTGGCCCGGGCGCCGCCCGCGGTGGCCTAGAGTGTGCAGGCATGCAGCTGTCCCGGGATTCCATCACCGACACGGCGTTGGCAATCCTCGCCGAGTTCGGCTTGGCCGACGTCTCCATGCGCCGCATCGCCTCGAACCTCGGTGTGGCCCCCGGAGCGTTGTACTGGCACGTGGAGAGCAAGCAGGAGCTCGTGGCGTGGATGGCGGAGGCGATCGTGGCCCCCCTCTTGGCTGCACCGCCAGCCGACCCCGCGCAGCTGAGCGAGCGCCTCAGGGAGTGCGTGCTGGCGGTGCGCGACGGCGCCGAGATCGTGGTAGCCGCGATCTCGCAGCCGCATTCCGGGGTGGGCGCGGGGCTGGACAGGGCATTCCAGTCGGCGGTGGCGGCGGCGGCTCCAAAGGGGGCGTCGACAAGCGATCTGCGCGCGGCGGCACGCGGGCTCCTCCACCTCACGCTCGGCGGCACCGCGGTGCAGCAATCCGGCGCGCAGCTCGCCGCCGCCACCGGCGAGGGTGGGCCGGTAGACGCGGACGAGCTCGCGGCCGACCACTCGCGCGCCGTGACGCTCCTGCTCAGCGGGCTCGAGTGAGCCACACGGGACGTGTCGGGGGTGTGCACTACGATTAGACGGCATGACTGAAACTCCCAACGAGGCCCAGCACGCAGACCCCATCGAGGTGTGGCCGGGCTCCGCGTACCCGCTCGGCTCGACCTACGACGGTGCGGGCACCAACTTCGCCATCTTCTCCTCCGTCGCCGAACGGGTGGAGCTGTGCCTCATTGATAGGGAGGGCGCGGAAACGCGCGTTGAGCTGGACGAGGTGGATAACCACGTCTGGCACGCGTACCTACCCGGGGTGGCGCCCGGCCAGCGCTACGGCTACCGCGTCCACGGCCCGTGGGACCCCCAGAACGGTAAGCGCTGCGACCCGTCGAAGCTGCTGGTGGACCCGTACGCCCGGGCCTTTGACGGGCAGTTCGAAAAAGATTCCTCCCTCTTCTCGTACGACCCGAACGCCGAGGAGCCGGGCGAGGGCCGCAACGAGGAGGACTCGCTCGGCCGCACCATGCGCTCCGTGGTGATCAACCCGTTCTTCGACTGGGGCGATGACCGCTCGCCGAACATCCCCGACGAGGAGATGGTGATCTACGAGTGCCACGTCAAGGGCATGACGCAGACCCACCCGGATGTGCCGGAGCACCTGCGCGGCACCTACGCGGGCATGGCCCACCCGGCGATGGTGGAGTACCTGAAAGACCTGGGCGTGACCTCCGTGGAGCTGCTGCCGGTGCACCAGTTTTACCAGGACGACCGGCTGCGGGACTTGGGCCTGCGCAACTACTGGGGCTACAACACCTTCGGCTTCTTCGCCCCGGAGTATGACTACGCTTCGGCGGGCAAACCGGGCGACGCCGTGGCGGAGTTCAAGCACATGGTGCGCGCCTACCACGAGGCCGGCATGGAGATCATCCTCGACGTGGTGTACAACCACACCGCCGAGGGCAACCACATGGGCCCCACCATCGCCTTCCGCGGCATCGACAACGAGGCCTACTACCGCCTGGTTGACGGGGACAAGTTCCACTACATGGACTACACCGGCACCGGCAACTCCTTCAACGTGCGCGACCCGCACTCGCTGCAGCTGATCATGGACTCGCTGCGCTATTGGGTCACCGAGATGCACGTGGACGGCTTCCGCTTCGACCTCGCCTCAACCCTCGCCCGCGAGTTCTCCGACGTGGACCGGCTGGCCACCTTCTTCGACCTGGTTCAGCAGGACCCGATTGTGAGCCAGGTCAAGCTCATCGCCGAGCCGTGGGACGTGGGCGAGAACGGCTACCAGGTGGGCAACTTCCCGCCGCTGTGGAGCGAGTGGAACGGCAAGTACCGCGACACCATGCGCGATTTCTGGCGCGGCGAGTCCTCCACCCTGGGCGAGTTCGCCTCCCGCCTCACCGGCTCGTCCGACCTCTACGAGCACAACGGCCGCCGCCCCACGGCGTCCATCAACTTCATCACCGCGCACGACGGCTTCACCCTCAACGACCTGGTCAGCTACAACGAGAAGCACAACGAGGCCAACGGCGAGGACAACCGGGACGGCGAGAGCCACAACCGCTCCTGGAACTGCGGCGTGGAGGGCCCGACGGACGACCCGGAGGTGCAGCGCCTTCGCGCGCAGCAGCGCCGTAACTTCCTCACCACCTTGCTGCTCTCCCAGGGCACGCCGATGCTCGCGCACGGCGACGAGTTCGCGCGCACGCAGGGCGGCAACAACAACGTGTACTGCCAGGACAACGAGATCGCGTGGATGAACTGGGACCGCCTGGAGGAGGCCGAGCAACTCCACGGCTTTACCAAGCGTTTGATCTCCCTGCGCCGCGAGCACCCGATCTTCCGCCGCCGCCGCTTCCTCGCGGGCGGCGCGCTGGGCACCGACGCGGGCGACCGCGAGATTGCCTGGCTGGTGCCGGACGGCCGGCTGATGACGCAGGAGGACTGGGACTCCGCCTTCGGCAAGGCGCTGACGGTCTACCTCAACGGCGAGGCGATCACCGAGACCGACCGCCGGGGCCGCCGCGTGACGGACGACTCGTTCATCCTCATGTTCAACGCCCACTTCGAGGACATTGAGTTCACCGTTCCGCCGGCGGAATTCGGGGCCCGCTGGGAGGTGCTGGTAGACACCACCGAGCCGCTCGGCTACCCATCCGAGGCGGTCTCCCTGGCCGCCGGGGACACCACGGTGGTGCCGGCCCGCTCCACGCTCGTGCTCAAACAGGCGGAGTAGGGGGCTTCTGCTTGGCGACGCTACCCTGAGTGGGCGAACACCAGCGAGAAGGAAGGCGAGAAGTGATTGCAGCACACGGCACACGAGTTTCCGTGACACATGAGGACGTGATTCTCACGCCCACCGCGCTGACCGCCTCCCTCGCCGGCAACTCGGGCGACACCCGCATCCCCGTCGCCGCCATCACCGGCACCGCCGTGGTGGAGGGCGACGCCTGGACCCCCTATGCGCTGCGCATCACCACCGAGGACGGCGAGCGCACGGTGCGCTTTTCCCCCGGGGATGCGGAGGGCCCAGCGGCGCTTGCCGCGTTGCTTGCGGGGGCGTGCCGGGGTGATGCCCCGGATGCCGAGCCGGTGGCGGGCGGCGCGGGCATCCCCGGCTTCGACTTCGTGGCGCTCGACGTGGAGACGGCCAACCAGAACTGGGGCTCCATCTGCCAAATCGGCCTGGTGCGCATCGTGGACGGCGAGGAGGTGGCGCGCGAATCCTGGCTGTGCCGCCCACCAGCGGGCATGGACGAGTTCGACCCCTTCAACGTGGGCATCCACGGCATCACCGCCGAGGCGGTGGCCGGCTCGCCCGAGGTGGGCGAGCTCATCGGACAGCTGCGCGAGTTCGTCGGCGAGCTGCCACTGGTGGCCCACAACGCGCAGTTCGACGCGACGGCGCTGCGCACTGCGTGCGTGGCCGCCGGCCGAGAGGTGCCGGAACTCATGTTCGCCTGCTCCCTCGCCCAGGCCCGCGCCACCAAGCTGGAGGTGGTCAACCACCGGCTGCCAACGCTCGCGGAATTCTTCGGCGTGGCGCTGGACAACCACCACGACGCAGCGGCGGACGCCGCCGCCTGCGCAGGGATTATGGTCGGCTTGGCGCGCCGCGCCGCCCATGAAGGCTCGCTGATGAGCTTCGTGCACGACGCGGGCTTCGCACTCGGCTCTATCGATGCGGACCGCGTCACCCCGGTGCTGCGCGACCGCTCCGGCGCCACCCGCGCCCTGCAGGCCAGCCGGGTGGCCGCCACCGGCGACACCGCCGCCGCCGTCAACGCGGTGGTGGAGCCGCGGGGTAGCAACCAGGACGGCCCCGGCGACGCCCCCGCGACGCGCGGACGCGGACGCGGCGTGGAGAGCAGCGGGGGAAACCAGCGCGGCCCGGCCCCGTGGCAGGCCGTGGCCACCCCGGACACGGTGCCCGACCCCAACCCAGACGCGGACCCGGATTCACCGCTCTACGGCGAGAACGTCACGCTCACCGGGGACTTCGAGCCCCACGACAAGGGCGAGTTGTGGTCCCGCATCGCCGAGCTGGGCGGCCAGGTAGGTAAGAACGTGACCAAGAAAACCACCATCCTGGTGGCCGGCGAGTGGGCGACCATGACCAGCAAAGAGAAGCGGGCCCGGGAGCTGCGGGACAAGGGCCAGGACATCAAGATCTGGCAGGCCGCCCAGTTACTGGACGCCCTCGGCCTCGACGCCTGAATCCGGCAAGACCTTTGGGGCCCGAGGGAACCGGAGGCGCCGCGCGCGCGTCTAATACACATGCCCGCTCATGCTCCGTACCGCCCCTCGCCCCAATTCATCACGCCCCGCCTCGCCCGGCGCGCCGCGGTCTCCTCAATCAGGTCCCGCGAGTGGGTGACGCCCGAGTTCGGGGCCTCGACCGCCTTCATCAGCCTGTCTCCCGGCCTCGTGTGCGTTTTTGACGCGCCTGGGGAGCGCGGCCTCACCCACCAGTCCATCGGGGCGAGGGGCATGAGCGTGCAGCAGGCGTGGAACGCATCCGCCGACACGTTGTTGAGCACCGCGTCCCGGGGCGCCAACCTGGAGTTTTGGGTCCGCCCCGCCCGCGCATCCCTCGGCCACCTCGCCCCGGCCGGGTTCGAGATCCGCGGCGGCGCCGTTCCCGCCGCCTCGTGGCTGGCTCACCCGCGCACCTTCAACGCGCTTCACGCCCACTGCGCCGCAGTCTTCGCCGCGGAGGGGCAGCTGACCTTCTTCAGCCGGGACGACCGCGAGCTCTTCGTCTTCACCGCGCCCGAGCACGAGGTGGCCGCTGCGCTCGGCGAGCACCCGCTGATCCGCTACTCCCTGGGCTTTCCGCTGCTGGCGCACCGCGAGGCGGCGGCCGCGTAGCGGGTGGAAGTAGGGTTGGCGGGGTGCGCCGCGTGCTCCCCCGTTCCACGCCGGTGCGTTGAGAGTCAAAAAGGAGTCCACCCACCATCATGCGCCGGCCCATCACATCCACCTATCGCCTGCAACTGCGCGGCCGAGCCGCCGACCCCGAGGGGCGCCGGTTCGGGTTTGCCGAGGCCGCAGAGCAGATTCCCTACCTGCGGGCCTTGGGCGTGTCGCACCTCTACCTCTCCCCCATTTTCACCGCCCCCGAGGGGTCGAACCACAACTACGACGTCACCGACCCCACCACCGTGAACCCGGAGCTGGGCGGGATCGACGGGCTGCGGGAGCTGGCGCGCGCCGCGCACGACGCTGGCCTGGGCCTCGTGCTGGACATCGTGCCCAACCATCTCGGGGTGGAAACGCCGCGAATGAACAAGTGGTGGTGGGACGTGTTGAAACACGGCCAGGAGTCGGAGTTTGAGCCCTACTTCGACATCGATTGGCACGAGGATAACGGCGCGGGCGGGAAACTGGGCTTGCCGGTACTCGCCCGCGAGGGCGACGAGGACAAGCTGGAACTCGTCCACCTGGCCGCGGACGAGTTCCCCGAGGGCGACGCCCCGGACGGCGAGGACGTGCTGAAGTACTTCGACAGCTACTTCCCGCTCGCCCCCGGCACCTACGAGGGCTTGGGCGATGATCCCCGCGAGGTCTACGAGCGGCAGCCCTACCGGCTCATGTTCTGGCGCGACGGGGTGATCTCCTACCGCCGCTTTTTCTCGGTCAACGGGCTTGCGGGCGTGCGCGAGGAGGACCCGCTCGTGTTCGAGCACGCCCACCGCGTGCTGCGCCAGCTCATCGCGGAGGACCTGATTGACGGCGTCCGGGTGGACCACCCCGACGGCCTTGCCGACCCATTCGAGTACCTCACCCGCCTGCGCGAGGTCATCGGGCAGGACCGTTGGTTGGTGGTGGAGAAGATCCTCAGCCCGGACGAGCCGCTGGATCCCCGCCTCAACATCGACGGCACTACCGGCTACGACGCGATGCGAGAGCTCGACGGCGTTTTTGTGAACCGTCGGGCCGAGGACGCCCTGGGCATGCTCGCACTGCAGGAGAGCGGCTCCACCTGGGACGAGGCGGCCATTACGGTGGCTGAGCGCCAGCTCAAGGCGAAGGTGGCCAAGTACGAGTTGTGGGCGGAGATCCGCCGCCTGGTGCGCGCAATCCGGCGCGACAACTTCTCCACCGCGGGCCAAGACGTTTCGGACGAAGACCTCGCCGACACCGTGATGGAGCTGGTGGCCACGATCCCGGTGTACCGGGCCGATTACCGCTCCCTGTCGCGCATCACCGCGAGCGTCATCGCCGAGATGAGCCGGGAGTTCCCCCAGCGCAGCGACGCACTCGACCTGATCGCGGCGGCGCTGCTGGCGGAGGGCGAGGCGAAGACGCGCTTCGCGCAGGTCTGCGGCGCGGTGATGGCCAAGGGCGTGGAGGACACGCTGTTCTACCGCGCCAGCCGGCTCGTCGCGCTCCAAGAGGTTGGCGGCGCCCCGGGCCGCTTCGGCGTAGGGCCGGCGGAGTTCCACCTGCTCCAGCAGGAGCGGGCGCAGCTGTGGCCGCACGCGATGACGTCACTGACCACCCACGACACGAAGCGGACCGAGGACACGCGGGCCAGGATGCTCGAGATGGCGGAGGTGCCGGACGCCTTTGCCAAGTTCACCCGCGAGGTTTTCTCCATGGTCCCGCCGCCGGATGCCGCCACGGGGCACTTCCTGCTGCAGAACGTGGTTGGGGTGTGGCCCGCGGACGGCGCGACCAACGAGGCGCTCCGGGAGCGGCTCCACGCCTACGCCACCAAGGCTATCCGCGAGGCCGGGGTGCACACCACCTGGTTCGATGTCGAGGACGGCTTCGAGCAGCAGGTGCTTGCTTGGGTAGATGCGCTGCTCGACGGTCCGGCGGCGGAAATCATCACGGATTTTGCCTCCCTCCTGCACCGCGGCGGCGTCCAGGTGTCGCTCGGCCGCAAGGCGCTCCAGCTGGCGGGCGCGGGTGTCCCGGACACCTACCAGGGCCAGGAGTTCCTCGACTTTTCGCTGGTGGACCCGGACAACCGCAGGTTTGTGGATTACGCAGCTCGCGCGGACGCCCTGGATGGCTACCTCGCACAGCGCGAAGGCGACGGTGAGCGCGAGGGGGAGGGCGATTTCAACCTGCGCGCATTCCTCGGCGCCGAGGCGGAACCGGGCGGGGCCGCCGGCTACACCTGGCTCGCGGGCGAGGGCGCGAGCTTGGCCAAGCAGCTCATCACCCGCGAGGGCCTCCAGCTGCGCCGCGAGCACCCGGACCTCTTCCTCGAGGGCGGGCACCAGGCAGTCTTCGCGGTTGGGGAGGCAGACGAGCACCTGGTGGGCCTCGCCCGCGGCGCCACCTCAGCTCCTGGCTCCGCGGAGGGGCTCGGCGTCATCGCGGTGGCCACCCGCCTGCCGCTCGCGCTGCACGAGCGCGGCGGCTGGGGCGAAACGACGCTGCAGCTTCCTAGCGGCGAGTGGGCCGACCGTTTTACCGGCCGGGTCTTCACCGGTGTGGTGCGCGTGGCCGATCTGCTGGACACGCTGCCCACCGCCCTATTAGTGTCCACCCGGCTAACGGAGGCCGCGCGGCTGTGAGCGGGAGCGAGCGGAAACCGGAGCAGCGGCCCGGGAAGGTTCCGGACGCAACCATCGCCCGGCTGGGTTCCACCTACTTTGCGTGGGTGCGGGCGCACGAGGACCTCGCCCCGACGTTCCGCGGGGCGCTGCACGAGCTCATGCGCGACGCGGGCGTGAACTTCGACAGGGTCGACGTGCGGGTGAAGACGTGGCCGTCGCTGAAGGCAAAGGCCCGTAAGCTGCGCGCGGACGGCTCACCCATGTACCCCGACCCGTGGAACGACATCAAGGACATCGTGGGCGCGCGCATCACGGTACTGCACTCCACCGAGATACCGGCGGTGCAGCGCCTCCTCGCGGACCAGTTCGAGGTGCTGCGCAGCGTGGACAAGGCACAGGAAACCCGGGTGGCGGGCGCCTTCGGCTACGGCTCGCACCACCTGGTCCTGCGCGTGGAGGAGCAATCCGAGGGCCTGGAAGAGTTCGCGGGCACGGTCTTCGAGGTGCAGGTGCGCACGGTCCTGCAGCACGCGTGGGCGGAGTTCGAGCACGACATCCGCTACAAGCGGTCGGCCGGAGAGACGCTGGACCCGCAAGTGGACCGGGCCTTCACCCTCGCGGCGGGCCTCATCGAGCTGGCGGACCAGCAGTTCGACCAGATCGCGGAAATTACCAGCCCTCGGGAGGAGGGCGTGGCGGGCCTCGGCGACGCGGCGGACGCGGACCTCACGGCCGAGACGCTGCCGGGCATCCTCACCATCCTGCTGGGCACCCGCTTCCCCATCTCGCGGGCGGCGGACTACCGGTTCCTGCTCGAGCTTCTGCGCATCCACGGCGTGGAGGAGGTGGGCGATCTGGCCGAGCTGCTGGGCGCCGCCGATATCGAGGCGGTGTCCAACTCGCTCGATTACCCCTTCAACCCGGGCCAGGTGCGGCTTGTAGACGACCTGTTGCTCAACCGCTTCGGCTCCGAGCACATCGAGCGCACCTGGGACGCGGGCAACCGCCCGAAGCTGCGGCGCAGCAAGCTCACGCGGCGCCTAGCCACGCTGCGCGGCGAGCCGCCGCGCGAGTAACGGCGCCCCTCAGTTGCCGCGGCCCAGCAGGCGGTCGGTCTCGCGGCGCTCCTTCTTGGTGGGCCGGCCGGCGCCGCGGTCGCGCTGGGGCAGCGTGGCAAAGATGTCCATGGGCGGCGGGGGCGGCGAAGTGTCGATGTAGCACTGGCGGGCGATCGGCGCGCCCACGCGCTTCTTCACGGTGGCCACCACCTCGAACTCGAGGTAGCGGTGGTCCTTCCACACCCTCACAGCGTCGCCCGGCACCACCTGGGCGGCCGCCTTCACGGTCTGCTCGTTGAGTTTCACGTGCCCGGCGCGCACAGCCTCGGCCGCCTGGCTGCGCGTTTTGAAGATGCGCACGGCCCACAGCCAGACGTCGATGCGAACGGCGGAACCGGTTGGCTGGTTCGCGGTCACAAACGGCCTGCCCGCGGCCTAGTACTCGTCGACGTGGTTGACAATCTGCTGCGCGCGGTTGTAGTTCACAAACCCGCCCACCGCGGCCACGATGAAGCCGAGGATAAGCAGGAACCAGGAGTGGTTGGCCAGGAAGAACAGGATCACGCCGCCGGCGAGGCCGCCGCCGGCCCAGGCGACCGCGGAGTTCATGTACTTGCGCATCTGCTGCTTGCGCTGCTCGATGGGGTTATTGGGGCGGGGCTGCATGGTCATGGCCGCCATTCTAGTAGCACCGCCAGCGCCGCCGGTTACGCGTCAACCTCGATCCATCTGTGGCCGGCTGCCTTGGCTTCGGCTTGGCCTTGGGTGGAGGCTGCGAGGTGGGCGTCGATAAGCGGGCGCTCCCCCGGCGCGAAGGCGAGGGTGTAGCGCGCGAGCGAGCCGTACTCCACCCCCACAACGTCCACGCCGTGGACGCGTAGCTCGGCCTCTACGCGCCCTGCCTCGGCGTGCGGCAGGTTGACGGTGACCAGCTCGCGCACCACGCGGCGCCGGCGGCGGACCTGCGGTAACGCGTCCGCCACCGCGTCGGTGTACGCGCTGACCAACCCTCCGGTGCCGAGCTTGACGCCGCCGAAGTAGCGGATCACCACGGCCGCCACGTCGAGCATGCCGGAGCCTTTGAGCACTTCGAGCATGGGGCGCCCGGCGGTGCCGGAGGGCTCGCCGTCGTCGGAGGAGCGCTCGATGGGCTGCGCCCCCTCCACGTGGACGACGAAGGCGGAGCAGTGGTGGCGCGCGTCGGGGTACGACTCGCGCGCGGCGTGGATCAGCGCGCGGGCATCGTCCTCGCTGCGCGCCCGGTCGATCCAGGTGATGAAGCGGGAGCGCTTCACCTCGAACTCGTGGGTGGTAAGGCCCTCGGCGGGCAGTTCGTATGAGGTGAGCATGGTGCGCTCAATCCTATACATCTTACGCTGCCGAAGATCTGACGCGTTTCAAAGTTGTTAGTGAGGGTATCACATACAAATTGAGTCAGGTAGTATTTGAAAATAAATCCATTAATATACAGTTCGAATCAACTTATTTTAGATGCTATCTAAAGCCAGGAGACGCCGGTGCCCGGCCAGCGCTACGCTTTCGCGCTTTTCGACGGCACCGCCTGGACCGCCCCCCTGCCGGACCCGCGCACCCGCCTGCAGCCCAACGGCGTGCACGGCCCCTCCGAGGTGGTGCCCGCGGACTTCGCCTGGACGGACGGGGGTTGGCGCGGCATCCCGCTGCGGGATCAGGTGCTCTACGAGCTGCACGTGGGCACCTTCACCCCGGAGGGCACCTTCGACGCGGCGGCGGCCAAGCTCGACCACCTTGTGGCGCTGGGCGTCAACGCGGTGGAGCTGATGCCGGTGCAGCCCTTCGCGGGCGCCCGGAACTGGGGGTACGACGGCGTGGATTGGTTTGCCGTGCACGAAGCCTACGGCGGGCCGGCGGGGCTGAAGCGGTTTGTGGACGCGGCCCACGCCCGCGGCCTCGCCGTGCTGCTGGACGTGGTGTACAACCACTTCGGCCCGGAGGGCAACTACAACGAGGCGTTCGGCCCCTACCTCACCGCCGGCAATACCGGCTGGGGCAACGTGGTGAACATCTCCGGCAGCGGGTCCGACGAGGTGCGCGCCTACATCCTCGACGCGGTGCGCCAGTGGCTGAACGAGTTCCACGTGGACGGGCTGCGCCTCGACGCGGTGCAGGCCTACGACGACCGCCGCGCCTTCTCCATCATGGAGGAGATCCGCGCCGTGGCGGACGAGGTGGCCGCGGCGACGGGCATCCCCCGCACCATCATCGGCGAGACGGACCAGAACGACCCGCGCATTGTCAACGACGAATCCCGCGGCGGCTACGGCCTGTCCGCCCAGTGGCTCGACGACGTCCACCATGCCCTGCACACCCTGCTCACCGGCGAGCGGGAGCGCTACTACGTGGACTACGGCACGGTGGACATCCTCGCCGACACGCTGCGCCACGCCTACCGCTTCCGCGACACGTTCTCCACATTCCGGGGTCGCACCCACGGCCGCCCGCTCGACCTCTCCCATGTCGCGCCGTGGCGCATGGTCACGTACACCACCAACCACGACCAGACGGGCAACAGGGCGGCTGGGGACCGGCCGTCGCAAAGCATGAAGCCCCACCAGCTCGCGCTGCGGGCGGCGACGATCCTCCTCTCCCCCTTTACCCCCATGCTGTTCATGGGCGAGGAGTTCGCGGCGCGCACCCCGTTCCCCTTCTTCGTGTCGCACTCCGACGCGGAGCTCAACCGCCTGACTCGTGAGGGGCGCATGCGGGAGTGGGGCGCGGGCGGCGCCGAGATGCCCGACCCGAGCGCGGTGGAGACGTTCGAATCCGCCAAGCTTGACTGGGACTTCGACGCGGAGCAGCGCGAGATGCTCGAGGCGTACCGGCGGCTGCTTAAGATCCGGCGCGACCACGGCTTCAACCGCGACGACCTCCGCGAGCTGGAGGTCGAGCACGGCGGGGCGTGGCTGACCATGCGCGAGCGCGGCGGCGACGTGGTCTTCGCCGCCAACTACTCCGGCGCGGACGTTGAGGTGCCGGCGGGCGGCGAGCTGCTGTACTCCTTCACAAGCCCGCGCGTCGGCGAGGCGCAAACGGTGCTGGACCCGTGGGGGTTCGCGGTGCTGCGTACCCGGTAAGCACCCGGTAAGCAGCCGCTAGCCGCTAGCCGGAGACGATGTACTCGTACTCCGGCGTGCCCGGCTCGAGGCGGCGGCACTCGATGGGCGACGCTTCCATGCGATCGAGAAGCGGGGTGAGGTCCGCCGCCCGGGTCAGTTCGAGGCCCACGAGCGCGGCGCCCGTCTCGCGGTTGTTCTTCTTCAGGTACTCAAAGAGCACGATGTCATCGTCCGGGCCGAGGATGTCCGTGAGGAAGGAGCGCAGCTGCCCCGGCTCCTGCGGGAAGTTGACCAAAAAGTAGTGGCGCAACCCCTGGTGCACCAGCGAGCGCTCCATCACCTCGGCGTAGCGCAGCACGTCATTGTTGCCGCCGGAGATCACGCACACCACCGTGGAGCCCGGCTTGATGTCGAACTTCTCCAGGCCCGCCACCGACAGCGCGCCCGCGGGCTCGGCGATGATGCCCTCGTTCTGGTACAGCGCCAGCATCTCGGTGCACACCGCACCCTCCTCGGCGCGGCGCAGGTCGATGCGGCTTTGGTTGCGCTCCGCCACCTCGTAGGGGAAGTCGCCGATGCGCTTGACCGCGGCGCCGTCTACGAATGGGTCGATGCGCTCGAGCGTGACCGGCCCGCCGTTCGCTATGGCCGCCTGCAGTGACGCCGCACCGCTCGGCTCCACGCCCACCACCGCCGTGCGCGGCGACATGTCCGCCACGTAGGAGGTGATGCCGGCCAGCAGCCCGCCGCCGCCCACTGGCACCACGATGGTGTCCAGCTCGCGGCCGAGAACTGTCAGCTGCGCGAGCACCTCCGCCGCCACCGTGCCCTGGCCGATCACGGTGTCGCGGGCGTCAAAGGGCTCCACGATCGTCGCCCCGCGCTCGATCGCGTCCGCCCGCGCCGCCTGGGCGGCCTCGTCGAAGGTGTTGCCGGTGACCACGAGCTCGATGTTGTCGCCCCCGTGCACCCGGATGCGGTCGCGCTTCTGCTTCGGCGTGGGCTTGGGCACGAAGATCTTGCCCTGGATGCCCAGCACACGGCAGGCGTAGGCCACGCCCTGGGCGTGGTTGCCCGCCGACGCCGCAACCACGCCCGCCTCCCGGTCCTTCTGGCTCAGCCCCGAGATGTTGTAGTACGCGCCCCGGATCTTGTAGGAGCGCACGTCCTGCAGGTCCTCGCGCTTGAGGTAGATGCGTGCACCGAACTTCTCGGACAGGCGCGGGCAGTACTGCAGCGGCGTCGGCTCGATCACCGAGGAAATCCGGGCCTGCGCCGCCTGGATGTCAGCGGCGCGCACCGCCTCGAACGCCGCTGCGTGGGTGCTGTCCTGCTCCATGCCTGTGCTCATGGGGACCAATCTTAAACCCTCGCCAAACGGGGGCTTTCGCTTGCCGACGCTCCCCGTCACTGTATTTCCCCACCAATACTGCTAAGTTTCTAGCCAGGTTTGACGCACTCCCCTTGTTCCCAGAAGGTAGATGTTCATGAATTCCCGTACCGCTCTCGCCGTGCTGACCACCGCGGGCCTGTGCCTCGGCGGCGTTGCCACCGCCCACGCCGACGGCACCACCACGCCCGTCGCTAGCAGCACGTCTACCACCACGGTCACTGAGGTAGCCCCCACGTCCACGGTGACGGTGACCAAGGACCCGACTGTCAGCGACAAGATCGTCGCCGCCAGCACCCTGAGCGAGGAGGGCCAGAAGTTCTTCACCGTGCTGAGCACCGTCATCGCGGTCCTCGGCGGCCTCACCCAGGTCGCGGCCATCGTTGTCGCCGCGAACCCGCAGATCGGCGTGGATGTGGCCGTGCAGATCACCAACTGGCTGAACCAGATGGGCATCCGCTTCTAGTAGCCGCTACCCCAGGATGCCGGGGCCCATGGTCGCCTTCAGGTCCCCCATCAGGCTGGCGGAGCGGTCCACGCGCAGGTGGTCGCCCAGCACGAGGAGCTGACTGCGGTCCCCGTTGACCAGGTTGAGGTAGACGTCGGTGTCGCCCGGGTTGGTCGACAGCACCTGCTTGAGCCTGGCGATGTTCTCCACCGTGCACTGGTCCGTGCGCATGGTGAGCCGCAGGGGCAGGCCGGCACCGTTCCCAGGCCCGAGCTCGGGCACCTTCACGTCGTCCCCGAACAGGCTCATCCGCTCGTCGCGGATGGACACGTGCGCCTTGACCAGGATGATGTTGTCCTCCACAATCTGCGGTGCCACCAGGGCGTAGACCTTGTTAAACAGCAGCACCTCCACCTGCGCGCCGTGGTGGTCCTCGATGGTCACGATCGCCCACGGCGAGCCGTCCTTCTTAGAGAAGCGCCTGTCCACCGACGAAATGAGGCCGCCGATGGTCACCTCCGCGCCGTGGCGCAGCTCGCCCGCCAGGACGGTGGTCAGCTCTGTGTCGGTCTGGGCCTCGAGCGCCTCCTCGAAGCCGTCGAGCGGGTGGCCCGAGACGTAGAGGCCGAGCATCTCGCGCTCGAGTGCGAGCTTGTGCTTCTTGTCCCACTCGTCGTCAGGGACCTCGATGGCGAAGGCGGATCCCGCCCCCTCCTCGTCCCCGGCGAGGGCCGCGAAGAGGTCAAACTGGCCCTTGTCTGCTGCCTTCTTGGTGGAGAGCACGGAGTCGACGGCGTCCTCCTCGATCAGCATGAGGCCCTTGCGCGGGTGGCCGAGGGAGTCGAAGGCGCCGGCCTTGATCAGGGACTCGGTGATGCGCTTGTTGCAGGCCAGCAGCTCGATCTTGTCCAGGTAGTCGGAGAAGCTGGTGAAGTTGCCCTTTGTGCGGCGGGTCTCTTTGATGGATTCCACCACCTCCGAGCCCACATTGCGGATCGCGGCCAGGCCGTAGCGCACGTCCTCGCCCACAGCGACGAAGTTCTCCTCCGACTCGTTGATGTCCGGCTGCAACACGCTCACACCCATGTGCCGGCAATCCGCGAGGTAGATGGCGGACTTGTCCTTCTTGTCCCCCACGGACGTCAAAAGCGCCGCCAAGTACTCGGCGGTGTAGTTCGCCTTCATGAAGGCGGTCCAGTAGGACACCAGGGCGTAGCCGGCGGCGTGGGACTTGTTGAACGCGTAGGACGCGAAGGGCTCGATCGTGCCCCACAGCGCGTCCACCGCGTCCTTGGAGTAGCCGTTGGAGAACATGCCCTGGGAGAACTTCTCGTACTGCTGCGCCAGCACCTCGGGCTTCTTCTTACCCATGGCCTTGCGGAAGCCGTCCGCCTCGCCGGCCGTATAGTTGGCCACCTTCTGTGAGATGCGCATGATCTGCTCTTGGTAGACGATCAGGCCGTACGTCTCGTCCAGGATCTCGCGCAGCGGTTCCTCCAACTCCGGGTGGATCGGGGTGATGGGCTTGCGCCCGTTCTTACGATCCGCGTAGTCCCAGTGGGCGTTCACGCCCATCGGGCCCGGGCGGTAGAGCGCCAGCGAGGCCACGATGTCGTTGAAGCCGGTCGGGCGCATCCGCTTGAGCAGCTCCTGCATGCCGCCCGAGTCGAGCTGGAACACGCCGAGGGTGTCGCCCCGCGAGAGCAGCTCGTAGACCTTCTCGTTGTCGGTGTCCAGGCCCTCCAGGTCGAGGGTCTCGCCCCGGTTCTTCTCCACGTTCTCCAGCGCGTCGCCCAGCACGGTCAGGTTGCGCAGGCCCAGAAAGTCCATCTTCAACAGCCCGATGGACTCGCACGCCGGGTAGTCCCAGCCGGTGATCAGCGCGCCGTCCGCAGGGCGCTTCCACATCGGGATGTGGTCCATCAGGGGCACCGACGCCATGATCACCGCGCAGGCGTGCACACCCGCCTGGCGTACCACGCCCTCCAAGCCGCGGGCGGTCTCGTAGATCTTCGACACGTCCGGGTCGGTCTCGATCAATGAACGTACCTCGGCGGCCTCGGCGTAGCGCGCGTGCTTCGGGTCGGTGATGCCGGCCAGCGGGATGTCCTTGGCCATGATGGTCGGCGGCAACGCCGCGTTGATGCGGTCCGCCATCTGGAAACCGGGCTGGCCGAAGTTCACCTTGGCCGAGTCCTTGATGGCCTGCTTCGTCTTCACGGTGCCGAACGTGATCACCTGGGCGATCTTGTCCTCGCCCCAGCGCTGGGCGGCGTAGTTGATCATCTCGGTGCGGCGGCGGTCATCGAAGTCGATATCGATATCGGGCGCTGACGGGCGCTCCGGGTTCAGGAACCGCTCGAAGAGCAGGCCGTGCTCCATGGGGTCGATGTTGGTGATGGTCAGCGCATACGCCACCAACGAGCCCGCGGCCGATCCACGGCCGGGACCTACGCGGATGCCCACCTCGCGCGCGTGCTTGATCAGCTCGGCCACGATGAGGAAGTAGGAGGGGTAGCCCTTCATGTCGATGACCTCGACCTCGTAGCGGGCGCGGGAGACGTACTCCTCCGGCACCTCGCCACCGTCGAAGCGGTCCTTGAGGCCCCTCATGACCTCCTCCATGAGCCAGGAGGTCGGCGTGTGCCCCTCGGGCACGTCGGCGATGGGCATGCGGTCGTGCGGGTGCTCCTCCCACAGCTCCCCGTAGTCGCCCACGCGCTCCGCGATCCACAGCGTGTTGTCGCACCCGTCCGGCACCGTGGAATCCCACAGCTCGCGCATCTGCTCGGCGGACTTGATGTAGTAGCCCGTGCCGTCGAACTTGAAGCGGTCCGGGTCCATCAGCGTCTTGCCCGTCTGCACGCACAACATTGCCTCGTGCGCGGGCGCTTGGGATTCGAGCACGTAGTGGCAGTCATTGGTCACCAACGGCGGCAGCCCCAGGGTCTCGCCGATACGCAGCAGGTCCTCGCGCACGCGGCGCTCGATGTGCAGGCCGTGGTCCATCAGCTCGAGGAAGTAGTTGTCCTTGCCGTAGATGTCTTGCCACATCGCGGCCGCCTCGAGCGCCTGGTCGTATTGCCCCAGGCGCAGCCGAGTCTGTACGTCGCCCGAGGGGCAGCCGGTGGTGGCGATGATGCCGTCGGCGTGCTCCGCAATCAGCTCCGCGTCCATCCGCGGCCACTTGCCCAGCTGCCCCTCGTAGCTCGCCAGCGAGGAGAGCTTGAACAGGTTGCGCAGCCCCGTCGCGTTTTCCGCCAGCATGGTTTGGTGCAGGTACGCACCGGAGGCGGACACGTCGTCGGATTTCTGGTCGGGCGTGCCCCAGAGCTGGCGCTTCTTGTCAAAGCGGCTGCCGGGCGCCATGTACGCCTCGATGCCGATGATCGGCTTGATACCGGCGTCAACCATGCGCCGGTAAAACGCGTTGGAGCCGAACATGTTGCCGTGGTCGGTCATCCCCACCGCGGGCATACCCTGGCGCGCGACCTCCTCCGCCAGCAGGTCCACTTTGGCCATGCCGTCGAGCATGGAGAACTCGGTGTGGTTGTGCAGGTGCACGAAGGAGGAGTGTTTGGCCATGCCCGCCATCATATCGGCGGTGCCGACGCGCTCAGAAATGATCGTCGATTAGCACGAGCTTGTGCTTTTCGACGATCCCCCTACTCGTACCGCAACGCCTCAATAGGCTGCATCTTTGCGGCCTTCGAGGCGGGGTACGCGCCGAAGAACACGCCCGTGGCGAGTGAGAACACCAGTGCGAGTGCGATGGCGCTAAGCGGCGGCCAAACAAAGGCGTCGAAGGACGCGGTGGCGATCATGCCGATCGCCCCGCCGAGGATCACGCCGATGACGCCGCCGATCAGGCAGACCATCATGGCCTCCACGATGAACTGGACGCGGATGTCGTTCTGGGTGGCTCCCAGCGCCTTGCGCACGCCGATCTCGCGGGTGCGCTCGGTGACGGTGATCAGCATGATGTTCATCACGCCGATGCCGCCCACCAGCAGCGAGATGCCGCCGATGGCGGAGAGCACGCTGGACATGATGCGGAACACTCCCGTGAGCTCCTCCAAAGAGGAGGAGAGGTCGAGCACCTCGGCCTCGTAATCCTGGTTGCCGCGGTAGAGCCGGTCCAGGTAGGACTGCAGGTCCGCCTGGAACGTGGCGGTGTCCTCGTCCGGCGCGGACTGCACCTGGAAGTTGGACACCCAGCTGTTTTCCAAGCCCACGCGGTCCGCGGACGAGACCGGGATGAAAATCTCGGCGAAGGACTGGGGCCCGCCCAGCATGCCGCCCGACTTGTGCTCCTCCAGCACCCCGATCACGGTGTAGACCGCCGGCTGGCCGTCCACGTCAACATCGAACCGCTTGCCCATGGCGGCGCGCTCGTCGTCGCCGAAGAGGGCGTCGACGAACTCGCGGGAGACCACCGCCACCGGGCGCTGCCCGTCCAGGTCGTCCTGGGTGATGCCGCGGCCGTACTCGACGGTCATGCCGCGCATGTCTAGCGACCCGGCGAGCACGGCGTTCACGTCAGCACTGGCAGTGGTGTCGCCGTAGGTCACGTCGCCCGCGCCGCTGACGTCAATGTCCACGGCCTGCACGCGGCCGTCGAACGAGCGCTGCAGCTCCTGGAGCTGGTCCAGGGTGACGCCGTCGCGTTCCTGAGTTGGCGGCGCCATCGACAGGGCCGCGAACGGGTCGTCGGACTCGGCTTCCTCGTCGGGGCGCTCGTGCACCACCACCGGGTGCGTGGTGGTGCCCACCCCCTCGAGGCCGCTCAGCACCTGGTTTTCCAGGCCGCGGCCAAGCGTCATGATGATGATCACGGCCATGATGCCGATGATGATGCCCAGAAGCGTGAGCAAAGAGCGCAGCTTGTTGGTGTTCAGGCTGGACGCGGCGAGCCTGATCGATTCACGGATATCCACGTCAGCTGGCCTCCCCCGCGCGCGCACCGGCGGTGGGGCGCACGTCGGTGATGCGGCCGTCCATGATCTCCACGATGCGCTCGGTCTCCTCCGCCAATTCGGGGTTGTGGGTAATAAAGACGATCGCCTTGCCCATCTCCTCGTGCAGCTGGTGGAACAGGTCCATCACGAGGCGACCGGTCTTGGAGTCCAGGGCGCCAGTGGGTTCGTCGGCAAGCAAGAGGTCCGGGTCGTTGGCCAGGGCGCGCGCGATGGCCACACGCTGCTTCTGACCGCCGGAGAGCTCGTTGGGCTGGTGGTGGATGCGGTCGCCCATGCCCATCATCCCGAGCAGCTCCTCCGCCCGGGCGTCGCGTTCCTTCTTGTCCACGCCTGCGTACATCATGGGCATGGCCACGTTTTGCAGCGCGTCCATGCGGCCGATGAGGTTGAAGTTTTGGAAGATGAAGCCGATGTTGCCGCTGCGGTAAGCCGCCAGCTCGCGGTCGGTCTTGGCGTAGACGGGCTCGCCGTTGAAGGCGTAGGCCCCCTCAGTGGGGCGGTCCAGCATGCCGATGAGGTTCATCAGCGTGGACTTGCCGCCGCCGGACGGGCCGACGATGGAGACGAACTCGCGCTGCTCGGCGTGGAAGTCGATGCCGTGCAGGACGGTGAGCTCGCTCGGCTCGCCCACGTTGTAGGTCTTCACAATGTTGCGCATGTCGATCAGCAACCCGGTGTCCGCCAACCCGGCCGCCGGCGCCGCAGGCGCTGCCGCCTCCGGTTCGACTCGCCGGTGCTTGCCCCGCATGTTGGAAAACGGCGTGCTCACGTACCCTCCCCTAGTTCGCTGCCGGGGCGGGTTCCGCCGCCGGCTGCTCCGCCGGCGTGCCGGCCGGCTTGCGGGTGCTGGTCACGGTCACGGTGGCGGTGGTGCGCTCGCGGGTCTTCTTGGCTTCCTCCACCTCTGCCGGGTCGAACCCGGAGTCGGTGATCTCCACCTTCTGGCCCACCTTGCCGCGGTAATCCTCAGGCCAGTTGATCACGATGTCGCCAGCCTTGATCTCGCCGCCGGTCACGGCGATATCCACGTCGTTGGCGGCGCCGGTCTCCACCACGCGCTCCTCCACCTTGCCGGAGCGGTCACCGTCCTTGTCTGTGGCCAGCACCAGGACCTTCTGCTTGCCGCCGTCCTCGAACACGGCGTCAACTGGCACGTTGAGCGCGTCCTTGGACTCGGCGGTGACGATCTCGGCGCGCACGCTGCCGCCCAACAGCAGGCCCTCCTTGTCGCCGGTCACCTCGATCTCCACCGGGAACGTCACGGTGGAATCGCCGCCTCGCCCGCCCTGCGCCATGGCCGCCGCGGCGGCGGTGTCGGACTCGGAGTCCCCGGCCGGGGAGACGCGCACCACGCGCCCGGTGAACTCCTTCTTGCCCGTTGCGGTGGAGGTGAATCGCACGGGGTTGTCCTTGGCAATGTTCGGCACGTCCGCCTCGCGCACGTCGGCGCGGATGAGCAGGCGGGAATCGTCCGCCACGCTGAGGATGCGCCCCTGCGGGATGTCGCCTTCTTGCACGTCAACGCGGGTGACAACGCCGGCGATCGGCGAGTAGATGGTCGCCTCCTGCACCTGGTATTCCAGGGTTCCGTCGCCGTCGCCCAGCTTCGCGTTCTCGGCCGCCCGCCACGCGGAGTCGACCTGCGCCTGGGCCTGGAGGCGCTCCTGCTCGGCCTGGGAGCGCGCCGCGGCCAAGTTCGCCTTCGCCTCCTGCAGCGCGGCGTAGGCCTGGTCGGTGCTCACGCCCGCGCCCGCACCCGCGCCGGCACCAGCACCCGCACCCGCACCCGCGAGCTGCGCCAGCTGCTCGGCGGTGAGCCCCTGAGCGGGGGCTTGCGCCGGCACCTGCGGCAGCTGCACCTGCACCTGCGGCGCCTGCGCCGGAACCTGCGGCACCTGGGGCAGCTGGGGCACCCCCGGCAGCGTGCCGCCGGGCAGGTGGTTGCTCACGGCCTGGTCCACCTGAGAGGAAATGTGGCCCGCCATCTGTGTGGCCACACGCACGGCGCCGAGCACCACGCCCGCGGTTCCGTTCGCTCCAGCGGCCGCGTTGTAGGCGGCCTGTGCCTGGCTCAGCTGGCTTTGCGCCGCCGCGATGGCGGGGTAGGTGCCGTTGTTGATCTGCTCGTTGAGCACGTTGAGCTGCGCCTGTGCCGTCTCCACGGTCTGCATGGCGTCGGCCTGCGCGTTCGCCTGCTGGCGCTGCTGGACGTCGAGCTGTTTCTGCAGCTGGTCCACGTTCAGGGAGGCGAGGAACTGCTCGGCCTTCACGCGGTCGCCCGGCGCCACGGCGATGCGCTCCACCTCGGTCTGCAGCGGCGTGGTGATGTTGATGGCCCGCGCGGGCGCGATCTTGCCGTTGACCACCACGGAATCCGACACGCCCTCCGCCGTGGCAATGGTGTAATCGCCCGGCGCAAGGCCCTCGCCGTGATCCTTCTCGCCGGCGCTGCCGCACGCGGCGGTGAACAGGCTCGCCGAGACCACGGCGGCGAGCACCGCGCGCTTCATTCCGGGGTTGTATGGACGATAAGGCAAGGTCACTCCTCTGATAAGTGGGGCGTGCAACTTTGCCAGACTATACACCGCGCACCCCCTCCTCCCCTGCTGGAACGGTGTGAGCGCGGCGCTAGAACGAGGAAACGGGGCTGATGCCGAAGGCCCCCCACGCCGCGTCAGGCGGCAGGGCCTCCACGGCCTCTACGCCCGGGTCCGCGGCGATGGCGCGCAGCGCGTGGCCACCGCCGCCGAGCGCAACGGCGTGGAGCTGGACCCGGGCCGCTTAGCCGCCGTGGTGGTGCGCGGGCGTGACCATGCCCACCGAGTACACCCCGCCGAGCGCCAGTGCGATGCCGGCGAGCACCCACGCAAGCGACCTCGCGCGCACCCGCACCTACGCCCCCCGAACCACGTCGAGAGCGTGTTGCAGATCCTGCGGGTACGGGGAGGAGACCTCCATGTACTCGCCCGTGCGCGGGTGGTTGAAGCCGAGCTTGGTGGCGTGCAGCCACTGCCGGTTCAGGCCCACCTCGCGCGCCAGGTTCGGGTCGCAACCGTACATCGGGTCGCCCACGCACGGGTGGCCCACCGCGGACATGTGGACGCGGATCTGGTGGGTGCGACCAGTTTCCAGGTGCACCTCGAGCAGGCTCGCGCGCCTGAACGCCTCGGTAACCTCGTAGTGGGTCACGCTTGGGCGGCCATCATCCACCACGGCGAACTTCCAGCCCGAGGAGGGGTGGCGGCCGATGGGGGCGTCGATGGTGCCCACGATCGGGTCCGGCAGGCCCTGCACCATGGCGTGGTACGTCTTGTCTATGGTGCGCTCCTTGAACGCCCGCTTGAGCACCGAGTAGCCGGGCACGCTCGCGGCCACCACCATCACGCCGGAGGTGCCCACGTCGAGGCGCTGCACAATGCCCTTGCGCTCCGGCGGGCCCGCGTCCGGCAGCGTGAAGCCCATGGCCTGCAGGCCGCCCACCACGGTCGGCCCCTCCCAGCCGAGCGTGGGGTGAGCCGCAACCCCCACCGGCTTGTCCACCGCAATCACGTCGTCGTCCTGGTAGAGGATGGTCAGGCCCTCCACGTGCTCCGCCACGGGCTCGGGTGCGGCCTTTGGCGCCGGCAGAGTGGCCTCCAGCATCGCGCCCGGCACCACGCGGTCCGATTTCTGCGCGGGCCTCCCACCGATCAGCACGTCGCCGCCCTGCGCCATCTCCGCCGCTACGGCGCGCGACACGCCGAAGAGCTTCGCAATTGCCGCGTCCACCCGCATGCCGTCGAGGCCCTCCGGCACGGGCAGGGACCGGAACCCGCCGCTCATCGGCCCGCCTCAGTGTGCTCAGTGTGCTCAGTGCGCTCAGGCAAGAACATCGCCGCGAGCAGCACCGCCACGCCCACGGTGATGCAGGCGTCGGCGATGTTGAACACGGCGAAGCTGCCCACGGAGATGTAATCCACCACATGGCCGAAGAAGAAGCCCGGCGCGCGGAAGAGGCGGTCGATGACGTTGCCCAGCGCGCCGCCCGCGATCAGCGCCACGCCCAGCACCTCCCAGCGGCCCGCGAGCTTGGGCGCCACGATGAGCGCGCCGACCACGAACGCGAGCTGGATGGTGGTGAACAGCCACGTCAGATTCTCCCCCATGGAAAACGCCGCGCCGGAGTTGAACAGGAGGTAGAAGCGGAACCAGTCCCCGATCACGGGCATCGGCACTCCGGGCTCGAGCCAGGAGAGCATGAGCTGCTTGACCGCCTGGTCCACCACCGCTATCAGCGCCATGGTGGCCGCCACGCGTCGTCTCTGCCGGTTCATCACCGCCAATACTGTAGTCCGTGGGTGCCACAGGGGCGTGGGGTAGGTTCGAGGGGTGCTGAAAACGCCCGTGTCCTTGCGCCGAGCCGCCGCCGCGCTCGCCGTCGTGCCCCTCGTCACCGCCTGCGCCGCCGGGGAGGACGACCCCCTGGCCGGGGTGCCGGCGTTCCCCGTCGACGCGCCGAAGGTGTCCCTGCTCTCCGCCGGCGAGAACCCCCGCCCGCTGCGTTACACCGACGCGGCCGAGCCGTACGACACCGTCGTGACGGTGTCCAGCGGCATCGCCCAGTCCGCCGCCGGCCCGGACGTGGACCCCGCCGCGCCAGCCGGGGGCGACGTGGAGGAGGTGACGCTGCCGCTCGCGGTCGCCCCGGCCGACGCCGGCGAGCCAGGCAGCGGCGAAGCCCCCGCCGCCCGCCAGGTGGAGCTTCAGGTGGGCACGCCGACGCACTCGGACCTCGCTTTCAACGAGGAGCTGGCGTCCGCCGAGGACTTCCTCATGCGATGGCGCGCGGCCGAGACCGGTCTGATCTCCAGCGTGAAGATGCTCGCGCCGGAGGGCTCGACCGAAGACGGCAGGCGCGTGGTGGAGCGCTCGCTGTTGTCGTTGATGTCGGCCGCCGTGGTCTTCCCGGACGCGCCGGTGGGCGTGGGCGGCTCGTGGTCGGTGGAGGGCAGGGTCACGGGCAGCGCCTCGATGGTGCGCACCACCACCTACACGATCACCGCCATAGATGGAGACCGCGTGGACCTGCGCGCGGAGGTGTCGGAGCGCCCCACCGAGCAGACCTTATCTATCGACAACCCGGCAGCGGGCGATCTCAACGGCCAGACGCTGCGCGTGGAGAGCACCGCCACCACCTCCGACGCCGAGCTCACCGTGGACCTCGCCCGCCCGCTACCCGTCGCGGGCCGCGTGGCCGCCACCACCCGGCTCGTCTACGCCGGCGAGGGCGACGTGCGCATCGTCCAGGACGTCACCTCCGCGGTGACGTACGGCAAGGAGTAGAGCCGTGGTCGCTCCCCTGCACATCGGCCTGGACGGCATTTCCTTCTCCTACCCCGGCGGCGCCCGGGTGCTCACGGATATCTCATTCGCCGTACCCTCCGGCTCCGTCACGGGCCTGATCGGCGAGAACGGCGCCGGCAAGTCGACCCTTCTGGGCATCATTTCCGGCGAGCTCACCCCCAGCACCGGCACGCTCATCACCCCGCCCGTGACCGGGTTCATCGCCCAGGAGACGTCGCTGCCGTTCACCGCTCCCGCGCGCTCGCTTATCGACGCAGCCGTGGCCGAACTGCGCCAGGTGGAGCACGACATCACCGCGATCTCGGAACGCATGGCGCAGCAGCCGGACGACCCTTCGCTGGCGGAGGCCTTTGACCGCGCCCTCGCCCGTGCCGAAAACTCCAGCGTGTGGGAGCTCGACGCCCGCATCGCCACCGTCCTTGCGGGCCTCGGCCTGGCCAACGTGGCGCTGGACACGCCGCTGGGAGAGATGTCCGGCGGGCAGCGGCGCCGCTTTGCCCTAGCCACCCTGCTGCTGCGCCCCGTGGACGCCATGGTGCTCGATGAGCCCACCAACCACCTCGACGACGAGGCGGTGGACTTCCTCGTCGACGAGCTCACCGCGTTCAAGGGACCTGTGCTGGCCGCCTCGCACGATCGCTACTTCCTCGACGCCGCATGCGACAGCATCGTGGACCTGGACCCCGGCCTCGGCCCCGAGGGCGGGTTCGGCGAGGAGACCCGCCAGGGTGCGAAGTTCACCGGTAGCTTCAGCGACTACCTCGCCGCCCGCGAGGCGAGGCGCCGCCGGTGGGAGACGGACTACGCGGCCCAGGAGCACGAGCGCGCCCGCCTGGAGAAGGCCGCCAAGCAGTCCGCGGAGGACGTCTTCCACTCGCAGGAGAACAAGACCGAGGCCCGCGCCGGGGCGAAGTTCTACGCGGACCGGGCGGCCAAGACGGTGGGCAACCGGCGGCGCGCGGCCGAGCAGCGCTTAGATAACTTGGAGCGCGCCGCCATCCCTGCCCCGCCCGAGCGGCTGCGCTTCCTCGGCCTGCCGCCGCACACCGCCACCTCCATCGGCGTGCCCGCGGTGACGGCCCGCAACCTGCGCGTGCCGGACCGCCTCATGCCGCTGAGCCTCAAAGTCCAGCCCGGGCAGCAGCTGCTCGTGGAGGGCCCCAACGGCTCCGGCAAGTCCACTCTGCTCAAGATCATCGACGGCACGCTCACCGGCTACGAGGGCGAGCTCATCATCCCGGAGGAGCTTTCCATCGCCCGCCTCGAGCAGGACGACGCGTGGCAGAACCTCGACGCTACCGCGGCCGACGTTTTCGCCGCCAACACCCCTGCCTCGGCCCCCTCGCTGGTGGAGATGGGGCTCATGAGCGAAGAGCAGGCGCGCAAGCCGCTTTCAGACCTTTCCCTGGGCCAGCGCCGTCGCGTGTCGCTCGGCATCATCCTGGCCTCGCCGCCGGACGTGCTGCTTCTCGACGAGCCCACCAACCACCTCTCCCTCGCCCTCGCCGAAGAACTGGAGGAGGCGCTGACCACGTTCGCCGGCACGGTGATCATCACCAGCCACGACCGATGGGTGCGCCGGCAGTGGCGCCGCCGCATCGACCACGGCGATCAGCGCGCCCGCATCCTCACCCTGACCACCATGTGGACGGGCGAGCTCTGGCGCGACGGCAGCTAGAGGGCCGGCGCCGGCGCCGCGTCAACCGGAGCGGGTGCCACGGGCGCGTTCGCCGCGCACATTGCCGGCACCTGGTCCGCCGGCAGGGTGCCTGAGATGAGGTTGCACGCCCAGCGCTGCGACAGCTTCCAGTGGCCGTCCTCGAACACGAAGTTGACGTCGTTGATCAGGGTCGGCTCCTCGCCCGGGGCGGTGAGGTTCACCGCGGCGAGCACCTGGTTGGGCTCGAAGTCCGGCAGCACCGGCGGCACCACCTGGAAGTTCGCGCCGGATTCCTGCTGGGACTGCGTCATGACGTCGAAAAGCTCCGGCACCTGCTCCCCGCCCTGCACCGTTAGCATCCGCTCCTCGATGGGCAGGTTCGGGTCCGCCGCCCGCTGCAGCACGCCGTTGAGCTCCTCCACCGTGGGCAGGTCCGCCGCGGGAGCCGCCTGGGTGGTGGCGGCGGCCACCGTGCTCGTGGAGGTGGGCTGCTCCGTTTCTTCGCTGCCGGAGCAGCCCGCCAGCGCGAGTCCCATGCCGAATGCGGTAGCGGCGGCGACGATCTTCGGTGCGTGCACGTGTACTCCTTTGTGGTTTGAGCTTTTCGTTCAGCGTACCCACTCGCGCCCGCCCCGTCCCAACTGGCACTGTGGTGCGCATGAGCCACCCCGTTCTCGTGATCGCCACCGGCGGCACCATCGCCTCCACCACCGACGCCTCCGGCGCGCGCGTGCCCACCCTCTCCGGCGCCGAGCTCGTGCGCGCAAGCGGCGCCCCCGCCCGCGCCCTCGACGCAGCGAACCTCGACTCCTCCTCCATCACCCTCGCCGACATCGACGAGCTCGCCGCCCGTATTGAGCATTCGCTTGCCGACGCCTCCCTCGCCGGCCTCGTCCTCACCCACGGCACCGACTCCATGGCCGAGACCGCCCTCGCGCTCGACCTCATCCACAGGGACCCACGCCCCCTCGTCCTCACCGGCGCCCAGCTACCCGCCGACCACCCGGACGCGGACGGGCCCGCCAACCTCCGCGGTGCCGTCGCCGCCGCCGCGGACCCGCGGCTTCGCGGCCGCGGCGTTGTCGTCCACTTCGCCGGCCGCACCCTTCCCGCCCGCGGCCTTATCAAGGCATCCACCGAGGACCTCGATGCGTTCGCAGCGCCCAACAACGCGCCGCCGCGGCCCGCCCCGGTCGCCCGGCGCCCGCTGGACGGGATCCGCGTGCCCATCCTCCGCGCCTGGCCCGGCGCGAGCGGTGAGCTGGTCCGTGCAGTCGTCGGCGCCGGCGTGGACGGCATCGTCGTCGAGGCCCTCGGCTCCGGCAACGTCTCCGACGCCATGGGCAGCGAGCTCGCGCGCGCCCTCGGCGCCGGGGTGCCCGTTGTGGTGGCAACCTCCGTCCCGCGCGGCGGCGTCCACTTCGACTACGGCGGCGCCGGCGGGGGCGCCACCCTCGGCGAGCGCGGCGCCATCGCCGCCGGCGCGCTCAGCCCCGGCCAGGCCCGCATGGCCTTGATCACCGCGCTGGCGTCCGGTACCGACCCCCGCGCCCTCTTCTAGTCGCCCTCCTCCCGGCCAGCGAGCCAATCGCCCCAGTCCAGCGAGTCCAGCGGGTCGCCGGGCGCAAGCTGCGGGTCATCTGCCCGGAAGCTGCGCACCCGCCCCGGCCCGCTCGCCCGCGTCTCAAACCGCACCGTCACCCAGCCCTTCCCGGCACCTTGCACCCAACCGTGCCCGTACTCGGGGTGGTCCACGTCCTGCGTCGCCTGCCACCGCCCAGCCTGCGGCGCGGGCTCACTGACCAGCTCCACCCGGGCCGCACCGTCGCTCACCCCGGCCTCGTAGTCCACCGTCTCCCGCGCCGGCTTCACTATGGCCTGATCCAGCTCCGGGAACAGCACGTCCTGCAGCGACTCCTCCAGCCCAGAGTAGGACACCCCGACCAGCCTGACCGGCCCCACCTCGTCGGGGTAGCGCACGATCTTGAACGCGGTGGCCAGCAGCGTCTCTTGGTCGTCCGTCGCGTACGGCAGCGTCGCCGAGCGGGACTCGATGTGGAAGTCGCTCATCTTCAGCTTGACGGTGACGGTGCGTGCCCCGCGACCGTCGCGAAGCAGGCGCCTGTGCGACTCCGCCGCGGCGCGCTTCAGGGCCTCGTCCACCTCCGGCGCCGTGGTCAGGTCCTGCGGGTACGTGTGTTCCGAGGAAATCTGCTTCGACTCCGCGCGCGGGGCCACCGGGCGGTCATCCACCCCGCGCGCCAGCTGCCACAGCTGCTTGCCCACCACCCCGCCGAGCGCGATCTCCACCTCGCGCTCGCTCAGCGCCGCGAGGTCGCCGATCGTCTCGATCCCCGCCGCCGACAGTTTCGCCCCAGTCACGGGCCCCACGCCCCACAGCTCGCCGACGGACAGCGGGTGCAGGATCGCCAGCTGCTCCTCCTTCGGTATCACAAACACCCCGTCCGGCTTGGCAAGCCCGGAGCCGATCTTCGCGTACTGCTTGCCGCTGCCCGCACCGATCGAGCTCGGCAGCCCCGTCTCCTCCTTGATCTCCGCGCGCAGTTCGTTAGCCCATGCGGTGACTTGCTCCGGGGTCGCGTCGACAAGCAGCTCGGGCTCCAAAAACGCCTCGTCGATGGAGAGCTGCTCCACCACGTCCACTCGCCTCGAGATGATCTCGAACACCCTCCGCGACGCCGCCGAGTACACGGGCCTGCGCGGCGCGACCAGCACCGCCTGCGGCCCCACGAGCCGCGCCGCCCGGTGCGTGGGCATCGCCGAGCGCGCGCCGAACTTGCGCGCCTCGTAGCTCGCACCCGCCACCACCCCGCGGCCCGACACCCCCGCCACCAGCACGGGCCTGCCCTGCAACGTGGGCCGGGTCAGCTGCTCCACCGACGCGTAGAACGCGTCCATATCAATGTGCAGCACCCAGCGTGACATGTCCCTTACGCTACCGTGGGCTGCATGGAACCCATTCTCGCGCTCGCAGACGTCCACCTCGGCCGGAAGCAGACCGGGGACAGGAAGCTCGGCCCCGGCCTCGACTGGGCGCTGCGCGCGATGGAGCGGGCCGCGGACGCCGGTTGCGGCCACCTTGTCATGCTCGGCGACATCATCGACCGCAAGCGGTTCACCGAGCACACCTACGCCGAGGTTGACCAGTTCTTCCGCCGGGGCGTCGAGCTCTTCGACACCGTCTTGTTCACCGCCGGCAACCACGACGCGCACCACACCCTCACGCTGCCGCCCGGCGTGACCGCCGCCGGGTCGAGCCCCGCCACCTACCGCGCCGGCGGCTGGGCGCTCCACACCGCTGCTGTGGAGGTGGACCGCGACCCGCGGCGGCTCGCTCGGAGCTTTCCTTTGCCTTTCGACGCCACCTTGAACCTCGGCCTCCTCCACAGCAGCGTCACCGGCGAGTACAGCAACAACCCCTGCCTGCCCTGCACCACCGAGGAGCTCACCGCCCTTGGTTACGACGCCTGGCTGCTTGGCCACGTGCACCAGCCGGTCACGCTCTCCCAGCGGCCGTTCATCGGCTGGGTGGGCATGGGCCGCGCCCTCGCGGTCTCGCCCGGGGCCGCGGGCGGCGTGGACATCCGCGAGATCCCGACAGATCACGCAAAGGTGAGGTCCGTCGGGTCATAGCCGGCCCCGTCTCCGCCCGGCACCCGGGCGGGCAGGCAGCGGTTCTGGGTGACGTAGCGGGATCCGTCGATGAACTGGAACTCGATCTGGCCGGACGTGATGTGGATGTGCGCCAGCCCGTGCGTGACCTTGGAGTGGCAGCTCGAGCACAGCGGGATCAGGTTGCTCACGTTCGTCTCGCCCCCTGCCGCCCAATCCCGGATGTGGTGGATCTGGATAAATCTGCTGTGCGTGCACCCGGGCATCGCGCACTGGTGGCCCCACACCGCGAGCAGGGCCGCCACCTGGGCATCCGTTGCGAGGCGCTGCTGCCTACCGACGTACAAGTTCAGCCCGTCCCCGTCCAGCAGGTGGCCCCGCGCCACTGCGTTGGCCACGAATCCCCTGATCACGCTCGAGGGCGCCTGCGGGTTCTGCGGCATCCACACCCGGCCGTCCTCCGTGCAGATGATGTTCACGTGCGCGCCGGGGGCGCGCAGCGGGCTCGCCGGGTTTGTGCGCACCATGCCGATCATGGTGATGAAAGCGTCATACAGCTGGTCCTTCAGCGGCGGGCCGAAGCGCGAGGGCAGCCGGAGGATATCCTCCGCGCTCATCTTGGTTCTCGGCCTCGGCGGAGCCTCCATAGTTGCGGGGCACGCCTCCTCTTCCTCCCCGTCGTCTTCACCCGCCGCCGATTCCGCGCTCTTCCCGCTGGCGGCGAGCTCGGCCACCTTCAGCGCGGCCACGAACTCCTGGCCCGCCACGGCCGGGAGCAGGAACTCGCCTTTGAGCATCCCGTCCTCCCGCGTGCGGAACCGGAGGTACGGCTCGGTCGGATCCCGTTTCTCCGTCTTCTCCGCCCCGGCGAGCGCCGCCATGAGTTCGGAGCGGCACAGCGTGGTGGCCAGCGCGAGCAGGTGGGACTGGTTCTCCTCGGTGAGGTACTTCGTGAGCAGCCGGACGGTGGTGTAGTCCAGCTCTCCCTTGGCAAACGCCTCCCCGATCAGCGTAAAGCGCCGGAGCGCCGTGCCCACCTGCACGTACTCGTAGGCCGTGGTGGTGGCGTAGTTGAGCTCTCTGGCCAGCCAGCTTGCGGTGCTGACGGCGCCGAAGTGCTCCGCCAGATCCTCCTCGTCGAAGCGGGCGATGTGCTCGAGCAGGAGCGCCTTTTCGCTGTTGACCGCCCGGTGGTGGGTGCGGATGGTTTCGGCGAGCTCGCGGGCCTCCTCGCTCGGTGGGCTGGCTACTTTCGACGGGTCGGGTGCGGTGGTGACAGTCATGGTGTTTCCCCCGGTGGTGTGCTGTTGCGGCTGTCTTGGGGGAGACATTAGAGGAGCGCGCCGACACGATGTTCGGACGTTCGACCACATGTTCGAACACAAGGCTACACCCAGGCGCCATTTTCCGCGCGGCGGAATACCCTGAACCAGAGGTTGAGAGTGTTCCGCCCGGCGGAACAACGGGCGACGGGCAACGCGGGCGGCGTTCGATCTACGCCCGGTTCGCGGCCACAGTTCCGCCGGGCGGAAAACCTTCAAGTGGTGCTTGAGGGTGTTCCGCCGGGCGGAAAACGTCGAGAAGCAACAGCCCCCTACTGCTTGGTCACGGTCGCGGTGACACCGTCGATGACCTGGACACCGCCGCCGAGCGGATCCGTGACCACCACGAAATCGGTGGCCAGGGTCTCGGCCGCGATGTGGTCCGCGTGACGCTCGGCCCACTCGGCGCGGTCGGCGGGCACGGACAGGCGCACGGCAATGCGGTCCGACACCTCGAGGCCGGCCTGCTTGCGGGCGTCCTGCAGGCCGCGGATCACGTCGGCGGCCCAACCCTCGGCCTCGAGCTCCTCTGTCACGCGGGTGTCGAGGACCACCAGGCCCACCGTGCCGTCGGCGCTCTCCACGCGCGCGGTGCTATCCGGATCCTCGGCGACAAGGCGCTCGGTGTACAGCTCGGGCGTGAGCACGATGTCACCGTCCACCACAACGTTCTCACCCTCGCGGACGTAATTTCCGGCCTTGACGTTCTTGATCGCGCGCTGGACGTCGCGGCCCAGCTGCGGGCCGGCCGCCTTCGCGTTCACAACCACCTCAAAGGAGCCGGCGGAATCCACGTCGGAGGTGAGGTCGATCTCCTTCACGTTCACCTCGTCGCGGATCACGGGCGCGAAATCGCGCAGCGCGTCGGCATTCGGCATCGCCACCGTGAGCTTCGGCAGCGGCAGGCGATTGCGCAGCTTGCGGGCCTTGCGTACCGACGACGCCGACGAGCACACCGCACGAGTGGCGTCCATCGCCGTAACCAGATCCGCGTCCGCCGGGAACTCCTCGGCGCTCGGGAAGTCTGTGAGGTGGACCGAGCGCTCACCCGTCAGGCCGCGCCAGATCACCTCGGAGATGTACGGCAGCAGCGGGGCGGAAACTCGGGTGAGCACCTCGAGCACGGTGTAGAGGGTGTCAAACGCCTCGGGGTGCGCCTCCTGGCCCTCCCAGAAGCGGTCGCGGGAGCGGCGGACGTACCAGTTGGTCAGCGTGTCGGCGAAGCGGCGGATCTCGTCGCAGGCGTCGGCGATGCGGGTGTCGTCCAGCGCCTCCCCCACCGCAGCGACCATATCGTGCGTCTTGGCCAGGATGTAGCGGTCGAGCACGTCGGTGGAGTCCACGGACCACGACGCGTCGCGGGACGAGTACAGCTGCAGGAAGGTGTAGGCGTTCCAGATCGGCAGGATGGCCTGGCGCACGCCGTCACGGATGCCCTGCTCGGTGACGATCAGGTTGCCGCCGCGCAGGATCGGCGAGGACATGAGGAACCAGCGCATCGCGTCCGAGCCGTCCCGGTCGAACACCTCGTTGACGTTGGGGTAGTTGCCCTTGGACTTGGACATCTTCAGGCCGTCGCTGCCGAGCACGATGCCGTGCGCGACCACCTTCTTGAAAGCGACGCGGTCGAACAGCGCCGTGGACAGCACGTGCTGGACATAGAACCAGCCACGGCTCTGGCCGGAGTACTCCACGATGAAGTCCGCGGGCTGGCGGGCCTCGAACTCTTCCGCGTTCTCGAACGGGTAGTGGTACTGCGCAAACGGCATGGAGCCGGACTCGAACCAGCAGTCCAGCACGTCCGGAACGCGGCGCATGGTGGACTGGCCGGTCGGGTCGTCCGGGTTCGGGCGGGTCAGCTCGTCAATGTGCGGGCGGTGCAGGGACTGCGGGCGCACGCCGAAGTCGCGCTCCAGCTCGTCCAGCGAGCCGTAGACATCCACGCGCGGGTACTCCGGGTTGTCCGACACCCACGCCGGCACCGGCGAGCCCCAGTAGCGCGTGCGGGAGATATTCCAGTCGCGGGCGCCCTCGAGCCACTTGCCGAACTGGCCGTCGCGCATGTGGGACGGGATCCAGTCGATCTCCTGGTTCAGCTCCACCATCCGGTCGCGCACGTCGGTGACCTTCACAAACCAAGCCGGCAGGGCCATGTAGATCAGCGGCTCGCCGGAGCGCCAGGAGTGCGGGTAGGAGTGCACGATGGTCTGGTCGCGCACCACGCGGCCGGCGGCGCGCAGGTCGCGGATGATGTCGCGGTTGGCGTCGAAGACCAGCTTGCCCGCATAGTCCGGCACCAGCGAGGTGAACTTGCCGTCGGCGTCGACCGGGATCACCAGGGGGATGTTGTACTCCTGGCAGGTGTACATATCGTCCTCGCCGAAGGCGGGCGCCTGGTGGACCACGCCGGTGCCGTCCTCGGTGGTGACGTAGTCGGCGTTGAGCACCATGAACGCGTTCTCGGTGTCGCGGAAGTAGTCGAAGACCGGCTCGTACTCCAGGCCCTCCAGCTCAGCGCCGGTGAAGGTATCTACCACCTCGCGGGACTCGCCGAGCTCCTTGGCGTACGCGCCGACCAGGTCGGAGGCCAGCACCAGCAGCTGGCCGGCGAAGCCCTCGGCGCCGTCCTCGCCGACGCGCACGAGTGCGTACTCGACCGCGGGGTGAACCGCCAGGGCAAGGTTGGACGGGAGGGTCCAGGGGGTGGTGGTCCAGGCGATCAGGGATGCGTCGGCAAGCAATGCGTGCTCCTGCAGCGTGCGCTCGGCCGCGAACCCCTGCCGCGCGCCGCGCACCGGCAGCGCGACGGTCACGGTCGGGTCCTGGCGCTCCCGGTAGGAGTCATCCAGGCGGGTCTCCTGGTTCGACAGCGGAGTGTGCTCAGCCCAGGAGTACGGCAGGACGCGGAAGCCTTGGTAGATCAGGCCCTTGTCATACAGTTCCTTGAACGCCCACATGACAGACTCCATGTACTCCGGGTCCATGGTCTTGTAGCCGTTCTCAAAGTCCACCCAGCGGGCCTGCCGGGTGACGTAGTCCTCCCACTCGTCCGCGTAGTGCATGACGGACTTGGCGCAGTACTCGTTGAACTTCTCCAGGCCCATCTCCTCGATCTGGGCCTTGTCGGTGATGCCGAGCTGCTTCTCCGCCTCCAGCTCCGCGGGCAGGCCGTGGCAGTCCCACCCGAACACGCGCGGAACGTGGTAGCCCTGCTGCGTGCGGTAGCGGGGAACGATGTCTTTGACGTAGCCCGTGAGCAGGTGGCCGTAGTGCGGCAGGCCGTTGGCAAACGGCGGCCCGTCGTTAAAGACGTACTCCTCGCAGCCCGCGCGGTTCTGCAACGATGCCTGGAACGTGCCGTCGCTGTTCCAGTAGTCCAGCACCACGCGCTCCATATCGGGGAACCTGGAGCTGCCGCCGGTCATGTCGACCTTGGGGTAAACGCCACCTACTGCCATGTCAATCCTCCACAA
Source organism: Corynebacterium bouchesdurhonense (assembly GCF_900078305.2). Taxonomy (GTDB): domain Bacteria; phylum Actinomycetota; class Actinomycetes; order Mycobacteriales; family Mycobacteriaceae; genus Corynebacterium; species Corynebacterium bouchesdurhonense. The sequence continues at coordinate 141,874 of NZ_LT546027.1, forward strand.
CGTTTGGCAGGGACGCGACCGAGCCGGCCTCGCGGTACCACCCTGCTTGGGCCCCGGTGCGGGGCCCCGCTTCGTTTGTGAAGGATGTGACGTCTCCCTTTAACGTCCGGTTCTACTGAGGCAAGCCCGTTCTTCCGGAACGCTCCCCGGTGATGGCCGGATCAAAGCGGTTTTAGTTTAGCGCAGTTTGCTTGCCGACGGTCTACTTGTCACCGTTCGGCGCAAAGGAACCACGCGATTCCAGCTCCTCGAGCTGGGAGGTGAGCAGCGTCTTCAGGCGGGTGCGGTACTCGCGCTCGAACGTGCGCAGCTCGGCGATGCGGTTCTCCAGCGCGGTCTGCTGCTGCTTCACCGTGTTCATGATCTCGGTGTGCTTGCGCTCGGCGTCCGCCTGCAGCTGCTTCGCCTGCTCCTCGGCCTTGCGGATCTGCGCCTCGGCGCGGGTGTTGGCCTCGGTGGTCGCATCCTGGGCCTTCTTCTCGGCCTCGGAGACGAGCTGGTGAGCGCGCTGCTCCGCGTCGCGGGTGGTCTGCTCGGCCTTCTTCTGGGCGTCCGCCACCTGCTTCTTGGAGGACTGGTCCGCCTCGGTGAGCTGGCGCTCGGCCGCGCTGCGGGCGTCCGCGAGCATGGTCTGGGCCTCGGACTGCGCATCGGAGGTGAGGCGCTCCGCCATCTCCTGGGCTAGGCCGAGGACCTTGGCGGCCTGCACGTGCGTGTCCGCGGTGGCGGCTGCCGGGGTGGCGGGGGCGACCTTGGTGGCGCCGGCGAGCTGCTGCGGCTGCGCGGACTTCTTCGCCTCCGCCGCCTGCTGGCGTGCGGCCTTGGCCTCCTCGCGGGCGGCGGCGAGCTCGGACTCCGCCTGCTCCTGCTGCTGCTTCGCCTTGGCCAGGCGCTCCTCGTACTCGCCGCGGAGCTTGGCCTCAACGTCGCGGCGGATGGCGGCCTCATCGGCGGACTTCACGGGGGCGGCGGCCGCGGGGGCCGCGGGGGCGCCGTTGCCGGCCTCCTCGACGCGGGCGCGCAGGTCGTCGTTCTCGTCCTGCAGCTGCGCGAGCGTGTCCTCCACCAGGTCGAGGAACTGGTCAACCTCGTCCTCGTTGTAGCCGCGCTTGCCAATCGGCGGCTTGCTGAATGCGACATTGTGCACGTCTGCTGGTGTCAACGGCATTGGCGTTCCCTTCGATCCGTGTTTTTCATGCTTTTACAAGTTATACCCCGAAGTCGCCTTTTCAGGCGAGAGCCGGACGCACCATCAGGCCCCCGATCAGCGCCTGGGCCACCATCAAAATCAGGAACAGGACAATCACGCTGACGTCCAAGCCGATGCCGCCGCCCATGGGCAGCGGCGGGATGAGGCGGCGCAGGGCCTTCACCGGCGGGTCGGTGATGCGGAAAAGCGGCTCCGCGGTGAGCATGAACCACCGCGGCGGGTCGAACTGCTTGGAGAAGGCCTCGATCATCTCCACGATGATGCGGATGACCACCACCAGCATGTAGAGCCCCACAAGGGCGTACAGAATCGCTCCGAAATAAGCCACGGCTTAAGGCTAGCCCAGGCGGGCGACGCGCTTGAGTTCGCTCTCGGAGATGCGGGCGTTCTCGGGCACGATGGCGAACACGCGGCGGCGCGAGCCGGTGTTTCGGGCCAGGTTGAACATGTTGCCGCGCAGTGCGAAGCAGAGGCCCGCGGCGAAGTCCACCACGCGCTTCGCATCCGCCGGGTCCAGGTCTGTCAGGTCCATGATCACGGCGTCGCCGTCGCGGAAGGGCTCGCCGATCTCCTTCGCATCGTTGTAGGAGCGCGGCGCGGTGGAGACGATCTCCGGCGTGAAGCTGGCGGGCGGGGCGTAGGAGGTGGCGCGCTGCGGGGCCGGCGCGTGGGTGCGCTCGGCGCGGGCGGGGGCCTCGACCGCGGCGGTCTCGCGCGGCTCGCGGTACTGCTGGTCGTCGTAGTAGGCGTCCTCGCCGTCGTCGTACGGGCCGAAGCCGAAAAATTCCTTCGCGCTGCCGATGAAAGACATGGGGTGCTCCTCGCTGGAAATGCCGTGGGTGTAATTCGCCGTCCGGGGTCAGACTACGGGGCGGGGGCCGAACACCGCTGTTCCGACACGCACGATGTCCGAGCCGCACGCGATCGCCGTTTCGAAGTCCCCGGACATGCCCGCCGAGAACGCGAGCGGGCGGGAGAGGCGTTGGGAGTAGTCGTCGACAAGCAAACGCACCTCGCTAAACACACGCTGCGCATCAGCCCCCAGCGGGGGCACGACCATAATCCCGGCGAGCTCGAGGTGGGCCGCTTCTTCCACTTCGAGCACGAGCTTGTCGACGTCCTCCCGCGCCGCGCCGCCCCGCGAAGTGTCGCCGTCGTACGACACCTGGATCAGGCACGGCAGCGTGGCCGAGGTGCGGTCGCCGCGCTCCAGGGCGAGCGCCACGCCGCGGTCGAGGCCGCGGGCCAGCTTGACCGAGTCCAGCGAGTGCACCTGCGCCGCCCAGCGCGCCACGGCGTTGGCCTTCTTGGTCTGGATCTGGCCGATCATCGCGATGCCGCAACCGCGCAGCTGGGCGGCCTTCTCGCGGGCCTCCTGCTCGCGGTTCTCCCCCACCAAGTCCACGCCGAGATCCGCGAGCGCCTGCACGGCCTCTACGGGGTGGAACTTGCTCACCGGCAAAAGCGACACGCTCCCCTCCGGGCGGCCAGCGGCGCGTTCCGCCTCGCGGATGCGCCCGCGGACGGCCTCGAGGTTCTGGGCCAGCCGCTCCATCTACTTCGCCCCCGTCAACCAGATCACGCCCGCCTGGCGGCCGGTCACGCCGTCGCGGCGGTAGGAGAAGAAATCCGTGTCGGTGACGGTGTCGCGGGGGTCCGCGTCCACGTGGGTCACGCCGAGGCCGAGCAGCTGTCGCACCAGGCCCGCGCGGATGTCCAGGCCAGGGGTGCCCTTGCGGGTGGTGGTGCGCGAGCCGGGCAGGCGGCGCTCCACGTCCGCGGCCATGTCCGCCGGCACCTCGTAGGATTCGCCGGCGGCGGCCGGGCCCATCAGCACCTGGATGTTGCCGGGGGTGGCGCCGAGCCCAACCATCGCCTCGACGGTTTTTGCCACGATGCCGTTGCGCGCGCCGAGGCGGCCGGCGTGCGCGGCGGCCGCCACTCCCGCCGCGTGGTCCGCCAAGAGCACGGGCACGCAGTCCGCCACCAGCACGCACAGCGCAAGTCCCACCTCGCGGGTGACCACCGCGTCGGTGGCCTCCACGGGGGTGCGCTGCGGCCCCTCCACCACGGTGACGGTGTTGGTGTGCAGCTGCTCCATCCATACGAAGCGCTCCTGGTCCACGCCCACAACGCGGGCGAGGCGAGCACGGTTCGCGGCCACGCTCGCGGGGTCATCGCCCACGTGGCCGCCGAGGTTGAAGGAGCTGTACGGGGACGACGAAACCCCGCCGGCACGGGAGGTGAACACCATGCGGACGGGGCGGTCGTTGAGATCTGCCATGCACCCAGGCTAGCGGCTTAGCGCAGGAAGTCGGGCACGTCCACGTCGAAGTCGTCGTCGAAGCCGTGGTCGGTGCGGCTGGCCTCGCGCTCGGTGAAGAGGCCGGAGCGCTGCGGCGCCTCGTAGCGGTGGCGCGCCTGGTACTCCTCGGCGTGCTCCCCGGAGTCGCGGGGCTCGCGGCGATCGTCGAAAAGCGAGCCGCGCGTCTGCCCCGACTGCCCCGACCGCGCAGACGGCGCGGGGGTAACCGACTCGGAGGCGGGTTCGACGCTGACGGCGGTGGAGCCGGACTTGGCGTCGGCGGCCTGCAGCTCCGGCAGCTTGTTCGCGTTCTCGTCGAAGCCGGTGGCGATGATGGTCACGCGCACCTCGTCGCCCAGGTTGTCGTCGATGATGGTGCCGAAGATGATGTTCGCGTCCTCGTCCGCCTTCTCGGAGACAATGGAGGCCGCGGTGTGCACCTCGTTGATGCCCAGGTCGGAGCCGCCGGCGATGGACAGCAGCACGCCTTTGGCGCCCTCCATCGTGGACTCGAGCAGCGGGGAATTGATGGCCTGCTCAGTAGCCGTCATCACGCGGTTCTCGCCGCGCGCGGAGCCCACGCCCATGAGCGCGGAGCCGGCGTCCGCCATCACGGAGCGCACGTCGGCGAAGTCCACGTTGATCACGCCCGGGGTGGTGATGAGGTTGGTGATGCCCTGGACACCGTTGTGCAGCACCTCGTCGGCGGCGCGGAACGCGTCCATCATGGACAAGTCCGGGTCCCCGAGCTGCAGGAGGCGGTCGTTGGGGATGACGATGACGGTGTCGCAGACCTCCTTGAGGTTCGCGATGCCCTCGAGCGCCTGGCGGGTGCGGCGCTTGCCCTCGAACGTGAACGGGCGGGTGACCACGCCGATGGTCAGCGCGCCCATCTTCTTGGCGATGCCGGCCACCACCGGGGCAGCGCCGGTGCCGGTGCCGCCGCCCTCGCCGGCGGTGACGAACACCATGTCGGAGCCCTTCAGGGATTCCTCGATCTCCTGCTTGTGGTCCTCGGCGCTGGTGCGGCCAACCTCGGGGTTCGCGCCCGCGCCGAGGCCGCGGGTGGCCTCGCGGCCGATGTCGAGCTTGGTGTCCGCGTCAGTGAACAGGAGCGCCTGCGAGTCGGTGTTGATGGCGACGAACTCGACGCCCTTCAGTCCCTCCTCGATCATGCGGTTGACAGCGTTGACGCCGCCGCCACCGACACCGACAACGCGGATCATGGCGAGGTAGTTTGCGGGAGAGGTCATGAGGGGATGCTCGCCTTTCAGGGTTCAAGGAACGTGTGTGGTTGCTCCAATAATCGGGGACACGGCGAGAAATTTCGTGTTCTCGGCCGGCGTGTCTCGACCCTAAACCTCTACTTTAGGGTTGTGACCTGGGCTTTTGTCCCCGCCTCAGCGCGACGTGACCAGGTGCGGGTTGGAGACGTTGAACTCCCGGCCGTCCATCTGCAGCACCGTCTCCAGCGCCAGCGCCTTGTTCTCGTTGTCCTCAGGCGCGCCCCACACCACGGTGCGCCCGTCCTCCGTACGCAGCTGGTAGGTGTACTTGCCCACCTCCACGGAGGAGATCTGCCCGCGGGAGCTATTGCTTATCGACGCCGCCACCGCCACCGCCCCCCGCAGCGCCTCCTGGTCCCCCACCTCGGCGCCCACCAGCTCCACCGCGTCCGCTGGCGGCTCCGCCACCAAAAAGTCCTTGCCGTCGCTGTCGATGAGGTGCGTCCCGTCCGGCTGGGTGATGTAGGCCACCGCCGTATGCTCTTCCACCAAGACATCGACGTGGCTGGGCCAGTCCCGCTTCACGGTCACGGACTTCACCCACGGGTCCCCGGCCACCTGCTCGGCCGCCCGGCGCACGTCCACCCGGCCCATCGGCGTGCCCGGCTCGATGCCGCTCAGCTCCTCCACGCGTCGGGTGTCCAGCGCACGGTTGCCCTCCACCTCGATGCCGCTGACGGGCATGACCGGCGTGAACGGCACCGCGGCGGCCAGTCCCGCGAGGACAACCACCGAGGCCGCGACGCCCGCAGCCTTGCGCCGCACTACTGCGCCTCCGCAAGCACGGCAAGGATCTCGTCCGCCAAGAGCGTCACGCTGCCCGCGCCCATGGTGAACACCATGTCGCCGGGGCGGGTGAGCGCCGCGACGGCCTGAGGCGCGGCGGAGAAGTCCGGCTCCAGGCGTACTTCGGTGCCGCCGGCAATTCGCTCGGTGATCAGGCGGGAGGTCACGCCCTCCACGGGCGCCTCGCGGGCGCCGTAGATATCCAGCACAACGCAGGCGTCGGCAAGCGAAAGCGCGTCAGCGAACTCGGCCGCGAACTCCTGCGTGCGGGAGTACAGGTGCGGCTGAAAGCACACCACCACGCGCGCGCCGCCGCCTTCCGACGCCACCTTCTCACGCGCCGCCCGCAGCACCGCCGCCACCTCGGTGGGGTGGTGCGCGTAGTCGTCGTACACGCGGGCGCCCGCGTACGGCCCGCCGGCCACCTCGCCCTTGAGCTCGAAGCGGCGGCGCACGCCCGTGAAGTCGCGCAGGCCCGCGGCCAGGCGCTCCGGGTCCGCCCCTGCCAGTGCGCCCGCGAGCAGGGCAGCCGCGGAGTTGAGCACCATGTGCCGGCCCGGGATGGTCAGCGTGTACTCCACGCTGCCGCGGCCCGGCAGATCCACCCGGATCGGGTTCTCTGCCGTGACCACCGCCCCGGCGGGGATGTCGGCGTGGCGCGCCGCCGCCTCAGCGGTGCCGTAGCCGAGTACCCGCACGCCGCGAGCGAGGGCGCGGCGGCCGCACTCGGCGGCGTTGTCGTCGTCCAGGCAAACCACCAAGTGGCCGGTGTCGGTGACGCGGTCGGCGAAGTCGTCGAAGACCTGGAAGTACGCCTCCCGGGAGCCGAAGTAGTCCAGGTGATCCGGCTCGATGTTGGTTACCACCGCCACGTCCGGCTTGTAGCGCAAAAGCGATGCGTCCGATTCGTCGGCCTCGGCCACGAAGACGCTCCCCGCGCCGTGGTGGGCGTTGGTGCCCGCGCGGTTGAGCTGCCCGCCGATGGCGAATGACGGGTCCGCCCCCGCCGCCTGCAGCGCCACCACCGCCATGGAGGTGGTGGACGTCTTGCCGTGTGTGCCAGCGAGCAACACCTGGGTGTAGCCCTCCATCAGCTCGGCGAGGAGGTCGGAGCGGCGGATCACCGGGATGCCCTCGGCGGCGGCGCGCACCAGCTCGGGGTTGTCCTTGGGGATGGCCGCGAAGCTGGTCACCACCACCGTGGGCAGCTCGCCCGCAAGTTCGAGGTTCTCCGGCGCGTGGCCCACCGCCACGGTGGCGCCCTGGCTGCGCAGCGCCCGCACCGGGCGCGAATCCTTCACGTCCGATCCGGTGACCACGCTGCCGCGGTCCAGCAGGATGTGGGCCACGCCCGACATGCCCGCGCCGCCGATGCCGATGAGGTGGACGCGCGAGAGGTCCACGGTGCCGGTATTCACTGCCACAGCCACTGCCATTGTCTCCTTCTCACAAACGGGGCTTCACGCCGCCGGCGCGGGCGATGCGCGCGGCGAGCTCCTCGGCGACGTTGCCCGCGCCGGAGCGCTCGAGCGCGCTGCGCATCTGCGCGCGGCGTTCGTCGTCGCCCAGGATGCCCGCCACGGCGGTATAGAGCGTGTCGGGGGTCAGCGCCGCGTCGTCGATGCGCAGCGCGGCGCCGGTGGAAACCAGGTGGGCGGAGTTCAGGCCCTGCTCACCGTTGCCGTGCGGCAGGGGCACGTAGATGGCCGGCAGGCCGGCGGCGGAGTTCTCCGCAACGGTCATCGCGCCGGAACGGCACACCACCAGGTCTGCAACCGCGTAGGCGGCCTCCATGTCGTCGATGTAGGGCAGGGCGGTGTAGCCCTCGTGGGGCGCAGGGGCGTCGTTCTTTCTGCCGTAGGCGTGCAACACCTGGTAGCCGTCCGCGGTGAGGCGCTCCACCGCCCCGGCGAGGGCCTCGTTGATCCGTACCGCGCCCTGCGAGCCGCCGGTGACCAGCAGCGTCTTCCGGTTCTCGTCCAGGTTCCAGGTGCGCCGGCCGCGCTCGGCCTTCACCCCGTCCGGGTCCACGCCCACGCCCGGGCGCACGGGGATGCCCACCACGTCGCCGCGCATTCCGGAGTTGGCCACCGCGTTGAAGCCGGCGCCGCCGAGCTGCACGCCCAGCTTGTTGGCCATGCCGGCCAGCGCGTTCGTCTCGAGCACGAAGAACGGCAGGCCCATCGTGGCCGCAGCCAGGTAGGCCGAGGCGGCCACGTAGCCGCCGGTGCCGAACACGGCCTGGGCCCCCGTCTCCTTCAGCACCCGGCGGGTCTGGCGCACCGAGCGCGTCAGCTTCACGGGCACACCCGGAAGGAGCCAGGGCTTGCGACGCGGGATGGGCACCGGGTCGATCAGGCGCAGCTCGAAGCCGCGGGCGGGCACAATGGATGTTTCCAAGCCCCGCTCGGTACCGAGGGCGACCACGTTGGCGCCGTACGAGTCGCGCAGGACCTCGCCGACCGCGAGCGCCGGCTCGATGTGGCCGGCGGTGCCGCCGCCGGCCACCACCACGCTCAGCGTCTTCTCGGTCATGTCTTGCATTGCGCCCTACCTCTATATCCGTCTACATCCGTCGTGCGTTCGCGCGCCGGCGCGTCTCATCGTATCGCGGCGCCGCCGAGCGCTGAACGGGCGCGCGGCCGCCCGTGACCGGGGTGCCGAAGCGGGCCTGGCGCTGCGCCGCGGTCACGGTGCGCGCCGGGCGAGCGCCGCGGGCGCCGCGGGCGCCGCGGGCACCGCGCGGCGCGGCGGACGCGCCGCGCAGCTGGGAAAGCGGGCGCGGCTCCGGGATCAGCAGCATGCGGTCGAAGGCGGGACGGCCGTGGTTCTGCATGTCCGAGATCGCGTCCGGCTCGTGACGCGCCACGGAGGCCAGCACGCCCATACCGGCGAGGGTGATGATGGCGGAGGTGCCGCCGGCGGAGAGCATCGGCAGCTGGATGCCCGTCACCGGAAGTAGGCCCACCACGTAGCCGATGTTGATGAAAGCCTGGGAGACCACGCCGGCGGTCAGCGCCGCGGCCATCAGCGACTGGAACTGGGTCTGCGCCCGGCGCGCCACCCGCAGGCCGAAGAATCCGAGGAGGGCGAACAGGGTGATCACCAGCGCGCCGCCCCACAGCCCGAGTTCCTCGCCGATCACCGCGAAGATGAAGTCGTTGCGGGCCTCCGGCAGGTAGAACCATTTGGCGCGGGACTGTCCGAGGCCGACGCCGAACAGGGAGCCGTCGGCAAGCGAAAGAAAGCCCTGGTGCGACTGGAAGGCCACGCCGCGGGTGTCCTCGAAGTGGCCGCGCAGGGCATCGAAGTAGACGTGGAAGCGGTTAGAGCGGAAGCCGCCCGAGAAGAACGCGACCGCCATGACTAGCAGGCCGGCCCCGGCGAGCGCGCCGATGGTCTTCCACGTCACGCCCGCGAACAGGAGGATGAAGCCGACAACGATGGCGAAGGACATGGCCATGCCCAGGTCCCCCTGCATGGCGATGAGGAAGACGCAGAGCGTGGCCACGCTAAGGAAGAGCGGGAAGCCGTTGTTGGCGCGGAACAGCGCTCGCGGGTCACGGCCGGCGAGCACCTGCGCGCCCCAGATAGCGATGGAGATGCGGGCGACCTCGGAGGGCTGCAGGCGCAGCGGCCCCGCCACGATCCAGGACTGGGAGCCGACCTCCTCTCGGCCGGTGCCCACGCCCGGGATCAGCACCGCAATGAGCAGCAGGATGGCGACGATCATGATCGCCCCGGAGAAGCGCCGCAGCCTCTCCGGGTGCGTGCGCAGCGCCACCCAGAACATGAACAGGCCGCCGAGCACCATGACGGTCTGGCGCAGGGCCTGGGACCACACGGAGGCGGAGTCGGCGAAGGAGGTGGCCATGGAGGAGCTTAAGACCATCACCACGCCCAGGCCGGCGAGGATGAGCACCACGGTGCGGATCACCGCGTAATCCAGCTGCGGCCTCGCCTCCATGGCGGCGTGGGCTTTGCGGGAGAAGCGGGCGAGGCCCGACTCCGGCGTGCGCGGGCGCTGCGCCCCGCGGGAAGGGGCGGGTGCGGGGCGGGTGGCGTGGCGGGTGCCGCGGACCGTCATGAGTGCGTCGTGCCCTTTCGCTCTGATTCGCTCGGACTGTCTAAACCTCTACTTGAGGTTACTCCTTAGGAGTGTCGCACTGCCGCGGCGGCGAACGCGTTGCCACGCGCAGACATTCCCGGAAACATATCCAGGCTCGCCGCCGCGGGGGCGAGCAGCACCGTGTCGCCGGGCTGCGCCTGGCTGGCCGCGAAGTCCACCACCTCGGCCATCGCGCGCTCGGGGTCGGTGGCGTCGGAGACGAACAGGGGCACGTGCGGAGCCAGCTTTTCGACGGCCCCCCTGAGCACCCCCCTGTCCACCCCCAACAGCGCCACGGCGCGGAACTGGGCCGCGTGGGCGGCCACGAGCTCCTCCACCGCCGCGCCCTTGAGCTGGCCGCCGGCGATCCACACCACTGTGCCCGCGCCGGTGAGCGCGGAATCCGCCGCGTGCGGGTTGGTGGCCTTGGAGTTGTCCACCCAATCCACCCCGCCGCTGGAGTGGACCACCGCACCCCGGTGGCCCTCCACGCGGTACGCCTGAAGCGCCGCCTGAATGTGGTGGGGCTGGGCGCCCTGGGTCAACGCCACCGCGGATGCCGCCAGCGCATCGAGGACGCCGGCCGCCCCCGCCGGCTCGATGCCCTCGGCCGAAGCGAGGTCGCGCGGCTCGCCGCCGAGGTTGGCCACCAGGCGCCCGCCGGCCACGCCCACCTGGCCCGGTCCGGGCTCGGCGAGGGTGAAGCCCACGATGTCGTCGCGGCCGGTGCGCGCAACGAGCTCGCGCACGTGCGCGTCGTCCACACCGGCAACCGCGTGGGTTGCGGTGAGCACGCGCGCCTTGGCGGCAGCGTAGTGAGCGAAGGATCCGTGCCAGTCCAGGTGGTCGTCGGCGAGGTTGAGCAGCACGCCGGCATCAGGAGTGAGCTGGTCGGACCAGAAGAGCTGGAAGCTGGACAGCTCGGCCACCAGCACGTCGATGCGCTCGGCGGCGGTGAGCGCGTCGGCCACCGCCACGCCGATGTTGCCGCAGGCGCGGGCTCGCTTGCCGGTGTCCGCGCCGAGCTGCGCCATCATGGCGGCGAGCATCCCGGTGGTGGTGGTCTTGCCGTTCGTGCCCGTGACCACCAGCCACTGCCGAGGCGGGCCGAACACGCCGGCCCGGTCGAGGCGGTAGCAGGCCTCCACGTCGCCGAGGACGGGAAGTGAGGCAAAGGAGGCGTCGACAAGCAAAGGCGAATTCGGCCGCCATCCGGGCGAGGTCACTACCGCCCCCACCTCGCCGAAGTGGGCGCGAGCCTCGGCTGTGGAGACGGCGCGGTGGCCGGCGGCCGCGGCGCGTGCGCGGCCGGGGTCCCTGTCGTCTGCAACCAGCACGGCCACGCCGATGTCGCGCAGCAGGTTGGCCATGCCGATGCCGGACACGCCCGCGCCGGCGACGATCACGCCGCCGCGGAGCTCCGGAGGAACCCCGGGCCTCACAGCACGTCGCCGATCTGGCTGAGCCACTCGGAGTAGAAGGCGGCCAGGCCCATCGCCACGCCCATCCCCGCGATGAGCCAGAAGCGGATCACCACGGTGGTCTCGGGCCAGCCGCTGCGCTCAAAGTGGTGGTGGAAGGGAGCCATGCGGAACACGCGCTTGCCGGTGGTCTTGAACGACGCCACCTGGATGACCACGGAAGCGGCCTCGATCACGAACAGCGCGCCGATGATCACCATCAACAGCTCGGTGCGCGAGCACACGGACAAGCCGGCCACCAGGCCGCCGAGTGCGAGGGAACCGGTGTCGCCCATGAAAATCTTCGCGGGCGCGGCGTTCCACCATAGAAAGCCCATGCAGGCACCGAAACCGGACGCGGCCAGCACGGCCAGCTCCAGCGGGTCGCGCACCGAGTAGCAGCCGGGGGCCGCCGCCGCGGCGCAGGAGTTCCGGAACTGCCAGAAGGTGATAAAGGTGTACGCCGCCATCACCAGCGCCGTGGTGCCCGCGGCGAGGCCGTCGAGGCCGTCGGTGAGGTTCACGGCGTTGGACCACGCGGCGAGCAGGAGGTAGATGAACAGCAGGAACACAACCGTGCCGAGGACGCCGCCGAAGCCGTCCACGTTCAGCGTCTCGATGTCGCGGGCGAAGCTAAGGAAAGTCGACCCCGGGGTAAGGCCCTTGTCGTCCGGGAACCGGAGGATGAGCAGACCGAAGACGATAGCGATGGCGAACTGGGAGATCAGCTTGGCCGTCTTGTTCAGGCCCAGGTTGCGCTTGAGAAAGAGCTTGATGCCGTCATCTGCGAAGCCGACCATGCCGAGCGCCAGGGTGAGGCCCAGCACCAGCAGGCCGGAGGCGGTGAATCCGTCGTGCCCCTGCGCCACGGCGACGGCGGCACTGACCACGTAGCCCACGGTAATGCCGAGCAGGATGGCCAGCCCGCCCATGGTGGGCGTGCCGCGCTTCTTGGCGTGCCACTGGGGGCCGTCCTCGCGGATCTCCTGGCCCATCTCCCGGCGGTGGAAGTACCTGATGAGGAGGGGCGTGGTGAAAATCGAGACGAGGAAGCTGACTACCCCCGCGATGATGAGCTGAACCATGGTGCCGTCGCTTTCTACCGTCCTGCTTCGTTCTCTTCGGCGCTACCTAGCGTATGCGGGCGCAGGAGCTGCTCCGCCACCGCCCAGAGGCCGAGCGCGTTGGAGGCCTTAACCAGCACAACGTCCCGGTCGCGCCGCTCACGCCAGCCCTCGGCGCCGGCCGGCGTCGAGGCGAGGAGTGTCTCCACCTCAGCGGCAGCGCCGGCGGCGTCGGCCACCTCGAGCGTGTGCACGCCCTCGCCGCGGGCGGCCTCCGCCAGCGCCTCCGTGGCGGGGTTGAAACCGACGGTGACCAGGTGCGTGACGCGGTAGCGCGCCAGCTCCTCCGCCAGCGCAGCGTGGGCGCGCACCGAGTCCTCGCCCAACTCCCCCATCTCGCCCAGCACCGCCACCGAGCGCACGCCCGGACGCGCCGCCGCGGTGAAGCCCAAGGCAGCGATACCGGCGCGCATGGATTCCGGGTTGGCGTTGTAGGCGTCATTAATCACCGTCACCCCATCCGGGCGGGTGTTCACGTCCATGCGGTTGACCGAGACCGAGTGTGCGCCGCTGAGCGCGTCCGCCACCACTGCCGCGTCGATGCCGCACTCCATGCCCACCGCGGCTGCGGCAAGCGCGTTGGACACCTGGTGCGCGCCGAACACGTTGAGCTCAACACGCTGCGGCGGCGCGTCCGGGCTGTGCAGGGTGAAGGTCGCACGCGCCAGCTCGTCCAGCTCCACGTCCGTGGCGTAGTAATCCGCCGGGTTGCCCTCCGCGGAGAATGTGACCACCCGCGCGGCGGTGCGGCTGCGCATGGCGGAGACCAGGTCATCATCGGCGTTGAGCACCGCCACTCCCCCGTCCGCGGCGGGCGGGAGCGCCTCCACCAGCTCGCCCTTGGCCAGCGCGATGTTCTCCCGGGAGCCGAACTCCCCCAGGTGCGCCGATCCCACGTTGAGCACCACGCCCACCTGGGGCGGGGCGATGCGGGCGAGGTGGGCGATGTGGCCCACCCCGCGCGCCGACATCTCGGCCACCAGAAAGTCCGTGTCCGTGGTGCACCGCAGCACGGTGTACGGGTGGCCGATCTCGTTGTTGAAGGAGCCGGGCGGGGCCACCGTCTCACCCGCGCGCGCGAGCACAGCGGCGATAAGGTCCTTCGTAGAGGTCTTGCCCGCCGAGCCCGTCACCCCGGTAATGCGCAGCCCGTGGTGCGCGGTCAGCTCGCGCGCCACGTGGGCGGCGAGCGCCGACATCCCGGCCACCACCCCGGCGGCCGAGCCGTCCGGGTCGCCCGCCGCCAAGTCCGAATTGTCGCCCTCGCGGCGGGGCACCTTGGGCAGCACAATTGCCGGCTGGCCCACCTCGCGGGTGGTCAGGGCCGCCACCGCGCCGTTGGCCGCCGCCGCGGCGACGTAGTCGTGGCCGTCCACCCGTGCGCCCGGGAGCGCGACGAAGAGCCCGCCCGGGGTGATCTTCCGCGAGTCGAACTCGACGAAGCTGCTCACGCGGGCGGCCGGGTCCGCCTCGGGGCTAAGCCGACCTCCGGTGATGTCCGCGATGTCTTGCAGCGAAAGCGTAATCATGTCTCTTACTCCCCACCTATCCGGTGCACTCGCGCTTCCAGCGCGCGGGCCATCTCTTCCCTGTCGTCGAAGTGGTGCGTGGTGGTGCCCACAATCTGGCCCACCTCGTGGCCCTTGCCCACCACAATCACCGCGTCGCCGGGCAGGGCCCAGGCCACAAGCTGATCGATGGCCTCGCCGCGGTGGCCCACTTCCCGGATCTCCACGCCCGCGCCGGCCGCCTCCCGCGCGCCCTCGAGGACCGCGGCGCGGATGGCGGCGGGGTCCTCGGTTCGCGGGTTGTCGTCGGTGACAATCACCAGGTCGGCGCGCGCCGCGGCCTCGCGGCCCATCACGGGGCGCTTGGACGCGTCGCGGTCGCCGCCGGCGCCGAGCACTACCCCGACGCGCCCACTGACCTGCCCGCGCAGCGTGTCCAGGACAGCGGCCACGGCGGCGGGCTTGTGCGCGTAGTCCACCACGGCCACGAAGTCCTGACCGCGGTCGATGCGCTGCATCCGGCCCGGCACGCTGGCCTCGGAGAGGCCCGAGATGAACGCTTCCGGGTCCACCCCCACCTCGGCGGCGAGCGCGACGGCTAGCGCGGCGTTGGCTACGTTGAACGCGCCGGGCAGGGGCAAGGTGAACTCATAGGTTGCGTCGCCAAGCACGAGCTCCACCTCCTGCGCACCCGAATCGTCGGCGCCGAGCTGGGTGGCGGCAACATCCACGCCGGCCTGGCCGCGCGTGCCCACTGTGACGGGGTTGCGCGCCACGCGGGCCATGCGCTCGCCCCACTCGTCGTCGACGCAGATCACGCTGCGCTCAGCATGAAGCGGGGAGGCCGGGTCAAAGAAGAGGGCTTTCGCCTCGAAGTAGTCCTCCATCGTCGGGTGGAAGTCGAGGTGGTCCTGGGAGAGGTTGGTAAAACCGGCTGCGTCGAAAAGCGTGCCCCCAACCCTGCCGAGCATGAGCGCGTGGGAGGACACCTCCATCACCACGTGCGTGACCCCCTCGCGCGCCATGCGGGCGAACAGCGCCTGCAGCGTCGGTGCCTCGGGGGTGGTCAGCGCGGTAGGCACGTCCACGCCCTTGATGCGGGTGCCGGTGGTGCCGATCAGCCCCACGCTGCATCCGGCCGCGGTCAGGCCCCGCTCCAAGAGGTAGGTCGTGGTGGTTTTGCCGCTCGTGCCGGTCACGCCGATGAGCTTCATGCTTTTCGACGCCCACCCGTACACCTCGGCCGCGACCTCGCCCAGCACCCGCCGCACGTCATCAACCACGAGGACCGGGCGCGTGTCCGGGGTGCCCGCGATGATGGCCAGGCCCTCCCGGTCGGTGAGGATCGCGCCGGCGGCGGAGTCGAAGGCGTAGCGGGCGCCGTGCACGCGCGTGCCCGGCAGCGCCGCGAAGAGGCCGCCCGGCTCGACGGCCGCGGAATCCAGGCTCACCGACGCAACCGGCCAGTCCGCCCGCGGCGCGTGCACCAGCTCGGCGCCCGCGATCTCCGCCAGCCTCGCCAGGGTTGGCCCGGCTGCCCGGTCCGCGTCTGCCGCGTGTGTCACGTGTGTCACCGTGCTGTCTCCTTCCGCGTTGGGGTGGTGTGTGCTGCCTCTATTGTGCCTGGAGCACGAACGGCTCGGCCGGCGGGCTCAGCGGGACGTTTTCCCGGTTCAGCAGCCAGCTAGCGATCTCCTTGAACACCGGCGCCGCCGACTGGCCGCCCATGCCGCCGCGCAGCGGGCCGCGCTGGGGCTCGTCCAGCATGATGGCCACCACAAAACGCGGGTCGTCCGCCGGAGCGATGCCCGCGAAGGTGATCCAGAACTGGCTCTGGGAGTACGCGCCCGTCTCCTCGTTCACCTTCTGCGCGGTGCCCGTCTTGCCGGCCAGCTGGTAACCCTCCAGCTCGCTGCCGCCTGCGGTGCCGTTCTGCAGCCCCGCCGGGTCCGACTGGAAGGTGGAGCGGAACATGTCCACCACCGTGCGCGCCGTCTCCTCGCTCACCACACGGGTGCGCTCCGGGGCCGGCTGCGCCACCTCCTGGCCGTCCGGGCCGGTCACCTTGGAGATGATGCGCGGCTCCACCCGCTCCCCGCCGTTGGCCAGAGACTGGTACACGCTGGCTAGCTGCAGGGAGGTCCAGCTCATGCCCTGCCCGATGGGCAGGTTGGCAAAGGTGCCGCCCGACCACTGCTCTCGCACCGGGACGAGGCCAGCGGACTCGTTGGGCAGCTCGATGCCGGTGGTTGTGCCGATGCCGAAGCGCTGAAGGTAGTCCCAGTACCGGTCCTCCCCCAGCTGCTGCGCGAGCTGCAGGGTACCCACGTTGGAGGACTTACCAAAGATGCCCGCCGTGGTGTACGGCGCGACACCGTGCGGCCAGGCATCGTTGACCGTGATGCCGGCCATGTCGATCGAGCCCGGCACCTGGTGCACCTGCTTCGGGTCGGTCAACCCCTCCTCGATCGCGGCGGCAGCGGTGATGATCTTCGCCACCGAGCCCGGCTCGAAGGGGTGGGAAATGGCGATGTTTTCAAAGTCGCGCCCCTGCGCCAGCTGCTTCTCCAGGTTGCCGTTCGGGTCGATGGTGTCCGTGTTCGCCATCGCGAGCACCTCGCCCGTGTGCGCGTCCAGCACCACCGCCTGCGCGTCCTTGGCCAGCGAGTTCTCCTTCGCCTGCTCGAGGGTCTGCTGCACGAACGTCTGCAGGTCCAGGTCGATGGTCAGCTCGATCTTGGCGCCGTCCACCGCCGGCACCACGTCGCGCAGCGTGCCGGGGATGGACTGCCCGTCGCCCGAGACGTCCTCGGTAGAGCGCCCGTTGATGCCGGTGAGCACCGCGTCGCTGGACGCCTCCAGGCCGAACTGGCCGTGCCCGTCCATGGAGACCTTGCCCAGGATGTTCTCCCCGATCGCCCCGTTGGGGTACTGGCGGATGTCCTGGCGGTCCGCCGCCACGCCGTGGAACTTCGACGCAATCTGCTGCGCCACGTCCGGGTCCACGTTGCGCACCAGCACCTCGTAGTCGGTGTCCGCGCGCAGCTTGTCCAGGATCTCCCGCGAGCTCACGTCGCCCACGCGGGTGTGGTCGGCCTCCGCGTCCTTTTCCTTATCAGTGCTCTGGCCGCCCTCCGCGCCGATCATGGTCGGAATTTCGTTGGCCATGGTGCGCAGCACGTCCTCGACCCGGGCGTCGATCTGCGCGTCGATGGCCTCCCTCGAGGCGCCGTCGATACGCATTTGCAGCTCCTGCTGCTCGCGGATCTCCTTGCGCAGGGTCATCGGCGAAACGGTCAGGGAGCGGGCCTGCATGGTGTACGCGAGGCGGTTGCCGTTGCGGTCCACCACCTCGCCGCGGCGCGCGGGTTCATCGTAAACGCGCTCGCGCTGGTGCTGAGCCTGCACGCGGAGGTCCGAGCCCCACACCACCTGCACCCAGAACAGGCGGCCGATCAGCAGCGCGCCGACCGCGAGGAAGACCACCGCTAGCCAGAACGCGCGGCGGTTCGTTACCTGCGCCTGCGATTCGGGGGCTTTTGCTTGCCGACGCCCCCCACGCGGCCCACCGCCTCTCACCACGCTGCCCACCTGCCTGTCCTACTGTCTGCTTGCCGTCCACCACATACTGCCCGCCGCCCGCCCGGATCGGCGGGATCACACGCTAGAAGTTGGCGGGAACGTTTGGCTGGTACGGCAGTAGGGTGTCCACGGCCGGGCCCGCGTTCCCCGGTTGCCCCAGCACGTTGCCGCCCGGCAGCTGGGTCAGGGAATCGCCCAGCTCGCTCGTGGCGCGCTGGTCGCTCGACGCGCGGGTCGCCCGCGTCGGCGCACCGTTCACGTCGCGCACCTGGGAGACCGACTCCGGGTTGAACTCGCGGCGGCGCTCCACGCGGCCGTCCGCGGCCACATCCACCACGCCCGGCTCTGAGGCGACGAGCATGCCGGACTCCGCCGCGCGCTGCGCGATCTCCGCGGTGGAGCGCAAGTCCTCCAAGTCGCGGTTGAGGGATTCGACCTCGTTCTTTAGGGTGCGCTCCTGCGACTGCAGCTGCTGGATGGCAAAAGTCTGCGTCGTGGACAGACCCGAAAGGAGCATCGCCACGGCCACGCCCACGATCAGCAGCACCACGGCCACGCCGCCGGTTTTCACCAGCGGGTTCTTCTCTTGGACGGGGCCCGCTACTCGACGCCCCCGGACGCTGACCACCTGCTGCGAGCCGAGCCGCCCCCGGGATTTGCCGTGCGGCACGTGCGGGCGCACGCCCGGCGCTTGGCCCGGCGCTTGGGCGGGAGTGGCCGTGCGCGACGGGCGGGTGCGCGGCAGCGTGGAGGTGCGAGGGGCGGAGGCGATGTCGCGGACTGCCATGATGTCACTCTCTTTCGGGTCGTTGTGCGGGGGCTGGGGTGGAGAGAGTGACATCATGGCAGTCCGCGACATCGCCTCCGCCCCTCGCACCTCCACGCTGCCGCGCACCCGCACCGGCGCCGCGCGGGAGTTGAGCTCGATCTCCGCCTCCGACGCCTTCTCCGCCCCGCGGGTGATCGGGGCGAAGCGCGCGGCGCTGCCGGGCAGATCCATCGGCAGGCCGGCCGGCGTAGTCGAGGTGGTCAGCTCGGCGAAGGCGGACTTGATGATCTTGTCCTCGAGCGACTGGTAACTCATGAACACCACGCGACCGCCCGGGCCGAGCAAGTCACAGATGACGGGCACGGCGTTCTCCACCGCCTCCAACTCGCGGTTGACCTCCACCCGCAGCGCCTGGAACGTGCGCTTGGCGGGGTGGCCGCCCGTGCGCCTCGAGGCCGCCGGGATCGTGTCGTAGAGCAGCTCCACCAGGCGGCCGCTGCGCTCGAACGGTTCGCGCTCGCGCTCCCTGAGCACGGCGGCCGCGATCTTGCCGGCGAAGCGCTCGTCGCCGTACGTTTTCAAAATGCGCGCGAGGTCCCCGTGCGAGTAGGTGTTGAGTACCTCCGCGGCGGTAATGCCCGCCGTGGGGTCCATCCGCATGTCCAGGGGCGCGTCCACCTTGTACGCAAAGCCGCGCTCCTCCTGATCCAGCTGCATCGAGGACACACCCAAGTCGAATAGGGCACCGGCAACCCCGACTTCGCGCACGGCATCGAAGGCGGGTCCGGTGCCGCCGAGGATCGGCTCGGCAATGTGATCGAAGCGGGCGCGGACCGGCGCAAACCTGTCGCCGAAGCGCTCGAGACGGGCGCACGCCTGCTCGAGCGCCGCGGGATCCCGGTCGACGCCGATGACACGGGCGCCCGGGAAGACGTTGAGGAAGTGCTCGGTGTGGCCGCCGGCTCCGAGGGTTGCGTCGACAAGCACAGCGCGATCCGCGAAGCGCTCCACGGCGGGAGCGAGCAACTCCGCCATCCGGTCGCGCATAACCGGCACGTGGCCGTGGTTCGCGTCGATGGAAAACTCCATGTCCGCGGGCTGCGGAGACTGCTGCGATGCCATACCGGGAATTCACCCCCCTACGAGTTGTCGGCCGCCGGTGCTTATCACGAGGGGGAGCGGGTAGAGCCCTGCCCGGGGCGGCTGCTCTGATGTCGGGGAAGTACACCAGAGCGCTCCACGCCCCGGACAGAGTCCGTACACGCTCTCCGTCAGTAGTCAGTGCCCGCAGTGTGGGTAGTCAGCCCTCACAGCAGACCGGAGAGAATGTCGTCATCGTCCGCCGCCGAGAAGGCGGCTTCGGTCTCTTGCTGGTAATTCGCCCAGGACTCTGCGTCCCAGATCTCAAGAAAATCCACCGAGCCGATGACCACGCATTCCTTGGACAGGTTTGCGTACTCACGGTGCGCCGGCGACAGCGTGATGCGCCCCGAACCGTCCAGCGCCTGCTCATCCGCACTTGCAGCCAAGTTGCGGATGAACGCGCGCGCCTTCGGGTTCGTGCGAGAAGCCGCCGCCGCCTTGCGGGCGCGCGCGGCGAACTCCTCGCGGGGATAGACCGCCAG
Source organism: Corynebacterium bouchesdurhonense (assembly GCF_900078305.2). Lineage (GTDB taxonomy): Bacteria > Actinomycetota > Actinomycetes > Mycobacteriales > Mycobacteriaceae > Corynebacterium > Corynebacterium bouchesdurhonense. Next base: position 161,637 of record NZ_LT546027.1, read on the forward strand.
AGAGTGGTCCTGCCCCTTGGTCACCATCAACCCGTCCGCCAGGTCCTCGCGGAACTTGGCGGGCAGCGTCAGGCGCCCCTTGTCGTCGAGCTTGGGAGTGTAGGTTCCCAGAAACATCGGGCGACCTACCTTTCCTTCACCTTCAGACTGGAAGCTCATGCAGTTTTCTTGACGCTTCGATCCGCACGGCCCATGTAGTCAGCACGGGCCCCACGTATCTCCGCTGCGCCCCACTTTAACCCACTTCTCCCCACCAGCGCCACACCCCGCGGGTTTTTCGGCTTTTAATTTTCTATTTGCGCAGCGCAAGTGGGAGGTTTCTGGTGGGGCGGCGGCCCGCTGCCGTCCCGTTTCACACTGCACCTCGAGCCACACCAGCCCCTGTAGTGCATTTGCGGCGTGGGAGGATCGCCACCTCCGGCCGCTGTTCGGAGCTCACGGAGGCTCCGTGGGGCAAAGTGGGGATTTCTTGTGGGGCAAAGTGGGGAGGGCCCACGCACGAAAAACCCGCCCGGGCCGGTTGAGGCCCGAACGGGTACAAGGTTGCGTTCGCGGAGTGCGCTAGCGGTACTACTGACGATCTTCGAATCGCCGGCGGAAACTCTCCTCCATCGCCGCACTGCGCGGGGAGCGGGGGCGCTGGCCCCGGGCGCCGGAGCGCGATGGCGGCACCGGACGGGAGGGCGTGCGCAGCGCCATGATGCCGCCGGCCATCATCACCGCAAACCCTGCGACGCTCAGCAGGACGGCCCACATGGTAACCGACGCCAGCGCCACGCCGCCGATGAGGAGCACCAAGCCGAGGACGAACAGGGCCACGCTGCGCATGGTTACCTGGCCGGTGCGGGGCCCCTGAGAAAAGCCGGACTCCTCAGCCACACTGCTGCCAAACCTCGGATCCTCAGCCAGCAGCGACTGTTCAATCTCACGCAGCGCGCGTTGTTCTTGCTCAGAGAGAGACACTGATTTACTCCGATTTACTCCACAGCTCATGGGCGGACTTGCTTTCCCTTTAAACGCCCATGCTATCCCTTTTGTTCCCGCACCCCCGGCCCGCCCGCTCCCCCGCTCCCACCCTTACGCGGCGAGCGGGGCAAATGACGGGTGCGCCCAGAAGTAGAACTCCTCGGCCGCAGCCAGCAGATCCAGCACCACCACCGGGTCCGGGCTCGCCTCGATGCCAGACGCTACCCGGCCCCGCTCGCGGGAGAACTGCCGAAACCGGGCCGCCCACTGCTGCCCCTGCGCCCCGGTCAGTGCCAGCTTGTCCCAGGCGCTAGTGGGTAGACGCTTGCGCTTCTTCACCGCCGCGGACCCGGCACACACCGCGCCCGCCACGCGCAGGGCGGCGCGGTAGGCGCTTTCCATCGCTAGGTCAAACTGCCCCCGCTCCACCTCATCGTGCGCGGCGAGCAGCAGCGAATCGGCGGAGGACAGGAAAGTGTCCCGGCGGGAGGGGCGGGACGCGGAACCGTACGTCTTGGAAGTGGTGGCGGAGACAACGCTGCTCATGGGATTTCCTCTCTTGATCGGTTCGAACACCGGGCTCAGCGAGACCCGATCCGTTGAGTAAAAACCTACGATCCTCACCCCTCACCCGTTCACCACGTTCGAATATCCGTTCGACTCGGGGCAAAACTGCTCCAACAATCTTGCGCGGCGGGGCACGCCGCCGTGGTTAGGTGGTGTGCGTGACTGTGGAGATCAGGAGGCTGAGCCCGGCGGAGTTCTCGCTGCTCGTCCCGCAACTCGTGGACATCTACATCGACGCGATGGAGTATGACCCCGCCATCCGCGCGCAGCGCCAACGGGTGTGGCGCGGCGAAGTTCGGTGGCCGGGGTTCACCGCGGTCGCGGCCGTCGACGGCGGCGAAGTAGTGGGTGCGGCATACGGCTTTCTCGGCGCCCGCGAGCGCTGGTGGGATAAGCAGCTCGTGCGCTGCATGGAGGAGCGCGGCGGCCTGACGCCGCGGCACAGGGACATGCTGGAGAGCTATTTCGAGGTGGCTGAGGTGCACGTCTCCCCCGCCCGCCAAGGCGCGGGCATCGGCGCAGCCCTGCTCAGCGAGCTGCTTCGCCTCGCACCAGCGCGCTGGGCCATCCTGTCCACCCCGGAGGTGGACGGGGAGGCCAACAACGCCTTCGGCCTGTACCGCAAGTACGGGTTCACGGACGTGGGCAGGGATTTCCTCTACCCCGGGGACCCCCGCCCCTTCGCCATCCTCGCCCGCCCTCTGCCGTTGTCCTCCTAGGGTTCCGCCGCATCAGTAGGGTGGTGCCGGTATACCGCGCATCCTTTTTCCAGCGTCCCCCAAAAGGAGCACCACGTGCAAGACCGTTCCATGAGCCTCACCGAGATCCCCGCAGCTGTCCAGGAACAGCTCCGCGCGTTCTTCGACGAGCGGGCGGCGGAGGTCCAGGCCATCGGCCAACCGGTGGTCGACGCAGTGGCCCACCTCGAGCGCTTCGTGCTTGGCGGCGGCAAGCGCATCCGCCCCATGTACGGGTGGGCCGGGTTTGTCGGCGGCGGCGGGCTGGAGCGGGGCGCGGAGGATTCCGGCGCGGTGCTGCGCGCGATCAGCGCCCTCGAGCTGATCCAGGCTTGCGCCCTGATCCACGACGACATCATTGACGCCTCCGACACCCGCCGCGGCAACCCCACCGTCCACCGGGCGGTGGAGGCGGATCACCGCCGTCTGGGCTACCGCGGTGATTCCGCGGTGTTCGGCGAGCACACCGCCATTCTCATCGGCGACCTGGCGCTGGCGTGGTCCGAGGACATGTGGCGGGGCTCGGGCGTCTCTGCCGAGGCGCTCGCGCGGGCGGAGGCGGCGTGGCGCGGGATGCGCACCGAGGTCATCGGCGGGCAGCTCCTCGACATCACGCTCGAGGCCGAGGGCAGCGAGTCCGTCGACATGGCGGAGCGCGTGAACCGCTTCAAAACCGCCGCGTACACCATCGAGCGTCCCCTGCACCTCGGCGCGAGCCTCGCCGGCGCAGGCCCCGACGTCATCGCCGCCTTCCGCGGCTACGGCCGGGATATCGGCCTCGCTTTCCAGCTCCGCGACGACCTGCTGGGGGTCTTCGGCGACACCGCCGTTACCGGCAAGCCCGCCGGCGACGACATCCGGGAGGGCAAGCGCACCGTCCTGTTCGCCCAAGCGCTGTTGCTTCTCGACGCATCCGGGGATCCAGCAGCCCGCACCCTCCGCGAAGGAATCGGCACCGCCTCCGAGCCCGATGAGCTCAACCACCTCGCCGGCATCATCGAGCGAAGCGGTGCGGTGGAAAAGGTGGAGGCGCGCATCACCGAGCTCACCGAGTCCGGACTCGCCCACCTCGAGCGGGCGCCGATCGGCGACGACGTCGCCGAATCCCTGCGCGAGCTCGCGGTGAAGGCGACCGCGCGCCGAATGTAGCTCGCCTAGAAGGCCATCGCCTGCGCGCGGCGGATCACCTCGCGCGCCCCGTGCCCGTGCAGGGCGTCGATGGGGCGCCCCGGCAGGGTCTCGTCCGGGGTGTAGAAGAAGGTAAGGATCTCGTCAGCGGAAAAGCCCCCGTCGGACAGTACGGTGATCGCACCGGCGACGAATTTGGACAGCTCGCCGTCCCCCAGCAGCTTCGCGGGTACGTAGCGCACGCCGTCCTTGCGGTAGACAACCAGCTTGTTCGCGCCGACGATGTCGTGGATGCGGGTCACCGGCACGCCGAGTAGCTCCGCGACATCCGGGAACGTGAGGAGCTGCTCGTCTGCGAGGAGCTCGTCGAGGGTCTGCTGGGGCTGCTGCGGGGAAGTCACGGCTCGTAAGTGTAGCGCTGTTTCGCGTTGGCCCGCGACGGGCGCTGTGACCATACTGGTTGCATGCAGTTGGCAGTTGGGGACTATCTGGAGGACCGCTACGTCATCGACCGCGCGATCGCGCGCGGCGGGATGGCCACCGTGTACCGCTGCGTGGACGTGCGGCTGGGCCGCGAGGTGGCGGCGAAGGTCATGCACGAGCAGTACGTGCACGACCCGGTGTTCCGCGACCGGTTCCGCAGGGAAGCGCGCGCGATGGCGCAGCTGAGCCACCCCAACCTGGTCAACGTGTACGACTTTTCCGCCCAGGGCGAGACCGTCTACCTGATCATGGAGCTGATCACCGGCGGCACACTCCGCGAGCTCTTGGACGAGCGGGGGCCGATGCCGCCCCACGCCGCGGCCGCCGTGATGCGCGGCATGCTCACCGGGCTGGCGGTTGCTCACGGGAAGGGAATGATCCACCGCGACATCAAGCCGGACAACGTGCTGATCAACGCGGACCACCGCGTCAAGCTCGCGGACTTCGGCCTGGTGCGCGCCGCCGCGGACGCGACGCATTCCACCGACCAGATCATCGGCACCGTGGCGTACCTCTCCCCCGAGCAGGTAGACGGCTCGCCCATGACCTGCGCCTCCGACGTGTACTCCGCCGGCATCGTGCTCTTCGAGCTGCTCACCGGCCGCACGCCGTTCGCCGGCGAGACACCGCTTGCGCACGCGTACGCGCGGCTGAGCCGGGATGTGCCCGCGCCCTCGGCGCTGATTGGGGGTGTGCCGAAGCTTTTCGACGAGCTCGTGGCCACCGCAACAGCCCGGCACCCGCAAGACCGGTTCCGCGACGCCGCCGAGTTCCTCGCCGCGTTGGAGGATGTCGCGGGCGCGCTGGGGCTGCCCGCCTTTACGGTCCCGATACCGCGCAACTCGGCGGCGAATCGCGCCGCAGCGCACCCGACACATTTCCACCCCTTGCCGGAAGCTGCGGAAAACGTGGCGTCGACGCGCCTCTTCCCGGACTCGCCAGCCCCGCCAACGCCACCAGCCCCAGTGGCGCGGCCGGCAGCCCCCGCCGAAGTCTCGGCGGCGCCGCCGGCCCCGCGGCCACAGATCAAGCCGGTGACTAACCGCAGCGGGGTCGGCCTAGCCGTGTTTCTCGCGCTGTCGATCGTCGCGGCGGCGGCGGTGGCCGTAGGCGGATGGTGGTTCGGCTCGGGCCTCTACGGTATCCTTCCGCCCCTCATCGCCGGGCTCTAACCGGCAGCTACTAGTAGCGCAGCATCTCAGCGACGAGGAACGCCAGCTCCAGCGCCTGCTCGGTGTTCAGGCGCGGGTCAACGGCGGACTCGTAGCGGCCCGGTAGGTCCACGTCGGTGATGTCCTGCGCGCCGCCGAGGCACTCGGTGACGTTCTCGCCGGTGGCCTCGACGTGGATACCGCCCGGGTGCGTGCCAAGCTCGCGGTGGACCTCGAAGAAGCCCTGCACCTCGTCGATGATCTTGTCAAAGTGGCGGGTCTTGTACCCGTTCGATGCCGTGAAGGTGTTGCCGTGCATCGGGTCGGACTGCCACACCACCTTGTGGCCGGACGCCTCGACCGCCTTGATGATGCCGGGCAGCACGGAGCGGATCTTGTCGTGCCCCATGCGGGTGATCATGGTCAGGCGGCCCGGCTCGCGGTTCGGGTCGATCTTGTCCGCGTAGGCGACGGCCTCCTCCGGGGTGGTGGTCGGGCCGAGCTTGATGCCCACCGGGTTGTCGATCAGCGCCGCGAAGTTCACGTGGAAATCGTCGATGCCGCGGGTGCGCTCGCCGATCCACAGCTGGTGCGCGGACAGATCGTAGAGCTTCTTCTCCCCGCGCTCGTTCTCGGAGAGGCGGAGCATCGCGCGCTCGTAATCCACCAGCAGCGCCTCGTGGGAAGCGTAAATCTCGGAGGACCGCAGGTGCTCGTCGTTCACGCCACAGGCATCCATGAACGCCAGGGAGCGCGTGATCTCTCGGGCCAGCGCCTCGTAGCGCGCGCCCGCCGGGGAGTTGGCCACGAACTCCTGGTTCCAGTCATTAATGTTGTGCAGGTCGGCGGTGCCGGACCCCACGAGCGCGCGCACCAGGTTCATGGCGGCCGAGGAGTTCGCGTACGCGCGGACCATGCGGGCCGGGTCGTGGCGGCGAGCCTCTTCCGTGGGCTCCACGCCGTTGACGATGTCGCCGCGATAGTTCAACAGGCCGTTGCCGTCGCGGTCAGAGGAGCGGGGCTTGGCGTACTGGCCGGCGATGCGGCCGAGCTTGACCACGGGCAGGGAGGCGCCGTAGGTGAGTACCGCTGCCATTTGCAGCAGGGTGCGGATATTGGCGCGGATGTGGGGCTCGGTGTTGGACTCGAACGTCTCGGCGCAGTCGCCGCCCTGGAGGAGGAAGGCGTTGCCGAGGGCGACGTCGGCAAGCTGCGCCTTCAGCTTCTCCACCTCGGGGGCGAGCACAACCGGCGGCACCGACTCGAGGATCTTGCGAACGTAGTTCGCTTCATCCGGATCCCAAGACGGCTGCTGCTTCGCCTCGCGGGAAAGGACGTCGAGCCACTGCTCGTTGAGGTTGCCCGGCAACGGGGGCAGGTCCGGCAGCACTTCTTTGGGGATATCTACAGTCCAACTCACGCATACAGTTGTACCACGGACGCGGGCCGAAAGTCAGGTTAATAACCTGCTATTTTTCACCGTACAGAATGGCCGTTCCGCAGTGTGGACACTTTTCCGGCCCGGTCCATCGGCAGCGCGTCGGCGCATGCGCGGAATTTGGCCAGGTTGTGCCTCGCGTCCACCAAGGCATCGTGGTTGCCGGCCGGCAGCTGCGGCAGGCGCGGACGCCCCGCCATGATCCAGTACTGCTTGAGCTCTCGGGTGTACCGGGGCATCTCCCGCGGCAGCGCGCGCATGTCACCCCACAACTGGGCCAGCACCACGTGGTCGTACGCACCAACCCAGGCCCACAGTTCGGGCTGGGTGCGGCCCGATGTGAGGAACGCGAAGACCTCGTCGCGGATCTGGGTGCGCGGCATCCACGCCCGGTGGCCCGGGGCGGGAAGCTTGTCCAGCACGTTCTGGCGCACCCACTCGTTCGCGGCCGCCGGGTCGAACTCCGTGGAGACGGCGTAGAACTCCCGCCCGTCCTCGGCCACGATGCCGATGGAGACGAGCTCGATGGTGGAGCCGTCCTCGATAAACTCAGTGTCGTAGAAGAACCTCATCGCTTCCCCGCGGGCCTAACGGCGGGCCTCCTCCTGGGCGCGGTGGAGTTCCGCGCGCGCGGAGCGCCCGTCCCCCGCGCCACCCTCCTGGTCGCGACGGGGCCAGAACATGATCAGGGCAACCGCCACCACGGACGCGGGGGCGAGGACAGAGTTGTGGAAGTTGTAGTGCGACGCAACCAGGTAGAGCGCCACCACCGCGGCGACGAGCGCGAACCGAATGCCGAGCTGCTTGTTCATCTACTTGGCCTCCCCACGCTCTTCGAGGCGGCCGCCGGGCTCCGCGCCCTCCGGGTACCGGCCTGTGGACTCGAGCTCACGCTTCACGTCCGAAGCGTAGAGATCCACGTACGGGTTGCCGGAAAGCTCGGCCAGAGCGCGCATGCAGTAGTCGGTGAACGGGCGCGCCACCTCGCGCGAGTGCGGGTCGTACCCGTGCTGCTGCGCCCAGGCGTGCGGATCGATCGGTTCGCTCATCTTGATGCCCACCTTGGCGGGACGGGGAACGGACGTGCCGATGGGGTTCGCATCGCGGGTGCCCAGCATGGCCACCAACACAACGGGCGCGCCGGTGGACATGGCGATCCTGGCCATGCCGGTCCTGCCCTTGTAGATGCGCCCGTCCGGGGAGCGGGTGCCCTCCGGGTAGATGCCGAAGACATCCCCGCGCGAGAGCACCTCCTCGGCGGCGCGCTGCAGGTCCCCGCCCGCGCTCGAGCTGCTGCGGTCCACGGGGATCTGGCCCACCGAGGAGAAGAAGAACTTCTGGACCCGCCCCTTGATGCCGGGTGCCGTGAAGTACTCCTTTTTGGCGGGGAACTGGATTTGCCGGGCAAGCATGAGCGGCAGGTAGAACGAATCCATCACGGCCTGGTGGTTGGACACCAGGATGACGGGGCCGGACTCGGGCACGTTCTCGGCGCCCTCGATGGTGGGCCGGTTCCACAACCAGAGCGGCGGGCCGAGGGTCGCTTTGAAGAACGAGTACCACTTGTTGTGCATGCGTTGAACTCCCTCAGCACGTACCGGTTGCGCGGCCCAGGCGCTCCCGGGCCAGATCAGCTACGCCGATCATACCCGCCTGCGGGCCCAGCTCCGCGCACAGGACCTGGGGAACAGGCCGGTAGCCTGCGCCGACAATGTTCGCCCCCATCTCCTCGCGCGCGGCGTCCAAGAAGAGGTCCGCGTCCGCGCTCACTCCCCCGCCGATGACGATGAGCGACGGGTCAAGCACGTCCGCGACGATGGAGAGGCCGCGGCCGAGCCACGTGGCAAAGCTGGACAGGGCGGCCAGGCCGAGCGCGTCGCCGGCCCGGGCCGCGGCCATCACGTCCTGCCCGCTGGCCCGCTTGTCCACCACCTTGCGGTACAGGGCGCAGTCCACGTAGCGGCCCTGGGTGGCCTTTTCCACGGCGCAGTCCACGAGCGAGGTGCCGGAGGCGTAGCGCTCCAGGCAGCCCTTCTTGCCGCAGGAGCACACCCGGCCGCCCGGAACCACGGTGAGGTGGCCGAACTCCGGCGCCGTGCCGAATGCGCCACGGTAGATTTCGCCCCGGTGCATCAGCGTGGCGCCGATACCCGTACCGACGGCGAAGAACACCCAGGTCTCCGCGTCGATCGCTGCGCCGAAGCGGTACTCGCCCCAGGCCGCCGAGTTCGCGTCGTGCTCGAGCCGCACGGGCAAGCCCAGGGCCGCCTCGAGCTCGGCGCGAACCGGGCGGTCGTCGCGCCACGGGAGGTGGGGTGCGAACCGGACGATCTCGCAGTCCGGGTCCAGGAACCCGGCGATGGCCAAGCCCACCGCGGCGATGTCGTACTCAGCGCGCAGCTCGTTAACTATGCGCACGATCGTGGCGGCCAGCTCGTCCGCGTCCTGCGGCGTGTGCGCTGAGCGGACGTCCAGGACCTCGCCGTCGGGGGTGACCACCCCGGCGCGGGTGTTCGTGCCGCCGATGTCGAATCCGACGGTCAGCTCCCGGGAAGATCGATCACGCGTAGCTCCAGCCATGAATCAACATCGTAGACTCACCGCGCCGCGCCTCCGAGCACATCCCGCAGCCGGTCGCCCAGCACCTCCCAGGAGTACGCAGACGCCACAAAGTTGCGGCCGGCGGAGCCCATGGCGGCGCGCAAGGGGGCGTCGACAAGCAACGAGCTCAAAGCCTCGGTCAACGCGCGGATGTCGCGGCCTCCCACCACGATCCCGGTGCGCGGCGTGACGGTCTCGGGCGCGCCGCCCGAATCGCCGGCGACAACCGGCACGGCGCAAGACTGCGCCTCAAGGTAGACGATGCCGAGGCCCTCAACGTCGAGCCCGCCGCCGCGGGTGCGCGCGGGCATGGCAAAGACATCGGCCGCAGCCACAATGTCGCGCAGCAGCTCGCGCTCAACCGGGCCGGTGAAGGACACGCCGTCCACCCCTCGGGCCAGGCGGTCGAGGCGCGAACGGTACGGGCCCTGGCCCACAACAACTAACCGCGCGCCGGGCACGCGTCGCCGCACCTCCGGTAGTGCGCGGATGAGCTGGTCCTGGCCCTTGCGTGCGACGAGGCGGGACGCGCAGACGATCAGTGGGGCCTCCCCCACCCCGAGCGCCTCCCGGGTCCGGGCGCGCTGCGCCGGGGTGGCGGGGCGGAAGAAGTCGGTGTCCACACCGGAGGGCAGCGCGACGTACTCGGGGTGGTGGCCGAACGCGCGGCGGAACCGGCCCAGGGTGTACTCGGAGATGTAGGAGACAGTGTCCGCGGCGTTGCCGATCACCCGCAGCGTGCGCCGCGCTCCGGGCAGCATGGACCAGCCCACCTCGTGGCCGTGGGTGGTGGCCACCACGCGCCTCGCACCTGCCCGCTTCGCGCCGCGCCCCATCACGGCCAGCGGCGCCGCCGCACCGAACCAGACCGTGTCCACCCCATGCGCCCTCACCAGCTGCGCAATCCGGCGGGCCGTGGAAGGAGTGGGCAGCATCACCCGGCGGGGCCAGCGGATCACGCGGTACGGCTGCGCGGCGTCGAAGCGGGCGGCCTCGGCAGCGTTCTGGGTGGAGGCGAAGACGATGATCGCGTCCGCACCCTCGCGCTTGACGTACTCGTTTACGTAATCGCGCAGGTAGGACTGGATACCGCCGACGGTTGGCGGGAAGTCGTTTGTCACGAGGAGCACCGTCACGGCTGCTCCCCCGGGGCGTCGAAAAGCAACAAGCCCCTAGTAGCGCACCGCGCCCGTGATCGGCATGGAGTTGTACGGGACAACCTGGATCGGAATGCCGTAGTCAGAGGAGTGGACCACCATGCCGTCGCCGATGTACATACCCACGTGGGTGGTGCCCGGGTAGTAGCCGATGATGTCACCCGGCTGCAGCTGGCTCAGCGGCACGGGAGTCCCGCCCGCGAGCTGGGCTTGTGAGGTGCGCGGGATGGCGATGCCGTTCTGCGCGTAGGCGTAGACCATGAGACCGGAGCAGTCGAAGGCGTCCGGGCCCGTGGCGCCCCATCCGTAGGGCTTGCCCAGCTGCGCCAGCGCGGCCGAGGTCACGCCGGTGGGGGCACCCGCGAGATTGACCGAGGCGAGGTCCACCGGGTGATCCTTGTTCACCCACCGCGCGTACTCGGCGTCGCTGAGGTTGTCCACGCGGGCCTCGAGGCTGCGCACCCGCGCGTCCAAGTTCTCGCGCTCGCGCTCCAGCTTGCCGCGCTTGGCGTCCAGGTCTGCGCGCTGCTGCTGTGCCTCGCCCACCGCGCGGGTGACCTCGGAGGTGCGGTGCTCCGCGTCCTTGCTGGCGGCGTCCAGATCCGAAATGGTGCGCTCCGCCTTGCGGCTCAGCGAACCCAGGTACGCGGCGCGGTCAATGGCCGCCTGTGGGCTACCGGAGTCCAGCGTGTGCAGGAGCAGGTCGGAGTAGGAGTTGCGGTAGCGTGTCTGGGCAATGCCGTCCACGTTCTCCTGGTAGCCGGAGCGCGCACCCTTCGCGCGTTCCGCGTCCCCGCGCGCGGTATCCGCCTGGCGGCTGAGGTCCCCGATCCGCGCCTCGGCGGCCGAGATCTCGTCCTCGAGGGTCTTAATCTCCTCCACCTTCGCGCTGGCTTGCTGCGAAACGGCGTCCAGCTCGGCAATCAGGTCATCCACCTCGTCGGCGTGCGCCGCTGTGGGCACCACCGCGGGCGCCCCCGCCATCACAGCCGCGATTGCCGCTACGGCCGCCTTCGACCGCCCGCCCCGACGCACGGAATGCTTGCCCATTTGCCGTCCCCTCTCGCGGAAACCTTTACAAAACCGTTACCACTATAACCGCGCCGGACCCCGCGTCCAAGAGCGGAGCATGATGCTTTTCGACGCTCCCCCCAACCCCTTGAACTGCAGAGACACCTGTGACACCAGGGACTGGAGTGCTGGAGTGCTGGAGTGCTGGAGACTGCCCAGATACGGAAAAAGCCCCGACCCTTGCGGGCGGGGCAGCATGCGGGCTCTTTAGTAGAAGCGGAACGCGGAGTAGACCGGCATCATGTGCAGCGGACGCTCACCGACCGGGATACCGGAGTTCAGAGCATCGATGATCATGCCGTTACCCGCGTAGATGGCCACGTGGGACGCGCCGGAGTAGTACGCCACGATATCGCCGGGCTGCAGGTCGTCGAGGGAGACCGGGCGGCCAGCGGCGGCCTGGGCCTGCGAGGTGCGCGGGATGGAAATGCCAGCCTGCGAGTAGACCCAGGAGGTGAAGCCGGAGCAGTCGAAGGCGTTGGGGCCCGCGGCACCGTACACGTACGGAGAGCCGATCTTGCTGCGCGCGATGTCCACGATCTGCTGGCCCTTGGACACCTGCGGCGCCGGGGCGGGAGCAGCGTACTGCTGCGCGGGGGCGGCAGGGGCGGCCGCCGGGGCTGCCTGCGCCTGAGCGCGGTCAAGGAAGGCGTTGAAGCTCGGGACGTTCGCCACACCCGGCAGGGTGCGGGCCGCGGCGATTGCGGACTGGACGTCGCCACCAGCGGCCTGGCCAGCGAGGGACGGGATCCACTGCTCGATGCCCGGAACCGATGCGATACCCGGCACGTTCTCGATCCCCGGAACCTCGGCAGCGATCGGCGTGTTCGGAACGCGGACCTGGGCCGCCTCGGCGGCGGGTATCATCATGGTTGCGCCAGCCACAGCTGCGGTAGCCGCCGCGACGGTGCGGACGGCGGTGTGGGTCTCTTGGCGACGGTGCTTAGCCACGAAAGGGTTCTCCATATCTTCTCTGTGCCTACCGGGTTAGCTGACGGGTTGGGCCTGAGAATCGGCCCTGGCCGGCTCCGTACCGCGCAGAGGCGGTACCCTTGCTGCCATTCACCCCAGGGGCTGGAAGCCTCGCGCTTCCTCGTGGTGGGCCCCCGGCTTCCGCCTCCCCCCGCAGCCGCGGAGAGATTTGGAACTCGGCGTTATATGTTCGGTTTTCGTACTTTGCAGCGACCCCGTCGCCGCAATGTCTCGAACAGATTACGAAACGGCAACGGTCATGTCCAACAGCCACGCTGTTATTGAACCGTTATTTTTTCCGCAGCCGCGTTCGGGGGCCGCTGGGGCCGTTTGGGGCCCGGGTCGCGCTCCCGGTTCCCCGGGCCCAATGACCGCGCTGGGCTGGCCCGATAAGCTTCGCTATCAAGTTGTTGTGGCTGCTTGATGATGCGTCACACTCCGTTCCGTGCGAACCGTGTGATCTGTGACACGCACACGCGCGCCGAGCACCGTGAGCCCCCTCCGCCCCACCTTTCCCACGCTCTTGACGCGCGTGAAGGGCTAACTCACCCCTTGTTCACAAACAGGCATATTCGCGGAAGGGCCCGAGGCCGCCAAATAGGCATAACCGCAGGTCAGATTTTCTGGCAGACCAATATGCCTGTTTGGAGGCGCCGCACCGTCCCTACGCCGCGCATAGCGTTCCGCCGGGCGGAAACCAACTCCGCGTATAGATACGAAAAGAGCCCCTCCCGGACGGGAAGGGCTCTTCGGGCGAAGCGGTTTAGTCGCGCGGCGTGGCGTCGCGGTCGCTGTGCTGCTTCGTCTCCTCGAGGCGGCGCAGGGTCTCCACCTCTTCGTGGTGGTGCTCGTCGGCGGCGTCGCGGACGCGCTCGGTCACGGCGAGGTCTGCCGGGCCGAAGGTACCGACGGTCTCAGAGTCAGCGAAGCCGAGCTGGTTGAGCTGCTTCGGCACCGGCGCGCCACCGTACTCCAGCGGGACAGCGTGGCCGTGCTCGTCGACGGGGCCGAGCGGCTGGTGGATCTCCACGAAGGCGCCGTTCGGCAGCTTCTTAATCACACCGGTCTCGATGCCGTGCTCCAGCACCTCGCGGTCGGAGCGCTGAAGGCCAACGCAGATGCGGTAGGTGATGAAGTACGCCAGCGGCGGAAGGATGATCAGACCGATGCGCCCGAACCAGGTCATCGCGTTCAGCGAGATCTGGAAGAAGTGGGCTACGTGGTCGTTACCACCCGAGATGGTCAGCAGCAGGAAGAACACGACACCCATAACACCCAGGCCGGTACGGGCCGGGACGTCGCGCGGACGCTGCAGCAGGTTGTGGTGGGCGTCGTCGCCGGTGACAGCCTTCTCGATGAAGGGGTAGGTGATCAGCAGGATCACCATGACCAGAGCCATCAGGGCCACCCAGAAGGCACCCGGGATGGTGTACCGGCCGAGGTAGAGCTCCCATGCCGGCATGACACGGGCGGCACCGTCAGTCCACAGCATGTAGATATCCGGCTGGGAACCAGCGGAAACCTGGGACGGGTTGTAGGGGCCGAGGTTCCAGATCGCGTTGATCGTGGTCAAACCGGCCATGAGGGCCAGCACGCCGAAGACGATCATCATGAAGCCGATGGCCTTGACGGCGAAGACCGGGAGGATGCGGATGCCGATGACGTTGTTCTCAGTACGGCCCGGGCCCGGGAACTGGGTGTGCTTCTGGAACCAAACGAGGATCAGGTGAGCGGCAACCAGGGCGAGGATGATGCCCGGCAGAACCAGCACGTGCAGGATGTAGAAGCGGTCAAGCATCAGGTCAGACGGGAAGTCACCGCCGAACAGCGCCCAGTGGATCCAGGTACCGATGATCGGCACGGACAGGATGATGGCGGACATGATGCGCAGGCCCACGCCGGAGAGCAGGTCGTCCGGCAGCGAGTAGCCCATGAAGCCCTCGATCATGCCGAGCAGGATCAGGGTGACACCGATGACCCAGTTGGCCTCACGCGGGCGGCGGAACGCACCGGTGAAGAAGATGCGCAGCATGTGGGCGAACATCGCCATCATGAACATCAGCGCGGCCCAGTGGTGCATCTGGCGGACGAAGAGGCCGCCGCGCACGTCGTAGGAAATGTCGAGCGCCGTCGCGTACGCGCGGGACATTTCGACGCCGTTGAGTGGCAGGTACGCACCGTCGTAGATCACCTTGGTGATGGACGGGTCGAAGAACAGGGCAAGGTACGTGCCCGTAAGCAGCAGGATGATGAAGCTGTACAGGGCCATCTCACCGAGCATGAAGGACCAGTGGCTCGGGAAGACCTTGTTTAGCTGGGGCCGGAGGAACCCGGCGCCAGAGAAGCGCGAATCAGCGTTGTCCGCGGCTTTTGCGAGTTTAGTGCTCATTAGGACTGACGCTCCCAGAATGCCGGGCCGACGGGCTCAATGAAGTTGCCGTTGGCGATGAGGTAACCTTCTTCGTCAATTGTCACCGGCAGCTGCGGCAGCGCGCGGGCGGCCGGGCCGAAGATCGGCTTACCGCTCTGCAGCGCGTCGAACTGCGACTGGTGGCAAGGGCACAGGATGCGGTTGGTCTGAGCCTCGTAAAGCGAGGTCGGGCAACCGATGTGGGTGCAGATCTTCGAGTAGGCGTAGTAGTCGCCGTAGTGGAAGTCCTCTTGCCCCTCGCGCTCCACTACCCGCTTAGCGTCCTGCGAGCGCAGGCGGATCAGCATCACGGCGTTGCGCGGGCCGTGGATGGAGTGCATGTGGTGCTCGTAGACGTCGCGCTCCTTGTCGTACTTGTCGCCGTCGTTGACGTCCTCCTCGTACAGCGGGAAGACCGTCTCCATCGCGGCAGCGGCAAGATCCTCGGGGCGCATACGCACCAGGCGGGACACACCTGCGGTGGTGTAGTGCTCGCCGGTGACGCCAGCGTGACGTTCGGCAATCGCGCCGGTGTCGCGGCCCAGGTAGACCTTCACACCCTTGTCCTGGATGGTCCAGCCCTGGGTCCACAGGGTGCCGTCACCGTGGTAGTCCAGCTCGTGGCGCGGCTTCCACGGGTTCTTGATCAGGCCGCCGAGCGGCGCAATGACAACCAAGCCGGCAAGCACGCCGGCGGTGCCCAGCAGGCCCTTCATGGCCTTGCGGCGGCCAAGGGTGGAGGTCTCCCACGCGTCGTTCAGCAGCGCGGTGGTCGTGCGGCGGTCCAGCTCGGAGGAGCGGCCGTCGTGACGACGCTGCACGGAAATCTCCTCCGGGATGAACTTCTTCACGTACTGGATCACGGCGATGCCGAGCGAGGCGAAGCTCAGCGCCGCGGTGAGGCCCAGCAGCGGGGTGTACAGGGTGTACACCCACAGGTCTTCGTCGCCGTGGAACTTCGGCTCCCACGGCCAGAACAGGTAGACGCCCAGGAAGGCGATCGCGGCGAGCACGGAGATGACCAACCACGTGGTGATCCCGGCGGCGGCACTCTTCTCACGCGGGTCGCCCTCGACCGGGAAGCGCTCCTTGCGGTACGCCACCGTCACGTCGTCGAGCTCGGTGCCCAGCGCCGCGAGCTCCGCATTGCTCATGCGGTCGAGCTCCTCGGTTGTGTAATTCTTCTTCACATCACTCATGAGCGGGATCCAATCCAAATAGCAGCGGCGGCCACGAGGGTCACACCGATCATCCACATAGCCATGCCTTCAGACACCGGGCCGAGGCCGCCGAGGCCCCAGCCGCCCGGGCTCGGAGTCTCCTTGGTCGACTTGATAAAGGCGATGATGTCCTTCTTCTCGTCGGCCGTGAGCTGACGGTCGGAGAACTTCGGCATGTTCTGCGGGCCGGTCAGCATCGCCTGGTAGATCTCCTGCTCGTTGGCGGGATCGAGCACCGGGGCGTACTTACCGGAGGACAGCGCGCCACCGCGGCCGGTGAAGCTGTGGCAGGAAGCGCAGTTCAGGCGGAAGAGCTCGCCGCCGCGAGCGACGTCCTCGGCCTGGATCTGGCCGTCGAAGTTCTTGCCGCGCAGCGACTCCATTGCAAGCGAGCCGTCGGGGTTGTACACGAGCTCCGGGCCGCCACCGTTCGCCGCGACGTAGGCGGCGAGGGCCAGGGCCTGGGACTCGGTGTAGCGCGGGCGCTTGCGCTCGGCCTGCGCGTCGTTGGACATCATCGGCATGCGGCCGGAGTTGACCTGGAAGTAGACGGCACCTTCGCCGGTACCGATCAGCGACGGGCCGCGGTCCTCCACGCCCTGCAGGTTGGCGCCGTGGCAGGTGATGCAGGCAACGTCATAAATATCTTTGCCCTCCTGCACGAGGGCCTGCTCGTCGCGCTGGGCGGTAGCCACCTGGGCGTTCGGCGTCAGCGCCGTAGCCAGGAAACCGGCGCCGGTCAGACCGAGACCAAGGGCCGCTGCCCCAGCGACGGTGCGCTGCGTCTTGCGGCGGCTCCGCGTCTTCTTGGGTTTGTTTTCCATCATGTTCCCTTTTGACAACTTTTCAGTACTACGTCTTTACGGTGTCTTTGCGGTGTCTTTTACAGCGCTCTACTGCACCACGTACAGCGTGATGAACACGCCGACCCACACAACGTCGACGAAGTGCCAGTAGTACGAGGTGGCCATCGCCGCGGTCGCCTGCGCCGGCGTGAACTTGGACTTGGACACGCGCAGCAGCACCACGATGAAGGCGAGGATGCCCGCGGTCACGTGCGCCATGTGGAAGCCGGTGATGATGTAGAACACCGAGCCGTAGACGCTGGACTGCACGGTCACGCCCTCGGAGATCAGCTCGGACCACTCGAACGCGACGAGACCGAGGAAGATCACGCCCATCACGATGGTGATGGTGAACCACTTACGCAGGCCGAACACGTCGCCGCGCTCCGCCGCGAACACACCCATCTGGGAGGTCACGGAGGAGGACAGCAGCAGCACCGTGATCACCAGGCCGGAAACGAGGCTCAGGTTCGAGGTCTGGGTGTCCCAGTTGCCAGCAGCGAGGCCGTTCGCGCGCGACGTGAAGTACATCGCGAACAAACCGGCGAAGAACATCAACTCTTGGGCGAGGAAGGCGATGGTGCCGACGCTGACGATGTTGGGTCGGTTCAGCGCGGCGACGCGATCCTGTGGTGTCGCCATACTTTGGTTAGAAATTGCGGTCGTCACGCATGCGATTATTCCCCCTCCGCACCGTAAAGTCACCTCGATTACCCCCAAAATTTTTCTGAGGGTGCGCCCGCAACCAGCCATTTTTGAGCTTTTGCTTGTCGACGAAAACTTTTTCACGAACGCGGGAACTTTTCCGCCCCACCATCCGACCGCCATCGGCGCAGGTTAACTGCCGGGCCGGCGGCGGCGCACCTCCGGTACAGCGCACTTCCCCGCCGCAACCCAGTTCCCCGTTGTGTCCGATCTCACATCGGCCGACAGGGTGGAACCGCGGCTCGCCAACTTTCGTATGACCCCCGGGATAGGGTGTGGCTGTGGCGTCGATAAGCAAAAGCCCCGCACCCAGAAGGATGCGGGGCAGGCACTGCCCGCGAAGGCGGCGGGCGAGCGAGCGGCTAGTGCTTCTCGCGGGGGATGCCGTACTGCAGGTTCAGCTGCGTGGTGGTCCAGATCAGGAAGACCGCGCCGAAGGCGACCAGCCAGAGCTGGTAGAAGGCGATACCCAAGCCGAGGAAGAAGACCGCGCCGGCCATTGCGAACGGCCAGATGGAGCTCGGGGAGAAGAAGCCGAGCACGCCTGCGCCGTCCTCGATCTCCGCCTCTTCCCAGTCCTCCGGGACGATATCCATGCGGCGCTCGGTGAAATCGAGGTAAACACCGAGCATGAACGCCATCGCGGTGGCAAGCACCAGCGCCACAGCGCCGATCCACTCGAGGCCGAACAGCCACGCGTCCTCACCAACCCAGGAAGTGGCGATGATGTAGAACACGGCCATCAGGGCGAGGAAGGTACCGATTGCGTAGAAGACTCTTGCGCCAGTTCCCATTGTTCTGCACTCTCTTTCTAAACGGTGGCGTTCGGCTCGTTGACGTTCTCACCGTCGCGCGTACCGACGCGGTCGGTTACGAACGGGTGGGTGGAGGTTGCGTACGGCTCCTCGCCGATTGCCTTCAGCGCCTCGGAGTTCGGGGCCTGCGGGTTCTCGGTGCGGAACTGGATGTAGTCACGGAACTGATCCGGGGTCACTGCGCGGACCTCGAAGTTCATCATGGAGTGGTAGGTGCCGCACATCTCGGCGCAGCGGCCGACGAAGGCGCCGGTTTTCTCGATCTTCTCGATCTGGAACCTGCGCTGCTGCTGGTTGTTCTCCGGGTGGGCGTACACGTCGCGCTTGAAGAGGAACTCCGGAACCCAGAACGCGTGGTTCACGTCGGCGGAGGCGAGACGGAACTCGATCGGCGTGTCCGTCGGCAGCACCAGCACCGGGATCTCCTCGGTCGAGCCCATGGTCTCGATCTCGTTGAAGTTCAGGTAAGACAGGTCACCCTCGGAGTAACCGTGGATCGGGTTCGCGTTGTGCGCGTCCTCGGGGTCGTACTTCGTCTTGTCGGCGAGCGCCTGGCGCTCGGCATCGGCACCGTCGTAGTCCGCGCCGGTACCGGTCAGGTCGCCGTCAACCTTGGCGTAGCCGAACTTCCAGTTCCACTGGTAGCCGGTCACGTCGACCGTCACCTTCGGGTCCTTGTCCAGCGCGGTGGTCTGCGTCTGCGCCTGAACGGTGAAGAAGAACAGGGTCATCACGATGATGATCGGCAGGATGGTCAGACCCAGCTCGAGCGGGACGTTGTACTGCAGCTGCTTCGGAAACTCGCCGGCACCTTCCTTGGCACGCTTCTTGTCGTTCCACTTGAAGATAACGGTGAGGAACAGGCCCCACATGATGATGCCGATGATCCAAGCGGCAACCCAAGTCCATACCCAGAAGTTGTACAACTGGGTGCCCTCCGGGGTGATCGGGTCCGGCCAGCCCATGTCGAGGACCTTTGCCAGGCCCTCCGGGGGCGCCACCTCACAGCCGGTCAGTGCCATGCCGCCAAGAAGCAGGGCACCAGCGGCTCCCGCTTTCCTGGACCAGCCGCGGCTCTTTCGCTTATCCACGTGTGTCTGCCTTCCTGTCCACACTTACAACCATGAATGCTCATGGAAATGCCAGAACATTCCTACCGGGACAGAATAGTTCAAAGGCCAAACCCCGTCCGCATTCTTCCGGCGGTGTGACCCACCCCTCTCCCCCGCTAGCCTCGCGCCCCCGGCCACTGGGCGCTTACCGGCGAGAACGGGGCCGCGCTGCCGGTCCGCGCCGTGGCTGCATCTGCGAGCGCCGCCCCGGGGGCGCGAGGCTACACCGAAAGTTGGCCCCCGTTCGGGGCACGGCAAAAGGTGTACCGCCCGCGACGCGCCACAGCCACGCCGTTTCCCGCTGCGCCCCGGTACCTCTCTATTCTTTAATGCATCACCGCGGACCCGCCAGTGCCGGGCCGCACCTTATTAATAAGGAGACAACTGCCATGTGTGGCCTTCTCGCAATGCTCGCTTCCCGCGGCGATGCCGACACGTACGTCGACGCGGCGGAGCGCGCGCTCCCCTGCATGTACCACCGCGGCCCAGACGCGGCGGGGACTTGGAACGACGATGACGCCGTCTTCGGCTTCAACCGGCTCGCCATCATCGACATCGAGCACTCTCACCAGCCGCTTCGCTGGGGCCCGGCCGACAACCCGGAGCGATACGCACTGACCTTCAACGGCGAGATCTACAACTATGTCGAGCTGCGCGAGGAGCTGGCCGCCGCGGGCTACGCTTTCAACACCTCGGGCGACGGCGAACCCATCGTGGTGGGCTTCCACCACTGGGGCGAGCAGGTGGTGGAGCACCTGCGCGGCATGTTCGCCTTTGTCATTTGGGACACCGAGACCCGCACCATGTTCGCGGCGCGCGATCAGTTCGGCATCAAGCCGCTGTACTACGCCACCACCGCCGCCGGCACAGTCTTCGCCTCCGAGAAGAAGTCCATCTTGGAGATGGCGGACGCAATCGGTCTCGGCCTTGAGCTTGACCGCCGCGCCATCGAGCACTACGTGGACCTGCAGTACGTCCCGGAGCCGGAGAGCCTGCACGCCGAGATTCGCCGCGTGGAGTCGGGCTGCACCGTCACCCTGGAGCCAGGCGGCAAGGTGGTATCCAAGCGCTACTTCCAACCCTCGTTTACGCCCACCCCAGTAGTGAAGGGTAAGGAGCAGGATCTCTACGACCGGATTGCCCGGGCGTTGGAGGATTCCGTCGAAAAGCATATGCGCGCTGACGTGACCGTCGGATCATTCCTCTCCGGCGGCATCGATTCCACCGCGATCGCCGCGTTGGCGAAGCGGCACAACCCGAATCTGCTCACCTTCACCACTGGTTTCGAGCGGGAGGGCTACTCGGAGGTGGACGTGGCGGCCGAGTCCGCGGCTGCGATCGGGGTGGAGCACATTGTGAAGATCGTCTCCCCCGAGGAGTACGCGGGGGCGATCCCGAAAATCATGTGGTACCTGGACGATCCGGTGGCGGATCCCTCCCTCGTGCCGCTGTACTTCGTGGCCCAGGAGGCACGCAAGCACGTCAAGGTGGTGCTCTCCGGCGAGGGCGCGGACGAGCTGTTCGGCGGCTACACCATTTACAAGGAGCCGCTCTCGCTCGCCCCGTTTGAGAAGCTGCCCACGCCGCTCTCCCGCGGTCTGAACCGCCTGAGCAAGGTGCTGCCCGACGGCGTGAAGGGCAAAAGCCTGCTCGAGCGCGGCACGACCCCGATCGAGGACCGCTACTACGGCAACGCCCGCTCGTTCAATTTCGCGCAGCTGCAGCGCGTGCTGCCGTGGGCCAAGCCGGAGTGGGACCACCGCGAGGTCACGGCCCCCATCTACGCCGCCTCCACCGCGATGGACCCGGTGGCGCGGATGCAGAACCTTGACCTGTTCACCTGGATGCGCGGCGACATCCTGGTGAAGGCCGACAAGATGAACATGGCCAACTCCCTCGAGCTGCGCGTGCCGTTTTTGGACAAGGAGGTCTTCGAGGTGGCGCAAACCATCCCGTACGACCAGAAGATCTCGCACGGCACCACCAAGTACGCGCTGCGCAAAGCGATGGAGCAGATCGTCCCGCCGCACGTGCTGCACCGCAAGAAGCTCGGGTTTCCCGTACCCATGCGCCACTGGCTGGCCGGCGAGGAGCTCTACGGCTGGGCGCAGGACACCATCCGCGAGTCTCAGACCGAGGACATCATTGCCAAGGACCAGGTGCTGGAGATGCTCAAGGAGCACCGCGACGGCGTGAGCGACCACTCCCGCCGCCTGTGGACGGTGCTGGCGTTCATGGTGTGGCACGGCATCTTCGTGGAGCACCGCATCGACCCGCAGATCGAGCGCAAGGATTACCCGGTCAAGCTGTAGGACCCTCAGACCCCGACCCCCGCGCCGGCTTGGCCGCGAAACGCAAAACCCGCGGCCAAAGGGTGGCTGCGGGCTGAGTACGGCTTCAAGTAGCCGTCGAAAAGCGAAATCGGCTTAGTTGAAGGAGTCGCCGCAGGCGCAGGAGCTGCCGGCGTTGGGGTTGTCGATGGTGAAGCCCTGCTGCTCGATCGTGTCGGCGAAGTCGATGGTGGCGCCGGCGAGGTACGGCACGCTCATCTTGTCCACCACGAGGCGCACACCGCCGACCTCGTCGGCCTTGTCGCCGTCCAAGTCGCGGTCATCGAAGTAGAGCTGGTAGCGCAGGCCGGCGCAGCCGCCGGGCTGGACCGCGATGCGCAGCGACAGGTCGTTGCGGCCCTCCTGGTCGAGCAGCGCCTTCGCCTTCGCGGCGGCGGCGTCGGTGAGGATCACACCGGTAGCGGACGTGGGTGCGGACATGTTGCTTCTCCTTACTCAGTTCCGGAGCCAAGGGTATCTCCGGGGATCGGCCCGGAAGTTCGGCCCCAGCGTACTCGAACTAGACCGTGCAACACGAGCGCGGTCCGGTGTATTCCCAAACCAGTTCCCGGCACCGGTTCCCCGCGGTGGTGGCCACCGTGTGGGGGCCGCATTGTAGCCTTGGGGGCGTGAAACTTCCCTGGCAAAAATCCGAGCAAGCAACCGGCGGCTCAACCAAGCTGGAGTTGCCCGAGAGCGAGCAGCATGCCGACGGCGCCGCCGCGGCCCCCGAGGAGGCGAAGCTGCCCAAGGGCTACACGCCGCCGAAGGGGCGCCCCACGCCCAAGCGCCACGACCAGGAGGTCAAGCGCGGCGTAGTCCGAGATCCGGACGCGCTCACACCGGCGCAGCAGCAGCAGCGCAACAAAGAGCTGAAGAAGTCCATGACGAAAGAGGAGTGGAAGGCGTACAAGAAGGAGCAGCGCGAGCAAAACCGCGCCGCCAACCGCGAGATGCAGGCGCGCATCGACGCGGGCGACGAGCGCTACCTCCTGGACCGGGACCGCGGGCCGGTGCGCCGGTACGTGCGCGACTGGGTGGACTCGCGCCGCTTCCTCAACAACTACGTCATGCCGATGGCGCTGGTGCTCCTGGTCATCCTGATCATCGGCACCTGGCTACCGCAGGTGGCGTCCGTGCTCTCCATGATCACCCTCGTGTTCATGCTGGCGATCCTGGTGGAGGCCGTGATCATTGGTCGGCGCGCCAACGCCGCGGTGCGGGCCAAATTCCCGGACACCACGGAAACCGGCTTCGGCCTGGGCACCTACGCGTTCTCCCGCGCCTCCCAGCCGCGCAGCTGGCGCTCCCCGAAGCCGCAGGTCGCGCTCGGCCAGAAGGTGTAGGGCGCACGCGTGGCCATCCAGTTTCCGCAGGTTGATGCGCCGGACGAGGCACGGCAGCGCGACCTTGCCCGCAGGCTCGACGCCTCCGTGCCGGGCCGCGCGCTGGGGCGCCTCGGCGCGATAGGCGCGTGGGTGGCTGGCGCGCAGGGCGCCGACCTCCCCCACCCCTTTACCCGCGCCCGCGCCGTGGTGGTGGCGGGCAACCACGGCATTGCCGAGCGCGGCATCTCCGCGTGGCAGCCGGACGCGGCGCGGGCCCAAGCCGCGGACATCGCCGCCGGCGGGGGCCCGGTAAACGCGGCCGCGCGCATGGCGGGCGCCGGGGTGCGCCTGGTGGAGGACTTCTTGGACCAGCCCACCGGCGCAATCGACGTCGAGGCGGCGATGAGCACCCAGGCATGCGCGGACGCGCTGCAGCTGGGTGTGGACCTCGCGGACGAGGAGGTCGACGCCGGCACCGACATCGTTCTGCCCGGGGACCTCGCGGTGGGGAACACCACCGTCGCCGCGGCGCTGTACGGCACGTTCACCCGCACGGAGCCGGTCTTGGCCGTGGGGCGCGGGTCCGGGATCAACGACGAGGTGTGGAAGGTGAAGGCGGCCGCGGTGCGCGACGCCATGTTCCGCGTCCGCGGGTGCCGGGACGACGAGGAGCGGGTGCTGGCGGAGATCGCGGGCCCGGACTTCGCGTGTCTGGTGGGCCTCATCGCGCAGTCGGCGGTGCGGCGCACCCCAGTGGTCGTCGACGGGGCGTACGTGGCCGTGGCCGCCTATGTGGCGGAGCGCCTCGCCCCGGGGACGAAGCGCTGGCTCATTGCCGGCCAGCTCACGCCCGAGCCGTCCCACCTGGGGTGCGTGCAGGCGCTGGGGCTCACGCCCGTCCTCGCCCTGGACATGACCGCGGGCCAGGCGGCGGGCTCGCTCGCCGCCCTCCCCACCATCAACCTCGCCGCCGAGTTGGCGGCGGAGGTGTTGGGAGGCGCGTAGGGAAGGGAGCGTCGATAAGCGAAAGCCCCCTACACCAGGCGGTAGTTCCAACCGTGGGTGTCTGCGATGGTGCCGTTCTGGATGCCGCGCAGCTGCTCGCGCAGCTTCATGGTGATCTCGCCCGCCTCGTTGTTGTTCACGGTGAACTCGCCGTGCGGGGACTTGGCGCGGCCGACGGGGGTGATTACGGCCGCGGTGCCGCAGGCGAAGGTCTCGGCGAAGCGGCCGGACTCGGAGCCGTCGCGCCACTCGCCGACGGTGACGCGGCGCTCCTCGGTCTTGTACCCCATGTCCTCAGCGAGCTCGAGGATGGACTTGCGGGTAATGCCTGGCAGGAGCGAGCCGCTGAGCGCGGGGGTAACCACGGTGTAGTCGTCGGGCTCGGTGCTGCCCTCGGCGCCGGTGTACTCGACAAACATGAGGTTCATCCCGCCCATCTCCTCGATGTACTTGCGCTCGATCGCGTCGAGCCACACCACCTGGTCGCAGCCCTCATTCTCGGCGTTGGCCTGGGCCGCGAGCGAGCCCGCGTAGTTGCCGGCGAACTTGGCGTCGCCCGTGCCGCCCGGCGCGGCACGCACGAAGTCCTCGGAGATCCAGACGCTAACCGGCTTCACGCCACCCTTGAAGTAGGCGCCGGCCGGGGAGGCGATGACGTAGTAGGTGTAGCTAGAGGAGGGCTTCACGCCCAGGGTCTCCTCGGTGCCGATCATGAAGGGGCGTAGGTAGAGCGCGTCCTCGCCGCCAGCCTCCGGCACCCACGCCTCGTCGGCGGCGACGAGCTGGCGCAGGGACTCGATGAACAGCTCCTCGGGCAGCTGCGGCATGGCCAGGCGGTCCGCGGAGTGCTGCATGCGCGCCGCGTTCTGGTCTGGACGGAAGGTGACAATGCTGCCGTCCTCGTGGCGGTACGCCTTCAGGCCTTCGAAAATGGCCTGGCCGTAGTGAAAGACGTTGGTGGCTGGGCTCAGCTCCACGGGGCCGAAGGGGCGCACCTGGGCGTTGTGCCAGCCCTTGTCGGCGGTCCAGTCGATGGAGACCATGTGGTCGGTGAAGGCCTTGCCGAAGCCGGGCTCGGCGAGGATCTCCGCGCGCTGGGCGTCGGTGGCGGGGTGCTCGTTCTTGGTCACTGCGAATTCTAGGCGTTGCTCCATGGGCGCTACCCTACTCCGGCACCGGTACGCTCTAGCGATACCGATTCGTAACACGACCCGAGAAGACCCGAGAAGACCCGAGAAGAAAGGTGCGTTCATGGCATTCGACATTTCGCTCCCCGCCCGCGGAACCGTCCCCGAGGTCCGCTTCTCCCCCACCGCCCCGTCCGGCGCCGCGCGCATCGTGCCGGTGGCGAAGGGTGAGGACGGCCTCGAGCTGCCGGTGACCGCGTTCGCGGCCCCCGGCCTGTTCGATGCGCTGGTTGCGCTCGGTGCGACCGGTAGCGCGTCCGAGACGGTGCGTTTGCTTGTCGACGACACCCTGTACATCGCCACCGGCCTCGGCGCCGCAGATGCGGTGGACGATGACGCGGTGCGCCGCGCATACGGCTCCGCTGCCCGCACCCTGGCCGGCCTGAAGGGCGAGACCGGCCAGACCGGCCAGACCGGCCAGACCGGCTCAGTGGAGGCGGCCGTGTCCTGCGAGTTCGGCGTCGGCCCAGTGGTGGAGGGCCTGATCCTGGGCGGCTACGCGTACGCGGGGCAGAAGTCCCGGGCGGGCCGCGACGAGGCTGGCGGGTCCGACGGAGCCGCCCGCGGCGTGACCGTCACGGTGGTGGGTTCCGAGGACCAGCGCGCCGCCTTTGAGCGCGCCGTGGTCATCGCTGAGAGCACAAACCTCGCCCGCGACTTGGTCAACACCCCAGCCAACCACCTCTACCCGGAGTCCTACGCCCGGGTAATGCGGGAGGTGGCGCAGCAGGCGAGCCTGGATGTGGAGGTGCTCGACGAGGCGCAGCTGGAGGCCGAGGGCTTCGGCGGCATCCTCGCCGTGGGCCGCGGCTCGGCGCGCCCGCCCCGCCTGGTGCACCTGTCCTGGGACGGTGCCGCCGAGTCGGGCACCTCAGTGGCGCTGGTGGGCAAGGGCATCACCTTCGACACGGGCGGTATCTCGCTGAAGCCGGCCGCGAAAATGGAGGAGATGATCTCCGACATGGGCGGGTCCGCCGCCCAGCTCGCCGCCATCGTCGCCGCGGCGCGCCTGGCACTGCCGGTGCGGGTGGATGCGTGGCTGCCGCTGGCGGAGAACATGCCCTCCGGCACTGCCACCCGCCCGGGCGACGTGATCACCCACTACGGCGGGTTGACCAGCGAGATCATCAACACCGACGCCGAGGGGCGCCTCGTGCTCGCCGACGCCATCGCCCGCGCCTGCGAGGGCACTGGCGGGGCGCAGCCCAGCCACCTCATCGAAACCGCCACCCTCACCGGCGCCCAGCTCGTGGCGCTGGGCACCCGCACCGCCGGCGTGATGGGATCGGACGATTTCCGCGACGCCGTGGCCGAGGCCGGGCGCGAGGTGGGTGAGCGCGCGTGGGCCATGCCGCTTCTCGACGAACACGTAGAGGAACTCGCATCCCCCGTCGCCGACATCCGCAACACCCACAACGCCCGCACCGGCGGCATGCTGTTCGCCGGCCTCTACCTCTCCCGGTTTGTGCCGGAGGGGACGCAGTGGGTGCACATCGACGTGGCCGGCCCGGCCTGGAACGGCGGCTCCGCGCACGGATACACGCCCGCCCGCGCGACCGGCGCCCCGGTGCGCACCATCGTCGAGACCCTGACCCGGCTCGCCGGCGAGACCAGCGGGGCGTAGCCGGGCTAGTCCGACGATTTTGCCAAATTTTTCACCGTCCTGGGACTTTGGTGCCCAGGTCCGCGGATTTTCCAAAATCTGTGGCCGGCGGGTCAGGTGTAGGGGTTCTCGCCGCGCTCGAACTTAGCGCGGCGCTCCTGCTGCTCGGCCCGTTTGCGCAGGATGCGGTCCTGCTCGATTTTGCGGCGCATGCGGTCGGGGTAGCCGGTCTCCTCGACGTCGTAAAGCGAAATGCCCAACAACGTCGTGACCGCGTCGATCCCCTTGGGCCCCCCGATGCGGCGGCGAGTGTAATTGCCGTGCTCGTCAACCAGCACCACCGACATCTCGTTGACCATGGTTTCGGGCTCGACGAATCCCTCCACGAAGGCGCGACCGACCACCCAAGCCTTGAGGTAGTCGGCGTCCTCGGCCCGCAGGGTCTCACCCGGCGCGCGGGGCGGGGCGAAACTGGTGCTGCGTTTGCCTTTGCCGAACAGGTTGAACACGGTGCTCATAGTACGGCAGCGGGGCGCGCCTGATTACGGGGGTTTCACGCCGCGGAGCGCGGGGAATCCGGGTACGCTTTGTGGTTGTATCTTTTCCACAATTTTCATGAGGAGAGTTGGAAATCATGGCGCACTCAGTAGAGATGCCCGAGCTGGGCGAGTCGGTGACCGAAGGCACGATTACCACGTGGCTGAAGGAAGTCGGCGACACCGTTGAGGTCGACGAGCCGCTGCTCGAGGTCTCCACCGACAAGGTCGACACCGAGATTCCCTCTCCCGTGGCCGGCGTGATCCTTGAGATCAAGGCCGAGGAAGACGACACCGTTGAGGTGGGCGACGTGATCGTGATCATCGGCGAGGAGGGCGAGGATACCGGCTCCTCCGAGGATGACTCCGCTGACGACGAGCAGGCTGACGAGTCTGAGCCGGCCGAGAAGCCGGAGGCCAAGGTGGAAGACGCCGACGAGGACACGAAGAAGGACGTGGAGAAGTCTGCGAAGGGTTCCTCCTCCGGCTCCGCCACCGACGTGGAGATGCCGGAGCTCGGCGAGTCCGTCACCGAGGGCACCATCACCACGTGGCTGAAGGAGGTCGGCGACACCGTCGAGGTGGACGAGCCGCTGCTCGAGGTCTCCACCGACAAGGTCGACACCGAGATCCCGTCCCCCGTGGCCGGCACCCTGATCGAGATCCTCGCCGAGGAAGATGACACCGTTGAGGTGGGCGACGTGATCGCCCGCATCGGCGACGAGGACGCTGCGGCCGGTTCGGACGATTCCGACGACTCCGACGACTCGGACGACGAGAACCGCGGCGAGGAAAACGTTGCCGACGAGGACGAGGACGTCACCGAGGACAACTCCGCCGAGGGCGAGGGCGACAACCCGGAGGACGCTCCGAAGAAGTCTGAGAAGAAAGATTCCGCCGAGAACAAGAAGGGCTCCGGCGAGTCCACCACCGTGGAGATGCCGGAGCTGGGCGAGTCCGTCACCGAGGGCACCATCACCACGTGGCTGAAGTCCGTGGGCGACCTGGTTGAGGTTGACGAGCCGCTGCTCGAGGTCTCCACCGACAAGGTCGACACCGAGATCCCCTCCCCGGTTGAGGGCACCATCTTGGAAATCCTCGCCGAGGAGGACGACACGGTTGAGGTTGGCCAGGCCATCGTGGTGATCGGTGATGCCGAGGCCGCTGCCGACGATGACGACTCCGACGACGAGGCAGCAGCCGAGGAGAAGGCTGAGCCGAAGCAGGACGAGCCGAAGCAGGCCAAGGCCGAGGAGAAGGCTGAGCCGAAGAAGGACAACTCCAAGAAGGCCGAGCCAAAGAAGGCCGAGCCCAAGCAGGACGACTCCAACTCTTCCGCCAAGCTCGAGGACCGCGGCGACAAGGTGCCGTACGTCACCCCGCTCGTGCGCAAGCTGGCGGACAAGCACGGTGTGGACCTCAACTCCATCGAGGGAACCGGTGTCGGCGGCCGTATCCGCAAGCAGGACGTGCTGGCCGCCGCCGAGGGCGGCAAGGCTGAGGGCGCTTCCGAGGCACCGGCCGAGACCGAGCAGGAGACCAAGCAGGAGGCGGCGCCGAAGAGTGCCCGCGCTAACTGGTCCACCAAGTCCGTGGACCCGGCCAAGCAGGAGCTCATCGGCACCACCCAGCGCGTGAACCGCATCCGCGAGATCACGGCCGCGAAGATGGTCGAGTCCCTGCAGACTTCCGCGCAGCTGACCCACGTGCAGGAGGTGGACGTCACCCGCGTCGCCGAGCTGCGCAAGGGGGTCAAGCCGGCGTTCGTGGAGAAGCACGGCGCGAACATCACCTACCTGGCCTTCTTCATCAAGGCCGCGGCCGAGGCCCTGGTCTCCCACCCGAATGTCAACGCCTCCTACGACGCCGACAAGAAGGAGATCACCTACCACTCGGACGTGAACATCGGCATCGCCGTGGACACCCCGCAGGGCCTCCTCGTGCCGGTGATCAAGCAGGTGCAGGACATGGACCTGGCGGACATCGCCAAGGCCATCGCTGATTTGGCAGACCGCGCGCGCAACAAGAAGCTGCGTCCGGACGATCTCTCCGGTGCCACCTTCACGGTGACCAACATCGGCTCCGGGGGCGCGCTGCTGGATCCCCCGGTGCTCCCCCCGCCGCAGGCCGGCATCCTGGGCACCGCGGCCATTGAGAAGCGCCCGGTGATCGTGACCGAGGACGGCATCGACTCCATCGCCATCCGCCAGATGTGCTACCTGCCATTCACCTACGACCACCAGCTGGTTGACGGTGCCGACGCGGGCCGCTTCGTGTCCACCATCAAGGACCGCATCGAGGCCGGCGACTTCGAGGACGACTTGGGCCTTTAAGCGGGGCCTTGAAACACGGCCTGAAATACGGCCTCTAAAAATCCGGTTCCGGCACCCGCCGGGGCCGGATTTTTTCGCTCCCCGACCTCTGGGGCAGAGCTTCTACACTTTGTAGGCATGGCCAACGAAACGCAGCCCACCCACTCGCCCGATTCCTTCAAGTCTTTCCGCAACGCTCCCTCAAAATTCGTTGAGGAGGCCGTCGGCGGGCTGGTCACCGCCCACCCGTACGCGGACTGGCACAATGACGGGTTCATCGGCCTGAAGCGCGATACCGATGCGGAGGCGCAGGTCGCCGTCATTTCGGGCGGTGGCTCGGGCCACGAGCCGATGCACGCGGGGTTCATCGGCCGTGGCATGCTCGACGCCGCCTGCCCTGGCCTCCTGTTCACGTCCCCCAACGCCGTCCAGATTACGGCCGCCACGAATTGGGCTGACCGCGGACTGGGCGTGGTGCACGTGGTGAAGAACTACACCGGCGATGTCATGAACTTCACCGTGGCGGCGCAGAGCACGGACGCCCAAGTGCGCCAGGTGCTGGTCGCGGATGACGTGGCCACGGATCTCGGTAACGATCACTCGCCCGGTCGCCGCGGCACCGGGGCAACCGTCATCGTGGAGAAGGTTGCCGGCGCCGCCGCCGCTCGCGGTGACGAGCTGGGCTGCGTTGCGGAGGTTGCGCAGCGGGCGGCCGACCGCTCCCGGAGCATGGCGGTGGCGCTGCAGCCCGGGCACTCCCCCACCCATGACCGCGCGACGTTCGATTTGCAGGACGGCCAAATTGAGATCGGTGTGGGCATCCACGGTGAGCCAGGCATGGAGCGCCGGGACCTCGACAGTGCAGGCCAGCCGAGCGCACGCGCGCTGGTTGCCGAGCTGCTCGACGGCATCCTCGGCTCCCTCGACGCCACAGGCGCCACCGGCGCCACCGGCGATTCCACCGACGGCGCGGAGGTGCTCCTGTTTGTCAACGGCCTCGGCGCCACCAGCGAATTGGAACTTGACCTCGTGTTCGGCGAGGCGGTGCAGCAGCTCACCGAGCGCGGCCTGCGGGTGCGCCGCGCCATGCGCGGCAGCCTGGTCACAGCGATGAATATGGCCGGCATCTCGCTGACCGTGACGGTGCTGGATGAGGAGCTTCTTTCGCTTCTCGACGCCCCCACGGACGCACCCGCCTGGCCCGGCCTCGTGGAGGACCCGCAGTACCGGCCGGCGCGCATGGTGGATGACTACGCGCAGCCCGACAGCGGGGACGAGAACGAGTGGCTCACCCTGTATGTCCAGCGCCTCGGCGAGGGTTTTGATGACCTGACGGCCCTCGACAGGGAGGCGGGCGACGGCGACTTCGGCCAGAACATGGAGGCCGCGTTCGGGGATGTGCGCACCCCGATCCGCGGCGGCGACGCCGAAGTGTTGCAGTTCTTCGCGCACCGGATGCTGGTGCGGGCGGGCGGCACCTCGGGTGCGGTGCTGGGTTCCCTGTTCCGCGAGATGGCCGACGCGTTCGACGCCGCGGGGGTTGACTCCCGCACAGCCAAGCCCGAGACGTTCGCCAGTGCGCTGGCCGAGGGGCTGCGGCTCGGCCTCGACGCCATCACCGAGCTGGGTGGTGCGAAGGAAGGTGATAACACGCTCGTTGACGCGCTGGCGCCGGCGGCGAGGGCCGCGCAGGAGGTGGCGAGCACCGGCGCCGCCTCCTCCACCGAGGAGGTGCTGCGGCACGTGTTCGATGCCGCCGTCGCCGGGGCGAAAGCAACCCGGGGCATGCAAGCAACCAAGGGTCGGGCGTCCTACCTTGGCGAGTCGGCGAAGGAGGTACCGGACCCCGGCGCGATTTCGGTTACGTGGCTGTTCGGCCGCGCCGCTGTGGCCGATTTCTAGTTCGGCCGGCAGGGGCGCCGACTATGCTGAGGGCTGGTTCTACCGCCCCCGGATAAGGAGTTTTCGTGGAATATATTTCCCGCCACATCGGCCCCGATCGCCCGGAAGCCCAGCAGATGCTGCGCACGCTGGGGTACGAATCGCTCGAGGAGCTGATCAGCGCGGCGGTGCCGGCCGGCATCCTCGCCTCCGGGCCCCTGCAGCTGCCGGACGCGCTCACCGAGCACGAGGCGCAACTGCGCCTGCGGGAGATGGCGGACAAGAACGTGGTGCTCAAGGCGTTCTACGGCCAGGGGTTTTCCTCCACCATCACGCCGCCGGTGATTCGCCGCGGCGTGGTGGAGGACGCAGGCTGGTACACGGCTTACACGCCGTACCAGCCGGAGATCTCGCAGGGCCGCCTGGAGGCGCTGCTGAACTTCCAGACGATGGTGCAGGACCTCACCGGACTGGACATCGCCAACGCGTCGCTGCTGGATGAGGCGTCGGCCACCGCGGAGGCCGTCGGGCTGATGTCCCGCACGGTGAAGAAGGGGCGCAGGGTGCTTCTCGACGCCCGCCTCCACCCGCAGGTGATCAACGTCGCCGCGGAGCGCGCCCGGGTGTTCGACCTCGAGGTGGAGGTCACCGATCTAACCGAGGGCGTGGTCGGCGAGGACCTCGTGGGCGCCGTGATCGCCTACCCCGGCACCGAGGGCGACATCGCCGATCCGCGCGCCGTGATTGAGGCGATCCACTCCCGCGGCGGCCTGGTAGCGGTCAACGCGGACATCCTGGCGCTGACGCTGCTTAAGTCCCCGGGCGAGCTGGGGGCGGACATCGCCATCGGCACCACCCAGCGCCTGGGCGTGCCGCTGTTCTACGGCGGGCCGCACGCCGCCTACATGGCCGTGACCGACAAGCTGCGCCGCCAGCTGCCGGGCCGCCTGGTGGGCGTGTCCAAGGACGCGGAGGGCTACCCCGCCTACCGCCTCGCGCTGCAGACGCGCGAGCAGCACATTCGTCGCGAGAAGGCAACCTCCAACATCTGCACCGCGCAGGCGTTGCTTGCGGTCACGGCCTCCATGTACGCGGTGTACCACGGCCCGCAGGGGCTGAAGGAGATCGCGGAGGAGATCCACCGCAACGCGACCCGCTTCGCCGCCTCCGCCGAGGCGGCGGGGCTCGAGGTCAAGCACGCGCACTACTTCGACACGGTTGCGGTTGGGGTTGAGGGCGCGCAAGGGGTCGTCGACAAGCTAGCGCGCGAAGGCTACCTGGTGCGGGCGATCGACGAGCAGACCGTGGGTGTCGCTTTCGGCGAGGATTGCTCCGAGGAGGACCTGGCGGCGCTGCTGGGCGGGTTCGGGGTCGAGGTGGTGGCCAGTCAGGCCGACC
The DNA here is from genome assembly GCF_900078305.2 of Corynebacterium bouchesdurhonense. Taxonomy (GTDB): domain Bacteria; phylum Actinomycetota; class Actinomycetes; order Mycobacteriales; family Mycobacteriaceae; genus Corynebacterium; species Corynebacterium bouchesdurhonense. The sequence goes on from NZ_LT546027.1 coordinate 194,595, forward strand.
GCGCGATTCCGGCGGAGCTCGAGCGCGCCACGCCGTACCTCACGCACGAGATCTTCAACACGATGCACTCCGAGACGCAGATGATGCGCTACATTCGCAAGCTCGGGGACAAGGACCTGGCGCTGGACCGCACCATGATCCCGCTCGGCTCCTGCACCATGAAGCTCAACCCCACGGCGGGTCTGGAGACGATCACGTGGCCGGGTTTTGCCAACGTGCACCCGTTCACCCCCGACGAGTACACCGAGGGCTGGCGCGAGCTGATCGCGGAGCTGGCCGGCTGGCTGGTGGAGATCACGGGCTACGACGCGGTGAGCGTGCAGCCGAACTCCGGCGCCACCGGCGAGCTGGCGGGGCTTCTGGCCATCCGCCAGTACCACCTGGCCAACGGCGACGCCGAGCGCGACATCTGCCTCATTCCGGCCTCGGCCCACGGCACGAACGCCGCCTCCGCGGCGCTGGCCAACCTGCGGGTGGTTGTGGTCGCAACCGCCGAGGACGGCTCCATCGACCTGGCTGACCTGGACGAAAAGATTGCAAAGCACCGAGAGCACATCGCCGCAATCATGATCACCTACCCCTCCACGCACGGCGTCTACGAGGACACGGTGCGCGAGGTGGCGGACAAGGTGCACGCGGCCGGCGGCCAGGTCTACATCGACGGCGCGAATATGAACGCGCTGACCGGCATCGCGCGCCCCGGTGACTTCGGCGGCGACGTGAGCCACCTGAACCTGCACAAGACCTTCACCATCCCGCACGGCGGCGGTGGCCCGGGGGTCGGCCCCATCGGCGTGGGCAAGCACCTCGAGCCCTACCTGCCGTCCAACCCGAATACCCCGGTGGTTTCGAACGGCCCTGCCGGCCCAGCCGGCCCAGACGCGCAGGACGGGGTGCCCGTCTCCTCTACCCTCTACGGCTCTGCCGGCGTGCTGCAAATCCCGTGGGCGTACATCGCCATGAGCGGCGCGAAGGGCCTGAAGTCCGCCACCGCGCACGCGGTCCCCGGCGCAAACTACGTGGCGCACGAGCTCAACGATTCGTTCCCGGTGCTCTACACGGGCGAGAACGGCCTGGTGGGCCACGAGTGCATCCTGGACCTGCGCCCGGCTACGGAGGCGTCCGGCGTGACCGCAGCGGACGTGGCCAAGCGCCTGGTGGACTACGGGTTCCACGCCCCCACCCTCGCCTTCCCCGTGGCGGGCACGCTCATGGTCGAGCCCACGGAGTCCGAGGACCTGGCGGAGCTGGACCGCTTTATCGAGGCGATGCGCTCCATCCGCGCCGAGATCCAGGAGATCATCGACGGCCGCGTGGAGTACGAGAAGTCCGTGGTGCACAACGCGCCATACACCGCCCACTCGGTGGCGCGCAGTGAATGGCCGTACGAGTTCAGCCGCGAGCAGGCCGCCTACCCGGTGGAGGGGCTGGTGCATGCGAAGTACTTCCCGCCGGTGCGCCGCATCGACGAAGCGTACGGCGACCGCAACCTGGTGTGCGCCTGCCCGCCGCCCGAGGCGTTCGACATCGAGCCCGAGGTGGTCGAGGAAGTGGACGTGACGGTGACCGAAGAGAACAAGAAGTAGAACAAGGAGTAGGAGGACCCCATGCCGCAAACCCCCCTGTACGCCAAGCACGAGGAGCTGGGTGCGCAATTCACCGACTTCGGCGGTTGGCGCATGCCGCTGAAGTACGGCAGCGAGTTGGAGGAACACCGTTCGGTGCGCGAGGGCGTGGGCGTCTTCGACCTCTCGCACATGGGCGAGATCGACGTCCGCGGGCCCGAGGCCGGCGCGTTTTTGGATTACGCGCTGATCTCCACCCTCTCCACCCTGGCCGTGGGCAAGGCGAAGTACTCCATGATCGTGGCCGCCGACGGCGGCATCATCGATGACCTGATCACCTACAAGTTCGCCGACGACCACTTTATGGTGGTGCCCAACGCGGGCAACACTCCGGCGGTGTGGGAGGCGCTCACGCAGCGCGCGGCCGGCTTCGACGTGCAACTGCGCAACGATTCTGAGGAGGTCGCGCTCGTTGCGGTCCAGGGCCCGGGTTCGCTCGCGGTGTTGGAGCAGTTGCTTGCCGACGCCCCCACGGAGTACCCCTACTACTCCGGCGCCTGGAACACCCTGGGCGGCATCGAGGTATTCGTCGCGCGCACCGGCTACACCGGCGAGGACGGCTTCGAGCTGTTCTGCCGAGGCGAGGACGCGGAGCAGGTCTGGGACGCGGTCGTCGCCCACGGTGTGCCCTGCGGCCTGGCGGCTCGCGATTCGCTGCGCCTCGAGGCCTCGATGCCGCTCTACGGCCACGAGCTGACCGCGGACATCACCCCGGTGGAGGCGGGCATGGCGCGCGCCTTCGCCAAGAAGGAGGCGGACTTCGTGGGCAAGGAGGCGCTCGCGGGCCGCGAGCCGAGCGTGGTCATCGCGGGCCTGGCGTCTGAGCAGCGGCGCGCGGCGCGCGAGGGCGCGGAGATCTACCTCGCCGGCTCGGACGAGCGGGTTGGGGTGGTCACCTCCGGCCAGCCGTCGCCAAGCTTGGGGCACCCGATCGCGCTCGCCCACATCGACCCGGCCCACGCGGAAGTGGGCACGGAGGTGGAGATTGACGTCCGCGGGCGCCGCTACCCGTTTACCATGACACAGACCCCGTTTTACAAGCGAAAGGAAGCGTAGAACCATGGCGCTGCAGCAGGACTACTACTACTCCGAGGATCACGAGTGGATTAACGCCACCCCGGACACCGCGGCCGGTACCACGGTGCGCGTGGGCATCACCAACGTCGCCGCGGACCGGCTGGGCGAGGTTGTCTTCGCCGAGCTGCCGCAGGTGGGCGACGCGGTGACCGCCGGCGAGACCTGCGGCGAGATCGAGTCCACGAAGAGCGTCTCGGACCTCTACTCCCCCGTCACCGGCACCGTGACCGCGGTGAACGAGGACATCGACGGCGCCTACGAGGCCATCAACAACGACCCGTTCGGCGAGGGCTGGCTCTTCGAGGTGGAGGTTGAGGAGGTCGGCCCGCTCATGAGCGCCGACGAGTACGCCGCCGCCAACGGCGTAGAGGGCTAGGGCCGGGGACTACGCTTGGGGGCCATGACAGCCCCGCGCGACCCTTTCTTCCCCGCCGACCAGTCCATCCGGGCCTCAACCGCGCCGATCGACGTGCGCGAGTTGGGGCTCGTGGACTATCAACAGGCGTGGGATCTGCAGGCTGATCTGGCCGCCAAGCGCGCCAGGGACGAGATCGGCGACACGGTTTTGGTGCTGGAGCACCCCTCCACCTTCACCGCCGGCAAGCGCACGCAGCCGGAGGACATGCCGGATCCGTCCTACCCGGTGCCGGTGGTGGGCGTGGACCGCGGCGGGCGCATCACCTGGCACGGGGAGGGCCAGCTGGTGATCTACCCCATCATCAAACTCGCCGAGCCCGTGGACGTGGTGGATTACGTGCGCCGCCTGGAGGAGGCGATCATCGAGGCGGTGCGACTCGCCGGGGTGCGCACCGCGGGCCGCATCGACGGCCGCTCGGGGGTGTGGGTGCCGTCCACCACCCCGGCCGCCGACCCGGCCGCCCCCACGCGCGACCGCAAGGTAGCGGCCCTGGGCATCCGCATCACCCGCGGCGTAACCATGCACGGGCTGAGCCTGAACTGCGACAACACCCTGGACCACTACGCCCATATCGTCGCGTGCGGCATCGACGACGCCGACGTGACCACCATGTCCCTCGAGCTCGGCCGCCGCGCCCCCCCCGCCGAGATGGGGCCGTTGCTTGTCGACGCCCTCCGCAGAGCGCTCGCAGGAGAACTGGTGGTGGCCAACCACTCCTTCGCGTCGGCCCCCGATCCGTCGAAAGGCCTGAAAAAGCGCCGCTCGTGAGCGCCTTGACAGCGTTGTTACGGTATGGGGGTGACTGTAGCTCCCGAAGGCCGCAAGATGCTCCGCATCGAGAAGCGCAACGCTCAGACCCCGATCGAGACCAAGCCGCGGTGGATCCGCAACGCGGTGAAAACCGGTCCCGAGTACGAGGACATGAAGAAGAAGGTCAAGGGCGCCTCCCTGCACACGGTGTGCCAGGAGGCCGGCTGCCCCAACATCCACGAGTGCTGGGAATCCCGCGAGGCCACCTTCCTCATCGGCGGCGCGAACTGCTCCCGCCGCTGCGACTTCTGCCAGATCAACTCCGCGAAGCCCGAGCCGCTGGACCGCGGCGAACCCCTGCGCGTGGCCGAGTCCGTGCGCGAGATGAACCTCAACTACTCCACCATCACGGGCGTGACCCGCGACGACCTCGAGGACGAGGGCGCGTGGCTGTACGCCGAGGTGGTGCGCAAGATCCACGAGCTCAACCCCCACACCGGCGTCGAAAACCTGACCCCGGACTTCTCCGGCAAGTCGAATCTGCTCCAGGAGGTCTTCGAGGCCCGCCCCGAGGTGTTCGCCCACAACGTGGAGACCGTGCCGCGCATCTTCAAGCGCATCCGCCCGGCCTTCCGCTACGAGCGCTCCCTGGACGTGATCCGCCAGGCGCGAGACTTCGGCCTCATCACCAAATCCAACCTGATCCTCGGCATGGGCGAGACCCAAGAAGAGGTGATGGAGGCGCTGCGCGACCTGGTCGACGCGGGGACCGACATCATCACCATCACCCAATACCTGCGACCGGGCCCGATGTACCACCCGATCGAGCGGTGGGTGAAGCCGGAGGAGTTTATTGAGTACCGCGACGCGGCGTACGAGATGGGCTTCGGCGCGGTCATGTCCGGCCCGCTGGTGCGTTCTTCCTACCGTGCCGGCAAGCTCTACGTGGAGGCGATGGAGCACCGCGGCCTCGAGCTGCCGGAAAACCTGAAGCACCTGGCGCAGACCTCGCAGGGCGACACGGCCCAGGAGGCCTCCACCCTGCTGGCCAAGTACGGCGAGAGCCAGGACACCCCGGTCACCACCCGCTAGCCCAGTGCCCTAAAGTAGGCCCCATGGCCAAGCAGGACACGAAGGCGATGAAGGCGGCCGAGAAGGCCGCGAAGAAAGAGCAGCGCACCGCCAAGCGCGCGAAGCGCAAGCAGACGCGCGGGCAGGTGCGCGAGGCGTTCAACATCCAGCGCAAGCGGGACAAGAAGCTCATTCCGCTGATGCTTTTGTGCGTGCTGGGCGTGGGTCTGCTGTTCTTCCTCATCGGCAAACTCTGGGGCGGCGAGTGGTTCATGCTCGTACTCGGCCTCATCCTCGGCGCCGTGCTGGCAATGTTCGTGTTTTCCCGCCGCCTCGAGCACTCGATGTATGACGAGGTGGGTGACCAGCCGGGCGCCGCCGCCTGGACGCTGGAGAACATGCGCAACACGATGGGCATCGTGTGGCTGACCAAGCCGAGCGTGCAGGCCAACACCCACATGGACACCGTCCACCGCGTGGTGGGCAACCCCGGCGTCGTCCTCGTCGGCGAGGGCGACCCGCGCCGCCTGAAGCAGCTCATGGCAAAGGAGCACAAGCGTGTGGACCGCCTGCTGGCCGGCGTGCCGATCTACGAGGTCTACGCCGGCGACGGCGAAGACCAGGTCAAGGTGCGCGACCTGCAGAAGCACCTGCTCAAGCTGCCCAAGAACTACCAGAAGGACGAGGTCTACAACCTCTCTGCCAAGCTGGACGCCATGGACGCGCGCGGCCGCCAGGGCCAGATGGCCGGCTTGCCGGGCGGCCCGCTGCCGAAGCAGGCCCAGAACATGGCCGGTATGAACCGGAAGATGCGCCGCATGCAGCAGCGTCAGGGCGGGAAGTAACACCGGTGCAGGGGGGCGCCGGCAACCACCACGCGCAGCCGCTGGATTTTGCCGCGGAGGCGAATACGGCGATGCGCTTCGGCATGCTCCTGCTCGCCTCCGGCGCCGCGGGCTACCGCGTGATCCGCGCGGTGAAACGGTGCGCGCGTAGCCTGGGCTTTGACAACGCAGACGTGCTGGTGGGCTTCAACACCATAAGCTGCACCTTCCACCACGGCGAGGAGTTCCGCACGGTGGTGGCGGATGTTCCGCTGCCGGGGGTGAACGCGTCGCGCATCGAGGCGCTGGAGACCACCGCGCACAGCATGCTCCAGAGCTACCACACGGCGGAGGAGATCAACGCGGCGCTGGACGAGATCGAGCGCATCCCCACCCCGCGCTGGCCGCTGTGGATCGCGTCGCTTGCCGCGGGGTTGGCCTGCGCGGGCTTCGCTGTGCTGAACCAGTTCGGCTACCTCGCCGCGCTGATCGTGTTCTGCTCCGCCGCCGTGGGCCAGTTCCTGCGCGGCCACCTGCACCAACGGCACCTCAACGTGCTCGGCATCACGGCTTTCGCAGCGGCCGCGGCATCGTCGCTGTACCTCCTCATCGCGTTCCTGGTACCGGACCGTGACGTCTCGGCCGGCTTCATCGCCGCGGTCCTCTTCCTCATCCCTGGTTTCCCCCTCTTCACGTCCTTTCTGGATCTGGCTCGCTTCGACTTCACCGCCGGCATCCCCCGCCTGTTCTTCGCCGCCGAAATCATCACGGTGACCATGCTGACGGTCTCCGTGGTGGCGATGCTCTCTGGCACCCCTGCCCCGGTCGCACCCGTGCGCGAGCCGACGCTGGAGTACTACCTCTCCGGCGCGGCCGCCAGCTTCGTCGCCGTGGGCTGCTTCGCCATTCTGTTCAACTCGTCGCGCCGGATGGCGCTCATCGCGGCGTTCCTGGGCTCCCTGGCCAACATCGGGCGCCTCGCCCTGCTCTCACTCGGTGTCCGCGGCTTCCTCGCCGCCTTCCTCGCCGCCCTGTTCATCGGGCTCGCCGGAAGCCAGGCGGGCAAGTACGCCACTATTCCCCGCGTCACGGTCACCATCCCCGCCTGCGTGGTGATGATCCCCGGCACCACCATTTACGCCGCCGTGCACAGCTTCGCGGACGGCGACACCCCCGCCGCGCTCTACGCGTTCACCGACGTCACCCTCGCCGTGCTGTTTATCGCGGCCGGCCTGACCGTGGCCCGCATGCTCACGGACCGCACCTGGGCGTTCTCGCGCTACATCGACTTTGGCAAGCACCTCGACGGGGAGATTCTGCCGATCAACTCGTGAGCAGTTGCTTGTCGACGCCCCCTTGTCACGCCAAAATCACCGTCGTATTCGTCGCCCTGTCGTGCATGCCGCGACCGTCCGCGTCCACCATCGCCGCGGGGAAGATGAACGCCGTGAGCAGGGTGCGCAGCGCCGCGCGCCAGAAGCCTACGGGTACCTCCGCGTCCACCCGCGCCACGCCCATGCCCAGCACGGCCATCCCGGGCGTGCGGGCGAACAGCCAGCCCGTGAGGATGCCCATGGCCACCCACAGCAGAAGCGTCAGCGTCGCCGCGTCGCCCCACGCGTCGGTGGTACTGGTGATTAGCGTGGCGGCGGCGAGGCACAACAGCCAGTCAATGACCACCCCGCCCATGCGCCTGGCCACCGAGGCCTGGGCGCCCGGTCCCGACTTGGGCAGGCCAAGGTACTCCCCGGGGTAGGACGGCACCGGGTCATCACCGCCGAACTGGTTGGGGATCTCGGGCCCGTTGCGCCAGCTCGACCCGCCGTTACCCGCCTGCCGGTTCCCCTGCTCTTTTGCCATGGTTCTCCAGACTAGTGCCCAGGCGCACCTGCCTATGCACGGGGAGCGTTCCTCTAAGATGAGGGCAATTGCTTACTCGCATCGAAGGAGAACCACCGTGCCATTCGGCAACATCGAAGAAGTACAGAATTTCATCGCGGACGAGGATGTGCAGTTTGTCGATGTTCGCTTCACCGACGTGCCGGGCCGCGAGCACCACTTCTCCATCCCCGCGTCCATGTTCGATGCGGAGGTGATGGAGGAGGGCCTCGCGTTTGACGGCTCCTCCATCAAGGGCTTCACCACCATCGAGGAGTCCGACATGACGCTTATGCCGGACCTGGCCACCGCCAAGCTCGACCTGTTCCGCTCCTCCAAGACGCTGAACGTAAAGTTCTTTGTCAACGACCCGTTCACCCACGAGCCGTTCTCCCGCGACCCGCGCAATGTGGCGAAGAAGGCCGAGGAGTACCTGGCATCCACCGGCATCGCGGACACCTGCAGCTTCGGCGCAGAGGCCGAGTTCTACCTCTTCGACTCCATCCGCTACGAAGTGGAGGGAAACCACGCCTTCTACGAGATCGACGCCGAGGAGGGCTGGTGGAACCGCGGTAACGAGGTGGAGGCGGACGGCTCGGCCAACCTGGGCTACAAGAACCGCTGGAAGGGTGGCTACTTCCCCGTCCCGCCGTACGACAAGACGGTCGAGGTCCGCGACGCGATGGTGCACAACCTGGCCAAGTCGGGCTTCAACATCGAGCGCTTCCACCGCGAGGTGGGCAACGGCGGCCAGCAGGAAATCAACTACCGCTTCAACACGCTCCTGCACGCGGCGGATGATCTGCAGGACTTCAAGTACATCGTGAAGAACACGGCCACCCAGTTCGGCAAGACGGCCACCTTCATGCCCAAGCCGCTCGCCGGCGATAACGGTTCTGGCATGCACGCCCACCAGTCCCTGTGGAAGGACGGCGAGCCGCTGTTCTACGACGAGTCCGGCTACGGCGGGCTCTCCGACATCGCCCGCTGGTACATCGGCGGCATCCTCGAGCACGCCGGCGCGGTCCTGGCATTTACCAACCCGACGCTGAACTCCTACCACCGCCTGGTTCCGGGCTTCGAGGCCCCCATCAACCTGGTGTACTCGCAGCGCAACCGCTCCGCGGCCATCCGCATCCCAATCACTGGCACCAACCCCAAGGCGAAGCGCATCGAGTTCCGCGCCCCGGACCCGTCGGGCAACCCGTACTTCGGCTTCGCCGCGATGATGATGGCCGGCCTGGACGGCATCAAGAACCGCATCGAGCCGCACGCTCCGGTGGACAAGGACCTCTACGAGCTCCCGCCCGAGGAGGCCAAGGAGATCCCGCAGGCCCCGACCTCGCTGGAGGCCTCACTCGCCGCGCTCGAGGCGGATCACGACTTCCTCACCGAGGGCGACGTGTTCACCGACGACCTGATCGAGACCTACGTGCGCCTGAAGGTGACCGAGGAAATCGCGCCGGCCCGCCTGCGCCCCACCCCGCAGGAGTTCGAGCTCTACTTCGACTGCTAGCCACCCCGGCTCGCGTCCCGGGGGCAAAAGAAATTACCATAGCCTCCCGTGACTGATAAGTTTCGCGAACTCCCCCCGCCCGGGCCCGCGTGGGGCGGCAGCCTCATGGGCACGTCGATTGTCGCCCGCCTCCTCGTTGAGGAGGAGATGATGCTCGCGTCCGGCATCTTCGCCGCGATCGCCTGCGCCATCTTTGTCGCCCTCACCGTGGGCTTCTTTCGCTACCGGCACCCGAGCTTCGGCCGGGCCACCATGGCGGAGTGGTCCATGTTCTTCATCGGCATCCTAGCGCTCGGCGCGGCCCTGTCCGGTCTGACCGGCAGCACGGTCCCGCGCCTGGTGGGTTTCTGGGTCGGCGGCCCAGTCACCGTGATCACGTGGGCGATCCAGCTCACGCGCTTTGAAGGCGAGCCCAAATTCACGTGGGGACTGCCGCTGGTCGGACCGATGATCTCCGCCTCGGTGTCAGGCTGGCTCGCCCGCGACTACGGGCACGTCTACCACGTCATGGGCACCGTTTTGTTCTTCATGTCGCTGCTCACCTCGGTGCCGATCTTCGTCCGTGTGTACTGGGCTGCCTGGCACGGGAAGGTGGACCTGGAGGGGCCGAAATCAGCGACCGCGTGGGTGCCGCTGGGCGTGGTCGGCCAGTCCACCACGGCGCTGCAGATCCTCTACCCCGGCGCCGTCTCGATTTTGTACGGGCGCGTCGCCCTTATCCTGGCCATCCCGCTGGCCCTGTGGGCGATGTACACCTTCTACCCCAACGTGGCCCGCTGGGTGGACTACTCCCCCGCCTGGTGGTCGTGCACCTTCCCGCCCGGCACTGTGAGCATGGGCGGGCACCAGGTAGCCCTGGTCAGTGAGTCGCATTGGCTGGACGTGGTGGCGCTGAGCATCCCCGTCCTGCTGGTGATCCACTGGGGGCTGTGCTCCGGGCGGTTCGTGAGCTGGGTGGTTGAGGGGAGAAAGGGAGCGTCGGCAAGCTAGCCCCGAACCCCTCAAATAGGCTGGAAAACCATGACAAACAAGAACGCGGCCCGCGGCGCGGTAGCGGTGGCGCTGCTGGCCGTCGCGGCGCTCGCCGTGGTGTTGCTTCGCCCCTCGCTGTTCGGCTTTGGCAAGGAGCGCATCGACTCCACCACGATCGGCGCGTCTTTCGGCGACATCGCCGAGCTGGCCACGGAGGAGTACGCGTTTTCGGACGTGGGCAAGTTCGACCAGGAGGGGCTGCAGATCGCCGGCCTGAAGGTGCCGTTCACGGACCGTAATTTCCTGGTCACCTACAGCGGGCGGGTGACGGCCGGTCTGCGAAGCGCGGAGGGGATCGAGGCGAGCGTCGATGACGCCGCGAAGACGCTCACCATCGCGCTGCCGCCGGTGGAGGTGCTGGAGTCGCACATCGACCCGCACAGCGTGGAGGTCTACGACCAGACCATGAACCCCATCAACCAGCTGCGCGTGAGCGACGTCACCGGATTCATTGCCAACCGGGAGGACGCGGCGCGCGAGAAGGCCATCGAGGACGGGCTGCTCGACCGCGCCCGCGACCACGCTGAGCAGCTTATGCTCACCCATGCGAAGGCGCTCACCGCGGGCACGAACATGGATGGCTACGAGCTTTCCGTGCGCTGGAAGTAGCCAAAGCTAACCTAGCAAAACATAGCCTGAGCTGGGATAAGGCAGCCTAAGCACGCTTGCGGGGCTGGCCGGGGGCGGGCATTGTGGTGCGCATGACTACAACGCAGCCGTGCACCCCCGCACCAATCTGCTCCCAAACGGGAAAGACGTGCCGCCACCCCGAGTTCCTCCCCGACCCCGCGCCCGCACCCCGGGCCGTGGGCGAGAAGCTCAACCGCCTGCGCGCCGGCGTGCTCGGCGCCAACGACGGCATCGTCTCCACCGCGGCCGTTGTGGTGGGCGTGGCCGGCGCGACGAGCAGCACCTCGGCTATCGCCACGGCTGGTCTCGCCGCCGTGGTGGGTGGCGCCGTGTCCATGGCGCTCGGTGAGTACGTCTCCGTGTCCTCGCAGCGCGACTCCGAGCGCACCCTCGGCGTCCAGGACGAGGAGCAGGTGAACCCGTGGTCCGCCGGGATCGCCTCCTTCTTCGCCTTCCTCCTCGGCGCGCTGCTGCCCTTCGCCGCCGCCGTACTCGCCCCCGAAAGCTGGCGCGTTGCAGCGATTTTCGCCCTCACTCTCGTCTCCCTCGCAGTGACCGGCACCGTGAGCGCAAAGCTTGGCGACGCCCCCGTCAAACGCAGCGTCGCCCGCGTAGTGATCGGCGGATCCTTGGCACTCGGCGCCACCTTTATCGTCGGCTCCCTGTTCGGGCAGACCGCGCTCTAGAAGGCGGCGGGGCGCGGTGCCGCCCCACGTGCGTTCTGGCGTTTAATCCTGATCTCGGCCGCCGCTGCCCTTGGCTGTACGTTTCCTGTGAGGAGAGAAGGGGGGGTGACGTGCGAATCGGCCAACCCGGCACATAGTTGCAATCCGGAACATTGTTTCCGGAATGCAGATATGCGCCGGATTCGCGTTTGAGGGACATTCCCCCCCCTTGACTCCCTCAATCATCCCTGGCGTTCGGGGAGCACTCCCCGCGTGCACCGCGTGCACACAGCGCTACGTAAGTAAACTGACAGCTGAACCACCCGCACATTTCTGGAGGAACCATGTCCACACCGTTGAACCCCAACCCAGGCGAGCAGCCCAACAACCCGAACCAGTGGAGCACCAAGCCCACGTCCAACCCTGGCAATGCGCAGGCCAACCAGCAGCCCAACCAACAGCCCAACCAGGGCCAGCCCGCCGCGCCGAAGGCGGAAGCACCCAAGCCGGCGGCGGCCAAGCAGATCGAGTGGCCGGTGTGGTTCTACGGCGGCGCGTTCCTGCTCTCCCTGCTCACCAGCTTCCTGGCCGTGGGGCGTGTCAAGGAGGCCAACGAGTACGGCTTTATCAAGTTCGTGATGAACTGGTGGGGATCGGTGTCCATCTCCTCGTCCGGTTTCGGCGGCTTCGCGGAGGCGATGCTGGCAGAGGAGGAGCTCAGCGGCGGCGCGCTCTACGTCATTACCTGCCTTATCGTCCTCGGCCTGCTCGGTGCGGCGGCGTACTTCGCGTGGAAGGGCAGCGAGAAGCAGGCGGGCCTGTTGGGCCTCGCGGCCGCCGCGGTGCAGCTGCTCGCGGTGCTGGTCAAGCTCATCGACATTATCGGCACCGACGGCGTGCACACCGGTGCGGGCTGGTGGCTGTGGCTGCTGCTCGGCCTGGGCACCCTCCTTATCTCGCTGCAGCTGTTCAAGAACGGCCGCGGCGCCGTGGAGGCGAAGTTCAACGAGGCTCGTGCGTCGGCGGGGAAGCGTCGAGAAGCAAAATAAGCCCTACAGCGCGAGGTTGAGATCCACCTCCACGCCGCCGGTGAGGCCGCGGGAGGTGAACTGCCACATCGCGGGGGTGGGGAGGCCGAGGGGGCCGGCGCCGGGGCCTTTTGTTTGGGGGCACCGAGGTCCACCACTGGATTGTCGCCCCACGCCGCGAGCCACAGCTCGCCAAACTCGCGAGGGTCTGCGAGCAGCATGTGCCGGCGCCAGTACGAGGCGGAGGTGTAGACGCCCGCGACGGGCACGCCGGCGGCGGTGAAGCAGCGGTGGGCCTCGCGGACGTCGGCAAGCGAAAGCCCCGCCGGCGACTCCACGTCCAGCCACATCGGCGGCCGGGTGGTGCCGAGCACCGCGACCGACGACGCGACCTGGGCCGCAACCGGGGTGCCCTCGGACGGGGCGCGGAGAAAGTGGTACGCGGCGATCTCCAGCCCGGCGTGCGTGGCCGCGGCGGCGTGCTCGGGGAACGCGGTGTCGCGGTAGTCGCCGTCGGTGGTGCGGATGACCACGAAGTTGAGGAAATCGAGGCCGCGCAGGTCAATGCCGCGCTGGTGCTCGGAGACGTCTGCGCCGAGCCTCACCGCTTGGCAAACCCCATGCGCGGCGCGAAGCCCGCGGGGTGCTTGCGCTGGGCGGCGGCGTCGCCGATGACAAGCCGCCACTTCGGGTCCGTGACCGGCATGTTGGAGATGGGAAACCAGCCGACGTCCACGGATTCGTCGTCGCCGACCACGGGCTCGGCCGCGGGGTCTTCCGGCTCGAGGCGCAGCTGCACCGACATGTAGCTGGCCATATCGCCGTTGCCGTGGGTGACGGGCCCGACCGCACCGACACCCAAAATGGCGGCCGGCCGGGCGCGGATCCCGGTCTCCTCCAGCACCTCGCGCACCGCGCAATCGTGCGCCTCCTCGCCCGGGTCCGCGATGCCGGTCACGGGCGTCCACTCCCCGTTGTCGGCGCGCTTGACAAGGAGCACCTCGGGCACCGCCCAGACCGAATTGTCGGTGGAATCGCGCAGCACCACCGCCGCGACGGACGGCAGCCACATCAGGTCGGTGCCGATCTTCTTGCGGGTCTCCACGATGAACTCCGGGATGGGCACGGCGGACGTCCTCTCTGTAGGGGTGCGGATATGCAGCGAGTGGCCGCGCATTGCGGGGGCGGCCGCGGGCTGATCCGAGTGTAAACTTTCCCGCATCATGAGCACCGTCTACTCCCCCGCCGAGCCGCCCGCGGCCCCGGGCGCGCCCGCGGAGCCGGCGAAGCGCCCCCTGATTCAGCGCATGCCCGCGGCGGCGTTCGTGGTTGGCTACGGCGCGCTGGTGGTGGCCATCGTGGTGTTTGTGGCCATGCTCTCCAGCTACTCCGCGGGCGCGAGCTCGGATCGGGGCGCCTCCTCCACCCTGACCGAGATCACCGAGACTACGGAGACCGCCCGCGCCCCGGAGAAGCAGCTCCCCCACAACCCGGCGCCCGCGGACCAGCAGTCGGTGCGCGAAAGCGTGCGCAGCTACCTCATCGCGGACCTCGAGACGGGCGCCACCCACACCGGCACCTCGGCCCGCGGCGCGTTGACAGAGCTCGCGGAGCAAAGCCCCACCGAGCTCTCCGGCCACCTCTCGCGCCTGCTGGAGCAGAACTGCCTGGACAAGCTGGAGCTCACCACCCAAAAGAACATGCGCATCCTGTTCCAGGGCTTTTGCTTTTCGACGCTCCCCGCAGCCACCATCGCCTCCGCCATCAGCACCGCCAACGAGCTCGGCGCGGACGCCCTGGCGCTGAACAGCTACCATCCCTCGCTGGGCACCGAGATGACCCTGCGCTGGGTGCAGGTCCCGTCCCAGGAGAAGCTGGATGAACTACGCGACGACTGGGACGACATCGACTTCCCCGAGGGCATCCGCCGCCTGCAGTTCAACGCCTACGGCCCCGAGCAGGCCTACTGGCTCTACCACGAGGACGGCGAGGAGCCCTGGTTCATCTCCAGCGAAACGGGCGAGGCCTTTGCCGAGAAGTACGGCTTGCCGCGGTAGGAGAAGCAACCAAAGCGGGTACCTAGGCGGCTACCAGGTCTGCGCCACCCAGGCGGGGTGCGGCACCGCTACCTGGATCACCCGCATCATCTGCTCCACGTTGGAGTAGCTCATCAGCTTCGGGTCCTCCATGCCCTCCCAGCACTCGTCGCCGGCGCGCCCGGCCTCGGTGCCGGATACTACGCCGATGATCACGGCGCGCCCGTTAACCTCGGTGAAGACGGGCCCGCCCGAGTCGCCCTGGTTGGCGCATACGGAGGCGATGTCGCCGAAGGTGGGGTGCGCCTCCTCCACGTCGGTGTTCACAATCTGCACCCGCTCGGTGTCCACGAAGTGGCCGCAGGTGTAGCCCGTCGTGCCGCCGGTCTTGCACACCCGGTCGATCGGTGGGACCTCCACGCCCACGCCCGTGGGGATGGGGTTGCCCACCACCTCCATCAGGCGGTCCGGGTCGGTGATCTCGATGATCCCCACGTCGATGCCCTCCGCCCCCGCGCTGTAAAGGCCCGAGTAGATGAAGCGACCGGCCTCCTGCACGTAGTCCGAGGCAAGGGAGGCGTTGGTGGGCCACACCAAGTCCCCCTCCTTGCCGCAGTGCCCCGCGGTCACGGCGTAGTTGCGGCCAGCGTCGTCCGAGAATGAAAACGCGACGGTGCAGGACTGCGCGGTGAAACTCTCGCCCGGCTGCGGGTAATGGTCCGTGGTCTGGATCTTCGTGCCGGGCGCCCAGAGCGCGAACTGCGGCACGTTGATCACGTTCGCAGGTGGACCTGCGTCATCCACCACGTCGGGGGCGGCCGGGGGCCGCTGCACTTCTTCGAGGGCGCGGCGGTCTTCCATGGTGGCCGTCGGCAAGCGAGATGCGCTGACGCCCACAAACACGACCGCCGCGACGAGCAACGCGACCGCAACCACCGCGAAGACCCACCCCGCGGCGGGAGCCCGCTTCGCGCCGGCGCTTTCAACCGGTTGGTACCTGCGGGCGGCGTTTGGGCGCTGCGGCGCCGGTTCGGGCAGCACCGGGTCGCCCGGGAAATGCTGGGGCACGCGCTGCGTCCGCCCTACTGCGCTGTGTCGCCGGGAGTGTCGTCGGGGGTGACGTCGGTGCGCTCGATCGACTCGGCGATGAACTGCTTGACCGCCTCCGCGTCGTTGGGCAGGTCAGTGACGTGGCGGCCCGCGTCCATAATCGCGGCGAAGCGCTCGGGCACGGCCGGTGCCTCACCGATGGCCTCCGCGATCGTGTCGCCGAACTTCACAGGCAGCGCGGTCTCCAGCACCACCATCGGGGTGTCCACCCGATCCGCCAGCCCGCGCGCCACAAAGACACCGTCCGCGGTGTGCGGATCAATGAGCACACCGTGCTCCTCGTGCACCGCGCGGATGGTGGCTACCCGGTCCGCGTGGGTGGATTTGCCGGAGAGGAACCCGTACTCGCCGCGGATCCGCTCCAGGGCATCCTCCCCGCCCGAGGCGGCACCGAAATCTTCCACCGAGAATCCGCCCTCCTTCACCTTCTGGCCGAAAAGGTCCCCGGTGAGCTTCGCGTCGCGCCCGGTGACGTCGAAGATGAAGCGCTCGAAGTTGGAGGCCTTGGAGATGTCCATGGACGGCGAGGACGTGGCCACCGTCTCCGCGGCGGTGCGGGGGCGGTACTCGCCTTCTGTGAAGAACTCGTTGAGCACGTCGTTCTCGTTGGTTGCCACGATCAGCTTGTCAATGGGCAGCCCCATCTGCTTGGCCACGTGGCCCGCACAAATGTCACCGAAGTTGCCGGTGGGTACGCAGAAGGAGAGGCGCTCCTCGTTCGAGCTGGTGGCCTTGAGGTAGGTGGAGAAGTAGTAGACCACCTGCGCCATCAGGCGCGCCCAGTTGATGGAGTTGACGGCGCCGATGGAGTACTTGGCCTTGAAGGCGGCATCCCCGCTCACGGCCTTAACCACGTCCTGGCAGTCGTCGAACACGCCGTCGAGGGCGATGTTGAACACGTTCGGGTCATCCAAGCCAAACATTTGGGCCTGCTGGAAGGGGGTCATGCGGCCCGCCGGGGTGAGCATGAAGACGCGGATGTTGTCGCGACCGCGCATCGCGTACTCGGCGGAGGAGCCCGTATCACCCGAGGTGGCGCCAAGGATGTTGATCTCCTCGCCGCGCCGGCCCAGCTCGAACTCGAAGAGCTCGCCGAGCAGCTGCATCGCCATGTCCTTGAACGCGGCGGTCGGCCCCTCGGAGAGGTGGGCCACCAAAAGACCGTCTTCAAGCGGGCTCACCGGCACGATCTCCTCCGAGGCGAACTTGCCACCCTCGGTGGTGTAGGCCCGCGCGGTGAGGTCCTCGATCACACCCGCCGGGATGTCGTCCGCAAAGAGTTTGACCACCTCCGCGGCTAGCGCCGCGTAACCACGCTCCGCGAGCAGGGTGCGCCACGCGTCAAGCGTCTCCCCGTCCACCTGCGGGTACACCGCGGGCATGAACAGCCCTCCCTCGGGGCTTAAACCCGTGAGCAGGATGTCGGTGAACTTGCGCGGGACGGACGTGGCGTCGCGAGTAGAGATGTAATCCACAACGCATCATCCTACGGGATGGCCCCCTAGCGCCGCGGCGGCTCCTGGCGCCCGGTGAGAATGTCCACCACGGACCGGATCGCGGCGTCGCCCAACTGCGGCAGCGGGCGGTGGCCGCCCTCGCCGTCGCTCCCGCGCGGGGTCTGCGGGGCCGCCGCCGGCTTGGCGGCCCCGGGCTCCACCGCCAGGGTGAGCTGCTCGCCGTCCAGCTCCAGCGGCGCGGAGCGCTCTACCCCGGCCGCGTGCGCCGCGTCCACCAAGGCCACGAGATCGGCGAACGTAGCGTCAGCGAGGTCGATGCTCAAATTGATAGCCATGCCACCAGCGTAGTTGGGCCACGCTTCACGTTGCCTACTCGTACTCGAGCGTGCCGGGTTCGCCCCAGAACACCTCGTCCACCACGTGGTGGGCGCGGCGAGTGACCCGCAGGTAATCCTCCAGGAACTCCTGCTGGCTGTCCGGGTCGTAGCCCGCGCTTCCGGCAACCTGCGCCAGGTGCGGGCCCGGCGCGGGCAGCTGGTCGGTGCGCTTGCCGGAGACCAGCACGAGCGCGTTGCGCGCCCGGGTGGCCGTGAGCCAGGCCTCGCGCAGCACCCTCGCCTGGCTGCCGGGCAGCACGCCCGGATCATCCAGCTCCACCAGGTAGTCCAGCACCTCGAGCGTGGAGGTGGTGTGCAGCGCCGGGTGGTTGTGCGCGTGCATCATGGTCAGAAGCTGCACGGTCCACTCCACGTCCGCGAGCGCCCCGCGGCCCAGCTTCGTGTGCACGGAGCGGTCCGCGCCGCGCGGGAGCCGCTCGTTGTCCACGCGCGCTTTCATGCGCCGAATCTCGCGCACATCGCTTTGCGACGCTCCCGTGGGCGGGTACCTGAAACCGTCAATCATGTGCAGGAACTTCAGGCCCACCTCCTCGTCGCCGGCCACCGTTGTGGCGCGCAGCAGCGCCTGCTTCTCCCATACCTCGCCCCACTCGCTGTAGTAGCGCTCGTAGGAGGCGATGGTACGCACCACGGCGCCGGAGCGGCCCTCCGGGCGCAGGCCCAGGTCGACCTCCAGCGGCGGGTCCGACGAGGGCTTGTGCAGGCGGGCCCGCATTTGGTCTAGGATCCGCGCCGCCCAGGCCAGCGCCTCGGCTTCTTCGCCGGCGTCGCCGCCGGCACCCGGGACGGGCTCGGCCACCACCATCACGTCCGCGTCCGATCCGTATCCGAGCTCCCCGCCGCCGAGGCGGCCCATGCCGATGATGGCGATGCGGGCGGGCGTCTCGTCCGCGCCGCGCTCGGCCAGGTCGGTGCGGATCTCCGCCAGCAGCGCGGCTTCGAGCACGGCGTCCCAGACGATGGTCAGCTCTTCGCAGACCTGGCGCACCTCCATAAAGCCGAGCAGGTCCGCCGAGGCGATGCGGGCGAGCTCAGCGCGGCGCAGCGAGCGGGCGACGGACACCGCCTTGTCCGCATCGCTGCCGTAGCGCTTGGAGGCGGCGACGATAGCCTTGCGCACCTGGTCCGGCGCGGGCTCGACCAGCCGCGGCCCGTTCGATCCGTCCCCGAGCAGCTTCACGGCCTCGGGCGCGCTGATGAGTAGCTCGGCGGTGTAGGGGGAGTTGCCCAGGATGCGCATGAGGCGCTGGCCCACCACGCCTTCGTCGCGAAGCATGCGCAAAAACCAGCTCTTGTCCTCCGCGGCCTCGGAAAGCTTGCGGTAGTTCAACAGCCCCGCACCAGGATCCGCGGTGCCGGCGAGCCACGTCATGAGCGTGGGCAGCAAGATGGCCTGCAGCTTCGCCTTGCGCGACGTGCCTCGCACCAGTGCGCTGAGGTGGTCGTAGGCGCGGGCCGGGTGGCGGTAGCCGAGGGCGGCGAGGCGGGCTTTGACGGCGTCGGAGGAAAGCTGCGCCTCGCCCACGGACAGGTCAACCACCGCGCTGAGCAGCGGGCGGTAGAACAGGCGCTCGTGCAGGGTGGAAACGGCGTCGCGCACCTGGCGCAGGCGCGATTCCATCTCCCCGACGGCGGTGGCGCGCTTGGTGGCCTTGAAGCCGGCGGCGCGTGCCAGCCAGCGGCGGCGCGGCTCGTCGTCATCCTCCGGCAGCTGGTGCGTGCGCCTGAAGCGCTGCAACTGCAGGCGGTGCTCGAGGAGGCGGAGAAACTCGTAGGCGCCGGCGAGCTGGGTAGCGTCCTCGCGGCCCACATAGCCGCCCTCCATCAGGGCGTCGAGCGCCTCCATGGTGTTCGGCGTGCGCAGCTGCGGGTCGATGCGCCCGTGCACGAGCTGGAGCAGCTGCACGGCGAACTCCACGTCCCGCAGGCCCCCGTAGCCGAGCTTGAGCTCGCGGTGGCGCAGGCCCTCGGGCACATTGTCCAGCACGCGGCGACGCATGGCCTGCACGTCCTCGACGAAGCTGTCGCGCTGGGAGGCCTCCCACACCATTGGCGCGAGCGCGTCCACGTACGCCTGGCCCAGCTCCATATCACCCGCCATGGGGCGCGCCTTGAGCAGCGCCTGGAACTCCCACGTCTGCGCCCAGCGGTTGTAGTACGCCACGTGGGAATCCAGGGTGCGGACCAGCGCCCCGGATTTGCCCTCGGGGCGCAGGTTGGCGTCCACGTCGAAGAAGCAGGCGGAGCCGATCTTCATCATCTCGGCGGCCACCCGGGTGATCTTCGGGGTCACCGGCTCGGCCACGAAGATGACGTCCACGTCGGAGATGTAGTTCAGCTCGCGGGCGCCGCACTTGCCCATGGCGATCACGGCCAGCCGGGCGTCGGGCTCCTCGCTGCCCAAGACGCGCCGCGTGGCCAGCTCAAGGGCGGCGATGAGCGCCGCGTCGGCGATGGCGGTCAGCGCCTCGGTGGTGGCGCGGTAGCCCAGGGGTTCGGCGCCGCCGTGGCCGCGCACCGCCGCGAACGTGCCGGCTAGGTCGGCCGCCGCCACGCGCATCACCAGGGTGCGGTGGGCGCCGCGCAGCGACTCCAGCTCCGCCGCCGAGCCGCCGCCGGTGTTCGCGGCCGCGAGCATCACCTCCAACGCCTCGTCGGCCGACGGCGGGTCCTTGCGCAGCTCGGTCCACAGCTCTGGCTTGGCAATGAGGTGGTCGGACAGGGCAGTGGAGCCGCCGAACAGTGCGAGGAGGCGGGTGCGTAGGAGGGGATCGTCGGCAAGCGATGCTCGAACCGCGGGCCAATCACCCACCGCACGGTGGAAGCGGTGCAGCGCGTTCAGCGCCAGATCGGGGTCGGCCGCGCCCGCGAGCGTCCACAGCAGCGCCTCGTCGGTGAGGCCCATCTCCGCCAAATCCTCCGCCGCGCGCTCGCTGGTCAGGCCCAGCTTGGCGGGGCTGGGCAGCGCGGCCGAATCGGCGGCCATCTAGAGGTCCAGCCCGGTGTCGATCTCCCACGGCGTGACCTGGGAGGTGTACTCGTGCCACTCGTCCCACTTCGCGCGCAGGTAGAACTCGAAAACCTGCTCGCCCAGCACTTCCGCCATGAACTCGGAGCGCTCGAGGTAGCGCAGCGCCTCGTCGAGGGAGTTCGGCAGGTCGCGGTAGCCCATCGCGCGGCGCTCGCGGCGGGTGAGCGCGAAGACGTCATCGCGCGCCGGCTCGTCCAGCTCGTACTCGCCCTCGATGCCCTTCAGGCCGGCTGCGAGCACCGCCGCGAACGCCAGGTACGGGTTGCAAGCGGAGTCCAGCGAGCGCACTTCGATGCGGCGCGACTCCGCCTTGTGCAGGCGGTACGTGGGCACGCGCACCATCGCCGAGCGGTTGGAGATGCCCCAGGTGGCGGCGGTGGGCGCCTCCGAGCCGAACTGCAGGCGCTTGTACGAATTCACCCACTGGTTGGTCACCGCCGAGATCTCGCGGGCGTGCTCGAGGATGCCAGCGATGAACTGGCGGCCCACCACGGACAGGCTGATCTCGTCGTCCGGGTCGTGGAAGGCGTTCGTCTCGCCCTCGAACAGGGAGAAGTGGGTGTGCATCGCGGAGCCGTCGAGGTCCTTAAAGGGCTTTGGCATGAAGGTTGCGTGCACGCCGGTGGATTCCGCGACGGTTTTGACGATGTACTTGAACGTCACGATGTTGTCCGCCATCGTCAGCGCGTCCGTGTGGCGCAGGTCGATCTCCTGCTGCCCGGGCGAGGCCTCGTGGTGGGAGAACTCGGTGGTGATCCCCATGTATTCCAGGGCCGAGATCGCTTGTCGACGCAACTTGGGAGCCTCATTCCGCTTCGCCTGGTCGAAATACCCGCCCTTGTCCGCCGGCCGCGGGCCGTCGTCGGGAGCGCCCGGCTTCGTCACGTAAAACTCGATCTCGGGGCTGGCGAAGAACTCGAAGCCCATTTCGCGGGCCGCGTGCATTTGGCGGCGCAGCACCTGGCGCGGGTCCGCGTACAGCGGGTCTCCGTCCGGCATGGTGATGTCGCAGAACAGCCGGGCCGTTTGCAGGCCCGCCGCCTCGTCGAACGGCAGCGGCTGGTAGGTGGACGGGTCCGGGCGCAGCAGCGTGTCCGACTCGGAGATGCGGCTGAAGCCCTCGATGGAGGACCCGTCGAACCCCACGCCCTCCTCGAACGCGCTCTCCAGCTCCGCGGGCGACATCATCACCGTTTTCAGCGAGCCAAAGATGTCGGTGAACCAGAGACGGATGAACGCGATCTCCTGCTGTTCCACCAGCCGGAGCACGTTGTCGGTTTGTGAGCTCATGGTGGCCAAGTCTAGGCCGTTGCCGCCGTTGTCCACGTCCCCTTTTCACACCCACGGCTATGGTTGGGGTGGACAAACGAAAGTAAGGAGACTTCCCATGGCCAACGCCCCAGAGAAGCACCTCGAGGTTGAACTCAAACTTGCCGTGGATGAGCAGACCAGCGTCCCCGACCTGGCGCAGCTGCCCGGCGTCGCCTCCATGCTGGGTACCGAGCAGCACAATTTGTCTGCCATTTATTACGACACCAAGGATCTGCGCCTCACCCGCCAGAAGATCACGCTGCGCCGCCGCACCGGCGGCTCGGACGACGGCTGGCACATGAAGATCCCCGCAGGCGACGGCCGCCGCGAGCTGCGCCTCCCGCTGGAGGATCCGGCGCAGGTGCCGAGCGAGCTTTTGGAGCAGGTCCGCGCCATCGTGCGCAACGAGCCGCTCGAGCCGATCGCGCAGGTGGACAACCGCCGCGTGGAATCCAAGCTGGCCGGCGAGAACGGCGAGCCGGTGGCGGAGTTTTGCGACGATCACGTCACCGCCTGGTCCCTGCTGCCCGGCGGCCAGCGCACGTCCTGGCGCGAGTGGGAGCTGGAGTTGGACGAGGCCGTGGCGGGCACCGAGGAGGGCGCGAGCATCATCCGCCAGGCCACCTCGTTCCTGATCGCCTCGGGCGCGCGCAAGTCCTCCTCCCCGTCCAAGCTCTCCACCGCGCTGGGCGACAGCATCCACACCGCCCCGAAGCCGCCGCACCTGCAGTCCGAAGGCATCGACGAGGACTCCCCCGCCGCGGCGGTGGTCGAGGCGCTGCGCGTGCAGCGCGACCAAATCGTGGAGTGGGATCCGCGCGTGCGCGCGGACGAATTCGATTCCGTCCACCAGCTTCGCGTTGCCACCCGCGAGATGCGTTCCCTGCTGGAGACGTTCGAGGGCATCCTCGAGGGTGACGAGCTGCAGCACCTCGAGGCGGAGCTGAAGGAGACCGCGGCCGTACTCGGCGTCGCGCGAGATGCGGAGGTTGTCGAGGAGCGCTTCCTGGAGCTTTTGGACACCGACGAGAGCGGGCTTATCGACGACTCCGCGCGCAACCACATCGAAAACGACATGCGCGCGGACTACGAGGCCGCCCACGCGGAGATCGTCGAGATGCTGAACTCCGAGCGCTTCCTCACCATGCTGGACGCCATCGACGAGCTACTGGCCAACCCGCCGGTCGCGCTCGGCGAGGACAGCGGCGAGGGCAGTGAGCGCGAGGGCACTGAGGGGCCAAAGGAGCTCAAGAAGGAATCCCGCGGGATCATGCTCGATCACCTTGAGAAGGCGTTCAAGAAGGTGATCAAGCGCGACAAGCTGGTGGACGAGTACTACCACGACACGGACCTGCCCCTTACCGACCGCGAGGAGTACGTCCACGACGTGCGCAAGGCCGTGAAGAAGCTGCGCTACGCCACCTCCGCCGCGCAGCAGGCCGGCGTGAAAACCGGACGCCTGGCAAAGGCCGCCAAGGCGATGCAGTCCGTGCTGGGCGATTTCCAGGATGCCGTAACCTCCCGCGACCGCATCCTGCGCCTTGCCGGTACGGCGCGCGAGCGCGGCGAGGACACCTTCGCCTACGGCGTGCTCTACCAGCGAGAACTCGACCGCGGGAACAAGGCGTTCGCGGGCTACGACGAAGCCATGCGCGAGCTGAAGAAGGCCTTCAAGAAGGTCAAATAAGGTCAAGTAAGCAGGTCTGGGAGGCTCGGTCTTACACGCGGCGCAGGGCCGCGAGCGGCGGGATAGCCGCGGCCCTGCGCGATACCGCCCACCGCGCCGATGCTGCGCAGCAACGCGATGTCCCTGGTGCTGCGGGCGAGCTGCAGCTGGTAGTTGTTGCCGATCACCACGAAGGCAGCGAGCACAGACACCGCGCTCAAAAGGCGCAGGGTCAGCGCTATCGTCCGCGTGCCCACGGCGTACTTCAACGCGTTCGCCGCCACGTACGCCTTGCTCGTGGCGACTGTCGCCCCCGCGTCCGCAGCTTCTGCGAGGTCACCGACTCGGCGGGAAACCTCCTCGGCGGCGTCGTCGGTGGCGACGAGCAGCGACGTGGCCCCTCGGGTACCGAGCAGGCGCTGCGCGGTGGACAGGTCGCACATGAGCGTCGGCAAGCTCGGCTCTTCCGTCGCACCCAGCGCCGCGGTTGCTGTGCCGACGATCACGACGCCCTCCGACCCGCCGGCCTCACCCTCCACGGCGATGTGCGCGCCGACGGGGTAGCGCGTGGGTTTACCGGCAACCTCCACGAGCAAGGCCTCGTTCTCGCCTGCAGGCAGGCGCCCGCGGGTGATGGTGAGCAAGGTGTCGTCGATAAGCACCTGCACCCCGAGGACGGTGGGCGGCTCCGTACGGGTGACCGCGATGCCCGCGGCCTGTTCGGTAACGCCGCGAACACCCGGGAGGGCGCGGATACCCCCGGCGAGCGAGGGCGGCAAGCCCGACTCGCCACCGGGCGCGGTGACAACAACCGACGCATCGCCGATGGATGCGCGGGCCGCTCGTGCGAGGTCGCTTTGCATACCGTGCTGGATGAGATGGGTGAAACTCACCAGCGCGGTGGCGAGGAGCACGGCGAGCAACGTCGCCGGCGAGATTCGGGTGGCGTTGCGCATGCTCGCTTGCCGGCGGGGGCGGCGGAGGACCCTACTTCCCGTCCTTGTCCCCGTTTTTGTCCCAGGACGGGGTGACTCCCCAGTTGTCGTCCGCCTCATCCGCGGCGTCCGCGCGCTTGGTGCGCTCCTGGGCGGTGGTCAGGGCGCGCTCGGCCTCCTCGCGGGTGTCGTACGGGCCCATGCGGTTGTCCCAGGACTCGGTCTTGCCCTGCGTGACCTCCCCCGTGGTGGGGTTGAAGTAGAACTGCTCCTGCGCCATGACGGACTCCTTCTCAGCGGGTGATGTAGGCCCCCAACACTACCTGCCCGCGTTGGTAGGGTGGTGCGCATGCCGATGTGGAACCGCCCCGAGAAAAGCCCGGTAGAGCGCGCCAAAGCAGCGCACGAGCGCCGCACCGGCGCGGCTCCCGCGCACACCGCCTCAGCCCCCGGGACCTGGGTGCTGATCGGCGAGAACGTCGACCACTTCGGCGGCGTCACGGTGATGGGGTTGAGCAACCTGCGCGCCGCGGCCTGCGTCAGCGCCCGCGACGACGAGCTGATCACGGTGCACGCCGAGGGGCCATACACGGAACCTGTGGACGGCTCGACCACGTTGGCGCAGCTTGTGGCAGGTGAGGGCGGTGCCTCTGCCGGCCTGACACGCCGCTTTGCCGGGTTGGTGCAGACGATGATCGCCCGCCAGGTGCTGCCGCGCGACACCGCGGGGCTGGACATCACCGTGGTCTCAGACATCCCGCTCGGGGCGGGGCTCGGGTCCCTCTACGCGGCCGACGCCGCCGTCGCGCTGGCCCTCACGGGCGAGCACGAGGACCGCGACGAACCGCCGATGCGCGCCCGGCTGGCAGACATCTGCTCCGCGGCCGTGAACAACTACTCCTCCCTAGCCGTACTGCGCGCCCGCCACACCGTCGCCCTGCGCGGGGTGGCGGAACAGATCAGCGTGGTGGACTACGCGGACGGCTCGCTCACCCCCGCGCCCTACCCCGGCAAGCTCGGCGTGCGCATTTTCTCCGTCGCCGCCGCGCTGGGCCAACCCCACGGCGAGCAGAAGGAGCGCATTGCCGTGCGGCGCGGCTTCATCGACGAGGCGGTGAGCAACTTCGGTGTGACCTCGCTGCGCGAAGTGCCGGACAGCGTGGACCGCGTAACGGAGTGGGTGGAGGCCCGCCGCGATGCCGGCGACGCAGGCGCGCCGGAGCCCGCAGTAGCCCGGCGCTGGGTGCGCTTCTGCGAGACCGAAACGCTGCGCAGCCTCGCCGCCGCGAAGGCGCTGCGCTCCCGGCGCGGCAACGAGCTGTTCACGCTGCTCAACTCGCCCTCCGAGGCCCACGACATCGACACCCCGGATGCGCTGGTGCACCTCGCCCTCGAACGCGGCGCTGCCGCGGCCCGCCCGGCGGCCTCCGGCACGTCCCAGGCGGTAATCGCCTTCGTGCCCGTCCGGGCCGCAGACGACTTCGCCTCCCGGTTCGCCCAGGACTTCGAGGTTGTGGAGGTCACCCCGGGCGAGCCCGCCCGCGCGGAGGATTAGCGCTGGGGATTAATCCGCCGGCCAGGCGAACTCCACCTCTCGCGCCTTCGGGTCAGCCCGCACCAGGGAGAACACCCCTTCCGTGCCCTCCTGCGGCGCACCGATGGAGGGCGCGAGCACCGGCGGGTGGGTGACGAAGATGCGCGAGCGCTCCGGCGCGCGTTTGAGCACGAGCCCATCGAAGTTGTGGCCCACCCACGGCGCGAGCACGGTGGCCTCGGTGAGGTTCAGGGCGGCTTTGTCCACCAGGTTGGCCAGCTGCGAGGTGCGGGCCATGGTCTGTAGCACCTCCGGGGCGCCGTCGGTTACCCAGGCGGGCACCTCCGTGCCGCCGCAGATGGCCAGGCACACCTCGGTGGCGTAGCGGTCAATGAGCCTGCGCAGCGGCGCAGTGACGTGGCTGTAGTACCCGCCGATACCGGCGTGCACCTCGGGCTCGGCGCGGCTGAGGTCCACGTAACCGGAGGCGCGCAGCAGCTTCTTCGCCTCCCGCATCACCGCCATACCCCGCGGTGTATCCGGATCCACGCCCGCCAGGAACTCGCCGATGCAGTCCGCGGCAGGTGGGGTGTAGCCCAGGTTGCGCGTCTCGCGGCGGAACTCCTCGGTGGCGTCCTCAGGCGCGGGCCCCAAGGTGCGCAGGAACCCCACGCCGGCGTCCACCATCATGCTCCCGGCCACCATGCCGGTAAGCAGCGAGATCTCGCTGTTGTAGTCCATCACTGGGTGGCGCGGCTCGATCACCAGCTCGAACGAGCCGGCGTCCTCCACCACCCGCACGCTGGGAAGGCGCAGGTTGATAGCCGAGCGGCGCAACGAGGACTGTTGCCGCAGCCGCCCCACCCGCTCGAGGGCAGAGATAGACGGGTGGACCCGGCCGCGCTCCAAATCCGCCTGCACGCCGTCATAATTTAAGCGGGCGCGTGAGCGCACCAGCGCGCGCTCCACGTGGGCGGCGTCCACCTCCCCCGATTCGTCCAGGTCAAAGGTCCACAGCACCGCGGGTCTGTCCACCCCGGGCAGCAGCGACGCGGCGTCCTCGGAAATCGCGGGCGGATGCAGGCGCGCAGGCTCGTCGGGCAGGTAGATAGTCTGGCCGCGCACCAAGGACTCGCGCTTGACCTCGCCGGCCGGTTCCACAAACGCCGCCACATCCGCGATGGCGTAGTGCACCCGGTATCCCGCAGCACGCTCCTCGATGCACACTGCCTGATCCAGGTCCTTAGAACCGGGCGGGTCGATGGTGACCAGCTCGATGCCGCGGGCGTCGAGGCGCTTGCCCTCGAAGCGGTCGCGCAAGGTGTCCGCCTCGGCGAGCACCTTGGGCGGGAAGTCGGTGGGCACGCCGAACTCGCTCGCGAGCCCCCGGAAACTCAGTGGAGCGGCGTACAGCTTCATGGTGGCCCATCGTGCCAGATGTGGGGCGAATGAGTCGGCCTATGAGCCGGATTCTGTTCCCCTGACGGGGCGGCGACCATCCATCTGGACCACCCATTGCTGGGCGCCTCAAGCAGCTACCTTCGGACATGGGCGGGCAGCCTCATTGCGTCCGACGACCCCCGCCGCACGCGGCGCGGATTCTTGCCTTGCTCCCGGTGGGGTTTACCTGGCCGCGTGTGTCACCACCCGCGCCGGTGCGCTCTTACCGCACCCTTTCACCCTCACCCGCACGCCCCGAGGGGCGGCGGGCGGTCTACTTTCTGTTGCACTTTCCCGCGGATCGCTCCGGGTTGCCGTTAGCAACCACCGTGCCCTGTGGAGTCCGGACTTTCCTCGACCTGCGCCTTCCCGTTTTACGGTGGTTCGCAAACGCCGCGGCCGCCCGGCCGGCTCATTCGCGTGTGCGAGTGTACGCTTGCTGCTTCTCCGCGTTCAACCTCCGGGCATCGGAGGGCCCACCCCAATGTCTGCTAGTGGCCAGCGGCCGGCTGCTAGCAGATAGGACGCCGAGCCGAGCGTTTTCCCAGCTGGTGTTGAAAACGATTACCGTTACAGTGGTGATCTGCTAGTGGCCAGCGGAAGCCACTAGCAGATGTGGAGATACAGGCCCGCCAGGCCCGCCCTACCGGTGGTGGGCCACGTCGTTTACGCAGCGCACCACCCCGTAGTCCCCATAAAAATCGACCACGGAGATGCTGGCCAAATCCAGGAACAGGTGCTTGAACATGTCCGCGTTCGCCCCCAACGCCTGGCGGATCACAGACTTGATGGGCGTCATGTGCGTCACCACCAGCACGGTTTGGCCCGAGTGGCGCTCTTGCAGTTTGAGCCTGGTGCGGCTCACGCGGCGGTGCAGCGCCGTGAGCGACTCGCCGCCAGGGGGCGCGTTGTTCGGCGACGCCTGCCACTGGTCGAACGCGTCCTTGTCCTTTGCCACGATCTCGTCGCGGGTCAGCCCCTCGAACTCGCCGAACGCGATCTCCCGCAGGCCCTCCTCGGTGATCACCTCAAGCTCGAGCGCGTCCGCCGCGGCCCGGGCAGTCTCCTGCGCGCGGGTTTGCGGGGAGGCGACGATGGCGTCGATACGCCCGAGCGCGCGCAGCGCCTCGGCCGCCCGGCGCGCCTGCTCGCGGCCGGTGTCAGTGAGCGCCGGGTCGGAGGTGCCGGAAAAGCGCTGTTCGGCCGAGTGCTGGGTCTGGCCGTGGCGTAGCAGGATGAACCGGGTGCGCGGCTGATCAGTCCCGGCCCAGTGCGCCGGCGTCGCGGTCTGGTGCGACACGGCAGGCGCAGCGGGAGCGGCAGGCGCAGCGGGAGCGGCGGGAGCGGCGGGAGCGGCGGGCGCGCCGAGGATGCGTGGCGTGCCATCCTTGGCGGCGGCGTCCATGGCCACGTTGGACAGCTCGTCGGCCTTCTTGTTTTTGGCGCGTGGCACCCAGGTGTAGGTCACCTCGTCGAACCCGGCGGCGAGCTTGCGGGCCTTAACGGCCAGCTCCTTCATGTCCGGGTGCTTGATTTTCCACCGGCCGCTCATTTGCTCGACCACCAGCTTCGAGTCCATGGACACGTCCACGGCGGTGGCGCCCAGCTCGGCCGCCGCTTCTAGGCCGCGCAGCAGGCCGTGGTACTCGGCCACGTTGTTGGAGGCCTTCTTGCCCACCACGTAGGCGATTTCGGCGAGGGTCTTACCGGAGGCGTCGTAAAGCACGGCCCCAGACCCGGCAACGCCGGGGTTGCCGCGGGATCCCCCGTCGCAAAACAGCGTGACGCGCATCGCTTCCCCTTTACTCGGCCGGGCTGACGCGCACCAGGAGGGTGCCGCAGTTGGGGCAGGTGGGCAGCTCGTCCGCGTCGGCGGCGAGCACCTCTGCGCGCTCGGCGGGCGGGAGCTGGATAAAACAGCCCTTGCAGGTACGTCCGTTGAAAGCGGCGGCGGAGATGTCGTCGTAAAGCGAAAGCACCTTGTCGGGCAGCTTCGCGCGGAGGCGGTCAGTGTCCACGGCCTCGCGGGGCGGCAGGGCATCCACCGCGCGGCGGGCGGCGTCGATCTGGCGGTCCAACTCGTCCAGGCGCGCGCCGTGGTTGTCGCGGTTGTTGCGCAGCGCCGCGATCTCGTTGTGGGCCTCCTTCAGCTCGGAGAGAAGGTCCGCGATGCGGGACTTCGCGGCGTAGCGGTCGTGCTCCAGATCCTTGCGGCGCTCGGGGTCCGTCTCGGCGGTGAGCTGGCGCTTGTCATCCAGCTCGCGGCGCTTCAGCTTGCGTTCGTCCTCCTGGATGCGCAGGATCTCCAGTTCCATGTCGTCCACGGCCAGCTGGGCGGAATTCGCCGCCGCGGCGAGGCGCTCGCGCTTGGCGGTCAGCTCCGCCAGCTCGCGCTCCTCCGGGCGCGGGCCTGACGGCTGGGCGGCGGCGCGCTCTGCCTCGGCGAGCTCGAGCAGCACGGGCTGCAGTTCTCTGGATAGGTGCACGGCGGTTGCCATCTCCTTACTGTTTGACGTTCGCTTTTAGCGCTTCTAGCGCTTCGAGCGCTCGGGGTGCGCGGACACGGTCCACGGGTCGGTGCGGATGCGCAGGATCTCGGTGTCCACGCCTAAAGGGGCAACAATACCCGCGGCCTGCTCGGTCCACGGGAATTCGCTGGCCCAGTGGGCGGTGTCGATCACGGCGGGCCCGCCCGCGCGCAGGTGCTCGTCCACCGGGTGGTGGCGCAGGTCGGAGGTGACAAAGACGTCCACGCCCAGCTTCCGGGCGTCGTCCAGGAAGCCGTCGCCCGCGCCCGAGGAAACAGCCACACGCTTGACCATGCGTTCCGGGTCGCCGGCCGCGCGCACGCCCCACACCGTCTCCGGCAGCGCGTTGGCCACCCGCCGCGTGAATTGCGCCAGCGTCATCGCCTCCGGCAACTCGCCGATCCGACCCAAACCTGTCGCATGAGCCAGGTCAGCGGTTTCAGCTATCTGCACCACGTCAAAGGCGGGCTCCTCGTATGGGTGCGCCTCACGCAGCGCGCTCACCAGCGTCCGACGCAGCCGTGTCGGGGCAACGAACTCGACCCGCGTCTCCGCCCCCTCGTGGTGCTGGCCAACCGCGCCCTCGGCCGGGTCCGCCCCCTCCAGCGGCGTGAACTCGCCGGTGCCGCGCACGCTGAACGCGCACTCGCGGTAATCCCCGATCGCGCCCGCCCCGGCATCGAACAGGGCGGCCTTCACCCTCGCCGCGTCCGCGTCCGGCACCTGCACGCCCCACTTGTCCGTGCCGGAGGTGAGCACCGGTTTGATCGGGCGGCCGGGCGTGATGCCCACCAGCTCGGCCAGCTTGTCGGACACGCCGGGGCGCGCCGAATCCGCGTTCGTGTGCGCCGCGAACAGCGCCACGCCGCCTTTGAGCAGCGTGTGGATCACCCTGCCCTTCGGAGTGTCCGCCGCCACCGAGTGCACGCCGCGCAGCAGCAGCGGGTGGTGCACCACCAGCATTTGCGCTTGCTTATCGACGGCCTCCCGAGCAACCTCCAACGTGCAGTCGAGCGCGAACACCACCTTGCGCACCGGGTCGGCCGGATCCCCGCAAATGAGGCCCACCTGATCCCAGCTCTCGGCGAGCTCGGGCGGGTAGGCCTCCTCCAGTGCGCGGACCACGTCGGCGACGGTGGTTCTCGTAGTCGCTGCGGCGGCGGGCGGGGCGGTGCGTGGTGCGGCGTGGTCGGTCATGGCACCCAGCCTACAAATTGGGCATGCTGGGGGCGTGACTGCCGCGAGACCGACCCACACCCTGCTGCTCGACGTGGACGGCACCCTGATCGACTCCTACCCCGGCATCCGCGAGGGCTTTATCCGCGGGCTGCGGGCCGTGGGGGCGGAGGTGCCCGACGAGGAGTTCATCTCCCGCATCCCCGGCCCGCCAATGCGCGAATCGATGGGCGCGGCCGGGCTTGAGGGCGACGACCTGGAGCGCGCGATGGCGGCCTACTCGGAGTACATGTCCGGCGAGGGCTGGCAGCGCTTCACGGTGTACAACGGCATGCTCGACGCGGTGCGCGACTGGCACGCGGAGGGGATCGGCGTGTGTACGGCGACGTCGAAAAGCGAGCGCTTCGCCCGCCTCGCGCTCGAGCGCGCCGGCATCCTCGAGCACGTCGACTTCCTCGGCGCCGCGAACTTCGACGTGGGGCGACTGACCAAGGTCGCCGTGATCGACCACGTGCTGCGCGAGGTGGACCCGCCGCGGCCGTTGATGGTGGGCGACCGCAAGCACGACTTCCACGGCGCCGCCGAGTTCGGCATCCCATCGGTGGCCGTGACCTGGGGCTACGGCACGCACGCCGAGTGGTCGGACGCGACGCACGTCGCCCACGACGCCGACGAGCTGCGGAAGGTGGTGCGCGACCATGTCGGCGCCTAACCGGAACGCGGAGACGCTGCGGATCGACTTCGTGTGCACCGGCAACATCTGCCGCTCCCCCATGGCGGAGGTGATCGTGCGCGACAAGCTGGACCAGGCAGGCCTGGGTAGCGCGGTGGAGGTGAGCTCCAGCGGTATCGGCAGCTGGCACGTGGGCCACCCGGCCGACAAGCGGGCCCTGGCCGAGCTTGCCGCCCACGGCTACGACGGCTCCTCGCACCGCGCCCAGCAGTTCGGCCCGGAGCAGGAGGCGGCCGACCTGATCGTGGCGCTGGACACGGGCCACGTCTCTGAGCTGGTGGCGCGGGGCGCCGATGAATCCAAGGTGCGGCTTCTGCGCTCCTTCGACCCGCACTCGCCGGAAGGTGCCGGGGTGGCGGACCCGTACTACGGCGGCCCGGAAGGCTTCACCGCCACCCGGGAGCAGATCGAGGCCGCAGCGGACGGCATTATCTCCTGGGTGCGCGAGGAACTAGACTCGCGCGGGTGAGCACCCAGCACGCCAACCCGCCCCAGCCGCAGGCCGCCCCCGCGGGAAAGCCGTGGTGGCGCACGTTTCTCACCCCCGGCTGGGTCATCGCCGCGATAGTAATCATCGCGTTTTCCTATTTCGCCTTCACCTTCCTCGCCCCCTGGCAGCTGGGTAAGAACGCGAAGCTGGAGGAACGAAACGAGCACATCGTGGAGGCCTTCGACCATGACCCGGAGCCGATCGCGGACGTGCTGGGCCCGGACGGGGCGCTCGAGGCCGGCCGCGAATGGTCGCGCGTGCGGGCCACCGGCCGCTACCTGGAACCCGACGTGCTGCTGCGCCTGCGCCCGGTGGACCGCACCCCAGCCTTCCAGGTGCTGACCCCGTTCCAGCTGGACTCGGGCCAGGTGGTGCTGGTCAACCGCGGCTGGGTGCCGGCGGAGAACTCCACCACCGTGCCGGACATCGCCGCCGCTCCCACCGGCACGGTCACGCTGACCGGCATGATGCTCGCGGGCGGCGCGCTCGCGCTACGCCGGCTCGCGGCGCAACCCCTGGCAGTCCGCCTACGATAAGGAGCAGGAACGCACCCAGTAACGCCCCGCCGGGAGGAAGGCCCCACCATGCAGCCACAGCTCACCGACCGCGACGTAACCCTGATCCGCGAGAGCCTCGACCTGCTCGCCCGGGCGGGGGTCACGCTCGCGGACCAGATCGAGCCGCACGACGTGGAGGACGCTGTGGAAGATGCCGTGGCCGACGACGCGGCCCTCTTCCGCGCCTTCCCGCTGACCACCATCGCGGGCCTGGTGGATCCGGACGGGGCACCGCTGGTTGGAGGCGCAGTGGTGGCGCGAGCAAGCACAAGCCCCATCCGCGGCGAAGCGGATATCGCGGCGCTCGTGCGGCGCTACGCGGGGGCGACGGGCGCTCAGGCGCGCGACGTTGCGGTGGTGCCAGATCCGGAATCCGCGGGTGAGACCGGCTCGGTGCGCGTGCGCTTCGGCGAATGGGATGTGGCGGACATTGATTACGACTTCTCGGGCGCGGATGGCCACGGCTTTGAACTCGACGTGCTCGCGGCAGCGCTCCCGCTCGACGCGGCGGCCGCCACCTTCCCCACCCCGGACGGCCGGGACGTGACGCTTTTCATCCCCGCCGGCGCGGACCCGGCCGCTGTGGACGCGCTGTTCGACGCCATCGAGGCGGAGTGCGGGGCCGCTTTCGGGGCCGGTTTCGAGGCCTAGCGCACAGGCGTTCGACGATCCCTGCAGCGGTGTGGGAGGGGCCGGTTACTTTCCGCTGTGTCGCGAAATGTCGCGGCGCGTCATTGTTTCCCTCGCCTGCCAGCGAGGCCAACCCGGAAAGGTTTGCCCCCATGAGCACCGCCTACCCCACAAACGAGCACGACCCTGGCGCTACCCAGCAGTTCCAGTACGCCCAGTACCAGCCAGCAGAGCCCGCCCAGCCGCAGAAGCGGAAGAAGGGCGGGTGCTTCAAGTGGGGCGGCCTCGGTCTCGGCGCACTGCTCCTACTCAGTCTGGCCTCGCAGTGCGGCAGCTCGGAAAGTGGCAGCGACCTCGCGCAAGTGACGTCGATTCCTTCGGCCACCTCCACCACTGCCGGCCAAGCCGATGCCCCGTCGGAACAGACCGCCACGGTTGAAACAGCCGCTCCTGTGGCTGCTGCCCCGGCGGCATCGGAGGCACCGAAGCCCGCCTCTTCGAACGCAGACAACTCGGTCCCGCGCGAGTACAAGAACGCGTTGCGCTCCGCAGAGTCGTACCTGCGGATGTCTGGGTTCTCCTACCAAGGGCTCTACGAGCAGCTGACCAGCGAATACGGCGAGGGCTATCCGCCCGAAGCGGCTCAGTACGCCCTGGACAACGTGAAGGTTGACTGGAACGAGCAGGCGCTCAAATCGGCCCAGTCCTACCAAAAGCTCATGCCCATGTCCGACAGCGAGCTGTTTGAGCAGCTGACCAGCGAGTACGGGGAGCAGTTCACCGCGGAACAGGCGCAGTACGCGATCGACCACTTGGACGGGTAACAGGCCCCCTTGTCGTGGCAAAGTGGGGTTAAGGGTCAGAATGTGTGTCCGGAATCGGTGATTTCCGGGACCTGACCTCGTTCTTCAGCGAAAGTATACGCTTCCAGGGCGTATACCGAGCTGGGGTCGGCGAAATCCTCGGTGTGGCAACCGGGATGTGGTATGCGCTTTTGGTGTTGTAGCCCAATGCCAAAGAACCGACCACGCTGCCAGAGAGTGTCCGATTGTTTGTGTGCGGGGGCTTAGTTTACAAGTAGTCCGCGAATCGGTCGGGGTATGCCACGGCTAGTTGGTTGATGGCTTGTTTCCACCCGGTGGCTTTCGCCCCTTCAATATAGCCGTTGGATTCGGTTACCCGTTTCGCTTTCTTCGCCCGCTGGGCGGCGCGCTTGTCTTCGATGTTGCAAATCATCAACCACAACGTCTTCAACGCCGCGGTATCGTTCGGGAACTGGCCCCGGTTCCGGGTGGCTTTGCGCAACTCAGCATTAAGCGACTCGATCGAGTTCGTGGTGTAGAGCACCCGGCGGGCCGCCGGAGGGAACTGCAGAAACGGCACGAACCGGTCCCACGCGTCGCGCCACACCTTCACCGATTGCGGGTAGCGGCGCCCAAGCTCAGATGCCTCGAACGCGTCTAGGGCGGCACGGGCGGTGTCCTCATTCGGTGCGGTGTAGACCTTCCGCAGCGCTCGGGAGACGGGTTTGCGGTCCTGGTAGGACACCCACCTATTCGCCGCCCGGATCAGGTGCACGATGCAGGTTTGCACCATGGAATTCGGCCACGTCGCTTCGACCGCCTCGGGCAGGCCTTTGAGTCCGTCGCAGCAGACGATGAACACGTCTTGCACCCCACGGTTGGCAAGGTCAGCGCATACGGATGCCCAAAATGCGGCACCTTCGGTATCAGCGATCCACAACCCCAAGATGTGTTTGATGCCGTCCATGTCCACGCCAACGGCCATGTAGCAGGACTTGTTGACCACGCGGTGGCCGTCGCGGATCTTGACTCTAAGTGCGTCGAGGAAGATCACCGGGTAGAACTCATCTAGCTGGCGGTTCTGCCACAGCATCACCTCATCGAGCACCGCGTCGGTGATCGTGCTGATGGTATCCGGGCTCATGTCCACCCCAAGGGTGGTTGCAAGGTGGTGCTGGATGTCGCGCACGGTCATCCCACCCGCGTACAGGGAGATGATCATGTCATCAAGCTCGGTGAGCCTGCGGACACCTTTGGGCACCATCTGCGGGCGAAACGTCCCCGCCCGATCCCTGGGCACGGTCACTTCCAGCGGGCCATAGCCAGAATCCACGGTTTTGGTGTAGGACCCGTTGCGGTGGTTACCACCATCACCGGTATCTACCTGGGCTTTGGCTTTGCGGTCGGAGTGCTCGTAGCCCAAATGGGCGTCCATCTCCGCCTGCAGGCCAGCGTTGATCGATGCCTGCAAAAGCCCCTTCACCAGCTCACTGGCGTCGTCGGTGGAGGTGGAGAGCTCCCCGATGAGCTTTGCGAGCTCGGGGTTATCCATCAGCTTCTCGCTGATCGCGTTGACCCTCGACGGGTCATAGCCTTTCTTCGGTGACACCGTAGTCATTATCGGTGAAACTCCTTTCAGATCAGAGCCTCACACACAAACTTCCTGACACTCTCCGCTGCCACTGCGGCGCTGAAATGAAACGCAACGGCACCACATCTAAAGGCACAACCCGGTGGCGGTGTAAAGCCTGTGGCTTCTCCGCCTCCAAAAAGCGCCCCGACGTCACCAACGCCGCCACGTTCGCCCAATTCATCACGCACTGCACCACCACGGAGACCCTCTCGGTCACCGCGAAACGACTCGGCGTGAGCCGCTCCACACTGAAACGGCGTTTCACCTGGTGTTGGCTCGTTGACGTGCCTGATCCCACCATCAGTCACACCGGGCGCGTCTACGACCAGATCTTCATTGACGGCACCTACACCGCAGGCGGGTGCCTTATCGTCGCCGCAACTATCGACCACGTCATTGCCTGGCACTGGTGCTACCGGGAAACCAGTCGCGACTACCAACACCTGCTCTCACGTATCCCCGCCCCCTTGATCGTTGTGCTCGACGGTGGGCAAGGCGCAGCAAGCGCGATCAAAACGTGTTGGCCAACTACCAAAGTGCAGCGTTGCTTAGTTCACGCTCAACGCGTTGTGCGCCGCCACACCACCTCGCGCCCGCGCACCGACGCAGGACAAACGATCTACCGGCTGGCGCTCAACCTCACCCAGATCACCACATTGGACCAGGCCGCCACCTGGGGTGGGCAGCTGCATGAATTCTCCACCATCTACCAAAAAGGGATGCACGAGAAAACCAGGAGCAAAGACCCCGCAACCGGGATGTGGGTCCCCACCTGGACCCACGCAAACGTGCGCAAGGCCTACCACACCCTCCATCGCCGGTGCCGAACCAACCTGCTGTTTGTCTCCCCCGACCCCCCCGAAGGCGTACTCGATCCCGCCCGAGTCAAAGCCCCAACCAACAGTCTTGAAGGCGGGAGCAACGCCCAAGTCAAAGCACTTGCCCACGCCCACCGCGGGCGCACCAACGAGCACCAACGCCGCATGCTCGACTGGTGGCTGTATCTGAAAACAGAACTGCCTGACGACCCCATCAAGATCGCCAGACAGTCCAACTGGGGAAAGGATCAACTCGCCAAAGTCCAGATCCTGACCCACGACGAGAACCGCGCCGACCACGAAACAGGACGACCAGCCCTCTACGACAACGCTATCGACACCAACTACAACCACTCAACAGGCATCCAAAAAGGCCAGATCTAACCCCAGCGACACGCCGACGCCAGACACACTTTTTGACCCTTAACCCG
>NZ_LT546027.1:231861-245755 GCF_900078305.2 Corynebacterium bouchesdurhonense
CTGGTGGCTGTATCTGAAAACAGAACTGCCTGACGACCCCATCAAGATCGCCAGACAGTCCAACTGGGGAAAGGATCAACTCGCCAAAGTCCAGATCCTGACCCACGACGAGAACCGCGCCGACCACGAAACAGGACGACCAGCCCTCTACGACAACGCTATCGACACCAACTACAACCACTCAACAGGCATCCAAAAAGGCCAGATCTAACCCCAGCGACACGCCGACGCCAGACACACTTTTTGACCCTTAACCCGCAAAGTGAAAAGCCCCTCCCCGCAACTGCGGAAAGGGGCTTTAACCTGGTGCGCCATGAGGGGATCGAACCCCCGACCTACTGGGTGTAAACCAGTTGCTCTTCCAGCTGAGCTAACGGCGCGGATAGGAAAACGTTAGCAGACGCGCACCGGCACCTTCAAAACTGCTGCGCCGTTCCGGTGCCCCGGCCCTTCCCCGCGCTACTTGCGGCCGTGCGGGGCGGTGAGCAGGGAGCCCTGCCAGGCGCCGAAGCGGTCCGCCTTGGTTTGGGCCAGGCCGGCCAGCTGCGCGGACTCGGAGATCTCGCCGGGGGCCACGCCGCCGGGCGAGCCGGCACCCGGGGTCATGAGCCAGATGCGGCCGCCTTCCTCGAGGTTGCGGATCGCGTCCACCAGCGAGTCCACCAAGTCCCCGTCTTCGTCCCGGTGCCACAGCAGGATGGTGCCGCAGATCTCGTCCGAGTCTTCGTCTAAAAGCGGAGCCCCAATGGCGTCTTCGATCGCTTCCGAAACGGCGGTGTCCGCATCATCGTCCCAGCCGATTTCCTGCACAACGTCGCCTTCCGCGACGCCGAAGCGGGCTGCGTACGTATCTCCACCAGAGCCAGCCAAGGTGGGGGTCCTCCTTCGAGTTTGGGGTATGGGGCCTGTGATTTTCATCATTCTACTTGCGATACACGCATGATGCTGGGGGTCAAGGTATGACGATTCGGCGGCCTTGCGCCGGCAGTCGTTGAAAGGTCGTAGAATTGTGGAGAACCCTATTGACTACGCAGAAGCTGGCACGCCGCCGGCCCACGCGCCAAATTCGGAGGAGTTTTCTGTGGCTGACACTGAAAAGCACCCTGACCTGGAAAATACCGACGCATACGGCAACCAGCCGAGCACCAACATCCCGCTGATCCGCGACGGTGTCGCGTCTTACCTCCACGACTCGGACCCGGAGGAGACCCAAGAGTGGATGGACTCGCTCGACGGCCTGCTCGATGACTCGAACCCGGAGCGCGCCCGCTACCTCATGCTGCGCCTCCTCGAGCGGGCCAACGCGAAGCGCGTGGACCTGCCGGCCCTGTCCTCAACCGACTTCGTTAACACCATCCCCACCAAGCTCGAGCCGGAGTTCCCGGGCGATGAGCAGATTGAGAAGCGTTACCGCCGCTGGATCCGGTGGAACGCGGCCGTGATGGTGCACCGCGCGCAGCGCCCGGGTATCAAGGTGGGTGGGCACATCTCCACCTACGCGTCCGCCGCCGCCCTCTACGAGGTTGGCTTCAACCACTTCTTCCACGGCAAGGACGCCGAGCAGCGCGGCGACCAGGTCTTCTTCCAGGGCCACGCCTCCCCGGGCATGTACGCCCGCGCCTTCATGGAGGGCCGCCTGAGCGAGGACGACCTGGATGGCTTCCGCCAGGAGGTCTCCCGCGAGCAGGGCGGCCTGCCCTCCTACCCGCACCCGCACGGCATGCCGGAGTTCTGGGAGTTCCCCACCGTGTCCATGGGCCTCGGCCCGATGAACGCGATCTACCAGGCGCGCTTCAACAAGTACCTGCAGGACCGCGGCATCAAGGACACCGACAAGCAGCACGTGTGGGCGTTCCTCGGCGACGGCGAGATGGACGAGCCCGAATCCCGCGGCCTGATCCAGATGGCCTCCCTGTACGGCCTGGACAACCTCACGTTTGTGATCAACTGCAACCTGCAGCGTCTGGACGGACCGGTGCGCGGCAACGGCCAGATCATTCAGGAGCTGGAGAGCTTCTTCGTCGGCGCTGGCTGGAACGTGATCAAGGTGGTCTGGGGCCGCGAGTGGGACGAGCTCCTGGAGAAGGACGAGGACGGCGCGCTGGTGCACATCATGAACACCACGCCGGACGGTGACTACCAGACGTTCAAGGCCAATGACGGTGCGTACGTGCGCGAGCACTTCTTCGGCCGCGACCCGCGCACCGCAAAGCTGGTCGAGGACATGTCCGACGAGGAGCTGTGGGCACTGCGCCGCGGCGGCCACGATTACCGCAAGGTCTACGCCGCGTACAAGAAGGCGTTGGAGACCAAGGGCAAGCCGACCGTCATCCTCGCCCACACGGTGAAGGGCTACGGCCTCGGCCACAACTTCGAGGGCCGCAACGCGACCCACCAGATGAAGAAGCTGACGCTGGATGACCTGAAGCTCTTCCGCGACAAGCAGCAGATCCCCATCTCCGACGAGGAGCTGGAAAAGGACCCGTACCTGCCGCCGTACTACCACCCGGGCGAGGACGCCGAGGAGATCAAGTACCTCAAGGAGCGCCGCAAGGAGCTCGGCGGTGCCCTGCCGGAGCGCCGCCTCGATTACACGCCGCTCGAGCTGCCGGACTTTGAGAAGACCTTCAAGCCGCTGTTCAAGGACTCCGGCAAGGCCGAGGTTGCCACCACCATGGCGCTGGTGCGCACCTTCAAGGCGCTCATGCGCGACGAGGAGATTGGCAAGCGCGTCGTGCCGATCATCCCGGACGAGGCCCGCACCTTCGGCCTTGATTCCTGGTTCCCCACGCTGAAGATCTACAACCCGAACGGCCAGAACTACGTGCCGGTGGACCACGACCTGCAGCTGTCTTACCGCGAGGCGAAGGACGGCCAGATCCTCCACGAGGGCATCAACGAGGCCGGCTCCTCCGCGTCCTTCATCGCGGCGGCCACCTCCTACGCCACCCACGGCGAGCCGATGATCCCGATGTACATCTTCTACTCGATGTTCGGCTTCCAGCGCACCGGCGACAACTTCTGGGCTGCGGGCGACCAGATGGGCCGTGGCTTCATCGTCG
Source organism: Corynebacterium bouchesdurhonense (assembly GCF_900078305.2). GTDB lineage: Bacteria > Actinomycetota > Actinomycetes > Mycobacteriales > Mycobacteriaceae > Corynebacterium > Corynebacterium bouchesdurhonense. The sequence continues at coordinate 234,924 of NZ_LT546027.1, forward strand.
GCGCCACCGCCGGCCGCACCACCCTGTTCGGCGAGGGCCTGCAGCACATGGACGGCCACTCTCCGGTGTTGGCCTCCACCAACCCGGCCGTGATTCCGTACGACCCGGCGTTCGCCTACGAGATGCCCTACCTCATTTCCAAGGGCATCGACCGCATGTACGGCCCGGACGGCGGCGAGAACGTCATGTACTACCTCACCGTGTACAACCAGCCCACGCACCAGCCGGCCCGCCCGGAGAACCTGGACGTGGAGGGACTGCACCGCGGCATCTACCTCTACGACAAGGGCCAGGACCTGGAGCACAAGGTCTCGCTGCTGGCCTCCGGCGTTGGCATGCAGGCCGCGCTGCAGGCGCAGGAGATCTTGGCCGAGAAGTACAACGTGGGCGCCGCGATCTACTCCGTCACCTCCTGGACCGAGTGCGCCCGCGACGGCGCCGCGCTGGCCAAGGAGCAGCTGCTCAACCCGGGTGAGGACCTGGGCGAGCCGTTCGTGACCAAGCAGCTCAAGCAGACCGAGGGCCCGTACATCGCCACCTCGGACTTCGCCACCGACCTGCAGGAGCAGATCCGCGCGTACGTGCCGGGCCAGTACATCGTGCTCGGCGCCGACGGGTTCGGCTTCTCCGACACCCGCGAGTCCGCCCGCCGTTACTTCAACATTGACGGCGAGTCCATGGCCGTGGCCGCCCTTATGGGCCTGGCCAAGGAGGGCAAGATCGACCGCTCCGTCGCCGCGCAGGCCGCCAAAGACCTGAAGATCGACGACCCGACCGCCGCCGCTCCGGATCAGGACGGCGAGAAGCAGGGCCCCGAGAACGCCACCGAGTAACACCGGCTCGGGTGAAACGAAGCCCCGGGTGCCGTCCCTTGCGGACTGGCACTCGGGGCTTTCCCGTGCCGGCGACCCCCGCCCCAAACCCACATGCCGCCGCTCGATCGCGGCGGTCACCGCACCGGGTGCGTCGAGCGGCGGCATGTGGCCGGACTCGGGCAGCACCTGCACCCACGCCCGCGGCCAGATGTCCCACAGCCGCCGGGACTGGGACACGGGTGTCACGCGGTCCCGGTCTCCCACAAGGATGTAGCCGGGGATGCCGGCCAGCACGTCGGCTGCGCCCAGCTCGGAGTGCTCGAGCAGATCTTGGAAGAAGCCCTCGTAGGTGGGCAGTGCCGTCTGCTTAATCATGTCCGCGTGGAAGAGGATGACGGACCACGGGACCGGGCGGAAGTAGAACCCCACCGCCAGCACCGGCGCGATCGTGTCTGTGATGGCGCGGCGCATCCCTTCAGCGAAGCGCGGCAGGTTGTCCACCACCCACTCCAGCTGCTTCCCCAGCGGCCCGGCCAGTATGCGCGGCATACCGCGCATTGCAAACGGCTCCACGGCGGAGGAGATCTGCACGCTGCCAGCCCACGCGAACTCCCCCGCATGCCTGCGCATCAGCGAGAGCGACACCGGCCCGCCGAGGGAGTGCCCAACCACCACCACCGGCCCGCGGACGCCGCGTGCGCGGAGGACGGCCGCGATGTCGTCGGCGGCGGCGTCGATAGCTAGAAGCTCCGGCGCGCACCGTTCGGAACGGCCGTGGCCGCGCAGGTCCACCAGCAGCTGCCGCACCCCCTCGCCCCGCAGCGCATCCATCTGCATCACAAACTCGGCGGAGGAAATGTTGAAGCCGTGCACGTACAGCACGGTCGGCGCGGACGGATCCTGCGCCCCCGCCTCGTACCAGTGCACCCGCACACCGTCGCGGTACACGTCCCCCTCGCGGTCGGTGCTGAATTGGATCATGCGCAGAAGCTTATTATGGGTGCCATGGAACTCTCCCAACGATTGGATTTCGGCTCGTTCGAGGCGGCCGCGCAGGATCCGGAGGACACGTTCGACGAGCTCGCATCGCTTGTCGACGATCACTTTGACATCACCCCCTCCCCCGAGACGCCGCTGGCCGATGCCGGCTTGACTTCCCTGGACCGGATCGAGCTGGCGATCCGCATCGAGGAGCGATTCGGCGTGCGGGTGGACGAGTCCGTGTACGAGGCCTGCGCTACCGCGGGCGACTTGGCAAGCTACATCGAGGAGCGGGCGCAATGACCATTTCGTACCTGACGGACATGGACGGTGTCCTTCACCGCGAGGGCGAGCCGATCGCGGGCGCCAGCGAGTTCATCTCCACGCTGCGCGAGGAGGGGATCGAGTTCATGGTGCTGACGAACAACTCGATCCAGACGCCGCGGGACCTCTCGGCGAAGCTCGTGCGGATGGGGCTCGAGATCGAGCCGGAGCGGATCTGGACTTCCGCCACCGCCACGGCGAAGTTCCTCTCGCAGCAGGCGGGCGAGGCTTCGGCCTACGTCATCGGCGAAGCCGGGCTGACCACTGCGCTGCACGAGATCGGCTGGATCCTCACCGACACGGACCCGGATTTTGTGGTGCTTGGGGAAACCCGCACCTACTCACTCGAGGCGGTGACCACCGCCTGCAACCTCATTCTGGGCGGCGCGCGGTTCATTGCCACCAACCCGGATCTCACGGGGCCCGGGCCCAACGGGGTCATCCCCGCAACCGGTGCGGTGGCGGCCATGATTACGTCCGTGACCGGAAAAGAGCCGTACTACGTGGGGAAGCCGAATCCGGTGATGATGCGCTCGGCGCTGAACAATATTGGAGCGCACTCGGAGCACACAGTGATGATCGGCGACCGCATGGACACCGACGTCAAGGCCGGCCTCGAGGCGGGGTTGCGCACCATCCTGGTGCGCACTGGGATTTCCGACGACGCGGAGATTTCCCGCTACCCCTTCCGCCCCACCGCCACGGTCGATTCGGTGGCCAATCTTGTGGAGCACAGTCGCGACCCGTTCGGCGACGGGTTCTACGAGCAGGGTGAGGTGTAGGCGTCGTTAAGCTGCGAGCGGTATAGATAGGGAAGGAGAACCTCGTAAAAAACCGGGAAGGGATTACGACGAACACCCTCCCGTTGTGCGCCGTCTACAGGTAGTCTAAAAGCCATGTCAAGATGGGATTACGATTACCTAAAGAAAGAATTTGAAGAGTTTCGAACAGATTATCCGGGGCTTAAGCGCTCGGAGCAGTATGAACTTTTCACCGCTTCGATCATCTTGAAAAACTTCGACTACGAACCAGAGGCGCTAGAAAACGGTAGAACTGGTATCGGCACAGACGGCGGGGTGGACTGGATCTACTTCGCAGTGAATGATCAGGTCGCGGATGACTTGAGTGAGTTCGATGCCGAGAAGATTAAATTACTAAACTCCGGTTTCGATTTCGAAGTATTGATTGGGCAAGCGAAAGAGACAGATGGTTTTAAGGGAGGAGCCGGGGAGAGCTTGAACTCAACACTTGGATATCTTTTTGATGACGAAGAGAACCAAAAGAATCCACTCCACGGCCAGTTTTCGGATGAGTTAGTAACTAAAATCGAGACGTTCAAGGAATTCTATTTTCGAGCAAGGAGTAAGCGTCCGGTTCTAAAATTCAGCATTTACTACTGCACTGATTCTCTTAAAGATCCGCATTCGAATGTAAAAGGATCGTTCTCGATCGCAGAGGGCACCATCAAGAGGATATTTTCTAACGCGCTCGTGGATCCCACCCATTTCTGTGGCGTTGATTACATGATGCAGCGCTGGGACTTTACGCCATCATACGACACGGATTTGCGGTACATGGAGGAAGCCGACCTCAGCACCGGTAAGGTGGCACTGGTAACCTTAGCGGATTACTATGATTTTCTCTGTAACGATTCAGGCGAAATTAATGAACACTTCTTCGCTTCGAACGTACGGGATTACGAAGGTGCAGTCCAAGTCAACAACCAGATCGCGGAAACACTTGAGGACAACGAACCCAAGACCGACTTCTGGTGGTTGAACAACGGGATTACCATCTTGGTTTCCGCCCCGCCTGTCAGTCAGACTAAAACATATACCCTGAAAAACGTTCAGGTCGTAAATGGCCTTCAAACCTCATATTCGATTTATAACTATTTTAAATCTAATCCGCATAAGCTTAAAACCGATGAACGGGCAGTTATGATCCGCGTCATTTCGAGCGACGATGAAACTGAAAAGCTTAAGGTTATTAAAGCCACAAACAGTCAAACCATGGTTCCAAAAGCCTCGTTGCGGGCGACAGACCCAGTTCATCTCGACATCGAAAAAGCGTTGAAACTGGATAATCTGTACTACGAACGCCGAAAAAATTTCTACAAGAATCAAAAGATTAAGCCCCGCGACATAGTGTCGATTACTTCACTCAGCCAGAGTGCACTATCCGCGTTTTTGCAACGCCCTGACACGGCACGAGCCCGTCCATCTTCATTCCTCGATAACGACGATCAATACAGGGAGATCTTCGAGGATCGTTCTATGGAGGAGTTTCGATGGAGCGCTCGCGCCGACAAATTAGTTCGCACTGCACTCGACAGCAGCTCAGATTTCTCTCGCACCGAGAAAGCCAACCTGAAGTTTTACATTTTGATGATACTAAGGATTCTGGGCCACTACGATGCTACGGGCGACACCAAATGGAGGACGCCTGGCTGCCGTAATGACTGGAACGCAACCACCGGACAGATCCAGGCAGCCGGACAGTGGGTTAAGCAAATCGCTACTCAGTTATTAGAAAGGGGAGATTATGCGAACCTAGACGTACTTTGCAAAGGGCCAGATCTGCTCACAGCACTAGAGATGTCATGGGCTGATCAATCCGCAAAAGAACTGCGGGAAGAATTTACTAACCTCGGCAAACAAGCCCAGCAGGAGCAGCTGAAAGCGAAACTCGGAACAGAGTAAATCCTGCCGTGACTTGAGGGCTAATAGGTCTCGCATCAAAAATGAACCACCTGCGTCAAAAATGACGCAGGTGGTTCAAGTTTGAAGCCTTCGCGCGGGGGCGCGCCCCAGCGCCACTTCCGCTTACACCTGGGAGTCGGACCCGGCGACGTAGAAGCGCTGCTTGTTCACGAACTCGTCCATGCCCAGCGGGCCGAGCTCGCGGCCGATGCCGGAGTTCTTCACGCCGCCGAACGGCAGCTCCGCGCCGCGGGCCTGCGGGATATTGACGTGGATCATGCCGGTGACAACCTTGTCGGCCACCCGCTTCGCGCGCTCGGTGTCCTCGGACATCACCGCACCGCCGAGGCCGTAGTTAGAGTCGTTGGCCACCTCGATGGCCTCCTCCTCGGAGCTGACCTTGTACACCTCGGCCACGGGGCCGAAGTACTCCTCGTAGTAGGAGTCGGAGCCGACCGGGATGCCGGTGATCACGGCCGGGGTGAAGTAGGCGCCCTCGCCCTCGACCTGGCCCCCGGTGTGCAGGGTCGCGCCGGCGTCGACGGCGATCTTCAGCTGCTGGGCCAGCTTCTCGGCCGCGTCGCGCGACGACAGCGGGTAGTACTCGTTCTCGCCCGGGTTCAGCGGGTCACCCTGGGTGTAGGACTCGGCGATGGCCACGAGCTCAGCCACGAATTCGTCGTAGATGTCCTCCATGACAATCATGCGTTTGTTGGAGGTGCAGGCCTGGCCCACGTTGCTGATGCGCTTGTTCCACGCGGTGCGCGCCGCCTCCTTCGGGTCCGCAGCGTCGAGCACCACGTAGGCGTCGGTGCCGCCGAGCTCGAGCACGCACTTCTTCAGAGCCTGCCCCGCCTGCGCGGCGATGGCGCGGCCTGCGCGCTCCGAACCGGTGAGGGACACGCCCTGGACGCGCTTGTCGGAGATCACGGACTCCATCTGGCCGTGGCTGGCGTACACGTTGGTGTATGCACCCTTGGGCAGCCCGGCCTCCTCCACGATCTCCTGGAACACCTGGGAGGAGCGGGGGCAGATCTCGGCGTGCTTGACCACAACCACGTTGCCGGCCATCAGGGCCGGCGCCGCGAAACGGGCCACCTGGTAGTAGGGGAAGTTCCACGGCATGATGCCGGCGATCACACCGAGCGGGCGCTTGCGCATGATGGCGGTGCCGCCCTGCTCCGTCGGGATCTCCTCGTCGGCGCCGAACTCCTCGCCGTGGTCTGCGTAGTAGTTGAAGATCTGCACCACGTCATCGACCTCGCCGTCGCCCTCCTTGATGGACTTGCCCATCTCCTCGGCGATGATCTTCACCAGCTCGTCGCGGCGGGAGTCGAACAGCTGCGCAGCCTTGTGCAGGTGGGTTGCGCGCTCCGCGTAGGTCAGCTCTCGCCACTGGCCGAAGGCCTCGTGCGCGGTGGCGAGCACGTTCTCGAGCTCGTCGTCGGTAATGAAGTCGAAGGACTGAACAATCTCGTTCGTTTTCGGGTTCTGTACGCGGTAAATATCAGACATGAGCGCCATAGTAGGCGCGCCGCGTGAGGCTCGCTACGAATCTTCCCCGCGTAAAGGACGCGAGCGCGCGCTCGAACTCGGCCACCTCGGCCTCGCTGGCCACGATCCGCTCGCGGCACGAGTACGTGCCGTCCACCCCGCGGTGCCAGCGGGTGAACCACACCTCGCCCTCGGCGCCTTCCGGGAGCAGGAGCAGCAGCTTTTCGACGCTCCCCCGGTACGCCCTGTCCATCCCCTCCACCTCAAACCACCAGGCGTGGCGGCGGGCGGGTTCCGCGGCGCCGGGCGTGGCGCGCGTGCGGGCGTGCGCGGGTGCGAGCAGAGAGGTTGTCATTGTGTGGGGACCTTCCGAGTACTTCGACGTACTTCGACGTTCGGTTGCATGGCGCACCAGCTGACTCCCGCCCCGGTGACTAGGCGGGGCGGACAGGTGCGAGACGAGAGGTTCGTCTTCCCCAACGGCCTCTTGAGGTCTCGTGTACCTCGCGGCCGATCATGCGCCACACTGGCCACCAGGACAACCCTCAACCGCCGGTTGATCCCCCTAATTATTCGACCTCAACTGGAAGGTTAGGGCGCCGTCTCGGTGCGCTCACGGATCTCGCTGACCAAGAACGTGCGCAGGGCGTTGATCAGCTGCTCGTCGGAGGCGCCCTCGAGCGCCTCGATCACGCGGTCCGGCGACGGCGTCTGTTCGTTGGAGGAGTCGGTATTGGCGGCGGTATCGTCGGCGTCCCCGGGGGCGTCGCCAAGCAATAGCGCGCGGGCGAGCTTCTCCTCCAGCGGGCGCTCCCCCTTCCGGCCCTTGAACAGCGGGAGGTGGTTCGCTCCGAAGTAGAGGGCGATGGACAGCACCGGGGCAGCAATGGCCGACGCGAGCATGCCCTGCCACACCCAGCCGAAGTGGTTGAACACCAGCATCATCACGCTGGCGAGCACCGCCGGGAACACGTACATCTTCTGCTCGGTGAACAGGCTGGGCACGCGGCGCAGCACAATGTCGCGCGCCATCGTTCCGCCCACGGCGGTGAGAATCGACAGGAGGATGCACGGCACCCAGCTCAGCTCCGCCTCCAACCCGCGCAGCGTGCCGCCCACCGCCCACACACCCACGGTGACGACGTCCGCGTAGAAGCGGAACTTTTCCCACAACTCCCCCTCCAGCCGCACGAAGTACGCCACCAGCGCGCCGCATGTGGCGGTAATGAGGTAACCGGGGTTGGTCAGCGCGGCGGCGGGGCCGGAGTTGAGGATCGCGTCGCGCGTCAGGCCGCCCGCGAGCGAGGAAATCAGCGCCACGAAGGCGAAGCCGACGATGTCGAAGTTCATCCGCTTCGCCACCGTGCCACCGACCGTGGCCGCGAGCGCCACACCCGTGTACTCGAGGATGAAGTAGAGGTTGCCCACATTCTCCGAGACGTCCATGCGCCGGATACTAGTGGCCCGGAGCCGGGGCCTACGCGCCGAGCGCCTCCCAAATAGCGGTGTTGGTCTCCTGCCACAGCGGCTTCGCCCAGTCCCCGAACTCGCGGTCCGTCAGCGCCACCATCGCGCACCCGTCCGCCACCCACAGGTAGGTGCCGGCCATGCCGAAGTGGCCCACGGTGTCCTCCGGCATGCCGTCGCCGGTCCAGTGCGGCCGCTTGGCCCCCTTGATCTCGAAGCCCAGCCCCCACGGGCACGGCTTCTGCATGCCGTAGCCCGGTACCACGCCGCGTAGGTCCCCGAACTGGTTCGTGCGCGCCTCCCGCAGCGTCTGCTCAGCCAGCAGCGCGGGGCGGAGGAGTTCCGTGGCGAAGGAGAGCATATTGCTTAACGACGCCCGCCCTCCCGCAGGTAGTCGGCGAAGGCGATGCCCGTGGTGGCCTCCACATGGTCGGCGAGGATCTCGTACCCCGCAGAGGAGTAAATGCGGCGCTCCCCCACCGGTTTCTGCGGCTCGCGGGTATCGAACCCGACCCCGGACGAGTGCGCGAGCAGGTGGCGCACGGTTGATCCCTCGGGCCCGAGCGCGTCATCGAGCCCGAACGCGCCCTCCTCCACCGCGAGCAGCACGGCGTAGGCGGTGAGCAGCTTGGTCACGCTGGCCAGTTCGTAGGTGCGGTCCGGGTCGCCGTACGTGTCCACCATTTCAACCCGCCCGTCCCCGCCGAGGCGGATGAGGGCGGCGGAGGCGTTGTCCACGGGCCAGTTGGCGACGTGCGGGGCAATCAGGCTCATGCGCCCCAGCCTATCGCGCAGCCTATCGCGCGTGCGGGGGCCGGGCTCCCGCCCCGCCCCGGCGCAGCGACCGCCAGCGGCGCACAAGCAGCCAGGTCGCCAGCACCAGCAACCCGGCCAGGATCCCCGGCCAAACTGCCGGGTTAGGGCTGAAGACGTTGATCACCGCCTGCGCGAGCGCGAGGAAGGCGAAAAAGCCGACGAAGCCGATGGCTGTTTGCCACAGCAGGTCCCTGCGTTGATCCACCGGTGACGCTCCCGCGGGCCTAGCGGCAGACCACGAGGCTGTTCAGGAACGCCTGCGGGGCGCCCTGCTGGCGCAGCGCCGCGCCGTCGTAGCACTTGACCCCCGTGCGGGTCTGCCCCGCCGGCTGGATGCGGGACCAGCCGCCGTTGTGGTGGCGGAACGATTCGCTCCAATCCGTCTGGTTGGCGCCCGCCGTGGCCCACTGGCCATCGCAGTAGGTCACCGTGGTGCCGGTGAAGTTCGGCCAGCCCGGAACCAGCGCGTCGAAGGTGGCTGGCGAGCACGCGCCTCGCTGGGCGGGTGCCGGAGCCGGCTGGCCCGGCACGTGCACGCCAAAGCGCTTGGCCACCGCCTGCGCATCTATCCCGGGAAGCTGCGGCAGCGCAGGCAGCTGGATGAGTCCGCGTTGCACCGCCACGCCCGCCCCGGCCCCGGCCAGCGCCAGCACCCCGAGAACCACGCCCGCGACCCCCGCCGGGCTCAGCGAGCTGCCCCCGGTTGACGGCGAGGCAGAGCTTGCATCGGCGCTGGACTCCGCGCCGGCATCCGCGGCGAACGCTGGGGAGGGAGCCACGACCGGGGTTGCGGCCACAGCTGCGGCGGTGACAAGGGCGAGCACTGGCTTCTTCATGCCAGACACTGTAGCCCGCAGAAGTGCCGGCGCATAGGTTCCACGGCTAGGTTCCTTAGCCAGGTTCCTTGGCGAGCACCGATGCGCGAAAGCGCGATTCACCAGCAGATTTTGCAGATTCCGCTCAACCCACTAATCTTTAGATCCGTTGCACAGAGCGACAGTGCAACAGGAAATATTCCTCCATAGCTCAGTTGGCAGAGCATTCGACTGTTAATCGAAGGGTCACTGGTTCGAGCCCAGTTGGAGGAGCAAGATGAAACCGCCGCCGGATCCCGGCGGCGGTTTCGGGTTAAGGGTCAAAAAGTGTGTCTGGCGTCGGCGTGTCGCTGGGGTTAGATCTGGCCTTTTTGGATGCCTGTTGAGTGGTTGTAGTTGGTGTCGATAGCGTTGTCGTAGAGGGCTGGTCGTCCTGTTTCGTGGTCGGCGCGGTTCTCGTCGTGGGTCAGGATCTGGACTTTGGCGAGTTGATCCTTTCCCCAGTTGGACTGTCTGGCGATCTTGATGGGGTCGTCAGGCAGTTCTGTTTTCAGATACAGCCACCAGTCGAGCATGCGGCGTTGGTGCTCGTTGGTGCGCCCGCGGTGGGCGTGGGCAAGTGCTTTGACTTGGGCGTTGATCCCGCCTTCAAGACTGTTGGTTGTGGCTTTGACTCGGGCGGGATCGAGTACGCCTTCGGGTGGGTCGAGGTAGACAAACAGCAGGTTGTTTCGCCACAGGTGATTGAGGCTGTTGTAGGCCTTGCGCACGTTTGCGTGGGTCCAGGTGGTGACCCACATTCCGGTTGCGGGGTCTTTGCTTCTGGTTTTCTCGTTCATCCATTTTTGGTAGATGGTGGAGAATTCATGCAGCTGCCCACCCCAGGTGGCGGCCTGGTCCAATGTGGTGATCTGGGTGAGGTTGAGCGCCAGCCGGTAGATCGTTTGTCCTGCGTCGGTGCGCGGGCGCGAGGTGGTGTGGCGGCGCACAACGCGTTGAGCGTGAACTAAGCAACGCTGCACTTTGGTAGTTGGCCAACACGTTTTGATCGCGCTTGCTGCGCCTTGCCCACCGTCGAGCACAACGATCAAGGGGGCGGGGATACGTGAGAGCAGGTGTTGGTAGTCGCGACTGGTTTCCCGGTAGCACCAGTGCCAGGCAATGACGTGGTCGCTAGTTGCGGCGACGATAAGGCACCCGCCTGCGGTGTAGGTGCCGTCAATGAAGATCTGGTCGTAGACGCGCCCGGTGTGACTGATGGTGGGATCAGGCACGTCAACGAGCCAACACCAGGTGAAACGCCGTTTCAGTGTGGAGCGGCTCACGCCGAGTCGTTTCGCGGTGACCGAGAGGGTCTCCGTGGTGGTGCAGTGCGTGATGAATTGGGCGAACGTGGCGGCGTTGGTGACGTCGGGGCG